>JAEZRV010000087.1 GCA_023444055.1 Bacillota bacterium
CTACTGCACTAGTAAACAAAATACCAGAAGTAGACAGAGCACCATATATCAAGCAGTTAAATGTAGCTCAAATCAATGTGAACATAGCACAGATAAATATACTAGTGCCAAAGATAGCAAGCATTGATGACATAGACAAATTGCAAGATTTAATAGCTGCAACTACTGCTCTAGTAAACAAATTACTAGAAGCAGACAGAGCACCATATTTGCATCAGCTGAATGTGGCACAAATAAATGTAAACCTAGCGCAGATAAACTTGTTATTGCCAAATATAGCAAGCATTGACGACATAAACAAATTGCAAGATTTAATAGCTGCAACTACTGCGCTAGTAAATAATCTTCCTGATGGACAGCAAAAGACAGAGTTCATTGAGAAGATAGAGCAGATACTACAAAAACTCAAAATAGTGACTGCACAATTAAAAGTAAAAATACTTGAAGAAACAGCACAAAGCTTAACTAATCGAGAAGAGGTAGATATTGCTCAGACATTACTAAACGAAGTATTAAAACTTGTAAATGAATTAGAGGACGGAGAAATTAAGAATTCTCTAATAGTAAGAATTGAAGCTGTTCAAAACAGAATTAATATTGCAGTAGCAATAAAACCTGTTCTTACTGCTGACAAGACTGTAATTACAAATTCAGATGTAACAGTTATAGTAAGCGATTGGGGAACTGCTGTTACAAAGCAGTATAGAATAAATGGAGGTGAATGGCAAGAATACACAAGCGGAATATTAGTAAAACAAAATGTACTAATAGAAGCTAGAGGAATTAGCCCAACAGGCTATATATCTGAAATAGGTATTATAAGAGTTGAGAATATTGATAAAGTAGCTCCAATAACACCTGTACTTATTTCTAATATAAATACTCCAACAAGCGGTAAAGTTATCATTACAATAAATAATTGGGGTGATGCAAATATTAAGCAGTATAGGATAGACAGCGGTGAATGGTTAGATTATACACAGCCTATTACAATTGCAAAGAACTGTATTATTGAAGCTTTTGGTATTGATATTGCAGGCAATAAATCAGATGTGGGTAGGCTAGAAGTTAAAAATATTAATCAAATACCTGTGACTATTGTAATTAATAAAATTCCTGAGAAGATATTAAATATTGGAATGTCAGTTAATTTAACTGTAAGTGCACACTTTGAAGATGGAGTTGTAGATAGTGCATATAGCGACGTAATATGGACTAGTAGCAACCAAAAGATAATCAAAGTAGATAGTAATGGTAAAATAACTGCATTAGGAATGGGGACAGCAACCATAACTGC
Source organism: Bacillota bacterium (assembly GCA_023444055.1). Classification (GTDB taxonomy): domain Bacteria; phylum Bacillota; class Clostridia; order Acetivibrionales; family DSM-1351; genus Ruminiclostridium. Next base: position 1,298 of record JAEZRV010000087.1, read on the forward strand.
AGTGGATAAAGAAGATAAAAAGGTGTTTGGTAAAATAACATTTGAAGTTGGTAAACTTTCAGATTTGAAAATATCAGTTAATAAAATGTCATTGGTATTAGGAGATAATGCTACTGCATCAGCTCAAGGTATTTTTGTTACTTATTCTGGGATGATTAAATCAGACTATAAGGATGTAATATGGTCAAGTAGTAATCCAGACCTGTTACAGATTGATCAAAATGGCTTGATTTCTGTAGCAAAAAACAGGGAGTATTTTTGGGGCGAATATGTGTTGATAAAAGCTACTGATAAGTATAACCCTTGCATGTTCTCTATACACTTTGTTTATATTGGTAATAAATGTAAAAAGGAGAGCGCTTGTACTGATTTTATAGATATTAGAAACTCCAGAAATGCAAATGATTTTTTGATAAAGTTAAAAGTTGCTAATTAGTTTGTAAAAATGCATTAACACCAAAATTATTGAGTGCTTTGTTTCAAAGAGGTTAGACGAAATTTGATTTTGGAGGGTAGATGTATTTGCTTCAGAAGTACTAAAAGAATTCTAATATAGAATACTTAATACCATTGGAAAAATGAATAAGCATAGTATGTGTAAAGTGCGTTTTCAGACAAAGAAAACGCACTTTATTTGTGTTTAAAAAGAAGAAATGACATTATAATATTTGTTTTAATAGTTATTTACAGTAAACGTCAAAGCAATCGGCACCTACACATTAGGTTGTTGAGATGTTAAACTGAGCCCAAGAAGAAAATATAAACGTATTTATATGGTGTATTTTGGAAATATATCTTCCGCTTTATTTTCTAATTCTGATATAATAAATTTATAGCTAGAATAATAATTAGAGTTTAAATAATATTTTAATAGCTTGAATAATAATTTATAGTTTGAATTATATTTTATAGCTTGGATAATAATTCTAATAATTTGTTACTATTCAGCCATTACTAATTCTAGCAATTATTTTGGCAACAAACCATTGATAAGTATGAACACCAATGTACTTTTGATGTAGGAAAGCCGAGTTAATAATCTATATTATATGGCTGAATAGTATAATTTATATTAAAAACCAAACATACACAGGAAAATTATTAACATCGGAGGTAATATATGCTTAGTATTCAAAATCTCACAAAAATCTATAGGGGTGGGAAAACAGCAGTTTCTAATCTGTCGTTAGAGGTGGAATCAGGTGATATCTATGGTTTTATTGGTCACAATGGTGCAGGAAAGACAACCACTATCAAAGCAGTTGTAGGTATTATTGATTTTAATGAGGGGGATGTTTTAATAGACGGGGTATCAATAAAAAAAGACCCAATGCTCTGTAAGTCCAAGTTTGCTTATATTCCAGATAATCCAGATTTATATGAATATCTTACAGGCATTCAATATCTGAATTTTATGGCAGATATCTTTCAAATAAGTAAAGAAGAACGTGAAAGGGCAATTTCATTATATTCTACTGATTTAAATATGACAAAGTCGTTAGGTGATCTTATTTCCACCTATTCCCACGGCATGAAGCAAAAGCTTGCAATTATAGGTGCGCTTATACATCAGCCTAAATTATTGATTCTTGATGAACCCTTTGTGGGACTTGACCCAGAGGCAATTGTTACTTTAAAGAAAATTATGCATGAAATGTGTAAAAACGGTGTGGCCATTTTCTTCTCAACACATGTACTAGACGTGGCGGAAAAGCTTTGCAACAAGGTGGCTATTATTAAAGAAGGTAAATTAATTGTGTCCGGTGAAACTGAAAAATTAACTGGAGGAAAATCCTTAGAAGAAGTATTTATGGAGGTGGTAGGCAATGCTCAGACAAATATATCAACTGACAGCAGTTCAACTCTATAATTTATTTGGATTTAATGAATTTCGATATAGCAAGGACAAAAAGAAAAAAAGACGTTGGATTGGAATGGCTTTAATTTGGGCATTTATAATTTTGATGATGCTCTCCTATGTTTCAGCTCTTTGTATTGGACTATCAACTCTTGGTATGGCAAAGTTAATACCAGAATATTTGTTTGTTGTCGTAAGCTTAGTTATTCTGTTTTTCTCCTTTTTTAAAGCGAGCAGTGTAATTTTTCAAATGAATAATTATGAAATGCTGGTTTCTCTACCTGTATCAAAGGCAGCTATTGTAATTAGCCGGTTTTTTACAATGTACATTACCAATATGATTATGAGTTATCTCATTATGATTCCGGGAATTATTTTTTATGGAATTTTTGAAACTCCGGGCATTATGTTTTATTTTTATAGTGTAATTGGAACTGCATTTCTGCCTCTTCTGCCAATGACTCTTGCAACTGCTATAGGAGCTGGAATTACTGCTATAAGCTCACGTATGAAGCATAAAAGTCTGGTAAATGCGGCATTAACTATTTTGTTTGCAGTCGGAATTATATTCTTTAGCTCATTTTCTGGTAATAATATGGAAGTTCTAAGTGATGAAGCATTAAAGAATTATGCTTCACTTGTTTCTACGCAAATTCAAAAAATCTATCCTCCTGCTGGATGGTTTGGTAAAGCTACTATAAACGCAGACATAAGATATTTTTTACTTTTAATTTTAACATCGGTAACAATATTCGCACTTACAATATTTATCCTGCAACGTTATTTCTCTTCAATATGCTCTGCACTCAATGCTACTACAGCAAAGAACAATTATACAATGCGTGAGTTAAAAACGGCATCTCCATTAAAGGCTTTATTTAACAGAGAGCTAAAGCGATACTTTTCATCTAGCATATATGTGACTAATACACTTATTGGTTATATTCTCATGGCGGTATCAGCTGGCGTACTTCTTTTTATGGGACCAGAAAAATTAGAAGCTTCTATGAACCTTTCTGGAATAGTAGGAAAGGCATTGCCTATTGTACTCGGTGCTATGGGGGCGATTATGCCAACAACCTCCTGCTCAATATCAATGGAAGGAAAGCAATGGTGGATTGCGAAAACAATCCCTGTTAAAAGTAAAGATATATTCAATAGTAAAATTCTCGTCAATCTTTCTATAGCATTTCCCTGTTATATAGTAGCGGTTATTCTAGGGATTATTGCTGTAAAGCCGACATTTATCGGAGGATTGTGGATTGTATTGATTCCTGCTGCGTATATAGTATTTTCAGCTGTCGCAGGCATTACAGTAAATCTTGCTTTGCCTGTTATGAAATGGGATAATGAGACTCGTGTGGTCAAGCAAAGTGCTTCTGGAATGGTGACAATGTTGATTAGCTTTATATGTGTTGTGATTCCAATAATTGCAATATTTGCTTTTGAGAATGTGTCTGTAAATGTAATTTTGGCAGCCACATTTTTGATTCTTTTGGCTGCTACTGGAATTCTATATGCAAGAAATAATAGAAAACAGGTTCTAATGATAGAGTAGTAAATAGTAGTAGATAAAAATTAATTAATGGTAATAAGAGGTAACAAATATACAGATGGTAATTAATAGTAGCAAAGATATTGATATATAGTAACATATAATGATAGATAGTGATAAATAGCGATAGATATTGATAGGTGTTAATAGGTATTGACAAATATTGATAGATAGCGATGAGTAGCAAAAAAAGAGTAATAAGTGATATATAGAAGTTTGAGGAACAGATATAAGCGACTGTGAAAGCCTATGTAAAGTAGGGTTTTCTCACAGTCGCTTAAGTATTTATCACCTCCCAATCAACTTCTTCAACCTGCCAGCGAAGGAGGAGTTTTTTCGCTCTCTCCACTCAGTAAGTGAGCGGTCAACTTCTTGGAAGTGTCTATCAAGCTTTAACTCTAGCTTGCGATTGCTGTTTTCAATGCAAGCTCCAAGCTCTAACTTTGATTTTAATATGTCTTTTGATAAAAATTCTTTTGAGGACATAATCTCTGATGCGACGCTATCAATAAGCTCGCATTTTAGGCTATTCAAGGCTTCTACTATAAAAGTTAGCTCTGGTTTACTTAATTGATTAGAATGAGAACCTACAACTGCAGGTAAACTCTCAGTATTGCAATTAGTGAATTGCACTTGCTCAGAAATAATGTTCTCATCTTCAAGAATCTTCCTTATTGCTTTAAGTTCAAGTCCTTGATCACGCATTGTCTTTATCTGGTACATTAGATTTGCATGATTAGTGGTGTAATAGCGTCTGCCCCTTGAATCTTTGGGAATTTTTAAGCCGAATTCCTTTTCATAAAATCTCAAAGCATGATCTGTAATATTTAAATATTCACTTAGCTCTGTTATGGTGTACCTTTCTTTCAAAACATCCATATTTACATACCTCCTAAATCACTTTAACATGATTAGTTTCTCATACGTTTAAAGATGATTATTAACTAAATTGCTAAGATGTTAGTCGAAAAATTTTGACTATTATATAAGGTTTTATACCCGTTATATGCAAATTAGTATAACATAAGAGATATTATGTGTAAAATATTACCAAATCAACAGCGCATTATTTCCAGTAGGTTTTTCATGTCCTGTGGTAGCTGAGCATTGAATACAAGTTGCTTTTTATTTTCAGGATGGTTGATTTTGGTAATATGTGAATGTAGCGCTTGCCTGGGAATTAAAAAATCAGTAATATCAGTATACAGTGTGTCTCCATAAATAGGGAAGCCCATTGCCTTACAGTGAACTCTAATCTGATGAGTTCTGCCTGTTTCTAACTTAAATTTAAGCAAAGCCGTATTATATTTTGGAAAACTCTCTAAAACTTCGTAGTGAGTAATAGATGGTGCTCCGGATTCTGAAATACATCTAAGCATAATGCTTTCAGGCTTTCTGTCAATAGGCAGATTTATGGTGCCTTTATCGCTGCTTGGAATACCTTGGACAATGCCTAAGTACTCTTTTTCAAATACTTTGTCCTGCATCTGTTTAATTAGAATTTCTTGAGCAAACTGGTTTTTGGCAAATATGATAATGCCGGAAGTTTCTCTATCAAGTCTGCTGACAGGCCTAACTTTCTTTGAGATACCTTTCTGCTTTAGGTAATATACAATTCCATTCGCGATAGTTGAGTTGGGGTGATTGAATGTAGGATGCACAACGATCCCAGGTTGCTTATTTAGAACCAAAAGACAATCATCCTCATGAATGATGTCTATAGGGACATTTTGGGGCTCAATATTTTCACAATCCTCTTCAAGTTCAAGCACAGCTTTGAGTACATCATATTCGTTGACAATATAATTAACTTTAACAGGATTATCATTTATTAAAATTTTGTTTTGCAATTTTAGTTTATTAAGAAACTTTGTGGACAGCTGCAGTCTGCTTTTTAGAATGACTCTTACAGGCTTTCCAGCATCATTTTTGTCTATAGTATGTTCTAATATCATATTTTCCTCACAAACCTCATTTAAAAAGTAGATTTTACTTGAATCGAATTTATAGCTATAAATTAGATAGCTCTTATTGAACCAAATTTATAAATCTAATTTAAACACAATATCAATCATGTACTGTATTTATAAAGTAAGTCAAAAAAATTTGGTTAATTATGTACTGTATTTATAAAAAATTTAATCAAAATTAGTAAATCATGCGCAATACTTATAAAATATATTTACATAAAAATTAGACTTACATTAAAAACTATCTGTTTCTAAATTAAATTCATCCTTATTATACAGTTTAAAAGCTGTAATTAAAAGAAGGTAAGCATATAAAAAATGCAACAAATATAAAATATTAAATCTTAAATCTGGTTATATCAGTGGCAATGGTATATAATGCTTTTATACTAATTTGTATTTTAAAATTTGTATTTAAAATGTTGAATCACTTTGAATAATCGTGTATGTGGCATTAAGGAAAAGTTCTCAAATATTATAAATAACTCAACTTTCCCAGTTAGAACACCGATGGGTTTTTTATGTAGGAAAGTTGAGTAAATAACAATAAAGATAGAAAATATAAATAAACATGAAAGGTGTTTTTATCAAATGAATTTATGCACAAAAGAATATTTAAAGAAAAATTTCGAAATTGACGATAAGGTTATTGAATTGGCAGTGCAGGCAGAGAAGGATGCTTTGCAAGTCTTTGAACGTATAGATGAAATTAAGCAGTTAAACCAGTTGAAAGTTATCAAGGCAATGCAGGATAACAAACTAAGTGATTCACATTTTAATGGTACAACTGGATATGGCTATGACGACAGAGGAAGAGATGTTTTAGATAGTGTTTATGCAAATGTTTTTGGTGCTGAGGATGCACTTGTCAGACATCATATTGTTTCAGGAACGCAAGCTCTTTCCCTATGTTTGTTTGGAAATCTTAGACCAGGAGACGAGCTGGTAGCAGTTACAGGAAAGCCATATGACACACTTGAAGAAGTAATAGGCATTAGAGGAGAAAATTGCGGTTCGTTAAAGGAATTTGGTGTAACTTATAAACAGGTAGACTTAAAGCCAAATGGAAAGCCTGATTTAGATGGAATTAAGGCAACTGTATCATCAAAAACTAAAATGGCAATGATTCAGCGTTCAAGAGGCTATTCTTGGAGAGATGCGCTATTAATAGAAGATATTAAAAATATTATTGATACGATAAAGGCTGCAAACAACAATATAATTATAATGGTAGACAATTGCTATGGTGAATTTGTAGAAGAGGTTGAGCCGATAGAGGTTGGAGCAGATATAATTGCAGGTTCACTAATTAAGAATCCGGGGGGTGGACTAGCTGTTACTGGAGGCTACATTGCCGGAAAAAGAAAGTTGGTTGAGCAATGCGCATATAGATTGACATCACCTGGCTTAGGTAAAGAGGTTGGAGCCTCCCTTGGAAATAACCGATTAATGTTTCAAGGACTATTTATGGCTCCCCATGTAGTATCAGAAAGCCTTAAAGGAGCAGTGTTTTGTGCAGCACTTATGAAACGTGTAGGCTTTGAAACTTTACCAGCGGTTGATTCAAAGAGAAGTGATATTATTCAAGCAGTCAAGTTTAATAATGCAAATTGCTTAATAGCTTATTGTCAAGGAATTCAGAAGGGTTCTCCTGTGGATTCCTATGTGACACCGCAGCCTTGGGATATGCCAGGGTATGATTCACAAGTAATTATGGCAGCAGGTGCTTTTGTTCAAGGTTCGTCAATAGAGCTCAGTGCAGATGCACCAATAAAAGAGCCTTATATTGCATATATGCAGGGTGGTCTAGTGTATGAACACGTTAAATTGGGAAATATAATTGCGTTGCAGAAACTGTTTGATCAGGGAATGGTAAAATAGATTTAGTATCAAAGCTATAGATTTGTATTAAAGCTACAGTTATGTTTCAAAGCTATAGTTTTAGTATCAAGGCTATAGTTTAGTATAAAGGTAAATGAAATTAGAAAATAGGTACAGAGTCAATGTCATTTCTGCCAAAATATTTTGTATAAGAATATTAGAAATGGACATATATATGGAGGCAAATAAATGAAAGGTGTATTCAAAAAGCAAAGTGTCAAAATAGGTACACTGATTTTAATAGTGTTTTTATTAATATATCTGCCATCATTACTCTATCTTGTAAATAGCAATGGTGTTAAAACAGATTTACTGCGACTTGGAACGATAGAAGAAATAAAAAATGTTGACGGGGTTCTTGTGCGCAATGAGGAAGTTATTAATTCGCCAGACACCGGTAACTGTGTAATGGATGCTGCGGAAGGCGAAAAGGTTCCTGCATTCTATAGGATTGCTTCTGTAGTCAAAAATGTACCGGTGTCAACATATGAAGAGCTAAAAAAGAAAGAGTTAGAGATAACAAGAGCGCAAGAGGCTCAAAAGGAAAATGCGTCAACATTCTCAGGCGATATAAACAAAATGGATAGTGAAATAATAGATAAAATAAAAGATTTAGCAGAGCAATCAAACAGAGGTAGCTTAGTTGACAGCAATGATACAATTACAAAAATAGATAACATTGTTTACAAAAAGTCAGATATTTTTGGCGATAGTAGTAAATCAGCAGCTTATATTAATAAACTAAAAAGTGAAAAAGCAGTGATAGAAAGTAAACTGAATAATAATATTATGGAGATAAAGACTAGTTCAGCAGGATTAATATCATTTTCAGTTGATGGATATGAAAGCCTGCTGACACCTAATTCTATAAGAAATGCTACTCCTAAGGCATTAGAAATGATAACAATAAAAGAAACAAACAGAGATTTTAATTTAATAGACGCTCATAAGGGAAAGCCTATAGCCAAACTGGTTAAAGGTCTTGAAAGCTATTTTGTTGCAGCAGTTAAGGAAAGTGATAATAAGTATTTAACTCTTGATAGAAAAGTAACAATAAGAATAAATGATACTGGTTATAGTATGGATTCAATAATTGTATACAACTCGGATGTTATAGACGGTAAAAGAATAGTTGCTTTTAAGTTTGACACTGGGATAAATGAAACAGTAGGACTTAGGAGAATAAATGCTGATATAGTTTTGTCTAGCTCAAGTGGATTAAAGGTTCCGCGCAGTTGCTTGATGAATGTTGATAATGAAAAGAAGACTGCCGAGATAGCGTTGGTCAAAGGAATGTTTGCAAAAATAGTGAAAGTCCGAATTTTAGGTATGAATAACGATGCGGCGATTATTGATGATATTAACGGGGACACATCAGTTTTATTATATAAAAAATACATTTTAAATCCAGTAAATATACAGGAAGGGCAGGTAATAAATTGATGGACTTAACAATTAAAGAAAATTTAGACGATATTTTGTCAAGAATAAAGGTGGCTGCTGAAAAAAGCGATAGAAAAGCAGAAGACATTAAACTTATTGCAGTAACCAAAACTGTTGGTTTGGAGAGAATACAAAATGTATATGATTATGGAATTTTAGATATGGGAGAAAACAGAGTTCAGGAACTGCTTGATAAATATGATAAACTTGATTCTTCATGCAGATGGCACTTAATAGGGCATTTGCAGACTAACAAGGTTAAGTATATTATAGATAAAGTTGAAATGATACATTCGGTAGATAGTATTGATTTAGCTAAAGAAATCAATACTCGTGCTGCTAAAATTGGTAAGAAGATGAATATTTTAGTGCAAGTTAATGTTTCTGGTGAAGAGAGCAAATTTGGAATTAGTCCACAAGAAGTAGATGAGTTTGTTGAGGAGGCTTCTAAATATGGTAATATTTCCGTAAAAGGAATGATGACGATAGCTCCATACGCTGAAAATCCAGAGGCTGTAAGGGATGTTTTTAGAAAACTTTATAGCATATATATTGACATAAAGAAGAAAAAATTAGATAATGTTTCTATGGAGTATCTTTCCATGGGTATGAGTAATGATTTTGAAGTGGCAATTGAAGAAGGTGCTAATATTGTCAGAGTCGGTACTGGTGTTTTTGGAAAGAGAGATTATACTAAAGCGTAATTTTTATTACAGAACGTGATTCATATTTTAATTAATTCAGTACGAATTGCGTCAGGATAAAAAAATAATTTACTAAAGATGTAGGAGGTATTTGAAATGTCAAAACTTCTAAACAAGGTTTTCAATTTTGTTGGATGGGAAGCAATAGACGAGGATGATGAGGAATTAGAACTTCAGGATGTAAATAGTAATGAAGATAAATGCGAACCAATTCAAACTCATTTTTTTTCTAAGAGGCAACAATCTGGAAAAGTTGTAAATATCCATAATGGAAATCAATTTAGGATGGTTGTAGCTCAACCTAATACTTTTGATGATGCAAAGGACATTTGCGATCACTTGAAGAGCAACAAGCCTGTTGTTATCAATCTTGAGGGCATTGAAAAACATGACGCACAGAGAATCATTGATTTCTTGAGCGGTTCAATATATGCTCTTGATGGATCAATTCAGAAGGTTTCTTGCGATATATTTGTAATTGCTCCAAACAGCGTAGATGTTAGTGGAGACTTAGATGATGAAATTAGAAATAAGACAGTTTTTCCTTGGGCTAAATAGGCAGTAATGTAGTTTGGATAGCAATGTAGTTATTGGAGGAAATTTGATGACTTCTATTTATAAAGCAGTAGATTTGGTATTAAAATTATTTGAGTTTGCTCTTTTGGCGAGAGTTTTATTGTCATGGCTACCTATATCAAGAGGCAATAAGCTTGTGGATTTACTTTATATGATTACAGAGCCTGTACTAGCGCCAATTCGTAAAATGCTAAACAGATCAAGTCTTATGAATAACTCAATGTTATCAATGATTGATTTTTCTCCGATAGTTGCTTTTTTACTTTGTGGTGTGGTTAGAAATTTAGTTATTATGATATTAAGAATATTTATGTAATCTTATATTTTTAATATAGAAATAGAATAAATATATGGATAAAAATACATTAATAAAAATGGTATCAAAACTTGAGGATAGGGTATTGGTTTCACGACTTTTAGATAAAGTTGAACAATGTCGTTATTCCTCTTTTGTGTATTCGGATTTTCTTTCTCCCTATGAAGCTGCTATTGCTAAGCGGATTTTGGACAAGGTAAATGATGTTTTTTATGCCTTTATTGGGGGATATGATGGTGCAGAAAGAGTCATTGCTGCCATTAGTTCAGATTTTATTGATGATGATAATGCTATTAATAGTGCTCCTTTGAGCTTTTTAAGGATTACTCCTTCAATTGAAAAACCATTATCTCATCGTGATTATTTGGGTTCCTTGCTTGGTTTAGGGATAAAGAGAGAGAAAATTGGTGACATTCTTGTTTGCGAATCATATGCGGATGTTTTTGTAATTGATAAAATAGCAGAATATATTTTGTACAACTTGGACAAAATTGGAAATGTAAAGGTTAGCTGCGAATTGCTGAATATTTATGAGTATACTGCTCCACAAAAGAAGGAAAAGCTCATTAATACCACAGTGGCTTCTCTTAGGGCAGATTCCATAGCAGCTAGCGGGTTTGGCGTTTCCAGAACAAAGGTTATAGATTATTTTAAGTCACAAAGAGTTAATGTTAATTGGGAAGTGGTTCAAAACCCATCAAAGCAGTTATCAGAAGGAGACACGATCTCTATAAGGGGTAAAGGCAGGATTGTCTTAGAGAAAGTTATCGGAACTACCAAGAAAGATAGAATAAATATTACAATAAAACGATATGAGTAGACTGTTCTATACAGAGTTTTAAAAGTAAATTGTTCTTCAAAAAATTGCATTTTGTAAAGGAGCTTGACTATGAATTATACTCCAAATGACCTTGATAATATGAAGTTTAAAAAGAGTTTTAGAGGTTATGATGAAGATCAGGTAAATGGTGTTTTAGATAGTGTAATACAGGATTATGAGCTATACATAAAAGAAAATATAGAGCTCAAAGACAGAATCTCAGTTCTAAATGAGGGGATTCAACACTATAAGAACATTGAAGAATCTCTTCAAAACACTTTGATTGTTGCACAACAAACAGGAGAAGAAATAAAGAAGAATGCTTATGAAAAGGCTGATAATATTGTCAAAGAAGCTGAAATAAGAGCTCAAAAGGCAATAAACGAAGCTAATCAGGAAGTTATAAAAATAAAATTTGAGTATGAAGAAATGAAAAAGAGACTTCATCTTTATAAAACTAAGTCTGAGACTTTAATATTATCTCAGCTTGAGTTGTCAAAACAGCTATTTAGTGATGATACTGGTTTAGAGTAAAATAAGTGGGCTGTTAGTTATGGATATTATATTTCTGTCCATGCCAGCTTTTTAGCGGTAAATACAGTCTGTATTAGTTGAAGAGTGTTATCAAAATTATACCAGATTGGATGAATCTTTCTATTATACTATAAAAGCTATTAGAGATAGGCTCATAGATGATACGAAAGTAAAGAATCCATTTGATGAATGAGAATGCTCAAATGGTTAGAAAAGCAGAGTACTCTTCTGTTCAGGAATCCTGTGATTTAGATGAAACTGAAGAATTTATTGAGGACATGTTCCCTGTAGAAATAAGAAATAATTTACAGGTTGATTGTAGGGTCACTCAGGATGGATGTAGGCCTGATTTCCTTGAAATATGTATTTTGTGTCACTCGAAGAAATTGAACAGTACTTAATAGCATTAGAACAAGCGGACGATAATATAATTGGCGGCGGCAGCATTGCTTCTGTTGCTTCAGTAGATGATTTGGATATATCTACAATGAGTACTGGGAATAATTTAAAAGTGCGCATGTTATCTAGGAACAGCATGTATGGGGTCGACACTAATACCCCTCTTTTATACGTAGCAACATATGGACAGCATGATAAGAATGGAAATAATAATATACAAAAAGCATTAATAAAGATACACTGCTGGGTGGGCGGTACAAATGTAAAACGCGTAGTATTCTTTACGCAAAAAGCGGGGAACAAAATATGAAAATATTTTGTTCCCCGCTTTTTATTTGCTTATGAGGGAAATAATTTTTGTATGGTATTAAATATAGTGCCGTAGTAATAAAATGTATAAAATACCATATAAAAGAAGGAGGAGTTAAAATGAAGCATGAAAGCATGCTAACGAAGCATTTCCGTGTAGTGCTACTTATGGTTGGAATATTGATGACATTAATTTGCTGCTTTTCAAGTTCAGCAAAAGCAGCTAAAGAGGAAGATGTAATCGACAAAGAAGTCAATTGGCTGAAATTAAATCAAGATAAGTCTGTAAGCCGGTATCAAAGCCCATATATAACGGCATTAGCAATAACAGCATCTAAGGAAGGTGTGGACATGCCTTCTGCCGAAATAAATTCAATTAAGCTATATAAAAATATAAATGATACCAAAACAGAATGCTATAGTTATAATGCATATGAAACACTTGAAATTGTGGTGGACAGTACAATTAGTAATATAGATGCAGAACATCAGTACTTTATCAAAAAGGCAAACGGAAGTGTTTTAACCTCAAAAAACAATGGACTACTTAGGTGGAATACAGAAAACTGTCAGCCAGGAGATTATTCAGTAATTGTACAAGTAAAGGATAAAAATAGTGGCAGTATAGTTGCAAGAAAGGAAAAGCAATTTGTAATCAATCCATATTTTAAAGTTTTCACTGTAAATCTATCAACCGATCCTGAAAATGTTAGAATAAATAATCCATGTACTATAAATGTGCAATCTGCTTTGGTTTCAGATTCAAATTGTGATAAAACATTGACTTTTAAAACTTCAGTAATAGATGCAGGTACTGTTATTAAAGAAGAAACAAAAACTATTCAAAGTAAATCTGGCGAACAATTAACTAAGGCTAAAGTGATCACATTTACTCCGGATGTCACTGTTTCTAAGGATTATATAATTAAAATAGAGGTATTTGATGGAATAACTAAAATAACACAGTCGGAAACCACGTTTAAGGTATTACCACCGTTGCCACCCACGAAAATAGATGCAGGGCAGGGGTTAAGCAAGTCAGTTCTTCATCCCGGTCAGGATTCTGTAACTGCACAGTTCAAATTGACCGGAGAAGGTACAACTGAGATACCACAAAGGAACCCTATCGATCTGATTATATGCATAGATGATTCTGGAAGTATGGAATGGGGAAATGCTGATGGGTCAACAACAAAACCTTGGAGAATTGACTTTGCAAAGGATGCATCAAAGAGAGTCATAGATCTTTTGCAAAAAGATGATAGGGGAGCTGTGGTTGAATTTGCTGGTAGTAAAAGTATATGGATTCAACAAGATTTAACTGAAGATAAAGAACTTATTAAAAAATCAATATCCCAAACTCCTGCTTCTCCATGGAATGGAACAGACATTGCTGGAGCAATTAGTAAATCAATTGACATACTTAACCAAAAGAGTTCTACAGATAGGGATAAGATAATAATACTTATATCTGATGGTGCTTCAGATACAAGTACCATTAATATTTCAAATACGGCAAAAGAAAAAGGATATAAGATATATACAATTGCACTTGGAGATGCTGCTGATAGAAACCTAATGAGCACAATTTCTGAGATGACACAGGGGAAATATGTTTACAGCCCAACAATGGAGCAGCTTGATGCTATGATGAATATACTTGCAGGAGAGATTTTTGATATTGCAGGTAAAAATATAGTTATTGAAACAACAATACCGGCTAATGGAATGGCTGTTGATACTTCAAAAATAGTACCTATGCCAACAAATGTTACAAAAACTACAGATGGAGCAATAAATCTTAAATGGACATTTGATAGATTCATTATGGAAGAAGAAAAGGTGTTTGAAATAAAATATAGTGGTACTGATCTCCCGTCAGATACAGAAGTTATTCTAACACAAAGCACAAAATTAATGTATCAGGATAGAAATGGAACGACTATTACTGAGAAGCTGCCTGACTTAAAGATTTCTGTGAGCAAATACATGCTTGAATTAAAAGTTAAAACAGACAAGGGCAACTACACAGCTAATGAAAAAGTTAACATTACAAATACTGCTACAAACCTTACTGACTACCCAGCAACTCTTACAGCCAAGGTTGAAATAATTGATACAGACGGAAATTGTGTAAAAACAATTACAGAAAAAAAATTAGGCACATGGAATGCTAATGAAACCAAGACATTAGACTTTTCATGGAACACAGGCTCAACAATGGCTAGTACATATATGGCGAGGATTACCTGGAGCGAAGGCAAAAAGACCATATCAGTTGCTGAAGCTAGCTTTGATATAACTCCACAAATAATGGGTGCATTAGGTAATCTGAAACTTCAGGATAAAATAATTTATGGCAAGGACAATGTTGTACTAAACTACAATATAAATAATACAGGAAATACAAAGTTAGATAAGATTACTACGAGAATTAAGATAGTAGATACCTCTAATGAGAATGTGCTTGAAACTATTACGGATGTATTAAGCCTTGATGTTTCTTCAACATATGATGGAAAGCAGATATGGACACATGAGACATTAAAACCTGGAAGCTACATGGTTGTACTTGATGTAATATTTCCTAATGGTAAAGAGGTACCTCTAGCAAGCAGTAGCTTTACAGTTGGAGAAATTTCTTTACCTACAAGTATTTTGACAGATAAAAAAGATTACTCTACAGATGATATTGTCAATATTACTATCTCCACAAAAAATCTCACAAGTAAAGAGATTAGTTTAGATGGAAGGGTATTTATTATTGACACTAATGGAACTGTTATAAAGAAGTATGATAAAATTACCAATATGCCCTGGAAAACATCAGAGAGTAAAAATTTTGAATATGTTTGGAATACAGACAAAGCACCTATAGGTAATTACAACGTTAGAATCGTGTGGATGAGGGATGGAATAAACGTAAGTTCAGCAGATGCTTGCTTTAACGTAATAGATGATAAAAATATTGGCTGTACAATAAATACAGATAAGAAAAAATATTTATCTGGAGAAAAAGTAAATTTAAAAAGTAATGTAATGAACTATAGTCAAAGCTATGTACATAATAATCTGCTAGTAAAAACTAAAATTACAAATGCAAAGGGAGAAATAATTTGGAATTTGGATAATAGTATATCTAAGTTACTAACAGAGGCTCAATCCAGTATAAAAAATATTTGGAATATACCTGAAAATTTATCCGTACAATACACAGCAACAATAGAAGTTTACAATTCTAAAGGAAATTTGATTGCTAGTAGCAGTACTGCTTTTGAAATTATTAAGAAGGTTATGGCTGTATCGGGTAGTCTTGAAGTACAGAATAAAGATATATCTAGCACCGATGATGTCATCTTTAAATATAAGATTACAAATATAGGTAATGTTAAGCTGGATAATGTCACTACACGTATTACAATATTAGATGCTGCTACAGGATCAGTTCTTGATACTATAGAGGATTTAATCAGCATTGATACTTCATCAAGCTATTCAGATAAAAAAATATGGGTGCACAAGCCATTAGATCTGGGAGATTACATTGTTAATATAGATGTAGTTTTACCAAATGGAAGGAAGGTAACAGTAGCTAAAGACAGCTTTACAGTAGTAAGACTAAATTTATTAGTAATTGATGCCTTTAAGTATACCTTGTTTTCAGGAGACACAGCTAATGAACTACAAATGAATCTATATAAGGGAAATATTAATGGAGATGTACATACCAATAAATATTTTAAATATGCTGGAACAAGCTTAAACATTAACGGTGTGCTTTCTAGTGCCCAAAATATAAATACAAATGGTTGCGTAATTCAGTTTAATAAACTAGAAACAAACTCACCAATATATAAAATACCTAATGTAGCTAAAGATATTAAAACGATTGCTTCAAAGGATGGAAACACTAGAGATAATAGTTTAACAATTAATGAGTATAGAAATGGATTAAGTTTTACGAAATCAGAAGTAAGCGAAGATTGTATAAACATATCTGGAACAAGTCTTAACACAAAAGGATATATCTATGCAAAAAATAGTATTACCTTCAACTTAGATAGTATTAAAAGTACTGCACCAAATGGAATAGTAATTTGTTCAGCTAACTCTGACATTACTATTAATACATCTAATGCCAATTTAAAGGGGATTATTTATGCACCAAATGGAACGGTGTATATAAATACCAATAATTTCAGGCTGGAAGGAAGAATAATAGCGAAGAGGATTGTGGTACAAAGCACCAGCTTTGAGGTTTCCAGTACTGGCAAGGATTTAGATTTAATGGACACATCTAAAATGAAATAAGAGGTTAGAAAATTAAATTCTATTTAATCAGTTCACCTTGTTATTATCCAAAATTCATGGGCAATCTCGCCGTTATTGGCTTGGTTGTTCTTTTTCTATTTTCACCATCTTTATGCAAGCATCTTTCAAATGTAAATTGATCTGTCAAGGCAACCCCCATTATTGCCTAAGTCAGAGGAAATAAGGAATGGAAAATAAGGAAAGTACATGATGGGTACTTTAATATGCTCCCACTATATGCTTTTTTGCTGACAAAATTCTATCTGATTATAATCAAAAATCAATAAATCGGAACACATTTCACAAAAATATATTAAAATTTGGTTTTTTCGCAAAAAACAAAGGAAAAGTTGACATATTTAGCGAAAGTTGTACTAGTTAGTGTCTCACTTTCAAACGCAATATTTTTGAGGTGCTACAAAAATATAATTTTTAACTGGGGAGTATTATTTTAGGAGGGGTATATTAATGAAAAAAATCAACCGCCTTATGGCCTTGAGTATTTTGACAGCAGTGTTTATCTTTTCATTTCAGCTATCTGTGCCAAATGGAAATCAAGTACTGGCTTTGGAAAACAGTCTGGGATTGACTCCACCCATGGGATGGAACAGCTGGAACATCTTTGGAGGCGACATCAATGAGGATAAGATCAAGCAAATTGCAGATGCTATGGTTACAACAGGAATGAAGGATGCAGGTTATCAGTATGTCAATCTTGATGACAATTGGATGGCAAATCCTGCCCGTGATGCTAATGGAAATCTTATTCCAGATCCCAAACGCTTTCCTAACGGTATAAAAGCTTTGGCAGATTATATTCATTCAAAGGGATTAAAAATTGGAATTTATGGTGACAGGGGAGTAACTACATGCTGCAATATTCCTCAGAGTGGAAGCCAGGGGTATGAGGAGCAAGATGCAAAAACTTTTGCATCCTGGGGAGTAGATTATTTGAAATATGATAACTGTGCTTCAGACAGTAATCTGCAGGCAGGCTACGAAAAAATGCGGGATGCTCTTCTGAAAACTGGGAGACCTATTTACTACAGCATATGCTGCTGGTATTTTGCGGGTCCTTGGTTGGTAGATTGCGGTAATTCTTGGAGAACAACAGGAGACATTACTGACAACTGGGGAAGTATTACAAAGATTATTGATGAAAACTCCAAGTCAGCCTCATATGCAGGACCAGGCCATTGGAATGATCCAGATATGTTGGAGGTTGGTAATGGTAAAATGACAGACACAGAATACAAAGCGCATTTCAGCATGTGGTGTATGATGGCTGCTCCACTTATCGCTGGAAATGATATTAGGAATATGGCTCCCGCTACAAAAGACATTCTTACTAACAGAGAAGTTATTGCTATTGATCAAGACGCCGCAGGAGTGCAAGGCACTAAGGTAAGTACTTCGGGAGAACTTGAAGTGTGGTGTAAACCTCTAGGGACAGATGGCACTACCAAGGCAGTTACCCTCCTGAATCGTGGAACCTCTTCGGCGGAAATCACTGTAAAATGGAGTGATATAAAGCTTGCCGATGGTTCTGCCACTGTTCGCGATCTCTGGGAGCATAAGGATTGCGGTACGTTCAATACAGGGTATACAGCCAATGTACCTTCTCATGGTGCGGTGGTATTAAAAATTCAACAAAGCTCCACTGATTCAGCTATGTATGGTGATGTTGATGGAAGTAAAACGATTGATGCAATAGATTATTCATTAGTAAAACAGTATCTGCTTGGTCAGATTTCCGACTTCCCGGCTTCAAATGGCAAACTGGCTGCCGATGTTGATGGAGACGGTCAAATAACAGCACTGGATTTTTCATTAGTCAAGCAATATTTGCTGGGGATTATTAATAAATTCCCTATGCAAAAATAATTAATAATATAATGCCGCGTCAGAAAAATACATGAGTAGAATTAGAGTTTAGTGTCCAAATAAAAACATATTGTGGCATAGAATTATAGAAGATAATAAGCTCAATAAAATGTTCGGGATATTAAATATAAGTATTAAACAAAGGAGTACATAAAAATGATTCTTCTAAAAAGATCAATAAGCACTACTTTTATTCTTCTATTATTAAATGCAATAATCTTGATAGATACATTAAAACTAGGCTTAACAATTAATGTCATGGCCATTGCCTTTCTGGTTGCATACTTTGTTAAGTATAATATTTTTCCGATGAAACAAAAAGCGAGCACCAAGAAGTTAACAATAATGATTAATGGTTATGAGTTAGTAGTGAATGCTTGTGTGATTTTTACTTTGCAAGTGATAATATATTTATATATTTTCATATCTCATAGTACGGCGGCACCAACAATATCTTCATTAGCCGTCGAGATTTTAGTTTCATTAGCTGCCATTTTGATATTACTGTGGAATGGACTTTTACGTATTATAGCAACTTCTTCACAAATCGGGATAGTCCTAAAAATCTCATTGTTTTTTACTTGGTGGATACCAATACTTAATGTAATACTATTTTGGAAATGTTGTCATATTGTCCGCAGAGAATACATATTTGAAGTATCAAAAATTGAATTAAATAATCAAAGAAAAGAAAGTGAGATTTGTAATACAAAATACCCGATTTTACTAGTTCATGGTATATTCTGGAGGGACTGGCAGTTGTTCAATTATTGGGGCAGAATACCCCGTGAGTTAAAGAAGAACGGTGCAACAATTTATTATGGAAATCAACATTCGGCAACGTCTATGGAAATTTGCGCAAACGAGATAAAAGAGCAAATTGAGAATATATTGGAAAAGGAAAAATGTGATAAAGTTAATATAATAGCGCACTCAAAAGGTGGACTTGACTCTAGATATGCAATCAGTTGTTTAGAAATTGATAAAAATGTAGCATCTTTAACTACCATTTGTACTCCTCATAAAGGTTGTAAATTAGTAGATAATTTGTTAGAAAAATTACCTGATAAATTCGTGAATGCTCTGGCGAAAAAATATAATTCTACTTATTTAAGATTGGGCGACAAAACTCCAGACTTCTATACCGCAATTTTAGATTTAACTACAAGCAAGTGTGCAGAGTTCAATGAAAAGGTGCCTAATAAAGAGGGGGTTGTCTACCAAAGTATTTCATCAAAAATGAGCAGTATATTTAGTGCCGGATTTCCTTTGAATATAGGCTATGTGTTGACCAAACATAATGAAGGCGAAAACGATGGCTTAGTTTCGGTTCATTCTTCAAAACATGGTGATTATTTAGGATGTTACTCAACAAAAAGAAATAGAGGGATATCTCACGGAGATGTTATTGACTTAATGCGAGAAAATATCCACGAGTTTGATGTTTGTGAATTTTATGTTGATATTGTCAAGGGATTGAAGTCAAAAGGGTTGTAAATAAAAAATACTTAGAAAAATGTCTTAAGAAAATATAAATGACTCAGTTTATTAAACAAGAAACTTTAATTTTCCTAGAGGTATTAAAGCCTTATTGGCATCCATACCTCTAGGAAAATTGTAATAGAAAAATACTATATTATAAAGAACTGTCATATTAGCAATTTTTAAATACTACTAATATAGACAGTTCTTTTATTTTACTATTTTCGGTTAAGATCTTTTTCTTTTGCTTCTTTTGTTGATTGCACAAAAATCGGCTGTGAAAATGCAACATATGTTTCTTTCGACCCATCACTAAGACCTGTAGGCCTCTCTTGTTCAATCTCGATTCTCACATAGAGTTCATCTCCGCTGCATGTATAAGATGCAATTTTTCCTGTTTTTGTTATTGTTTGAGGCTTATATTGGCTATTTTCAATATCATTGCCAATAATAAATCTAATAGAAGAATCAACTAAATCTGTACTTACTAAAATGGTTTTATCTTCAACACTTATTTCTAATTTTGGACCCAAATCAGTAGTCCCTTTTCTATTGTTTGAAGTTTCTTTTGGAGAACGAACAACAGAATAAAAATTACCATTTTTTAAATTATTTAAAATATCTTGTTGTAGCAATGCTTTATAATGATATCCATAATAAGCCTTTGATAAAATTTCAGCCTTTTTATTATCACTAAGACTATCCAATTGGTCTTTATAGTTTTGTTCAAATTCTTTAATAAAATTTATGTAAGGTAAAAACCCTGAAAAATTTGAATTACAATTAACCACATTCCAGCAACGATTAAATTCTATTCCGTTTATATTGTGACAATCGTCATTTGCAAATCCCCAAATAGCATATTTTTTATATTTTAAAGTTTCATCCCACCAGCTCTCAGTAGTAGCGTTATTAGTATCATAATTAGAGTACACACTCCAAATGGGAAAACTTGCTGCAGCATTACAAATCTCAATTGCTGTATAACCTTTATTTACTTTTAATTCATCTAAAGTAAAACCAATACCATCGGGTGAATGACTGCCCGTTGGATGGGCTAAAATAGATATTGTTTCTTGAATATCAGATATATAATTGATTCTTTCTTGAATATTTTCGCAAGGTCTTGAGGCACGATCATCTGTACCATCTAAGTTTTTATCTCTTGATTTATCCAATTTGTCTTTATTGATTCCTAGTGCTAAAATATGATGACGGTCACTTTTGCCATCTTCAGCACTATCAATGTGAACCAGATTATCAACATAAGGATCACGTGTATTTCGATTATGATCCGTTAAACAAACAAATGAGTAACCTTTGTCTTTATAAGCTTTTTCAATCTCATACGGAGTATCATCACCATCAGATTTTGTACTATGACAATGACATTGTATTTTATAATTATATGGATAGGATTTATATGGATTTTCAATTAAAAAAATAGGTTTGACAATATCTTTTATATCATTCTGTAAAATTGCTTCAAGTGTATAATAAGGAGGCTTATCTATTGCCAACCAACCAATATCTGGCCACTCCTTATAAACTCTATAACTACTATTATCTTTAAAATGAATTAAAATTTTAACTTCTTTGCAATACCACCCTGGGTGAGAGTTTGTATTATCGTGATATAATCTTATTTCAGATTCTCTTAATTGTCCAAGAGTCATACAAACATTAAAATTATATCCTCCAGTACTTCCTTGCTCAAAATCATCATAACCAATAGTATCTAATAAAAAATCTTGTCCTGCAAGAGCAATGTGAACATTAGCATCTGTTGCACCACCATATATTTTGGGTGTAGATATTGTAATGGCTATTGCATCAATTTCTTGTGAATTTGGCCATCCCTTAGTGTGCCCCACTTCTAAAACGAAGGATGTAATTGCGGTTGACAAAAAAATACCACCTTTCTATATGCATTATTATGGTAAATATCTTCTACAATGATATTTTAACACATATTACCATGTTTGTAATGTATTACTTTACATGTTAACACTCACATGAGTAGCAACCGCCTGCTACATCCTTGTTATTAAAGAGGATGTAGCTATTTAATATAGTTGAAAATAGTATCATACAAATAAAGTTTAAAACCTCAAATCTCTTTCACCATTACGAATTTTACGTAGGTACTCAGTAGCTCTTGCTCTTTGCCTTTCATCAGGTACGTTTTGAATTTCTGCATCAATCATTTTTTGACCCATTTCTTTTAATTCATCATCAGCGTAGTCACTTATATACTCCTCAAATGTGAGTAAAGCATTAGGGTGACAGCAGTTTTTAATTTGACCGGACTTCGCCAACGGCATAAAACGGTCGCCTGTTCGTCCTTCTCTGTAGCAGGCTGTGCAATAGCTTGGAATGTAGCCATCTTTTACAAGTGCTTTTATTACATCAATAGGCTTTCTATGATCTGCAAGGTTGAATTGTGGCTTTTCTTCCACACCTTCTTCATCTACAGTTTTTCTTTTAGCATATCCTCCAACCCCAACGCTAGAGCCTGCACTCATTTGCGAAATACCAATGTCAAGAAGCTCGTTACGGAATTCAATACTTTCACGCGTTGAAAGAATCATTCCAGTGTATGGAACTGCAAGACGGATAGTTGCTACAAGCTTTTTAAAATCCCTGTCATTTACTAAATAAGGGAAGGATTCATAATCAACACCTTCAGCAGGGAGAAGCCTTGGAAAGGAAATTGTGTGAGGGCCGACTCCTGCAACAGCCTCCAAATGTTCAGCATGCATTAAAAGTGCAACAGTTTCATAATGATAGTCATACAAACCAAACAAAGGGCCAATACCTACATCGTCGATTCCACCGCCAAGCATTGCTCTGTCCATTGCTTCTGTGTGCCACTCATAATTTTGCTTTGGCCCTTTATGCATATCAAGATAAGTTGGTTTGTGATATGTTTCTTGAAATAGCAAATAAGTTCCAATCTTTGCTTCCTTAAGCTTCTTATAATTTTCAACTGTTGTTGCAGCAATATCAATATTAACTCTGCGAATTGAACCGTTTTCAAATTTCTCATCATAAATAGTCTTTATACAATCGAGTATGTAGTCAATTGGGCAATTTTCATCATCCTCACCAGCTTCAAGGAGTAATCTTTTGTGTCCCATAGCTTCTAAAGCCCGAACTTCTTCTCTTAGTTCATCTTGGGTGAGCTGATGTCTACCAATTTTATTTGTACATTTGTAACCGCAGTATTTGCAATTATTTACGCAATAATTTGATAAGTACAGCGGTGCAAATATTACAATTCTCTTTCCGTAAATTGATTCCTTGACTTCTCGTGCAGTTTTATACATTTTTTCTAGAGTTTCATCATCATCTATTTCTAGCAAAACTGCCGCTTCTCTATGGGTAAGACCTTTGTATTCCCTTGCCTTAGCCAATATTCTGTCAATTTCATTCTTGTCCTTTGAAAGCTTTTTCGCCTCATTAATAGATTCTAAAACTTCTACATTATCAATAAATTCATTTGAGTCCATAGATTTTACGTTATACATGTTATTACTCCTTTTCAAAATTTTATTTTATATTAATATTGTCGAGTATTTGTTTAAGCAAAATATTATTTTAAATTGATTTTGTCAAGTATTCCTGTTTGTTCTGCCGCTATTGAAATACATTTACTCTTCTATATAAAAACTAATACTGTAAAGTATTGCTACTTGTTCTATCGCAAATTGAATACATTTACTGTTTTATCTCAGACTAATCTTGTCAAGTATTCCTGATAAATAAGCAATTACAATTCCATAGTTTGTCATAGGAACTTCTTGCTCATGGGCTTTTTCAATTCTTGAAATAACATACTTGCGGTTGAACATACACGCTCCGCACTGAATTACCAAATCATATTTAGTCAGATCATCAGGGAAGTCAGTTCCGCTAACAATATCAATAGTGAGATTTTGCCCAACTTTTTTACGCAAAAGTGCTGGGATTTTCTCTCTTCCAATATCTTCAGAAAGCGGGGCATGCGTGCAGGCTTCAGCGATAAGAACTATTGAGCTTTCAGTTAAATTATCGATAGCTACAACACTTTTTGTATAATAGTCCAAATCGCCTTTATATCCGGCAAATAGTACCGAAAATGAAGTGAGCTTACTTTCTTTTGGCTTCCTTTCATAAACTGTTTTAAAAACCTGTGAGTCGGTAATTATAACGGCCGGGGGAGAGCTCAACGATTTTAGAGCCTCATCAAGTTTGTCAGTTGTGGCACTTAGAACTATACATTTTCGGTCTAGCAACTCTCTCAGCGTTTGTACTTGGGGAAGAATCAAACGACCTTTGGGGGCTTGAATATCCTGTGGCATTACAAGCAATACAATATCTCCATCCTTAACAATACTGCCTGTAATTGTTTGTGTGTCATAATCCTCTGGGAGATGGCGCATTATAGCTGTTCGAATCTGATCAATTCCATTTTTGTATCTATTAGGAAACACATTGTTGACTTGACAGTTCTGGTCAATACCGTTTTTAGTCTCGTTTGCAAATGCAGTACCTACTTGGCAGCTTGCGTCTTTAATACTACTTACAACAATTGGTTTAATTCCTATACAATTCTCAATATTTTTGCTGGCAACATCAATGTCTTTAATTAAATCAGCTTTGTTTAGTACTGCGATAGTTGGAATATTCCTCTTCTTAAATGTATTAACCCATTCCTTTTCAACATCAATAGGGCTATCTCCGCTAAATACCATTAACGCAATGTCTGTTTTTTTAGCGGCTTCTTTGGATTTTTCAACTCTTAATTTACCAATGGAGCCTTCATCGTCAAAGCCAGCTGTATCAATTAAAACGCATGGACCAATAGGATGAATCTCCATGGCTTTATATACCGGGTCTGTTGTTGTGCCGGCAAAATCAGATACTAAAGCGGTATCATGACCTGTAATGGCGTTAATTAGTGAAGATTTTCCGCTGTTTCTCTTTCCAAAAATACCTATATGAAGGCGGTTAGCTCGTGGTGTATCATTTAGGCTCATAAATTGCTCCTTTCTGTTTTTTAAAAGCAAATGGTAGTGAAATTATTTCAAGCATTAGATTTCTAAAATATTAGATTCATGCAAGGCAGTTATAGTAATTCAGATCAGTACCACTTATAGTGCCTTATAATTCAAATCCCCAATAGGATTCTTTTTTACACTAAATCAGCAGTGTTATTATAACCATACTTTTTTTTGAATATATACAGTTTCTGAGCTTGATTGTTAGCACTTAATTCAGCTTTTAAAATTATTCTTCTAGTTTATTCTTCATCAAAAAGCTTTGAGTAAGCGGTTTTTGCAGTTATATTCGGAATCATTCCTAATTTTCCGGACAATGCACTTATTACATCATTTGGTGCATCCATAACTATACTGATAATAGAGATATCTCGTTTTTGATAGGGAATACCCATTCGCCCTATAATATATTTGCTATAGTCATGAAGAACTGTGTTCAATTTCTCAACAGAGTCAGGATTTTCAATAATAATACTTACAGCAGCAATTCTTGTTTGCATAATTATATCCACGCCTTACACAAAAGCATGGGCATGGATTTCAACCCCCTTTAATAAATTAATTTAGTTATTGCAACCATCTATAGCCCCTTATACTAGTTTGCATATAAACGGTTAGCAACCGTTTATATAGTCGCAGTATGCGACGTAACATGTGCAAACGTTGTTCAATACTAAGAGCTTGTGGCTCTACTACAACATCACGTTAGTGATGATAAAAAATATTAACTAATATTTTTTATGCGAATTAGTATTATTTATCATAAAGCCTTTTTACAAATAAAAAATCCTTATACCGTAAGGCACAAGGATAATATAGTCTAGAAAAATTAAACTCTTGATAATAAAGATTCTTAGATAACAAACTAAAATTCAAGCTAATAAATAAGTACTTAACTAAATTAATTAAGAATTTATCTAATTAATAAGAATCTTAACTAATAAAGATACAACTCCTTAACTAAGAATAAATCTTTATCTAATAGAGATTAATTTGATATACTTATACATTCGTTGCCTTACATTTGGGACTAACCCTCATGAATCAGTACAATAAATTTGTAAATATCAATATGAAATTTTAAAAGCACCTCGCTGAAAGGAAAACCTTGCAGGTTGTTGCGATATGTTAAACTATACCTATATTATAAAGTAGTTATAGGTTTATTTCAAGAAATATTATATTATAATTTTTACAATATATTGGAAATGTTTAGGGTTGAGTAACAACTATAATTATTCTTTATAGTTGTTTTTACAAAACTAGGACTATGATAAATCATTATTATAATTTTGGTATTTATGGTTAAATTAAATAAATTTGAAAACAAAAATTAATCATTGAGTATATATTGTAAATAATATATACTTTACTTAGTAATTAAGATGTTTAGAAGGGGATATTTATGCAAATTTATTTTAGTGTACAAGACTTTGGGAAAATTAAAGAAGCTAAAGTTAATATAAGCAATTATACAGTATTTGTTGGAAATAATAACAGTGGAAAAACATATTTAATGCAATTGATTTATGGTATATTGGTACGTTTAACGCAATTTAATACAATAGACACCTATACTAAAAAAATAGTAGATGAATTAAAGAAGAATACTGTATTAAGGATTAATAATGAAATTGTTGAAATGATTCAGAATTGTATAAATAATTATTTGGAAAAGAATAAAGAAAAAATAATTTATGAAATTTTTCAGAAGGAAATTCAAATAAATAAATTATATATAGAATTGACTTTGGATGAAGATGATAATTTTGAATTTCAGTATTTAGAATCAGATAGAATTAAGGAAATAACTAATGTTTTTACTAGTTTTAAGACGAAGAAAAATGATACAATTAATGTAGAAAAGCTGATGACTAATTTGTTTAGTTTAAATAAACCCTTTTCTGTTATGGTAGCGGGTTCTTTTAATAATAAAAATAAGAGTACTGTTGATTCGATAACAGTAAGCATGCGTGATGAAAATGAAGATGTTTTCAGCAGTTCTATTATTCAACACATACTCAATCTAAATGAAAAAGAAAACTATTTGTTTATACCAGCATCAAGAACTGGATTGTTATTATTGTATAGAGAATTTTTTGCAAAAAAGACAGACGAATTAATTACTGTTTTTAGTAATAATGAACAAAATCAAAATAAAAATAAATATGGATTAACAATGCCTGTTTATGATTTTTTGAGATTTTTACAGACTGCAAAAGTTAATGAAAAGAAGGTACAACAGAATAGTAAACTTATTAGTTTTATAGAAGAAAATATTATTGAAGGACATCTATCTTTAAACAGTGATAATAAAATTGAATACACTCCACAAAACTGCACGAATATAATTCCATTATACTTAACATCATCAATGATTAATGAA
This sequence comes from Bacillota bacterium, assembly GCA_023444055.1. GTDB lineage: Bacteria > Bacillota > Clostridia > Acetivibrionales > DSM-1351 > Ruminiclostridium. Next base: position 28,768 of record JAEZRV010000087.1, read on the forward strand.
TTGACTCCATTAATTTTACAGTTATCAGACGATAGAAATCCACAGTACTTAATTATTGATGAGATTGAAACGAGTTTACATCCTAGTAAGCAAGTTGAAATGGCAAGGTTATTAAGCCGATTAAACAATTCTGGAACAAAGTTAATTGTGAGTACGCATAGTGATACTATGGCAACTAAAATTAATAATTTGCTATTATTGTCACTTTCAAAATTATCAAAAGAAAAGAAAAGCGAAATATTGAAAAAAACCAGAATGACACAAAGCGATCTTTTGAAAAATCAAAACATTCATATTTATCAATTTGAAAATATTAATAGCGGAAAAAGTATAGTAAAAGAAGTATACTTTAACCAGCACACAGGGTATCAATTTGATATGTTTAATGACTCTGTGTTGAATTTATATAATGAATCAAAAACAATATTGGAGATATGAAATGGAACTAAATTTGAAACAGATAAAAGATGTAAATAATATACCAAAAGGTGGATTATACAAAGTTGAAAAAAATCAAACCATAAAAATTATTGAACAACAAGATGATTTAAATGATGTAGTTGAGTTAGAGTTTATGGTAAATGATAATCAATATGGTATATTTGGATATGAGTTCAAACCAGAATTTGTTAAAAAACACGGATGCAAAACAGCAGATATATTATGCTTTTTCGTTGATGATAATTTAAAAGAGGTTCATACATACATTTTTGATATGAAAAGGAATATAATTGCATTTGATGTGATGTGGGAATCGGAAAAACTAAGAAAAATACCAGTTAGGGAAATTATAGATTATATTTCACAAATAGAAGCTTCTGTACGACATAAGAATTGTTTATTACAGTATATGTCTGAATATTGTGAAACTCAAAAGTTAGGTATTGCAACAAGGTATTTTGACCAAGAAAAGTTAAGAAAGCTTGCTGAGAAATTATTAGAATCAACAAAAATATCATCAGGTATTACTAATCCATTAATTGAAAATAAGTTAAAATTAACAAAATTGCCAATAGAAATAGAGGCGACTATAGTACAGTTGTTTGCAGAGAAAAAAATGAAAATATTAGGTGAAATTCATGATTTTGAAGTTTACATATTAGAAAAAAATATACAAGAAAATATATTTGAATATAAATTAGTAGTAATATAGTTTTGAAAATTTGTACTGTGAATTATTGTATAATCTTTAGATATGGTTATCCTATATAACGTAAATAAGTACTTGTTATTTAAAGAAAACAAGTACTTAAAGAGATTATCTTATATATTGTGTCAAAAAATCATCTTAAACTATAAAAGTAATTATATTCTAAGAATTAGTTTAATAAGCTTAAAATACATCCCTCGTCACATTATTCAGCCATTTTTTGCTTTTGTATCTCCAAGTAGCAAGAGGTACTTTAAGAAGTTCGTCACTCATTAATATTATATACACAACTGGTACGCTCCATTTGAAAACAAAAGCTGCTAATGCGCCTACCAAAATTGAGCCGCCCCACATTGTGGATACATCAAGAAATAGACCGAATTTTGTATCTCCGCCGCCTCGGAAAGTTCCAACAATCATTGTTGTATTAAAGGCCTGTGCAACAACAAAATAGGACATTATAAACATCATTGTTGAAAGATAACCTTGAGTTTGAGCACTGAGATTGAGAGATGACATTAAAACCGGCCGTACAATGAGAATAATTAGTCCACCAAATAAGCCTGCTAATATGCTTAATTTGGTGAAGCGGCTAGCGTAAACTTTTGCAGCTTCGGTATTATTTTCACCGATAGTCTTACCAATAGTAATAGCAGTAGCATTAGCTATACCAAAGGCTATAACAGTGGCCAGTTGTCTTGTTATCTGTGCAACTGAGTTGGCAGAAACAACAGAACTTCCTAAATGCCCAATTACAACAGCATTCATAGCTACCCCTGTACCCCACATTAGCTCATTTAAAGTAACGGGTATGGAGTATACAAGAAAGTCATGGAAAATAACTTTATCACGAACAAATAAGTTGGCAAACTTAAAGTTAATAGTTTTATTAATCTTCTTTGCATAAATAAAAACACAAATAAGCTCAATTGCTCTTGCTGATACGGTTGCAAGAGCTGCTCCTTGAATTCCTAGCTTTGGAAACCCAAATGCTCCTAAAATGAATAGTGAAGCGAGCCCTAAATTTACAGCAAAAGAGACTAGATATATAACAGTAGAAACTAAAACGCGCTCAACACTTCTCATTACATTTAAATAAATCATAGTGATAGACATGAAAATATACGATATCGCAATAATTCTCAAGTACTTAACACCTTCAGCAATAACAGGTTCTTCAGTGGTAAAAATATGCATGATTTGTGCTGGGAATAGCATTACAGCTACTGTAAAAAATATTGCTATCAGTAGCGAAAATCTCATACAAATTCCCATGACTTTTTCAATAGTAGATATATCACCTTTTCCCCAGTATTGAGCAGTCAAAACTGCGGCACCTGAGGTTAAGCCAAAGAAAATCAGTGTCATAATAAATTGAACCTGTCCAGCTAAGGACGCTGCAGAAAGTACTGTTTCACTGACATTACCAAGCATAAGGACATCTATAGAATTTATACCTACTGATAATAAGTTTTGCATGGCCATTGGCAATATAAGTGCAAATGCCATTTTGTAAAAAGATTTTGTGTCTAATATATTGTTTTCCATTTTAAATTTCCATGCCTCATATTAATAAATAATGACATGGATTTGGCACCACCTTTAAATATTTCTTAAAATTTTTATTAAGTGTAAATATCAAATCTTCAACTAGTATATCATAACATAACCTATTAAGATAAGTACAGAACATAAAAAAATGTCTAATCATGAAGAATTATACAAGATAAAAGGGTAAGATGAAAACAGAAATTCCCGACAAGAACCTTATCGGGAATTTCTGTTGTGCGCACAGCAGGGGCGCTTTATCTTTTATTCAAAATGCCTCTTATAAAATAGTGTCTCTATAAAGTGGTGTCTTTATTAAATAGTGGTTTTACAATTAGTTCGACTTTTCTCATAGAAGCTTCTTTTTCATCAATGCAAAATCTATAGCATCTTGAGCTCCATCACCATTCATATCTGCAGCCTTGTCCCAGAACTCGTATTTATTGACATTCATACCTAACAAAATCATTCTGAACGTTGCAAAATCAAGTGAATTAAAAGCACCGTCACCATTAACATCACCTTCAAGAACTGTTGGTGAAGTTGTTCTGCAACGGTCAAAAAAATCAAAAACATCAGGCAACACCATAGGTACCATCCCCGGATGGTCTGCATTTACTTCCTTATATTCGTTTTTGTAACCTTTATTTGTCATCCATGAATTTAATAACCTGCTTGAACTTAATGATGGTGCCTGAGTTCCTTCAGTTATAAAGATTGGAGTATTTCGTACATTATCCCATGGATAGTCTGTTTCCTGTACAAATGGTCCCGACATAGGTGCTAGAGCCGTCCAGTATTTAGAATATTTACCACCAATATACCATGTGCCTCCACTACCCATGGAGTGTCCAGTAAGAAATACCGAACCTGTGTCAATGGGATATTCGTTTAATACTATTTCCAATACATTGATTACATCTTTTTCACTGAGTTCATTTGTGCGTTCGCTATCCTCTGTAACTTGAGACATGAGCTTCGCTGCTTCATCCGGTTTGCCGAAAGGAGCCGAAAGTCTTAGGAAGTTTCCATATGCACCAGTATGACCAATAGGTGAGACCAATATGTATCCGTGCTCCATGGCAAGATTGATCATTTGTTTGTTGTTCTGAACCAAATATGAACTCTCGTCATTTCCAGCTCCATGCAGGAACATGACCAGCGGCAGCTTTGATTTGCCATCCCAATTGGTTGGAACACAGAGTCGGTAGCGTTCGGTAGTATTAGCTTCGGAAAAATAGTAAGTCCTAAGCTGATCGCCTTTTGCCTGCCACTGTGAGGAGCCGGGTTTGGAAATTGACTTTGCAAGAGCCTGAGATGAAAGAATTACATTCTCTGCATTGAGAGTTGTGCCAAAAGAAATTTGACGCACACTTTCAGCATATACATTTGGAGTTTCAAACATCACTGGTAATGTTATTGATATTGCCAGTGCTAATACAGAACAAAGTACTTTCTTCAAGATAATTCCCCCTTAAATGATTATTTATTGTAAAATAATTGGTTATATACCTCATTATTTCATTAATTATTCTATTAGTAAATAAATATTTTTTGAACTCGTGAAACTGTCCTCAAGTATGTCGAAAAACTCTATAAATGAGCAAAGAATTAATAGCATTTATGAAAAGTTGCCACATGATTTGTTTTGTAATAAAATTTATGTAGAAATAATTTTTGATAAATGATGTTGGTTAAACCTCCCACAAATAGCCAAGAACTCTGTTACTAATTTTGGTTGTGGAGAATAAAGAATGTATGTGCAATAACAAAAATGCGTGTCTCCACGGTATCAAAAAGTATTCTTAATGCTGAAAGTTGGCGTGGAGGTTAGTAGAATAAGAATGTGTTTGCAAAGATAAAAAAAATTGCGTACCTCCACGATATCAAAAAGTATTTCTAATGCTGAAAGTTGGCGTGGAGGTTAGTATGAGGAGATAAATTATGTCAACAATGACGAAATCAGGTTTATATATTCACGTTCCTTTTTGTAGCTCAAAATGTAACTATTGTGATTTTAATTCATATGCAGGAAAGCTTTATTTTGAGGAAAGCTACTTTAATGCTATGAAAAAAGAAATTGAGCTTTATGCAGAAACAATGAAAAACAATTCTATTGAAACAATTTTTATAGGAGGGGGAACACCTTCTTGCGTTAACCATCAGTACATAACTGGAATACTGGATATGTGCAAAATAAATTTCAATATAGCTGAAAGCTGTGAGATAAGCATAGAAAGCAATCCGGGTACTCTTGAACTTGATAAACTGACGGCATATAGAAGCTGTGGGATCAACAGGATAAGTATTGGACTACAGGCTTACCAGAGCAATTTGTTAAAATATTTGGGAAGGCGACATTCAACTGATGACTTTATATCCAGCGTGCAGTTAGCAAAAAAAGCAGGATTTAATAACATAAATGCTGATGTGATATTTGGAATCCCCGGTCAGACAATGGGGGATTGGACAGAAACCTTAAAAGTCTTAGTTGATTTGGATATTACACATATTTCAGCATATAGCTTGAAAATTGAAGATGGGACAAAGTTTGGTGACATGCTGGAAAATGGTGAGTTAGTACAGGTTGAAGACGAGCTTGACAGAAATATGTATCACTATGCAATTGATTATTTAAAGCAAAATGGTTTTAATCAGTACGAGTTATCAAACTTTTCCAAGGAAGGCCATCAGTGCAAGCACAACCTGATATATTGGAAATGTGAAGATTATTTAGGCTTGGGTACTGGTTCTCATTCTTTATTAAAATGTGAAAGATTTTCAAATAAGTGTTCTGTTGAAGAATATATTAAGGACATAGAAAAGGGAATTAAGCCTATTGAAGAACAATTTAAGCTTGAATGTTCTGATAAAATATCAGAGTATATGTTTTTGGGGCTTAGATTAAATCAAGGTGTAAGTAATACAGACTTTAAGAAGTTGTTTAACAGGGATATGTTTGATTTATATAAAGAAAGTTTTGATGAACTCCAAAAAAACAGCCTAATTGAAATTGATGGGGAAGTTGTAACGCTTACCAGATTAGGTCTGGATTTAGCTAATCAGGTGTTTGTCAAATTCGTATAACGCTGGGCACATATGTGTACAAGCCGTATCACAGGGAAAAAAATAAAAACTCAGATAAGATATCTGAGTTTTTGTTTTATAATTAAAAATTATTTTGCTGCATTTAAAGCCTTTGCTAATCTAGATTTCTTTCTCGCAGCATTGTTCTTATGAAGTAAATTCTTAGCTACGGCCTTATCTAAAGCCTTAGTAGTTGATTTGTATGAATCAGAAGCTACATCTGATTTAGCTGTAATAGCTTCTTTACATTTCTTTATAGAAGTCTTAAGAGCTGACTTTTTAATAGTGTTTTGTAAAGTCTTAGCCTCAGTTACTTTAACTCTCTTTATAGCTGATTTTATGTTTGGCAAAGTATTCACCTCCTGCGAGCCTAAATTTGCTTAATTCATGAGCAAAAATTACTTATAATATTTAATCGGTCGATAAACCGCTTCTTGCCCGTAACAGATGATATTCTACCACGAAAAATAATAAAAAGCAAGTAAAAACCTAGAATTTTCTAATTTTATGATTTTATTAAATAACTCATAAACTTCTGGTAGCAATAAAAGAAAAAATAATAGGTTCAAGGTGTAAGGCAGTAAGTAACCTAATTATTTAAATTGTGTTGTAAATAGCTGTAATTGGATTGAAATTTTAGTGCGCAAAGGGATATAATTCTATTAATGGAAGATATAAAGTGTTTAAGAGAAGTTGTTATAAGAAATTAAAATCTTTAATCTGTTATTACTTGTAGCTAGGAGGTTTTTAATCTGATTACATTTATTTGTGTCATAGGAATAGTTTTATTCATAGCTGTTATTATAATTATTAATATACATAGAAACCGCAAAAAAATCGAAGAAATAATAAAATTAAAGTGGGGAAAGATTCCAATTGAGAATAGTAGCGACAAAATCGATAGTGTATCGGCATACTGGATAAAGAAGATTAATAATGTTAATTCAAAATATTTTATTGATAAGATAACATGGAATGACTTAAGTATGGATGAAGTTTTTAAACGTATAAATGCAACATTTTCAAGTGCGGGTGCCGAATACCTGTATGCCAAACTGCATGAGCCAGACTTTGACTTGGATAAGATTTCTGATTTTGGCCAGATCATACAGAAAATGAGTGATAATGATGGCTTGAGAAAAAAGATATCATTTATTTTAGTGAAGCTTGGTAAGAAAGACTATAATAATGTATCTGAATTCATATTTTCACCAGAGAGAAAAAGGTTAAAAAATAGTATTGTATTTCAAATGCTTGCACTATTACCTGTTGCTTCCGCACTAATTATGATAATTAATTTCAGATATGCTGTGTATATGTTTATAGCTACATCAATAATAAATGGTATAGTGTATTACAAAAATAAACTTGAAGTTGAATCTCAACAAGAGAGTATAGAATACATAACATATATTATAATGTGTTCAGCAGAGCTGTCTAAGATAAAAGATGATAGAATCAAGGCGCAGACTGATAAAATATCTGAATTATATTGTGTTTTTAAGAAAATTATAGGCTTTGCAAATATAGTTTTATCAAAGCCTGTGGGTGACATGGGTTTTCTACTTGAATATATTAAAATTATCTTTTTGACGGATTATACAAGTTACAATAGAATACTGAACATTATATGTAAGAACAGAGAAATGTTTCATCAGTTATGGTTGGAAATTGGGAAACTTGATGCAGCTATATCTGTAGCTTCATATAGAAAAAGTGTTGAATACTATAGTACTCCTGTCTTTTCTGAAAATGATGATATTATTGCGGAGGATATGTATCATCCTTTAGTTGATAACCCTGTAAGTAATCCTGTTACACTGACAATGGATGCAATAATAACAGGCTCCAATGCGTCTGGAAAATCAACCTATGTAAAAGCAGTAGCTATAAATTGCATATTCGCGCAAACGATTTATACATGCGCAGCAAGAAGTTTTAGTTTAAAACCATCACTTGTTATAACATCTATGACTATTAATGATAACGTCATTGAAGGAGATAGTTATTTTATAGCGGAAATAAAATCATTAAAAAGGATACTTGCTACCATTAATGAGGAAATACGCTGTTTATGCTTTATTGATGAGATATTAAAAGGTACTAATACCATAGAGAGAATTGCTGCATCTGTTGCTACATTAAAATGGTTATCAGGGGAAAACTGCCTTTGCATTGCAGCTTCACATGATATTGAGCTGACGGATATTCTAAAGAATTTATACCAGAATTTTCACTTTAGGGAGCAGATCACTGATAATGGTATAAATTTTGATTATAAGATATATAAAGGTAGGACCACTACACGGAATGCAATTAAATTATTAGAATTTATGCAATATCCAAATGAAATTATTCATGATGCTCAATCATTTTCAGCAAATTTTGAAAATAGTCAAAGGTGGCCGGACTTAAACTGAGTTGTCTAGTTTTAAAATATATTCCGTTACTTCTTAAAATCATGCAAGTATTGAAGCTTTGCGATTTCAACAACACAGCTATTTTGGATACTTGAAAAGGAATTTTGAATATGATACAATAATTTACAAAAAATATAACTAACCAAGTTAAACTAAATACAATGGCGTGATTAGGGTGAACCTGTCACGCTTTTTATATAAGTGATGTCAGCTCACCAACTTGAGTTGTTTGGGGGGCTTAAAATGATGTATGGCTTGATAATTGTATTATTTGTGGCTTTAGTAGTAAGTTGTATATTAATTATACGAAAAAATAAATTAATTGCAAAAAAAGAAGCACTTATATATAAGTTAAAAAAGGATTTGAAAAAATTAAATATTGAACTTCATGTATCCTCTAGTCAGGTAGCTTCTGTTTCGGAACAATTATGTGTGAATATTGATGAAAATAATAGTTTTTCACAGCAAGTGTATGCTGAGACAGTTGAGATGGCAGATTTAAATGAGCAGGTTAATGAAGATATTAGTAATATTTTAAAGGACGTAAAAAATGTTATTATTCTTGTTGAAGATACAAGAGGGACATCTACTCAGCTACAATTAATTAATTCATGTGCAGGCACTGTAATAAAAGCAAGCAAAGAAGAAATTTACAAAATTGTAAACACGATTGCTGAAATACAGGACTCTTCAAATGTAACCATTAAGTATATGGATTTGCTTTCAAATAGCTCTAAAGAAATTGTTAAAATTTTGGGAACAGTTAATAACATTTCAAAACAAACACACTTATTGGCATTAAATGCATCAATTGAATCCTCAAGAGCTGGTGAAGCCGGAAAAGGATTTGCTGTTGTGGCAGAAGAAATTAGAAAACTAGCTGCAGAAAGTGAAAATTCGGTAAAAGAGATTAAAATATTAATAAGTACTATAGAGGAAGAGGTAAGTAGTGTTAATAAAGTAGTAGAAGAGAATGCAATAAAGGTAGAAAGAGGTGTACAAGTTTCTAAGGGCATTGAGGAAAATCTTGAAAACATAAATAATTCATTTTGTGAAGTACTTGATATGTCTATGAAAATTATAAGTATATCTGAGAATGAATCCGAATATGCAAATCATATAGTTGGTAAAATAAACGATGTTGAAAAATTAATAGATACCAATGCTTTAAGAGTAAATGAGGTTACAGCTTCTGTGCTAAAGCAAAAGGATGATATACAAGAAATGGCAGAAATGAGTATTCGTCTAAATGAAGCTTCCAAAAATTTGACCGAGTTAATAAATCCTAATGAGTTAATAAATTTATACATGAATAACGAAGAAAAAGAAAAGAAAATTTTTAAGATGTTCAATGTCATTAGGGAATTAGCTTCAGTCTCAGGCATACAGAAGATGGATAAGACTATACATAGAGATAAAATGAATGAATTATTGATTGAACATGAATTTATGGAAGCAATCTGGAGCAATGATGCTAAGGGTAGGTTTATATGTTCAATTCCACAAGCAGGCATTGCTAATGCAAATGTAAGAGAATGGTTTAAAAAAAGCCTCCAAGGAGAGGATTTTGTTTCACAGGTTTATGTATCAGCAATTAGTAAAAATCCTTGTATTACAATATCAATACCAATAAAATCAGAAGCTGGTGAAATCATTGGAGTAATGGGAGCTGATTTGAAAGTTTAACTTCAAAAAAAGTGGATGCTGTAGTGTAATAAATTAGAGAACCTCTTGTTAATTAGAGGTTCTCTAATTACGTCTTTACTCAAATTTCGTGCTAACACTGGTGGAGATTAGTATAAAAGGAAGGAAGACTTGTTTGTTAATTTTATTATATAATAGAAAAAGATTTGTAGAGTAAGATTGCATAACTAACCAAAGGAATGTAAAAGAAATCAAATTATTAAAAAGCATGTAAATTCACAAGTTGGTATTACTAAATCAATAGAATTTAAACTTTCATACTAAAAACATTTTAATTTGAAATAATAAAAGCAGAATGCTTTTTTAGTAAATATGAAAGGAATAAACAGGATATGGTAAACAATTCAAATAGGATTACAGATTTAGCAATTGAAGCACATGAAATTTTCATGAATAGCAGTGAAGCAAAACAACAGGCGCAGGAAAACAGAACACCGCCGGGCGTAGTCCTTGAAGATGCCGGAGATGAAGAAGTTAAAATTACAAGAGTTCGTATAACATCACCTACTGGTGAAGCCGCCATTGGTAAGCCAATGGGAAACTATATTACATTGGAAATTCCGCATTTAAAGGATGATGACACTGAACTTAACGAAAAGACAATTAACATGATGTCAAAAGAATTAAATTCATTACTACAGTTAAAAGAGAATTCTACAATTTTAGTTATTGGATTAGGCAACTGGAATGTTACACCAGATGCATTAGGTCCAAAAGTAGTTTCAAACCTAATGGTAACAAAGCATTTATTGGAGTATGTACCTGAGCATGTGGATAAGGGAATAAGACCTGTGTGTGCTGTGTCTCCAGGAGTTCTTGGAATTACAGGTATTGAAACTGGAGAGATAGTAAAGGGAATAGTAGAAAGAGTTAAACCTGATGTTTTGATAGCAATAGATGCTTTGGCAGCTAGAAGCATGGAACGTGTAAGCACTACCATCCAAATAGCCGATACTGGTATTGCTCCAGGGGGAGGAGTTGGAAATAAAAGAATGGAAATCAGTAAGAGCACAGTAGGGATGCCTGTTATTGCTATAGGAGTTCCAACTGTGGTTGATGCTGCCACATTAACAAATGATGCTATGGATTTGGTAATTGACAGCATGATAAAGGAAGCTCCCGAAGGAACTGATTTCTACAATATGCTAAAAAACTTGGACAGAGACCAAAAATATGAACTGCTAAAAGAATCCTTAAATCCATTTGTGGGAAAGTTAATAGTTACACCCAAAGAAATAGATGATATTATAAGCAGAGTATCAAAGGTTGTGGCAAATGGTCTTAATATGGCATTACATCAAGGTATAACACTTAAAGATGTTAATAATTATGTAAATTAGAAATCAGATAAACTACTAAAGCCAATTACTGTTCTAAACCTTTGCTCTCTATGCGAATTATACTTTTAACTCAGCTTGGGTTGGATTATTTTATGACATCTAGGAAGGTTTAGCCTACAGTAATTGACTTTAGTCAAGATCATTTATTGACTTTAGTCAAACGTATTTATTGACTTTAGTCAAACGCACTTATTGACTTTAGTCAAACGCACTTATTGACTTTGTTCTTAATATATTGGCGGTGCATTTTATTTTACTGTTCCTAATGTCTTCAGGCTATCATATAATGGTTATTGGGAAATATAACGAGGCAAGAAAATGTCCTCCACTCCTACAAGTGGCGGGTACTGCTTTGGTTTCTAAGCGATGAGAATAGCTTTATTTTTATCTCATCACAGGTTATAATTTATAACGAGGCAAAAAATGTCCCTCGCTTATATAAGAGTCGGGTACCGCATTGTTTTTCAGACGGTGAGAATATCTCCTGCCTCTTTGAAATGCCGCTGATGTAATGAAATTTTTCTACAATCGAAAAATTTCATTTAGAATCTAGGCATTATAACGAGGCAAAAAAAATGTTTCATACTTCTTTAAGTGGTGGCTTCGCTTTGGTTTTTAGGTTGTGAGATTAAGCAATTATTTTGTCAACAAATCATTGATAAGTTTGAACACCGGTAGATTTTTGGGGTGGGGAAAGTTGAATAATAAGTATAAAATGTTCTAGGGGGAAAATATGAAGCAAACAGGAAGATTTTTTGTGATATTTATAGCGCTTATGGTTTTATGGAACACTATTGTTTTTAAACCGATAAAGCTTTTTACAGTCTTTTTACACGAGCTGGGACATGCGTTTATGGCTTTGATTACGGGTAGTAATATAACTGGATTAAAAATATATTTTAATGAGAGCGGATATGTTACATCATTGCCAAAGGATTGGCTATCAGCCTTTCTTATTGCAAATGGTGGATATTTAGGAAGTGTTCTGTTTGCAATCTGTATATTGCTACTTAAAAATACTAGATTTAAAAAGTACATAATTGGTGTTATAGCAATTATTTTTCTAGCTGTAACCTTTAAGTTTTCAGGTGTTATATCATTTACAATGCTTTATTCAGTAGTATTTGCTGGATTTGCAATTGTTGTGTACATGATTCAAAATGAAAAATTAAATGATTGGGTAATTGAGATTATTGGTATTGGAAGCATTACATACGCAATTTATGACACCTTTGTGGATACAATTTTAATGCAGATAAACTATCAATTTGACTTGTTTAGGCTAGGTGCAATGCCTAGAACTGACGCTGTTCAATTGGCTGATTTAACTCATATTCCTGCTATAGTATGGGGAGTTGTCTGGCTGGCAATATCTATATTTGCCGTTTATAGAACATTTTTTAAAAATAGAAATACTAGAAATACAAGAGCATCCAGAAGGTAATCTTTTTTATATCGCAATTTTCAGCCGAGAAAGTTTAGTTACAAATATAAAAGGAATAGAACTTTTGAAGAGTAGTATTTATTAAAAATGGATTTTACTATGAATGTACTACGAAGGAATTTTATTACGTAGGAATAAAATCGGAGGACAATAAGCATGAACGACAAAAATAGCAAACTACAATTGATGAAAGATAAGATTGAAATATTAAACAGGGCAGCTAAGGCTTATTATCAGGAAAATACTGAAATTATGCCAAATATAGAATATGACAGGCTATATGATGAATTATTAGAGCTTGAAAAAGAGACAGGCATTGTGCTTTCAAATAGTCCAACAATACATGTTGGATATGAATTACTCAGCAACTTGCCAAAAGAACGTCATGAAAAGCCCATGCTATCTTTGGACAAAACAAAGGAAGTAAGCATATTAAAGGAATGGCTTGGTCAACAGAATGGAGTACTTTCATGGAAATTGGATGGACTTACTATTGTATTGACTTATGAGGAAGGTAAGCTTGTAAAGGCTGTTACAAGGGGAACTGGTGAGGTTGGTGAGGTAATAACAAATAATGTAAAAGTTTTTACTAACATTCCACTTAACATTGAATATAAGGGAAGTTTAATTTTAAGAGGGGAAGCCATAATTAAATATTCTGATTTTGAAAGAATAAACAGCCAAATAGATGATGTAAATGCTAAATACAAAAATCCTAGAAATTTATGCAGTGGCTCAGTTAGACAGTTGAATAATAAGATTACTTCTGAAAGAAATGTGCATTTCTTCGCGTTTTCATTAGTCAAAGCAGATAATTTAGAATTTGAAAACTCAAGAATGACTCAAATGAATTGGCTCAAAAGTCAAGGATTTGATGTTGTTGACTTTAAAGAGGTAAATTCATTTAATATAGAAGATGCAGTTTCTTGGTTTGAACAGAAAATTACAGAAAATGATTTTCCATCTGATGGCTTAGTTTTAATGTATGATGATATAGAATATGGAGAGAGTTTAGGCTCAACTTCAAAGTTTCCTAGAGATTCTATAGCTTTTAAATGGCGTGATGAGATTAAGGAAACAAAGCTTTTAGAGATAGAATGGAGTGCTTCTAGAACAGGCTTGATTAATCCAATTGCGATATTTGAACCTGTGGAGCTTGAGGGAACAACAGTTAGCAGAGCTAGCATACACAATATTAGCATTATGGAGGGTTTGGAGCTTGGAATAGGTGACACGATAGGTGTATATAAAGCTAATATGATTATCCCTCAGATATCTGAAAATTTGACCAGAAGCGGTATGACTGAAATACCTGAAACCTGTCCTGTCTGTCAAGGAAAAACGGAACTAAAACAGGAAAGTGGTATTAAGTTTTTATATTGCCCTAATGAGGAATGTCTAGCGAAGCAGATAAAATCCTTTACTCATTTTGTTAGCAGGGATGCAATGAATATAGAAGGTTTATCAGAAGCAACAATTGAAAAGCTGATTGCAAATGGACTAGTAAAAGAGCTTGCTGATATATTCAATTTGGATAGATATAAGGAAGAAATTGTTAATATGGAGGGTCTAGGGGAAAAGTCTTTTAATAAATTAATCGCTTCTATCAATAAAGCAAGAAAGACAACTACCATTAGACTGCTTTACAGCTTAGGCATTCCAACTGTGGGATTATCAAATGCAAAGTTGATTTGTAAGAACTTTAAATATGATTGGAATCAAATTGTTAGTGCTGAGTATGAGCAGTTAATTGAAATTGGTGGTATTGGGGATATAATGGCTCAGTCCTATGTTAAGTTTTTCAAGGATGAAAAAAAGCAGGTCATAATAGCAGATCTACTTAATGAAATAGAGCTAGAAAGCGTAAAGACATCCGAGGCAGAGTTGATATTTGAAAATATTAATTTCGTTATTACAGGCTCAGTTGAACAATTTAAAAACAGAGATGAAGTAAAGGATATAATTGAAGAACGAGGCGGTAAAGTGACTGGCTCAGTAACCTCAAAGACTCATTACTTAATAAATAATGATAATCTATCTGGTTCATCTAAAAATAAGAAAGCAAAAGAATTGGGAATAAGTATTATTACTGAAAATCAATTTGTTGAGTGGCTAAATAAAGGGATAAAACCTGAATAGTTTATAACAGATTAACATTTTAACGTGAATATGGAGACATAAGTGTGAAATAAAAAATTAAAAAAATAAAAAAGGAGGTGCCGAGTCCATGTCATTTCTTTCATGTGGTTCTTGTGTAGAATGCGGGACATGGACATAATTATGAAAATAAAGCATTCACTTTGCGCAATGCTACTTATTTCTACGCTTTTATGTAGTTGTAATGGAAATGAATTAGTTAGTAAAAGTGAAAACGATAAAAAAAATAATGAAAAAGAAAATATTATTGTTAAAACAGAGGTAACTTTAGGAAGTTGTTCATTAAATAATATGAATAAAGATAATTATATATTATCGCTAAGATTGTATAAGGGTGAATATTATGAAGAATATACTCCTGGAAGTAATTTTGGAGGGAATTGGACAGGAAAATTTAAGTTATGTATTATTGATTCCTTAGACGGTCGTGTTATAGATTCCTATGAGATACATGAATGGGATGAGTTTACAATTAAAGATAAGGTGAATATAACTTTAAAAGACTATAATAAGGATGGGAATTATGAATTGTTGCTTGGACAATATGGTTCAAGTAATTTAAATATTTATAGAATGTACTATATAACTAAAGATTTTAAAATTGGGTATTATGACAAAATAGGTGAATTTAATATTAGTAATGAAAGCTATTCGCCAGAGTTAAAAATAAATAATGAAGGAAATATTGAATATAGTTATTATGATAATTCTGTAGGTGATACAATTAAAAAAACAATTGACATAAATTTATTAGTTATCAAAAACTAAAAAATCTAAGCTTATGCTTTCGGCATACCATTAAAAATAATTGTTAGGCAGTCTGACGTACGGTGTATGGATAGGGAGGGAATTAAATAATTCCCTCCCTATCCGATAACTAAAATAATTTTCAGTTCAAACAATCTTAAAGTCTAAAAAGTCTTAAAGCGTTTGAATTCATTAAGCTTTTAGATTCTTAATTGCATGACCAATTCTTGAATATCGAATAGTCTTTAAAGTCTTTTGAATCTTTAAAATCGAAAAAATCCTCAAAGTCTAGGCAATCTTTATACTTCTTATCTTTATTCCAAGAATTTTTTTGATTTTGATTCTTGTTGTAATCAAAGAAATCATCACAGAAATCAAAATCACGGTAATTGTTAAAATCATATAAATCATCGAAATCCATATAATCTAGGAAATTACGGAAATCTCCAAAACCACATAAATCGTCTATCCATTGGTGTTTGCCGCATGATGTTTTCTTAACGTTAACTATTGTTTGTCCAATTACCAGATAACCATTAACATTACAACGGAACTCAAGCATCATATTAGATTGATTCCAATTGAAATCTGAGCGCCTGAAATTGAATACTCCAAGCTTTGCATGATAATAGTATCCATAGTTGTTTGTAAGTGCTTTAACACCATTAAGAGTTGCAGAATTGATATCATAGTTTTGTAAGAAGAATGGAATTGGCATGTTAACATGAACAGTGACAACACCATTATTGTTATTAATTACTTTAGGTGTTACCGTAATGTTAACTGGTATATAAACTGTAAACTGCTTCTTAATAGTAGTTTTAATACCTGCAGCATTTGTAACAGTTACGGTTACCGTATATGTTCCAGGCATAGTAAGCCATAATCTGCAGTTGTTTTTAACAACTATTTCTTTTTTACAATTTGGAGCAAGTATTGTCATTTTTTCTTTAACGATTTTTGATAGTTTATCAGTTACTGTATAGTTTAACTGTATTGTAGAACAAAGCTTATATAAATCCTTTAGATCCATTGATACAACTGGTGTTGATGCGCCTATTTTTATTTCAAAAGATTTAGCAGACTCTTTATTACCAGCTGCATCAACAGAATAGAAGCTAATTTTATGAATGCCATTACCTGTTAAAGTAAAGGTGGATCCCTCTAAATAGCTAGAATCATCAACAGAGTAGAAGGTTTTAGCAACACCGCTTTGCTCGTCAGTTGCAGTAAGAATTACAGAGACATCTTCCATATAGAATATTTCGGTATCAACAGGAGCGGCTACTTTGGTAACAGGAACAACAGTATCTATTTTTATTTCAATAGATTTTGCAGACTCTTTATTGCCATTAGCATCTACAGAGTAGAAGCTAACTTTGTGAACACCATTACCTTTTACAGTAAAGGATGAACCTTCTGAATAGCTAGAATCATCAATAGAGTAGAAGGTTTTTGCGACACCGCTTTGCTCATCAGATGCAGTGAGTTCAATTAAAACATCTTCAGAATAGAACTTTTCAGTGTCAACAGGTGCGGCTACTTTGGTAACAGGAGCAGCAGTATCAATTTTTATTTCAAAAGATTTAGCAGACTCTTTATTACCAGCCGCATCAACAGAGTAGAAACTAATCTTGTGAATGCCATTACCTTTTACAGTAAAGGATGAACCTTCAAAGTACTCAGAATCATCAATAGAGTAGAAGGTTTTAGCAACGCCACTTTGCTCATCAGTTGCAGTAAGCTCTACTGAAACATCTTCAGAATAGAACTTTTCAGTGTCAATAGGTGAAACTACAGTAGTAACAGGAGCAGCAGTATCAATTTTTATTTCAATAGATTTAGCAGTTTCTAGGTTGCCAGCTACATCAACAGAGTAGAAACTAATCTTGTGAATGCCATTACCTTTTACAGTAAAGGATGAACCTTCAAAGCACTCAGAATCATCAACAGAGTAGAAGGTTTTAGCAACGCCACTTTGCTCATCAGTTGCAGTAAGTTCAACTAAAACATCTCCAGAATACAACTTTTCGGTGTCAACAGGTGAAACTATAGTAGTAACAGGAGCAGTAGCATCAATTCTTATCTCAATAGATTTAGCAGACTCTTTATTACCAGCAGTATCTACAGAGTAGAAGTTGATTTTGTGAATGCCATTACCTTTTACAGTAAAGGATGAACCTTCAAAGTACTCGGAATCATCAACAGAGTAGAAGGTTTTAGCAACACCACTTTGCTCATCAGTTGCAGTGAGTTCAACTAAAACATCTTCAGAATAGAACTTTTCAGTGTCAACAGGTGAAACTACAGTAGTAACAGGAGCAGTAGCATCAATTTTTATTTCAATAGATTTAGCAGTTTCTAGGTTGCCAGCTACATCAACAGAGTAGAAACTAATCTTGTGAATGCTATTACCTTTTACAGTAAAGGATGAACCTTCAAAGTATTCGGAATCATCAACAGAGTAGAAGGTTTTAGCAACGCCACTTTGCTCATCAGTTGCAGTAAGTTCAACTAAAACATCTCCAGAATACAACTTTTCAGTGTCAACAGGTGCGGCTACTTTGGTAACAGGAGCAGCAACATCTATTTTTACATAGTCCGTTTGCACTTCTTCTTTATTTCCTAACTTATCAACAGAGTAGAAGGATATTTTGTTTACACCATCTTTTTCTACTGTGATAGTAGTTCCAATTGTAAAACTATTATCATTTACAGAGTAGTAAGTATTTGCAACGCCTATCTTACTATCTGTTGCAGAAAGATTGACAACTACAGGGCTTTTGCTTACCCATTCAGATGGTGCATCAGATGTTGTTATTGGTGCTTCAATATCAAGCTTTCCTATAACAGTATTAGATGGTTGTGATTCACCAAAGGAGTTACTGAAGGAAGTAACGTAGAATTGGTGATCATCATAAGAAAGATTAGAAACCTGATAAGAAAGGTTATTTAAGTTTTCAATTAATAATACTGGTTTACCATCTACTATTTCATAAACATTATAGCCATTAGCATAGGTTATAAAGTCCCAAATAATTTGAAAACTATTTGAGCTGAGAAGCTTTATTTTTGCTGTAGGAGCTTGCATTTCTGGATAGATAATTACCTCAGTAATCCTATTAGAAGGAGCAGATTCTCCAAAACGAGTGTTATATGCAGCTACTTCAAAGCTATGAGTATCCTCTGCTAGATTGTACAATTTGTAAGTCAATGCTGTTCCTTTATAAAGCAATTCTCTAGTATCACCGGTTACTTTATAAAGACGGTATTCGTTTGCCCAGTCAACCGCTTTCCAAGAAAAAGTAAAATTATTAACATTATAAATTGTATTCTGTAAAACAGGAGCATTTACTACTGGCCATACTAAGGAGAAGTTTACTACACTTCCTACAGGGGATTCACCAAATCTATCGGAATAAGAATCAACCTCATAAATATAGTTTTCCTGTGGCATATTAGGAAGTGAAACATATGTACCAGTTAAGGTTTTTACTAGAGTTTTCTGTTCATCTACTACTTGGTATAATCTATATGCTTTTGCGTAGGTAACAGCATTCCATCTAAGTGTAATGTCATTACCATTTGTGATAGTGTGTGTAAAATTGCCTGGAGCAGCCATTACAGGATGGACTAAAGCAATCTTAATCTCTGCTCCGTCAGCAGATTCTCCAAAAACCTTAGACACAGAGGTGACTAAGTAATCATAGTCTTCTGCAGGCATATTTGTAAAGGTTACAGTGGTGGTGGTTACATTTTTTACTAATTGCTTTTCTTCACCAACTACTCGGTAAATGTTGTAACTATTTGCATATGCTGCTGCTGTCCATTTTAACGTAATATCATTTCCGTTTGCAAAGCTATATGCTAAGTTGGTTGGTGGAAGCATTTGCTGGTATAAAGTTAATGAAACCTTACTTCCATCCTTTGATTCACCAAAACGAGTACTTACTGAGCGTACAACATAAGTGTGATCACCAACAGATAGATTTGCTATAGTTGCAGTTACCGAATAAACTGTATTTTTAAGAACTTCTTGTCCATCCACTAATTCATAAACCTTATAACTATTAGCGTAACTTGCCGCTGTCCATGACAATACAGCACTATTTACATTTTGAATTTTGTATGTAAGGTTGCTAGGTGCTGCCATAGTTGGATGAACTAAAGATACAGTGATTTTTGAACCATCGGCAGATTCACCGAAAACATTAGATACTGAAGTGACAATATATTCATATACTCCTGCAGCCATATTAGTAAAGGTTACAGTAGCAGTAGTAACAGTTTTTTGCAATACATTTTGTCCATCAATTACTTGATAGATTTTGTAGCTGTTAGCATTTGCTGCAGCTATCCATTTTAGAGTAATGTCATTGCCATTAACAACATTAGAAGTTAATTCAGTTGGTGGAAGCATCTGTTGTTCTAATTTAAATGAAATTTTACTTCCTTCCTGTGATTCACCGAAACGAGTGCTTACTGAGCGAACAATATAAGTGTGCTCTCCAGCAGATACATTAGCTATAGTTGCAGTTAATGTTGAAACGGTAGTTTTTAGAACCTCTTTATTGTCAATTAATTCATAGACTTTATAACTATTGGCGAAACTAGCTGCTGTCCATGACAATACCGCACTATTTACATTTTGAATTTTATATGAGAGGTTTTCTGGTGCAGCCATAACTGGATAAACAAAAGATAGAGATATCTCTGATTCTGTTTGAGATTCACCGAATACTGTTGATACCGAAGTTACAGAATACTTATAAGCGCCAGAAGGCATATTTGTAAATGTTGTTGTGGTAGTTGAAACAGTTCTTAGCAATGTTTTTTGTCCATCAATTATTTGATAAACTTTGTAACTATTTGCACTTTCTGCTGCTGTCCATTTTAATACAATATCATTTCCATTCGCAATGCTGTACACTAAGTCTGAAGGCGCAAGTATCTGCTTATCTAATGTTAATGAAATTTTGCTTCCCTCAGGTGACTCACCATAACGGCTGTTTACAGAGTGAACAATATAAGTGTGCTCGCCCACTGATAAATTAGCTATAGTCGCAGTTAATGTTGATACGGTAGTTTTTAGAATTTTTTCTCCATTTATTAATTCATAGACTTTGTAACTGTTTGCGTTAGTAACCGCGCCCCATGTTAAAACACAACTATTCACATTTTGAAGCTTGTATGCAAGGTTTTCAGGTGCCTCCATAATCGGAAGAACTAAAGATATTGTAACTTCAGCTCCGCTTTGAGACTCACCAAAAAGTGTGGATACTGAAGTGACAATATAATGGTAATCACCAGCAGGCATATTTGTAAAAGTTAAAGATGTAGTAGTCACTGTTTTCTGTAGTACTTTTTCTTCATTAATGACTCTATACACTTTATAGCTTGTTGCATAGGAAGCTGCAGTCCATTTCAATGTAATATCATTTTGATTTGCAAGGGTATATGCAAGGTCTGTTGGTGCTTCCATTGTTTGTCCATTTAAAGTCACTACCAACATGCTTCCCTCAGATGATTCACCAAATCTGGATGAATAAGAATGAACCTCATAGCTGTATTCACCTGGTGCCATGTTGGTAAATGTAACAGTTGCTGTAGCTACATTGCTTTTTAAAACTTTTTGCCCATTGACAATCTGATACACCTTGTAGCTATTAGCATAAGAGGCTGCATCCCAGCTTAAGCTGAAGTCTGTAGCATTTTTAACTGTTTGTATCAGGTTTGTTGGAGGCTGCATAACGGGTAAAGTCAAATTTACTACAAGCTGGCTTCCTTCTGACTCCCCGTAAGTAGTAGAATAAGAATAAATCTCATAGCTATATTCACCTGCGGGCATATTTAAATAGGAAACAGTGGTTCCGGTTAATGTGTTTTTCAGAACCTTTTGACCATTTGCAATTTGGTATATCTTGTAGTTTGTGACATTAGGAACACTGTCCCAATTTAAAACGATATCATTGCCATTATTGATGGTATACTTAAAATTACTTGGGGGAGTCATTGTTACTTCACCTAAATTGATAGTAACTTGGCTTCCTTCAGTTGATTCACCAAAACGGTCGCTATAAGAATGAACTTGGTAGACATAAGTACCGACAGGTAAGTTATTAAATGCAACACTTGTTCCAGTTATCGTACTTTTTAAAATTTTCTCCCCATCTAGAAGTTGATAAACATTGTATGCTGTAGCATAGGTTGCAGTATTCCATTTCAGAGTAACGTTGGTTCCATTATTTAGTGTATAAGTCAAATTTGTAGGTGCTTGCATTGTTTGAACATCTACAGTAACTGCAATTTGACTTCCTTCAGCAGACTCACCAAAACGGTTACTTGATGAATAAATGACATAAGTATGTTCCCCAGCAGATAAATTGGATAATGTCGCTGTTGCGGAAGAAACTGTTGTTACTAAATTTTCTTGCTCATTAACCAACTCATTAATTTTGTAGCTGTCAGCATAAGTAACAGCTTTCCATGTCAAAACTGCATCATTGCCGTTTTGAATTCTATAAGCAATGCCAGTTGCAGCTTCCATTGTTGGAAAAACTATGCTAACTTCTAGAGGAGTTGAAACTGGTGATTCCCCGTATAAAGAATTTACAGCTGAAACTGCATAATTGCAAGTTCCCGAAGCTGCATTAGTTATGGTATATGTAAGTCCTTTTACAGAGGTAACCAATGTTTTGTGGTCATCTGCTGTAATTGCATAGATATTGTATGTTTCAGCATATTGGGATGCTGACCAATTCAATACAATATCATTAACATTTCTAAACGTGTTAGTTAATGTCGTCGGTGCTGCCATTTCAGGATATACAATATCAATGTTAATAGGAGCACATGGCCCTGATTCACCGTTAGCGCTTAATGTTGATACAACATAAGAGTAGGAAGCTTCCGATAGATTGTTAAAAGAATAGGTTGAAGATGCTGTTGTTGCAAGTAGATTTAATTGACCTTCAGTTATTCCATAGATGTTATAACCCGTGGCACCATACACTGGATTCCAGATTAATTTTACATCCTTTGGAGTTGTTAGTTCAAAAGCTAAATTGCTGGGAGGCAGTATATTGTTGTCTGTAGATAACGCCAATAAATTTACCGGGGAAAGTAAAGATTGCAGTAGTAACAACAGTGACAATAGAACTGCCAATTTTGAACAAAATCGTTTCTCCATAATGTGACCATCCTTTCTTTGTGGAAGGTTAAATTAGGTAAAAAATGAACCGTAAGTAAGGCTCATTCTTACATATTAGCCTCCTTCTAATTTAATTTGTATAATCTGAAATATTTTGATGCAGAATTACCATAAATACAATATATCAGATTATATATTAACATTTTACAATGATTTACGAATATTGACAATGTAAATATAATAGTTCCTGCGAGGAGCAAATAGATATTTTGAGGTGCGTCAAACGGACATTTGGCTATTGGATGTTAACCCCTCTGTTTAAAAGAATAGATTACAATAAGTCTATTTTCAAAAAAATTAGTCTATCGTACCTTGAGAAATACATTTGGGATCAATAGCCCAATAATGTAAAGTCGTATTTTGTTTTATTTTTTAGTAAGATTAAAAGTTGACATAAAAATTAAGCCAAATAACTTGAATATTAGATGAATTTTTACAAAACAATTTAATTTATTTTGTAAGAAATCATAAAAAATTATCATATGTGAAAATCGCTAATATCAAGGAGGAGAGGGGTTTTTGATTAACAAATATTTGAAGTTAATGTAAATATTATAAAGGGCTTCAACATATTACTATTGATTAAAAAATATTTAGTAAATATGTAGAAATAATTCTTGTATTTTCTTATACATTATTATAGAATAACTAACAGAAACAGTTACATCTAAGCGTAATTACCTGTTATTATGATTTTTACTAACAAATCAAATCAGTGTTTCTACATAAATAATCGTGAATACATTTCAAAATTGTGCATTATAAGGGGCGTAGTTTGTGGTATGAAAATAAAACTTGCAATTCTTGATAAAAATTACAACTATTTAACTCGAATAGCTTCAGTACTAAGCAATAAATTTGCAGATAAACTGGAGATTTACTCATTTACAGATGAAAAGGTGGCAATGGATACACTTGGAGAATTAAAAATAGATGTATTACTTTCCAGTGACTCATTTGAGATTGACACCAATACACTTACAAGTAAGTGTGGATTTGCCTACTTTGTTGAGTCTCCGGGTATTGAATCACTAAATGGACAGCGAGTAATCTGCAAATTTCAAAAGGGTGAGTTGATATACAAAGAAGTGCTTAGCCTTTACTCTGAAAATGTTGCAAATAAAACAGGATTTAAGCTTGATAGCAATTCATCATCATCAGTATTAATATTTGCATCTGCCAGTGGTGGTGTGGGCAGTTCAACTATTGCAGCAGCTTGCTCAATTGCATTGGCAAAGAGAGGCAAAACCGTACTATACCTCAATATGGAACAATGTGGAAATGCCAATAGTATTTTTAATGCACCAGGACAATTTGATTTTAGTGATGTAATATATGCCGTTAAAAGTAAAAAATCAAATTTAGGGTTAAAGCTTGAAAGTACAGTAAAGCAAGATCCTACAGGAGTGTGTTTTTATGATCCTTGTGATGTAGCCTTGGACATGACCGAGATAACTAGTGAGGATATCCGGAGCTTGCTCACACAGCTTACTCTATCTGGTGCTTACCAATACATTGTTATTGATACTAGTTTTAGATTTGATAAAGCATTTGTTGAATACACTAAGATAAGTTCAAATGTGGTATTAGTAACAGATGGTTCTGAAATTTCAAATATGAAATTGCGCAGAGCATACGATGCTTTAGCAATATATGAACAACAGCAGGAAGTACCTATTCTACAAAAGCTTTCTTTGATGTATAACAAATTCAGCAACAAGACTGGCATACCAACTGATATAGAAAACTTAAATGTGATTGGTGGAGCCCAACGCTTTGAACATGCAACATATAGGGAGATAGTAAATCAATTGTCTTCTCTAAATTTCGTAGAGAAGTTAATGGATAGATAAAATATTAAAAGGTTGTAGGTAAAAATGGATTTAACTAAATATGAGGTATTAATAGGGGAAATAAAGAAATACATAGTTGATAATCTTCCTCTGAGCAAACTTGATGACAGTGAGTTAGAGGCAGAAATTGAAAAGATAGTTCAAGAGAAGACTTCAAGTCAGTATTTATCAATAGAGGTAAAAATAGCGATATCACAGCAGATATACAGCTCAATTAGAGGATTTGGACTATTGGATTTGATAATTTCTGACGACACCATCACCGAAGTAATGATAAATGGACCAGATAATATATTTATAGAGAAAAGCGGAAGGCTTAAAAAGCTGGACAAGAAGTTTGAAAGTCAACGACGGTTAGAGGATATTATTCAGAGAATTGTAGGGCTTGCGGGTCGTGAGGTAAATCAGTCAAATCCTATCGTAGATACAAGACTACCGGACGGATCACGTGTAAATGTTGTATTGCCCCCGATAGCTTTATGCGGTCCAACTATAACAATCAGAAAATTCTCAAAAACACCTATGACTATTGACAAGTTGATAAAATATGGTTCAATTACGAGAGAAATAGCAGACAAGTTGGAATTACTTGTCCGGTCAAAATATAACATATTTGTTTGTGGAGGAACAGGATCAGGTAAGACAACGTTTCTAAATGCCCTCTCAAACTACATACCAAAGGATGAAAGAGTTATCACAATCGAAGATTCTGCCGAATTACAGATTGCTAACGTTGAGAATTTGGTTAATTTGGAAACAAGAAAGGCAAATGCATCTGGTTCTGGTGAAATCACTATAAGAGATCTTATAAAATCATCGCTTCGTATGCGTCCTGAACGTATTGTTGTTGGAGAAGTCCGTGGTGGAGAAGCTCTAGATATGCTTCAGGCGATGAACACAGGTCATGACGGCTCGCTTTCTACAGGACATGCAAATTCAACACAAGATATGTTAAGCAGACTTGAAACAATGGTATTACAAGGTGCTGATGGATTGCCTTTAGAAGCAGTCAGGCAGCAAATTGCTTCTGCTCTTGATATAATTATTCATCTTTCAAGGCTGAGAGACCACTCTAGAAAGACAATGGAAATAACAGAAGTGATTGGATATGAAAATGGAAAAATTATATTAAACCCTATATATGTTTTCGAGGAAGACGAAAATAGTACACTCGAGAAAGTGTCTGGAGGACTAAAGCGCACTAAAAATAAATTTACAAATGATTTTAAGCTAAAACTAACTGGAATTAAAACTGAGATATGAGGTGATAAGATGGGGATATTTATAACAAAGAAAAAGGCTGTAGAAGAAAAGGAACCAGAGTTTTTCTTATCGGCAACAAACATTCCGACTATAAATTACAAAGTTTATTATATGAAGCCTTTGGAGAAAATAATGTATTTTCTTCTTGCTTTCGCTACAGGCGCTGCAATAGGGTATTTGTTTTATGGTGGAATAGGTAAGGATGAGTTTGGACAAGCAACAGAATTAACACTGGCATTAAATATAATTATACCAACAATAGTTGGTATCTTAGCCGTAAAGCTCTATTTGCCGATACGTGTCGAACAGATAAAAAATAAAAGAATAAAGAACCTAAAGAATCAGTTTAGAGATATGCTTGAGGCTTTGACAACATCATTAGGAGCAGGTAAGAATATCAATGACTCCTTTTTGGGAGTATACGAGGATATGCTGGTGCAGTACCCTGAGGATGCTTACATAGTAAAGGAAATAGAAATAATAAACTCTGGTGTTCAGAATAATGTTGCGATAGAAGAGATTTTGCTTGATTTTGGTAATAGAAGTGGAATTGACGATATCATGAGCTTTGCTAATGTTTTTAACATCAGCTATCGCAAGGGTGGAAATATAAAGGATGTTATTCGAAACACATATATTATACTCAGTGACAAAATGGAGATAAGTGAAGATATAGAAACAATAGTATCTTCTAATAAGATGGAACAAACTATTATGATTTTTATGCCAATAGCTTTGATAGCTATAATCAAGCTTATGAGTCCAGAGTTTGCCGCAAAATTCGTAAGTACTACTGGAATTATTGCAACTACAATTGCTATAGGGATGTTTATACTATCATATTTTGTGGGACGAGAAATATTAAATATAAAACTATAGGGGGGAAATTCGTTGTACCTTTCAATATCTAATATTGCCATAATGACAATTGGAACTGTAGCTTTACTGATTTGGATGGTTTTCTTCATAAAGGGAAACAAATATGCTTCTATGTTTGAC
This sequence comes from Bacillota bacterium, assembly GCA_023444055.1. Lineage (GTDB taxonomy): Bacteria > Bacillota > Clostridia > Acetivibrionales > DSM-1351 > Ruminiclostridium. The sequence continues at coordinate 55,690 of JAEZRV010000087.1, forward strand.
AGTCTGATTGAAAAGGATTATCCACTAAAAGAAATATATGGAGTAGGCTATGCTGTTCTTGAAACCTTTGGGTATTCATATAAATCAAAGTCTGACCGAAAGCTAAGACATGAAATAGAAATCTTATATGGAGATAAGTATGCAGAGTTTTATCTCAGAGTGATACATGCTCAGGAGCTGACAATTGCGATGACACTTTTTGTGCTAGCTTTTGTATTTTATGGTATCTCCGCTGAAATATCTGCACTTTTTGTAATAATTATGTTTTCAGCTCTGAGTTACTATTACTTTGGAACAGTAACCCAAAAAAAGATTATGAAACGTTCTGAGGAAATGCTTAGAGACTTTTCAGAGGTAGTGTCAAAGCTAGCGCTACTTACAAATGCAGGGATGATACTTAGAGAGGCATGGGAGAACATTGCAATGGGCGGTAAAGGCACATTTTATCAGGAAATGCAGAGATCTGTTGAGCAGATGAACAATGGTGTAGCTGATGTTGATGCAATTCATGAGTTTGGTATCAGATGCATAATACCTGAGATTAAAAAGCTGACATCAACGCTTATTCAAGGTATGACGAAGGGAAATAGTGAATTGTCGGCTATATTGCAAGAACAAAGCAAGGAAGTATGGGCTGCCAAAAAGCAGAATGTAAAAAGACAGGGTGAGAAGGCAGCAAGCAAGCTGATGCTCCCAATGTGCATTATGTTTATTGGTATATTGATCATGATTATAGTACCAATATTTACCAATATGGGTATTTAATATTAAAATTAAAGTATTTCAGAAGGGGGTGACATTAATGATTAATCAATTAAAATGTATAGGAACATATGCAAAGGCAAAGCTCGGAAAGTTTATCTCCGACGAAAAAGGAGATGTTAATGTTGTATCAATAGTAGTATTAATTGGTATTGCGGTACTATTAGCAATACTATTTAAGGATAAGATTACTGGTCTTCTTAATACTTTATTTGGCGCAATTAACAATTCTGCAACTAACGCTATACAATAGTAGTGAAATCCAAGTAATTGGAGCAAGCCATGGCTTGCTCCAATGCACAAACTTGAATAATGTAATAATTTTGAATAACCGAGGTATTAATATGAAATTTTTAAGAAATAAAAATATAAATACATTTAAGGATCAAAAAGGCGTTGTTATTATTGAGGCTACAATCGTCTTTCCTGTTATGTTTTTTGTTTTATTCTTTTTAATATATTTTGGAAATGTATTTTATGAGAAATCACAGATAGATTCATTTGTTACAGAATATGCTATCTTAGGTTCACAGTATTGCTCTGATCCATTGTTGTCACAAATTAAAGCTAACAATGGAGTTGTGCCCGACGAAATAGACGTCCAGCCCTACAGATATCTTTTTGGTGGTATGTCGGATATTGAAAAATCAATAGCAGACGGGCTTACAAATAGCATAAATGGTGAGAGTAGTTTTTTTAAAAACATGCAACCGGTTATTAAAACCACTGGCGGGAAAATTGCTTCATTTAATAACTATGTATTATACTCAACATTTTCTGTTGATGTTAAGTATCAAATAACGTTTCCAATTAGATTTTTGGGTGAAAACACACCCAAAGTAATAACGGCTAGTTCAAGAGCAGAGATACCAATAGGTGATTGCGCCGAGTTTATCAGAAACACGGATATGGCTATAGATTTTATAGAAGACACAATTGTAGGAGAAAAAATAGCAGGTGTCTTCGGCAAAATTAATTCATTTATAGAGGAATTCGCTGGAAAGTAAAATTGTAAAGATTATAAAAATTAAAAATATTGAAAATAAAGTAAAATTAAGTGGGTGAGTCATTAAATATGAAATTTGTTGAGAAAACAAAAGGAGCTATTTCAATATTCCTTGTTATTATACTGGTTCCTATGCTGACAGTATCTTCATTATTTGTTGATGCTAGTAGGGTGAAACTATCAACAGCAGTTATGAGTTCGGCAGGAGACCTCACAATGAATACTGCTCTGACAAACTATGACACAGTATTAAAGGATATGTACGGGCTTTTTGCAACAGCACAGGACAAAGAAGATTTATTTGCAAAGCTTGAAGACTATTATCGCACATGTATTGTATCGTCAGGAATTAGTGGAACAGCTGCAGATTCCTACGTTTCAGAATTGATGGCTTCACTAGGAATGGTCTCCGAGGGTGATTCCTCAGATTTGCTGAATATGCAGCTGACCGATTTTTCTACAAAAGAAATTCCTAATGCAAATTTGGCTAATGCTACGATAGTAAAAAGCCAGATTGTAAACTTTATGAAGTATCGTTCTCCAATAAATACAGGACTAAGTTTTATAAATTCACTGAAGAGTTTTTCATCACTCAGCAAAGAAACAGAGCTGGTTGAGAAGAGAAAAGAGTATTATGAAGAGCAAAAAGGTGTCATGGAGGATTGCAAGAAGGCATGGGAATTTATTAATGAATACAACAAATGTGAAATAGCTAAAGGCGATACATATTTGGAGGACTTTACAAAAAAAATTAACAACGAATATGGAGTAGACTACAAGGATATTACTAGGAAGATAATCAAGGATTTATATAATACGCAATCCTATGTAAGTAATGCTGCATACTATTCTAGCGTAGAATTATTTCAAGGCAATCAGGCAGGGTCATTTAAGACACATAATTTTTATGGTGATGCAACGCCTGCTGCAGTAGATTCTAGGATAACGAGTTTTAACAATGCTGTGAATAAAGTTAAAGCTGCAAGAGATAAACTGAACAATGAGATGAGTTATCCTACTGGAGCATATGATTTACAATATCTGGCGCAGCTTAATAGAAAGGGACTTTATAGAGATTATGCATCTGCAATGTCGGACTTAAATTACCGTTACCAACATGTTATTTATTCCATAGATAACGAAATGGTCCCAAATCCAGACTATGGTAAAGATGATGAAGAAGATGATGAAGAAGATGATGATGAACCAGAATTTGTGCCACGAGACCCAAAGCGAGATACATCAAGCTATGACTCGGCTTTCACGTCGTTGAAAGACGAATTCATGAGTAAGAATGATAAAATTGATGAAATTGCCTCAGATATAGAATCTAAAAAGCTGACTTATATATTTGATACAGATAAAAAGATTATTACAATGTATGAAGAATATAGGGATTTCAAAAAGGATTTAACCAATGCAAAAAGTAATTTGGATCAATCCTTGACATATTTAAATGAAGTACATGAAGCCGCAAAAGAAGGCGGAGCACTTGACCAAAAAAAGGACAGTTGGAAAACTACAACACAAGCTGGTGAATTACAAAACAGCGCTCTAGCAAAACAGGATTCAGCTGAAATAAAAGATCTCTCATCTTTTTTGAAGGCTGATGAGGTTAAAAAGCTCATAGATAGATTAACAAATATCTCCAAACATCTGGGTGAAATTCTTACTGAGTTAGAAAAGTATACATTTTATGGCAAGAAAGTATCACAGATACAATGCTATGAAGGCTACTCATCGCTTTATAATATACTGAAGGATAAAATAGGAGATAGCGCTCTTAAAAAAGTGCCAATAGTTGAAACCGCTTTAAATAACCAGATTAATGACTGGCTAAATGGTAAGTCGGTACAAGGTTATTCTGGTGATAGCTGGATAAAAGGTAACATAGATACTAGCTGGATTGATGATACAGGTACCGAACCAAAGCTTATAAAAAATAAATTGAATTTTTACACCTTCCTATTTACGCACTTCAATCTCGGAGATGAAAATTCTACAGAACTAAAGAAGGAGGACAAAGCGAAGGGCGAGGATTTACTTGATAAAATAGAGTCAAAGTCGGAAGATGGTGCAACTAGCAAGGCAGAAGAGGCTAAAAAACCAAATATTGAGCAGACAAACGAGATAAAAGATAAGGCAGAGTTACCCTCCGCAGGTAAAAATTCATCAACGCCTAGCGGTAGCGTAGAAACAAAAGACGATGCGGTTAAAAATACAAAATCATCTCTTTCAAGTATGTTTTTTAATCTTGGTGAACAGATCAAAAGCATGGCCGTTACACTAAGAGATGATATTTACATATCAGATTATGTTATGAGTATGTTAAGCTACGACACCATTGAGAATGAGTACAAGTATGATGCTAAAAAAAGTGGAAAAAGTGTGGATTCATCAAATCTTCAGCTGATGACACTAACAAAAAATCCAATAAACAAGGAAAATAATTTTGCGTATGGCAAAGAAGTAGAGTATATAATATATGGTGGTTCGAATAAAGACAATATAATAAAGTCATATGGCTCTATATTTGGAATACGTCTAGGATTCAATTTAGTTTATGCCTTTATGGATTCGTCTATTAGGGATGGAGCACTCGCAATAGCTACACCAATATCTGCCGCAACTCTGGGAGTAATACCAGTGCCTCTCATACAGGCTGCTATTATTATTGGGTTGGCGGTTTGTGAGTCGGCATTGGATATTTACGATCTTAGAGAAGGAAAGCCTGTTCCTTTATTTAAGAATAAGGACACTTGGAGGCTGAGCTTTACAGGAATGGTGAATGTGGTAAAGGATACATCAAAGGAGCTTATATCACAAGCAGCAAATTATGCTATTGACAAGGCGACTGATAAGCTTGGAGAGTTTCTGGATAAAACAGATAAAGAGTTAGCGGAAATGACGAGTGAAAAGAAAGAAGAACTTATTCTTGAAGTTAAAAGTTCATTTGACACAATGATTGAACGCCATGCAAATATGGCTATACAAAAGCTGACTACTTTGGCTAATAACGCAATTGAGGAAGCAAAGCTTGAAATAGCAAACTTTGACAAGGTTCAGTATGTACGGGATGGACTTGACAAGTGGCTTGCAGAGGAAGGTGCAAGTGTAGATACTGCCAACGACTTAAGTTATATAGCCAAGCAGGAGGCTGTTAATGTAATAAAGGCAAAATATATACCTACGATATTGGAGGCAATTGAAGCTGCATCAGATACAGCCAAAGGAGAGGTGGCAGATTTAGGGGCTGCACTTCAGGATGAAATAGAATATATTAGAGAAAATATTACTAACCAAATTAAAAAATCCTGCGATAAAATTTCATCATATCGTGAACAAATGGTGACCAGTGTTAGAGAGTCAATAGCAGGTGGAGCAAAAAAGTTGAAGGATACAATAAATCAAAAGCTGGATGGGGCATTCGGAAATACAGCGAGTACTGCAGTAACAGGTTCTAAAGACACCACAGGTATGGCATCACTGCTATCGTTCCAGTACAGCGACTATATGAGACTTTTTGTAGTTATTGGACTACTGATTAATCAAGACGCGATACTGCTGAGAACGGCTGATGTCATACAGTGCAATATGCAGCATCAAAAGAAGGAAGATGCATATCGTCTTAAAAAATCGGTGACCTATGTGGAGACCACTGCCACAGTACAGGTTAAGCCACTATTACTGGCACTCCCATTGTTTGCCAAAGTAGAATCAAATCCAAAGGATAATTCTAGATGGTATACTATTGAATATGAAGGAATAAAAGGATACTAAGAGAGGGGAATAACAAAATCATGAAAAAGAAAATTATCATTTTAGCAGCGGCATTAATGCTGTCAAGTCTTACAGCTTGTGGGGAAGGAGGGGATAAGCCAGTAGACACGACACAGGCAGTAACTACAAGCAGTACAATTCAGTCATCTGAATCCACAGCGACACAAAGCTCTGAAAACAACAAGAGCGAAAATAATTCGGTTGAACTTCCGCTTACAAGTAAATTCCCACTGGCTAAAGTTTATATTGATGGACCGAACTACCAAATTATTGAAAATGGATCTACAAAATTATATAACGTAGGTGGTAGTCGCTTTATTGCATTAACATCGGACGATGGAGCTAAAGTTAACAAGCCTAGCGAAATTTTGGATACATACCTTGAAGATTTTAAAATGGGAGTCGAAACAAATTGTAATGGATCGCGACCTGTAAAGTTCAACATTAAGGAAAGTAAGGAAATAAAAATAAGTGATATTGATTTTTACAGATTTCAAGGAGACTTGGTTGTTAATAACACAGTTGAAGACAAAAACTGCTATGCAGTAGGCTATACGTTTATTAGAAATAATATACCATTTCAGGTAGTAGGTGTAGTAGTATCTGATGAACAGAAGCAAGAAGAAATAGATGAGATAACAACATATGTAGATGCTATGGTAAAAACTATAAGAGATAAAAGGTAGTACGAAGAATTAAAATTACTAAAAATAGCATATTAATATCTAATAATATTTAACAACATATATGAGTGTTTAAATATTTATGGTTTAAATACTATTATTAAAAATTACTGAATAGGAGAGATTTGAAAATGAAAAAAACGACATTAGTTAAAAGAGTAGGAATTGTTGCATTGGTTACGGTTATGTCAGCTTCTACAGTGTTTGCAGCGACAACGGCATTAAAAAAAGTTACAGGTTATGAAAACCCAAACATTAAGGTAACAGTTGACGGGGTGCCAACAGACATCAAAGACTCAGCTGGAAAAGTTGTTAGCCCCGTTAACATAAATGGCTCTAATTATATACCTTTAAAATCCATAAGTGATATAACAGGGAAAAGTGTAACTTTTGACAGTAAGACTAGTACAGTTGTAATAGGTACCAAGAATGTACCTAATTGGGTTAAAGGATTTCCTAAATATAGTGGGGATATTGGAAAAATCACCAATAAAGAGTTTTTAGAATATACATACGGTGAAACTTCACTAAATCAATTTAAGGGTTTAATAATGACAGGTGATGAAGATTCAGTTGGAAAAATAAAAGTTAAAGATACATTTTCTTTTTATTTAGTAGCTACGGCTACTAAAGATTCAGGTGAAAGGGACAAAAGAATTGTACAAATATCAGATAAGAACAATAAAATATTAGCTCAAATAAGTTATGCAAATGGCGAGTTTGATAAACCACAATATATAGAGTTGGATGAGCTTGGTGAAAATGAATTAACTATAAAAATTGGAAAATCTGCTATAGACTTTAGCTCTATAAACTGCATAATCATAGACCCAATAACAATGGTAGATATAAACAATTAATTATAGCTTAGACTCTTAATAATTGCTAACGATTATTAAGAGCCTGCTGGTGTAATTAATAAACAAATAATTACAAATTTTGCAGATGCTATGATATAGATGATAAATAAATGTACCTAAGGGTACAATTAAACAGCATAACAATGGGGGTTAGAGGTAATGAATTCCAAAAATAATAAGGGGTCAGTGACTATTGAGGCAACGATATCGTTAACAGCATTTATGTTTGCAATAGTTACGGTATTAACTATAATAAACATTTGTCTTGTACAAGCCAAAATGGCTATTGCAATTAATACAACAGCAAAGGAAATTTCACAGTACAGTTATTTGTATTCACTTACAGGCTTCAATGAAAGTACCGCGGTGCTTGCAGATAGTGCATCGGATACGAAAACAGGAATAAATGATGCTATAGCAAATGTTAATACTGTATATAACGAAATTCAAAATCTCGGTAAAACAGGTAAAAACACTGATATTACTGATCCAAATTCTGTATTAAGCGCTTGGGATCAAATAAGTGCAAGTGTGAAAAATGGGACGGCATCAGCTCAAGCAATTGAAAATCAAATTAAAGACATTGCCAGTGATCCCAAACAGTTTATCATAGGGATTGCAAAGTTATTAGCCAGTGAAGGGCTAGAGGAAGCAAAGTCTAAGTTAATAGCTGCCCCTATTTCAAAGCTGATGGTTCAAAAGCATTTGAAGAGTACAAGCAGTGATAATGCTGAGAGCTTTTTAGCACACTTGCAAGTTGTACCAGCTGGAAATGGTTCGTATGTAGATGGTCTTGATTTCAAAGATTCCACATTATTTCCTTACGGTTCTAATGAAATTAGAATTGTAGTGAGGTACAAGGTACATGCTCTGACCCTGTTACCTATAAAGCATGAATTTACGTTTACACAGACAGCTGTCACGCATGGGTGGTTAGGCGGAAATTCAACATACAAATCATCAGAGGAAGTGTTAGGGAACAAATCAGGTGGTGTAGATGTAGCAGATACTGTATGGACAAAAGCAACTATTAGTGAGAGAGTTGAACTGATTCGAAGTATGGGAATAAAGGACTTAAAAGATAAAGGGTATGTACAGACAAAAGGACTAACAGATGTGCAGGTTTATAATAAAGAGAAAAATGATTTTGCTATGATATCCTCGATGAATCCTCTTTACAGTACTACTGGTGAGCAAATAAAGGTAGAGAATCTCGATGATGCAGTTCTGGAGAAAAGCTTGACAAACTTGATGGGAAAAATGTTGAGTACAACCAGTGACTTGAATAGTGTAAAAGTATCTGGAGGAGAAACATTAGACTGCTCTAAAGCAACAAATACCATTGTGCTTGTTATCCCCGAAGATAAGGGGTTAAAGGAAAAAATGGAAGCTGTAATAAAAAATATGGATACTAAGGGAGTAAAGTTTGATATTGTGGCATCGTATGGAACTGGAACGAGAGTAGAACCAGCGAAATAGAAAAAATAGTAACAAGAAGAAAAAGGCGATTAAGCCGGGAAGAGAGTACATAAGATATGAATCTTGGATTGTGCATTTTAGTGACATTTTTGTTAACAGCTGCTGGGTACATCTATTTAGTTAAATATTTTTTTTATAGCGTTGAAACTACACTTACAAAGGAAACGATTCTGAAAATAGATGTAAAGCGAGTGGTATATATTGCAGTCTCAGTTCTTGCTGGTCTTGGGTTGAGCCTGACTTTTAAGTTTATTTACAGCGGAACTACAATACTTACACAAATTAAGATTATCAGTTTAGTCATGATGCTTTTACCAATATCTGTTATTGATTTAAAACAGCGCATTATTCCTAATAAAATACTTATTTTTGGTGTAGCTTTGAGGATTATTTTCTATTTGGTTGAGTTTGTTACAGAGGGTTCAGATATTTTAGTAACTCTAAAATCTGATTTTATTGGTGCGCTGATTGTAGTTTTGTTCTTTTTACTTTGTATGCTTATAGCTAAAAATAGTATAGGCATGGGTGATGTTAAGTTGTTTGGCTTGATGGGTTTATATCAGGGCCTTTGGGGAGTTATGAGTTCCATATTCTTCTCCTTGTTTGTTGCTTTTATTTTGTCTATTGTATTGCTAGTTTCACGAAAACGGGGAAGAAAAGATTCAATACCTTTTGGACCTAGCATTTTATTAGGAACGTATGTAGCAATTATTCTAACTGGTATTTAATGGGAGGGTTAATATGAAAAAAAAATACAAAAATCTTGTTCCACTTGTTTTAATTATTTTTATGGTAGCTGGATGGTATCAATTAAATAGTAAAGCTGTTGAGACTCATAATGAATATGCAAAATATGTTTCAGAAGCAAGAAAATATGCTGAGATCGGAGTTACAACGTATGCACAGGCAAACTATTTAAAGGCACTTCAAATTAAAGAAAGTTTTGATTTAAGATTTGAGCTTGCTGAGTATTACAAAAAAAATTCTAATTTAGATACGAACTTGGAATGGTGTGAAGCTATTCAAGAGAAGTACCCAACCAATGTAAAAATTTATGATAGATTGCTTGAAATATATTTTCAAGCAAAAGATTATAAGTCATGCTATGACACTATAAGTTTGGCTAAAAAGAGGCAATTGTCTTCAAAGTATATTTCTGACACAGAAAATAAAATTGCTTATGAATATAGGTTTGAGCAGAATCGTACCTATGATGATGTTTCGGCTTTTATGGACGATTACTGTGCCGTTAAAAGTGAAGATAACTGGGGATTTATAAATTCTGAAGGTAAGTTGATTGCAAGCTGTCAGTTCAAAAAAGTATCTTCTTTTTCAAATGATAATGCCGCAGTGGTTGCACAAGATGACTCTATTTACTTTATTAATTCAGAGGGAAACAAGTCAATTGCTACTAAAGAAACGAAGTATTCGGAATTTGGAATGATATCTGGTGGCATGATGACAGCAGTTTCAAACGGTAAGTATATGTACCTAAAAGATACTTTTGATAAGCTTTTTGGGGATTATGACTTTGCATCTGCCATGAATAATGTAGCGGCAGTTAAGATTGGAGATAGCTGGAGCATTATAGATAGTAATGGAAAAAATATTGGTACTGAAAAATATAAGGATGTTATTATTGATGAAAACGGTTACGCATGCAGGAGAAACAGGTTATTTGTAAGAAACAGTGATGGCTATGTTGTTATGCTAGACAACCAAGGCAATAAATTATCAAATCAAGTATTTGAGGATGCTAAGTTGTTTTCATTTGATAAACTTGCTGCTGTAAAGCTTGAGGGCAAGTGGGGATTTGTTGATGAAAATGGAAAGCAGGTTATAAAACCTCAATATGAAGATGCACGCTCATTCTCGTATGGACTTGCGGCTGTGAAGGATATAGGCAAGTGGGGGTTTATTGATAATACTGGAAATATAAAAATTAAGGCTGAGTTTTATGATGCTAAAGATTTTAATAGCGAAGGATCCTGTTTCGTAAATATTGGGAATACATGGCAATTATTAAAATTATATAGAAATTTATCAAGTGAAGGGTGATAGTATGAGTGGGTTTACTTTTGAAAATCAGGGTGCAAGTACATATTTGGTTTATGGCATAGATGGTGATGCAAATCTAGATACTTTAAGTCTTGGAATGATAACAAATAATAAGATCTCAGGCATTTTACCTGTGGTTTTTACTCAAATGGATGACAATAAATATTTCAAGTACAATATTTCATCAAAGATTTCAGTAAAGCAGTTTTTTAATGGAGCAGTTAATAAAAAGAGGCTTCTTGGTGTTTTATCCAGCATAGCTGGTGGGATATTGGCAGCTGAAGAATATATGATAGAGACGTCTTCTTTAGTTTTTGATTTGGAATATATTTTTGCTGATGTTTCTACTTGTGAAGCTTCTATGGTATGTCTGCCTATTCTTGATACAGATATTAAGCCAGTAGATTTGAGTGCATTTTTTAAGAACATAGTGTTTAGCACTCAGTTTGATCAGACAGAGAATTGCGACTATGTGGCAAGAATCATAAGCTATTTGAACAGCACTACAATGTTCTCACCTGTAGATTTTAAGAGAATTGTGGACGAGTTACTAAATGGTGTGCAACAAACAGTAGTGAAAGTAGCACCACCAGTTCAGCCTGCAAAGCCTCAGATTGTGGAGCAGCAGCAAAATTCATATTCGCAGGCGCCAGTTATCAATAAGCCTATTTCACCAGTTAGGCCGACTCAAACTGTGATTCAGACTCCTGTTGCACCTCAAACTCCTGTTGTATCTCAAACGCCTGTTGTTTCTCAGACTCCAGCAATACCGAGTATCACAGCTGATCCAAAGGCTAATATGGGATTTGAGATTCCTGGTATGAACAATGTTCAGAATGCTCCGCAGAAAGAAAAAGTTAAAAAAGAAAATGTTAAACAAGAAAAAGTTAAAAAAGAAAAAATACAAAAAGAAAAAACTCCAAAAGAAAAGAAGAGCCTGTTTTCTTTTTTAAGCATTAAAAAAAGTCCAACGGTGACTGAGCCTCCTATTGAAGAATTTAATCAAAATATATCAGTGCAGCAGCCGGTTTACGCTCAGGTGGGAGTACCAATGCAACCTGTTTCACAGCCTTCACAAAGTTTGAGTTTTGGTGAAACAACTGTTTTGGGAGGATCGAACGTAGGAGAGACAACTGTTTTGAGTGGGGGAGAGTCCTTGATTGCAAAACCATTTCTCATTAGAAGCAAAAACAATGAAAAGATTTATTTGGATAAGCCAATTTTCAAATTAGGCAAAGAGAAGAGCTATGTTGATTACTTCATATCTGATAATACTGCTGTGAGCAGGAGTCATGCTAACATTATTACTCGTGGTAATGATTACTATGTCGTTGATACAAACTCCACAAACCATACATTTGTGAATGGTACTATGCTGCAAAGTAATATTGAAACAAAAATTGATCATGGCACAAAAGTACGCTTTGCAAACGAAGAGTTTGAATTCAGACTCTATTAATTTTAGATTTAGCGTAAGGAGTGAGATTTTTGAATTACATAGTTGCAGCCGGTACAGATACCGGTATCAAGAAGAATACAAATCAGGATAGCTTATCTGTAAAGGTTTTTAATACAGCAAAAGGTAAAATAGTATTTGCTATTCTTTGCGATGGAATGGGAGGCCTTGAAAAGGGTGAAGTTGCAAGCGCTACAGTGGTTACTGCATTTACTGAGTGGATGAAGAATAATTTACAAACGCTTTGTGAAGGTAGTATCGAAGATGGTTTTATCAGAAAAGAATGGGGAGACTTGGTAGAATCTCTTAATGAAAAAATAAAAAAATATGGAAGATTGAATAATGTCAGTCTTGGGACTACATTGACATCAATGCTTATTACTGATAGCAGATTTTATATTTGTAATATTGGAGATACAAGGGCATATGAGATAACAAATGAACTAAAGCAGATTACTGAGGATCAGACTGTGGTGGCTAGGGAAATAAAGCTTGGAAAGCTAACTGAAGAGGAAGCCTGCAATGATTCAAGAAGAAATGTTTTACTGCAATGCATAGGGGCTTCAGAACATATTTATCCCGATATGTTTTTTGGAGAAACCAGAAAAGACGCAGTGTACATGCTATGTTCAGATGGCTTCAGACATGAGATTTCTGCAAGTGAAATATTTAGTGAATTGCGGCCAGAAGTCATGCTTGAATCAGATCAAATGAAAAGAAGTATTGATTATTTAATTGATATTAACAAGCAAAGATTAGAACAAGATAATATTTCAGTTATAACGATTAGAACTTTTTAGGAGGAAGAAATGCTGGAGATAGCTTCACTTATTGATGGCAAGTATAAAATTTTAAGTAAAATAGGTCAAGGTGGCATGAGTGTAGTCTATATGGCAATTAATGAAAAGGCTAATAAAACTTGGGCCATAAAAGAAGTCAGGAAAGATGGAATTAAAGATTTTGAAATAGTAAAGCAAGGACTAATTGTTGAGACTGATATGCTAAAAAGGTTAAGCCATCCAAACTTACCTAGCATAATAGATGTTATTGAGGATGAAGAGACTTTGCTCATTGTTATGGATTATATAGAGGGTAACACCTTAAGCAAAGCACTTGAAGAGTTTGGCGCGCAACCACAGGAATATGTAATTGAGTGGGCGAAACAACTGTGTGACGTGTTAGGGTATTTGCATACACGTACTCCTGCAATTATTTACAGGGATATGAAACCGTCAAATGTAATGCTTAAGCCCAACGGAAATTTGACGCTTATTGATTTTGGAACTGCAAGAGAATTTAAAGAAAAGAATCTTGCTGATACTACTTGCCTTGGTACTGTTGGATATGCAGCGCCAGAGCAGTTTGGGGGACAAGGTCAGACAGATGCAAGAACAGATATTTACTGTTTGGGCGCAACACTGTATCATTTGTTAACTGGACATAATCCTTGTGAGCCACCTTATGAGATAAAACCTATAAGAGAACTAAATCCTTCCCTGTCTAGTGGACTTGAAAGAATAATCATAAAGTGCACACAGAGAAATCCTGCAGACAGGTATCAGTCCTGTGCGGAATTGATGTATGATCTTGAACATTTTGAAGAAATAGATGACAAATATAAAAATGCTCAAAAGAAAAAGCTTATAACTTTTGCAACAGTAGCTGCTTTGTCAGTAATTTTTGCTTGTACTGGGCTTATTTCAAATGTTTTGGCTTTACAGACTGAAAAAGGCAACTACTTAAATACAATTGCAGAAGCTAACAAGTCTGCAAGCGATGATAAAAAAGTTCAACTTTTCCAACAAGCTTTGTCCATTAAACCAGAGCAGGCTGATGCATACCTTGGCTTGACTGACACATTTAAAAAGACCAATGACTCATTTGATGTTAATGAGGAAATTATCCTAGTGAAAAATATGAAAAATAATAAGACTGCTTTAGAAAAGGATAAGGCTCAATATGCGAAGATATGCTTTGAAGTAGGTAAACTGTACTGGTACTACTACGATTATGGAAAGACCTCTGACAATAAAATAACCAGGATGACAACAGCATTTCCTTGGTTTGAAGATGCATTGAATTATGGTGGAGAAAACTTTTCTCAGAAAGAAATGGCTACTGTTTACAAGGAAATTGGTAATTTCTATAATGATATTACAATCAACACTATAGAAGCTGATGATAAAGGAAAATATGCACCACTATGGAAAAACCTCAAAAAGCTTATCTCAATAATTGAGAAAAGTGACAGTGAAAATGAAATTGTGAAGTTAGAGCTTTATGAATTAGTCCGTAGTGCTATTGAGCAATATACAACAAAATTTAAATCTGATGGTGTTTTACAAAAAGATATGGTAGAAGTACTAAATAATGTATCACAAAAGCTAAAAACTATTAATGCCACTACTGATAAAACTAAAGAGATGAAACAATATACTGAAAATTATTTAAATGAAACATATAATGCAATTAATTTAGCATATGGCACTTAATGGAAGGAGAATAGCAAAATGAATGCAGAAATTTACAAAGTTATTTCCACTGTAGGTTTTATTCTTGCAGCTATAATGCTTATTTTATCAATTATTCTATTCTTAAAGCTTAATATACCAAAGGTTATTGGTGATATTACAGGAAAGACAGCTAAGAAGGCTATACAGCGTATTCATGAGCAGAATGAACAGTCGGGCGATAAGGCATACAAGTCGAGTCCCATGAATATTGCAAGAGGAAAAATATCAGATAAAATTACTAACTCGGGTAATCTAATTGCCAAAGATAATAGGCCTATAGTTGTTAATGTAGGCAAAGAAAAAATTAGTACACAAGAGTTAAAGGATCAAAATCAGACAACTGTTCTATGCAGTGATTCTGACGAAACTACTGTTCTTGATATTACTGAGTCACTTGATGGAAAGGCAAATGTGAATAATCACAATCAAGAAATCAACCAGCAAGCTAATTTGGAGCAAGATATTACTTTTATACACACAGATGAAGTGATTTTATAAAGGAGATATATGATGAAGGATTCTAAGAAGAAAATATTGTTTTATATATCAGTGATTGGATTGCTATTTGTTTCGGTGACAATCGGATTTATGCCATTTGCCAGTCAGCAGAAAGAGAACGATTTTATGATACCAGTATATATTACAGGAGGCTTTTTTTGGCTTTTTACAATGATAGGATATGGCTCGTTTTTAATTCTTAATCATAAAAGGAAAATTAATTACAAAACTTGTGGTGATAACGCAAATTTAAATAAACGCCTTGGAATTTTTTGTGTATGGTCAAATTTGCCTGCAAAGATATTCGATATATTAACTGGGGTCAGCGTAGTCGTGTTAATAATAGCCTTACTGAAGGACACTACAGCAACTCAGAGGATTTTTAGCATATTGGCTGTATTTTTCTTTTCGTTAAATATGCATGGCTTGTTTAATGGTGCTAATTACAATTATATTAAATTTAATGTTAGGGGTGCAAAGGGGAATGAGCAGTAAAAAATTAGATAGATGTCTTAAAATGGTGTCTATTGCACTTGTTGTAATAATCATTTTAGAATTATTTCCAATGAGGATCACGTTACCAGTAGGGGCTGCGACAGAGGGACATCCAGAGTTTACGTTTACGGTAACAGATGGTTCAACACCTATTAGTGGTGCGACTGTCAATGTGTATAGGGTTGGGAATTCAAATCCTGTATTTACAGATTATACAGATGATAGCGGAGTAGTAGAAATTACTCGAAGTGACTTGCAGGATGACTATCTGGAATATTCTTATGAATATGAGGTAAGCAAGAATGGCTATATAAGTGCTCCTAAAACGAATTTTACTATATCAACTGGCAGTGCCATAGAAATATCTAGTGGCAGTTCTATAGATGTGACTAGTCACAATGCAATTATCTTAAGTGGAAATGTAAATGTAATATTAATCCCAATACCTCAAACGACAGTATCGGGCAATATTACAGATGGAACCAATGGAATTTCTGGAGCAACTGTTTCACTTACTGGTTATTCAGATTATTCTACAGTATCAGCTGCTGATGGATCTTTTTCAATTTCACATGTTTATGATACAGGCGTGTATTCAATGAAAATTGAGCATACTGACTATAAGACCATAGAAGTGAATGCTAATTTGCATGACCCAAATAATGTAACAATGGAATTAAAATCCGAGCAATCCCAGTTGCTTTTTGAAAAGCCACTTCCTGCTCCTATAGATTTTGGTGCACTAGACTTTACAAATGTTGCGAGTGGCGGTGATGGTGAAGGAAGTATCTCATATGAAGTTATCAGCGGGTTTGATGTTGCAGATGTTGACAGCAATGGTAAAATAAAAACAAAAAAAGCTGGAAATATAACTGTCAGAGCAACCAAAGCAGGTGATAATGAATATAAGCCTGCTACAGCAGAGTATACATTGACTATAAATCCTATTAACCAAGCTTCACTTTATTTTGATACACCAGATCCTATAAAATATGAAAGTAATCTTACATTTACTAATACTGCTAAAGGTGGGAGTGGAGATGGTGCAATTAGTTATTCAATTGTAGAGGGTGATGCTGCAAGTATTGATGATCCAACTAAAGGTATATTAAACATAAAAAAGGCTGGAACTGTTACAGTAAAGGCAGTAAAGGCGGCAGAAGCCGGCTATAGTCAGGCAACTGCAACTTATACTTTGACAATTAATAAAGGAGATTTAAGGCTTGGTTTTGAGAATCCAACACCAGCAGATATTAAAATAAACGGCCAAAAATTTAAAAATGTTGTAACAGACAAAAGCGGAAGTGTTACATATGAAATTGTAGAAGGAGCATCATTTCCAATTGAAGGAGGATACTCTAGGGATCGTGCTACTATTGATTCTTCTACTGGAACACTAACTTTTTATTATCATGGTACAGTTACTGTTAGAGCAACTAGAGCTGCAGACGACTGTTACAATAAAGCTACTGCTGAATATAAAATCAACATTATAGAAAGTAATAGTGCTAACGATTTGAAATTTGAAAACCCCTCTCCATCTATAACTATTACATATAGGGATACTTTCCAAAATAAAGCATCTCGTGGTAATGAAACAGTAGCATATAGTGTTAGCGATTTAGTCAGTGATCCAAATACTAACAACCTTACTACCAGTAATCCTATTACTAATAAAGTTGCTACTATTGATTCTATTACTGGAAAACTGAATATTTTAAAGGCAGGAATAGTTCAAGTCACAGCATATACTGTTAATAATCCCAGTGAAAAAATTAGCTATACACTCATAATAAACAAGGCGCAGCAAACAAATTTTAAATTTGAAATAGTTCCACCAAAGAATCTTACTTTCGGAGATAATGGGAATGCTTTTACTATCGTTGCCAGTGGAGGTGAAAGTACTAGTAATAGTATATCATACAGTATTACTAAAGGAACTAACGTAGCGCAGATTAACAATACGACTGGCGAATTAACTATTTCACAGGCAGGAGAAGTTGAAGTCACTGCAACCAAAGCCGGAGATGATCGTTATGAGAGTGCAACCACAAGTTATACACTAGCAATATCTAAAGCGGAGCAAACTGGATTTGATTTTAGTGTACAATCTCCAAATAGTGTTACTTACGGAGATAATGGGAATATTTTTACCAATATTGCCAGTGGAGGTGAAAGTACCAGTAATAGTATATCTTACAGGATTACAAAGGGTATTAATGTAGCAAAGATTGATACAATGACTGGCGTATTAACTATTTTAGAGGCGGGAGAAGTCGAAGTCACCGCAACTAAAGTTGGAGATAATTGCTATTTGAATGCAGAGACAAGCTATTCACTAACAATAAACAAGGCAGATCAAACGGGGTTTAAATTTGCAAATCCAGGTCCTGTAGAGCATGTTTACGGTAGTGAGATGTCTCCAAATTTAGCTTCTGGAGGGCAATCTATAGATCTTACTACGGGAAATGGCGCTGAAATATCCTATAAGATTAGTGATTCGGAACCTGAGAATATTGCTAGTATTAATCCTAATACTGGTGAATTGAGCTTTAATAATGATAAAGTAGGAACTATAACAATAGAAGCTACAAGAAAAGGAGATAATTGTTATAAAGAAATAACTGCAAGTTACACTTTGAATGTTATCTATGAGCCATTTCCATCAGCACTTTATGATATTTCTGATAAAGATAACCTTAATGATAATGGATGGTTTAATAAACCTATTAAAATTACTCCAGGATTTCCAGAATTCTTTAAAATCAGTCAATATTATGAGTTGAATGGGGAAGAGGTTGATAAATATTGGAGTGATAAACTAGAAGTTAATGTTGATCGTGATGGAAAGGAACCATTTGTTATATATTTAAGAAATAACATTAATAACGGAATAACAAATGCCATTCGAATCCCAAATTTAAAAATAGATCAAACAAAGCCAACAAATCTTTCAGTAACTTATAGTGCACCAGTAAAAATACTGGATACATTTCTTGAAACAATATTTTTTGGATTTTACCAAGCTTCA
Source organism: Bacillota bacterium (assembly GCA_023444055.1). Lineage (GTDB taxonomy): Bacteria > Bacillota > Clostridia > Acetivibrionales > DSM-1351 > Ruminiclostridium. The sequence goes on from JAEZRV010000087.1 coordinate 74,311, forward strand.
GCAACAGTTACTATTAAAGCTGAGGATATAACTTCTGGTGTAGAAAGCTTTGTATACAGATATACCGTAGATTCAGATGCAAGTACTGTTAACGTTGGTACTACTGAAGATCAGATAGTTCCGGCTGATAAAATTACATATACTGATGGAGGAAAAACAGCTACTGCTACTTTCTCAATTCCAGCACAGTTTAGAGGCAAAGTATCCTTCTCTGCAATCGATAGAGCAAGTAATATTACAGATTATTATAACAATAATGATAAATCTATTGTAGTAGACACCATAGCTCCTGGAGTGACTGTTGGATACGATGACGGCACTGTCAATGCACAGAATGGTAATTTCTATTCTGGAAATAGGACTGCAATTATTAAAATAGAAGAAGCGAATTTTTTCAACAGCGATGTTAAAATTGATGTAAAGAGACGCCTTAATGGTGAAGCAGAATATTCTAGTATGATTGTTAATGCTAAGTTTGAAAAAAGTAAAGAAGAAAATGAAAAAGATGTTTATATTGCAAGTATACTGTTTGATGAGGATGCAGATTATACGTTTGACATTGAGTATACTGATCAATCAGGAAATGTTTATGATTCTTATCAAAAGGATGAGTTCACCATTGACAAAACTCTACCTGTTATTCAAGTTACTTATGACAACAATTTAGCTCAGAACAATAAATATTACAAGGCAAACAGAACAGCAGAAATCAAAATTGTGGATCACAATTTCAGTCCTGAATTGGTATCTGCTATAGTAACAGCAAAGGACATGAATAATGAAGAAATTACAACTGATGATTATGCGGAGCTTCTTAAAGATCCAACAAAATGGAGTTCGGAAGGGGATATACACACTGCAAAAATTACATTTTTAGAGGATGGCTTCTATACTTTTGATATTGATTGTAAGGATAAGGCTGCAAATGCTCCTGTTAGTGATTATCCTATGGATGATTTTGTAATTGATAAAGCAGCTCCAACAGAGTCCTCCATTAAGTACAGTGCACCAGTGCTTGATACTATTTTAGAAAACATATCTTTCGGTTTTTATCAAGCTAGAATGACCGTCACAATTTCTGCGGAAGATGCTACTTCTGGTGTTAATCAATTTGTGTATTCCTATGATGTCGAAGAAGGTGAAAGTTCTATAAATGTAGGAGTATCAAATCAAATAGTTACAGCAGGTGCTATTTCAGTAGATGGCAAAGTTGCAGAAGTTAGATTCAGCATTGAACCACAATTTAGGGGAAGGGTTTCATTTGATGCTATCGATAAATCAGGGAATGTAACTAAGCTAGTTGATGACAAAGTAATTGTTGTTGATGATGTTGCTCCAGGAGTTAAAGTAACCTATGACAACCAGAATGCAGTTAATAAGGAATATTATAATGCTAATCGAATAGCGAAAATTGAAGTTACTGAAGCAAACTTTGACGAAGATGATGTTAACATCACTGTTGGTAAGAGGACAACAGAATCTACTGTGACAAGGGTAAAGCCGATATTTTCAAAGGATAAAGATGTGTATACAGCAATGGTTGAATTTTCAGATGATGCGGATTACACATTTGATATTAAATATACAGATAAATCAGGTAATGTTTTTGACTCATATAAAATGGATAAGTTTACTGTGGACAAGATAAAGCCAATTATAGAGGTATCCTATGATAATAATAATTTAATAAACGGTAAGTATTACAATGCAAAAAGAAAAGCAACCATTAAAGTTACTGAGCATAATTTTAATGCGGCAGATTTTTGTACAACTATAACAGCAAAGAATTTTGCAAATAATGAAATACCTGTTGTGGATTATGCTACATATTTGAAGAATCCTGCGAATTGGACAACAGATGGTGATTTAAATACTGCATCAATTGAATTTTCAGAAGATGCACAATATACTTTTGATGTATCTTATACTGATCTTGCAGGAAATGAAGCAGAAGATTTTGAGGAAAATGTATTTGTGGTTGATAGCACTATTCCTGAAAACTTGTCAGTAAAGTATAGCACACCATTTTTGGATACCATGATTGAGAATGTGTCATTTGGGTTCTATGAGTCACCAGTAAATGTGACAATAACTGCTGATGATGTTTCAGCAGGTATTGACTATTTCATTTATTCGTATGAGGTTGAAAAGGGTGCAAGTAGTACTAATACAGGAGTAACTGATAAAAAAGTAACATCTGACCAAATTATTTATAGTAACAACGGGAAAACTGCAACAATAAGCTTCTTTATTGAACCACAATACAGGGGCACAGTAGCTTTCAAGGCAGTTGATAAAGCTGGGAATATTGCTATGTTAGCGGACAATAAAGTAATAGTAGTGGATAATGTTGCACCAGGTGTTGCTGTTCAATATGATAATCAGTCTGCTCAGAATGTTTCGTACTATAAAGCTAATAGAACCGCAGTAATCGTTATTAATGAAGCAAACTTTTTTGATAGTGATGTACGTATAGCAGTTGGGAAACAGTTAGATTCTCAGGGATCTTTTATAGATACCATAGTTAAGCCCGTTTTTATAAAAAGTGGAGATACATATACAGCTAAGGTTTTGTTTGATGAAAATGCCGACTATACCTTTGATATTAGCCACGTGGATAAATCTGGTAATATATTTAACTCATATAAGAAAGATATGTTCACTATAGATAAGATAGCACCTAGTATAAAGGTATCATATGACAATAATTCTGCCTCAAATGGTAAAATGTTTAAAGATAAAAGAACAGCCAATATTTGTATTACTGAACACAATTTTAAGGCTGAGGATATTATTGTAAAATTTAGTGCACAAAATGCAGATGGAAGCAATGTTGTAACCTATGATTATGTGTCAAAGCTAAAAAAACCACAAACCTGGAACCGTAGCGGAGATACATATACAGCTGTGGTCGAATTTACAGAGGATGCAAATTACAAATTCGATATTGGATATGTTGATCTTGCCGGTAATATAAATTCTGCTATTGACTATTCAAAATCTGTAGCTCCGAACGAATTTACTATAGACAAAGGTTTACCTAGCGGGTCAATACATATAGGTAAATTGAATGAAACCACAAGCGAAAAAGTGTGGAATACATTTTTGGAGACAATTAGCTTTGGATTATGGTCAAATAAAGAAGTCACTGTAAAATTATCAAGTAGTGACACTCTAAGTGGAATCGAACAAGTAAAATATTTCAGAACTGATACACCTATGACATTGTCTGAAGTGAAAGCAAAGTCTGATGGATGGACATCTATTTCTGGAGGGGATACTTCCTTTAAAGTTCCGCCGGACGAACAGTTTATAGTTTACAGCAATATTGTTGATAAGGCTGGAAATTCTGTTTATATCAGCTCAGATGGTATAATAGCAGATAGTACTGGCCCAAAAGTTGAGACGTTGTCTCCTAAAATAACTGTTACTACAAGGGAACAACCTAAAAATATGATATTTAATAAAGATGTTTCTGTGGATATTGCTGTTGAGGATCCAGCGAGTAAAAATTCTGTATATTCAGGATTAAAATCAGTTACATATCAAGTTATTAATATGGGAAGTGTTACCCAAGAAGACAAACTATATACATTTAACAAGGTTGCTCCAGTAAAATCTGACTTGATGCAGAGATGGAAAGGAAGTATTGTTGTAGACTCCAAAAAGAATAACAGTAATGATGTTATGGTTAAAATTACTGTTGAGGACAATGCAAAAAATACTGTTACTAAGACATTGCCTATAAAGATTGATATTACTGAACCTACAATTGATATTAAATATGATAATAACGTTCAAGATAGCGGTTTTGACGGATATTTTAAAGAAAATAGAACAGCTACCGTGGTTGTAACAGAACGAAACTTTAATAAAGAAGATGTAAAACTGGATATTACAAATACAGATGGGGAAAGAGCAGTTGTTAGTGACTGGATTAAAGTTTCTGGCACTGGAAATGGCGATAATACAACTCATACAGCAAAAATTGGATTTGTAGATGATGGGGACTATACCTTTGATATCTCTTACACTGATTTAGCAAACAATAAGAACACAAATGTGAATTATGGTAATTCAATAGCACCTAAGGCCTTTACTATTGACAAAACTGTTCCAGTAATTGCAGTTAACTATAACACAAACAATGCTAAGAATGAGAACTATTTTAATTCAAGAAGAGTTGCTACAATTTCAATTACTGAGCATAACTTTGATGCAAGCAGAATCAAAATCAGTATGACATCAACTGATGGTGGAGCACCATCCACAACACCAGGTGTTAGCCAATGGACTGATAATGGTGATGTACATTCAGCTACAATCAGTTTTGAAAAGGATGCTTTATATACTTTTGATATTGATTATACTGACAAAGCAGGGAACATTGCAGCAGATTTTAAACAGCAGAGTTTCTATATCGACAATACAGTGCCAAAGATATCAATTACAGGAGTAGCAGATAAATCTGCATACAAAGGTGATGTAATACCTATTATCACATGTTCTGATTCAAATTTTGATGTAAAAAGTGTAAATATTAGTTTGGTTGGTGCAAACAGAAAATCAGTGAAACTAGATGGGACAACTGCTAATACTAATAATGGTATGGTATTTACATTCAGAAATTTTAAAAAGGTAAAGGAAGTTGATGACTTGTATACTTTATCTGTAAATGTCATGGATAAAGCAGGAAACAGCTTTGTACAATCGGTTTCGTTCTCTGTGAACAGATTTGGTTCAACTTATACTGTCGCAGATACAACAGAGAAAATATTAGGTAAGTTTATTTCAAGTGAAGAGGATATTGTTTTAACCGAAACAAATGTTGATGCACTGCATGAAATTAAGATAACAATGTTTAAAGATAACATGACAAAAGTTATGTCTCCAAACAAGGACTATACAATCAAAGAAGTTGGTGGAAAGAATATGTGGCACCAATACATATATACTATCAGAAAAGATAATTTTACTGAGGATGGAGTTTATAGACTGACTGTTTACTCAGTAGATAAGGCAAATAACAAATCTGAAAATACGATGGATACAAAGCTTACTGAAATAAGCTTTGGTGTGGATAAGACAGAGCCAAACATCATTGTAGCAGACCTGGAAGAGGGAGAAACTTATCCTTTAAATAGTAAACCAGTTACTATGTCAATTAATGACAATCTCAAGCTTGAATCAGTTAAAGTAGTATTGAATGGCAAGGAGATAAAAAAATGGTCAAGTAAGGATATTGAAAAAAGGGTTAAAAACAAAAATGATTTTGGCTTTGAGGTAGCAGGTGACTCTATTCAAGCACATGATGTTAAGATTTCCTCAGTTGATGCTGCAGGAAACGAAAAAATTGTAGATATTAAAAACTTCTATGTAACAACAAATTTATTGGTACGTTTTTTAAATAACAAACCGGTATTTTTTGGGGTTACTGGTGGAATGACTGTTATTACAGTACCTTTTGCAGCGTATTCTGTCTTTAGAAGAAGGAAAATCAAGATTAAGTAATGTATTATTAAATCAAAGGGCTTATTTTTTAGCCAATGTCAATAAGTTAAGAATTAAAAGAAAGTGGACGGTAAATAATTTTGTGTATGGAATTACTTTATAACTCTTTTGGGTTAAGTATTTCCTAAGTACTAAATTTTATATATTAATATTATATTTAATTATTGCCAGATATTTAAAACTTTATGCATGTTTCTGATTAAATCTGGCAATAATTTTTAATACTGATGGTCTAGCAGTCCAACAATGAGGTCGAGCCCTTCAGGGCGGTGGGGGTTAGATATAGCAATCTAACCCCCACCGCCATACATGATCATTAGCTGACTCATTACTTTATCCCAATTTCGATATCTCTGAGTTGCAGCTCTGTTTACAATCTGTCCATTAGTTCTTACTTTGTAATGAATAGCACTAAAAAAAACTCCTCTCTGGTTAATGCTTAAATTCTTAACCAAAAAGGAGTACTTACTACGTGTCATACACAAAAATTTATTACAGCGTCAGAGAATTATACTAAGAGTAGGTCATATGCAAACATATGACCTATTCTTTATTGACTTTAAATATTTTATATTTTTTGTCTTGGTAAATAAGATTTATATTTGAGTCCAAGTTAAGAACATATGAAATAGAACTATTATTTTTAATTAGTACATATTTAACACCATATTTTTGAAAGAAGTCCCGATAATCAGTTTTTAAGCTTGTAACATTAATATAATCTGCTAAAATACTTGTGTTGTTAAAGGCGGATGTAAACAAGTCTGCTCTGCCATCAACCATTGTTGGAATGTCATTAAATATTAGATACCCACCGTCACCATAGTCAGCCATTATATGAGTTAAATTTTTATTGTTCTTTATGTATTCAACAGCCTCTACAGGGTATTCTGACTTGTTTGAAGCTTGCAATTCATAACTTTTATGTGTTATCAATGGTGTATATCCAATAAAAATAATTACAAGTACCAAAAATAAGTTTAATCTTGGATTTTTCTCGTTAATATGTAAAAATTTCTTTATTTTTGTTAGCTTTGATATATATACATCGTCATAATAATGTATGGACTCTTTAAAATACTTTGCTGCAACTGGCAAAGATAATATATATATAAAAATCATATTTCTTTTATATACAATTGAAAAAACAGAAAATATGGTAATGAATAATGTATCTTTAAAATTCAATTTACTATATTTTGTAAAAATGAACATTAATAACACTGTAACAATTATGAGTGGAAAATTTACAAGTATTACTGGTTGCCATTCATCAATAGATGTTCGGTCGTACATGAAAGTTTTAATTGTGTACAAAAAAATATCATATGTATATGGGTTAATTAATAACGATAAAACGTATATTGCCATTAATGAAAAGAATCTTTTTATTGACACTTCTTTGTAGAGATAATATGCTGCTAAAATCAAATATATTGGGTAAACGCCCCCATGAAGGTTCACTCCAATAATTAGTATTGGAATCACATGATAATATTTTTTATCTTCTAAAAATATACAGAACAACACAAATAAACAATATGAAAATATTTGTGGTCTAGGCGCAACATTTGGTATCATACCTATTAACGCAATAATAGCCGTAAATATAGATATCCATGAACTTTTTGTGGTTTTTTTACACCATTTATAAATTAAAATATACAGAGTAATACTTAATATTGATGATAAATAATAGACTCCATCAAATTGAAAAATATTATAAATAAAATAAATAACTACTCCAAACAACCATTCATGATTTATCCATTTAAGACCATTGTTTATACCATACCAAGAAAAAATGTCAACTCGAGGAATTCCATTTTGTACTATCCATTCTCCTGTTTTAATATGCCAATAGGTATCTGGATCATACATACTCTTGCAAGGCAAAAATAAAAAAATAATTAGACCAAAACAATAAAATATTACGAACTTCACCAAAGTTTTATTTTGGACTTCTTTTAGATTTATAACATTCATACATTCACATCTTTCTACAAAAATATATGCTCTATTGTACTATATATGGCGTAAGATGTAAACTTTTAAAACTTTTAAGTATTCATCTCTTTTTCAAACTCAATTGAATACATAACATACCTCCTGATGCATTATCAGGTTCAACTTTATGTCCGCATCCACTACGCTACATATGGAATTTACCCTTACAAATTTATGAACGGAAATTAAGTTTACAATTTTATAGTATATTTTACTGAACTAGAATTTTGATGCTGATATATTATAGGAGGATACCGTAATGGCTAATAATAACCTTGTATCTTTTCTCATATTCTGCCTATTATATATCTGTTTAATTCCGAAATGCAATTTATACCATAAATTATATGAAATATTTATAGTATAAATCTAGGATGTTAAATGGTAACATTCAGTCGTAGCATAAAGTTGTTTTCAATTGCGGCAGATTTAAAATGTAAAGTGCATTAATATAATATCAGGGGGGTAAATGATGCGGCAATCAATAGAACTAAATACTAAGAATGTTCCGATAATAAAGAAAAAGAAAAATATAGAAGGAAAGAAAATGTTTCTTTACATATTACCATTTTTGATTTTATCCTTTGCTTTTTCATATTTTCCATTATACGGTTGGATTTATGCTTTTTTTGACTATAAGCCACCGCTCAACTTATCACAATGTGATTTCGTAGCGCTTAAGTGGTTCAAAATGTTATTTACAAATCCAACACAGGTAAAACAACTTGTTAAAGTATTATTAAATACCTTTGCCATTAGCGGCTTAGGATTAGCTACTTCCTTTTTACCTGTATTTTTTGCGATTTTACTAAACGAAATTAGAGTTAAATGGTTTAAAAAAATAGTTCAGACTTTAACTACACTTCCTAATTTTATTAGTTGGGTTATGGTGTTTTCTGCAGCGTTCAGCTTGTTTTCAGCTACTGGTATGGTGAACTCTTTATTTATGGACTTAGGAATTATTTCACAGCCAATTAAATTTCTAGATGGTGATTCTCATACATGGCTTGCCATGTTGGCATGGAGCACTTGGAAGGGCTTGGGATGGGGAGCGATTATGTATCTTGCAGCCATTGCTAGTATAGATCAGGAATTGTATGAGGCAGCAAGGGTTGATGGTGCCGGTAGATTTAGGTTAATGAGGCATATTACGCTGCCGGCTTTGCTACCTACATTCTTCGTATTAGCAATGCTGTCAATAGCCAATTTCCTTAACAATGGGTTGGATCAATATTATGTATTCCAAAACTCATTTAATAAACAGCACATTCAAGTACTTGACTTATACGTTTACAATATTGGAATAGGTGGAGGTCGGAGCCCGTCACTAGCAACAGCAATTGGTATGCTAAAGAGCATTGTCAGTGTTTCTCTGTTAGCAGCTGTAAACCTATTATCGAAGAAGGTACGTGGTGAATCTATTATTTAGCAGTAAAAAGTCAACTACTTATGAAAGGAAATGATATGAGAACAATGACTAAAAACAATAAACAACTTACATTAAATGATATATTATTTTCAATTGTTAACTATACGATATTCGCCATAATTACACTAATTTGTATATATCCGTTTTATTACTTAGTTATTAATACAATTAGTGCAAATGACTTAAGTGCAAATGGTGCAATTAATTTCTTACCGAAACAAATACATATGAGAAATTACATAGAAGTATTCAAATTAAAAGGCTTACTGCCTGCTGCTGGTATATCACTTGCAAGAACTGCAATTGGAACATTTTTAACTGTGCTGGCTTCGGCATTTTTGGGATTTATGTTTACCCAGAAGAAAATGTGGGCCAGAAAGTTTTGGTACCGATTCATTGTTATTACAATGTATTTCAATGCAGGATTGATACCGATGTTTATAACAATGGATACATTACATCTTACAAACAATTTTTTGGTGTATATTCTTCCAGCTATTGTACAGCCATTTAACATAATATTGGCAAAAACCTACATAGAATCTATACCACCTTCTCTTCAGGAAGCTGCAGAAATGGATGGTGCAGGAATTATTACTGTGTTTGCAAAAGTTATGTTGCCAACGAGTAAACCGATTCTGGCTACTATTGCAATCTTTTCTGCGGTTTCGCAGTGGAACTCTTTTCAGGATACATTAATTTACGTGACAGATCAAAAACTATATTCTTTGCAATATTTATTATATTGCTATATTAATCAGGCAAATTCTCTGAAAGCTTTGATTATGAATAGTATTGGGTCGGCTAGCAGTGTAATGGCATTAGCGACTAAGCAAACGCCGACTTCAGTGCGTATGACAGTAACAGTTATTGTAGTATTGCCTATTTTATTTGTTTATCCAATATTTCAGAAATACTTTGTAAAAGGTATTATGATTGGGTCGGTTAAGGGCTAACCCAGTATAAACGATGAAGGTGGAAATAAACGCAAAATAGTGGAAGTGGCTAAAAAGATGGATGGTGAAAGTGTGCGAAGGCTAATACATTGATGAACTCAAAAGCACATCATTTAAGTAAATACCACCCACACCAAACTCGAAAGTGCACCATGTAAGCACATACCACCCACACCGGCAAAAAACGCTTGCGTTTTTTGAGACTCGAAAGTGCACCATGTAAGCACCAACTATACTTTCGAGTTGTTAAAAAATTAAAATTGATATATGCTATTTAAAAAAATTGAAAACTTTGATAAATAGCATATTCAAAATATAATAGTGTGACTTAGTTTACACTAACAAATAAATAGGAGGGTAAGTAAATGAAAAAGAAGTTATTGAGCGCATTACTATGCGGAATACTAATAACGACAACTATGCTTGGTGGTTGTGGTGATAAGGCTGCTGATAACGTAGCAACAAAAACAGCAACTAAAACAGCAGACAGCAATGCAACAGGAGCTGCTAAATATCCAGAGTTTCTCACTGTTGATGTATTTGACAATTTAGCAAATTATCAGGGAATTATGTCAGGATGGTTTTCAAAAATTGTTAAAGATAAGTTCAACATGGAACTTAATATCATAGCACCTAACGTAGCAGGTGGCGGTGATACACTATTCCAGACCCGTTCTGCAGCAGGAGAATTAGGCGACTTAGTTATTATTGGTGCAGATGGCGGCAGAATTCAAGATGTTGTTACAGCCGGATTATTATATGATGTTACAGATTTATTTTCAGCAAGAAAAAATTTATCAAAATACAAATTAGCGATAGACTCATTAAATAACATGGTTGAGGGTGATAAAATATACGGAATACCAGCTTCTGTTTCTGAACAGCCTGCAACTAAGCCTTCAGAAGGTCTCGATTTGACATTTGGACCATATGTTCGCTGGGATGCCTACAAAACAGCAGGATATCCACAAATTAAAACTTTAGAAGATTTGATTCCAGCATTAAAAGCTATGCAGACAGCAATGCCAACCAGCAAAACAGGGAAAAAGACATATGGTATCTCATTATTTAAGGATTGGGACGGCAATATGATGTGCATGGCAAAACAGCCTACTTGTTTATATGGGTATGATGAGGTTGGATTTGTATTAGCAAAAGCGGACGGTTCTGATTATCAGAGTATTATTGATTCAAATTCCATGTACAATAGAGTGTTGAAATTCTATTATGATGCAAATAAGGCAGGTCTTGTTGATCCAGAATCAACTACACAGAACTACGATACAATGTACACAAAATATCAGGACGGACAGATTTTATATTCCCCATGGCCATGGTTAGGTCAGTCAGCTTTCAATACACCTGAAAATAAAGCGGCGGGTATAGGCTTTATGATTGCACCTATCGATGATATGAAGGTTTTCTCTTATGGTTGTAGACCAGTTGGAGATAAAACATTTATGGGTATCGGAAGCAAAGCAGAAGATCCTGAAAGATTAGCTGATTTCATTGACTGGTTATATTCTCCAGAAGGTGTTCTGATGAATTGTACTCAAAACATAGGTTCAAGCGGTCCAGAAGGTTTAACTTGGGAAATGGTTGATGGTAAACCAGCTTTAACTGATTTTGGTTGGAAGGCATTTTATGAAGGCGGCGATACTAAAGTTCCTGATGAATGGGGTGGAGGTACATGGAAAGACGGAGTATCTGCATTGAACTTTGTTACTGTTTTACCAAGTGATATCAATCCAAATACAAGTTTCCCATACAATTATACCTTGTGGGATTCTGTATTAGAGAAAAATAAAACAGCTCTGGATGTGGATTGGCAGTCAAAGATGGGTGCTAAGACCACTCTTGAATACTTAGAAAACAAAAAACAAGTAATTGTAGCTCCTGGAAGCAGTTATATAGCTCCAGCTGAGGATTCAGAAATAACAACATTAAGAGGACAATGTAAAGCTATTATTATTGAGTACTCATGGAAGATGGTATTTGCATCAAGTGACGATGAATTCTCAAGCTTACAGAAAGAAATGCAGAAGACTGTACAAGGTCTTGGATATGATAAAGTATTAGCAGTAGATATGAAGAATGCTAAGGATCAGAATGTAGCAAGAGAAGCTTCAGTAGCTGCATCTAAATAGAAATATATACAAACTGCTAACATTACAGTTCAGCCATTTACAAAACGTGTGAGGTTAGACCCCCTAAGTCCTTACTTAACAAAATAATGTTTAATTCATAAATCAATACAATACTATTTCGTTTTTAAAATATAAGAAACAAAATGTGATTCCATATTTTAAATGCAAATTAGTATAAGGTGGTTGAACTGTAACAAATAAACAAATGAAACTTCCTAACTTAGAGGATTGCAATATTAAAATCAAATATGTTAGGAAGTTTTTTTGAAAGGATAGCATGTCATGATAAATAGCAGTAAAATCAACAAAATAGTATACGGAGGAGACTATAATCCGGAGCAATGGGGCGAAGATACCTGGAAAGAGGATATGCGTTTGTTCGCATTGGCAGGAATTGATATTGTGACACTAAATGTATTTAACTGGGCTTTACTACAGCCGGATGAGAATACTTATAATTTTGAAACCTTAGATAAGATTATGAATTTGGTAAAAGCTCATGGCTTAAAAGTATGCTTGGCAACCTCGACAGCGGCACATCCTGCATGGATGGCTAAAAAGTATCCAGATATTTTAAGAACAGAGTTTAATGGTATGAAGCGTAAATTTGGTGGTAGACATAACTCCTGTCCAAACAGTTCCACTTTTCAGAAATTCTCGGTAGCACTAGTTAAGGAGTTAGCTACTCGATATAAGAATTATGATAATATTGTTGCTTGGCACATATCCAATGAATTCGGGGGAGAGTGTTTCTGCGAAAATTGTGAGAAGGCATTTAGGTTATGGCTAATAAAGAAATATAAAACCCTTACAGAATTAAATCGAGTTTGGAATACTTCGTTTTGGGGACATACATTTTATGATTGGGACGAAGTAGTACTTCCAAATATGTTAAGTGAGCATTTTGAATACGAGAGAACTATGTTTCAGGGGATTTCCCTAGATTATAAAAGATTCAATTCGGACAGCATGTTAGAGTGTTATAAAGCTGAGAATAACGTCATCAAGTCGATCACTCCTGAAATTCCGATTACTACCAATTTAATGGGATTTTATAAGCCACTGGATTATCAGAAATGGACAAAATATATGGATTTTGTATCTTGGGATAGTTACCCTGCAAATGATGCTTCTATTGCTAGTATGGCTTTGAATCATGATTTAATGCGTGGATTAAAGGGTGGCATGCCATTTGCATTGATGGAACAGACGCCAAGTGTTACAAATTGGTTGGCATATAATGCACTGAAACGTCCAAATGTAATGCGGTTATGGAGCTATCAGGCAATTGCTCACGGTTCTGATACAGTTATGTTTTTTCAGATGAGAAGAAGTATCGGGGCTTGTGAAAAGCTTCATGGAGCAGTAATTGACCATGTAGGTAATGAGAATACAAGAGTTTTTAGGGAAATTGCTGCATTAGGAGAAGAATTAAAACAATTAGGCGATAAAATACTAGGTTCTCGTTCTGAATCGGAAGTTGCATTGCTGTTTGACTGGGATAACTGGTGGGCAGTTGAATACTCAGCAGGACCGAGCTGTGAGCTTAAGTACCGGGATGAAGTTTTAAATTACTATACTGCACTACATGAAAGAAATATTTCAGTTGATATAATTGGTGTTGAGGATGAACTTGAAAAATACAAAATTGTTATAGCGCCGATTCTTTACATGACAAAGGGCAGCTATGATGAAAAAATAAGAGAATTTGTATATAACGGAGGTACTTTTATTACCACCTTCTTTAGCGGAATTGTGAATGAAAATGATTTAGTTGTAACTGGAGGATATCCGGGAAAATTAAGAGACATCATGGGAATTTGGGTTGAAGAGATAGATGCTCTTCCAAATGGAACAGAAAATTCTTTTACATTGGGTAATGATAAGTATCCAGCAACATTACTTTGTGATATTATGCATTTAGAAGGTGCAGAGGCGTTAAGCTTCTATGAATCTGATTTCTATAAGAACACCCCCTGCATTACAAAGAATTATTTTGGAGATGGCACTGCTTATTATGTAGGTACCCGTTCTTGTAATGATTTTTACAGTGAGTTTTTAAAATTTATTTGTAATGAAAAGAATGTGATACCTGTATGGGAAACACCTCATGATGTAGAAGCGACAAAAAGAATAAAGGATGGCTGCAGCTATATATTTTTGTTAAATCACTCAAATGAGTTAAAAACCATATACTCTGATAATACGTATGTGGATTTGCTATCAAGAAAAACATACCAAAGAGGGCAGGAAATTATTTTGAAAGCAAAAGAAGTTATTATATTGGAAGAAACAGAGGTCTAAGCACGACGGCAAATACCGTTGCAAGTAGCTAAGTGCTTTTAATGCTTACCAAGTTACTAAAGCCAAATACGGTTCAAAGTCTTCGCAAGATATATATCCGTTTTTCAGGCGATAGTAATTGGTTTTGAATATTTGAATATAGAGCAGAAAGGATAAGAATATGATACACGAAGTAATAAAAATTCAGGTGGATGGTTCTCAACCAAGCACAAAGTTATATACATATATATTGGATAATTCCGCTGAAATTCAGCAAGATAGGGTAAGACCAATTGTCGTTATTTGTCCTGGAGGAGGCTATTCAATGACATCAGACCGGGAAGCGGAGGCACTGGCTGTTAAAATAATGGCAATGGGTTATCACGCAGCAATTCTCAGATACTCATGTGCGCCTTCGGTATATCCAACCGCATTAAAGGAATTGGCCACAGTAGTTTCCCTTTTAAGAAAAAATGCAGAAATTTGGCATATTGATAAGGATAAAATTGTTATCCAGGGTTCATCAGCAGGAGGTCACTTAGCGGCTAGTTACGGTGTATTTTGGAAGGAGGCCTTTTTGTCAGAAGCGGTAAATGAAACTACAGAGCAGCTAAAACCAAATGGGTTAGTATTAAGCTATCCAGTTATTACTTCAGGTCAATTTGCTCATCGGGGATCTTTTCAAAATTTACTTGGAGAGCATTATGATGAGCTTGTAGACAAAATGTCGCTGGAAAAGCAGGTGACTGAAGCTACTCCAAAAACATTTATATGGCATACATTGCCGGATGATTGTGTACCAGTTGAAAATTCGCTTCTTTTTGTAATGGCGTTAAGAGAAAAAAATATACCAACGGAGTTTCATATGTATCCGGTAGGAGGACATGGGCTGGGACTAGCCAATGAAGAAACTGCCTGTCCTAATGGGTATGGAATTCAGGTAGAATGTCAAAGCTGGATTTCACTGCTTGAGCGCTGGATGAAAATTTTGTAATAACTCGAAAATATAGTTTGTGCGAACATTGTGCTTTTTCGAGTAGGGAAAAGCCACAAGTGTCTTTTCCTTACTAAATGGAGGTAAATATTTGAACAATGCGAAGTTTAAATTTCGTGCATTCATAGTTCCCTTCGCATATCAAAAAGCTTCGAGCAGCTTTTTGTGGATTATAGCAATCAAGCAATAAACATACACTTTTTATTTACTAATTGTATTACTGGCAGTATCGGCCAAATGGAGGATAGCTTGCAAAATGCGAAGTTTACATTTCGTGCATACATCATTATCTTCGCATCTCAAAAAGCTGCGGGCAGCTTTTTGAGGATTTGGGCATCAAGCAATGACCATACACTTTTAATTATTATTTGTATTGCCGGCGGGACTGGCGATTCAACGAAATGGAGGTAAGCTTGGATAAGTATTTAAAAATAATAGACGATGTTATTGAAAATGGATTCTTTAAAGACAGTTGGGATTCTTTAATGGATTTTGAAGTGCCTGCGTGGTTTAAGAAAGCTAAGTTCGGTATTTTTATTCACTGGGGGCTTTTCAGTGTACCTGAATATTCCAATGAGTGGTATCCTAGAAATATGTACATAGAAGGCATGCCTGCTTTTGAACATCATGTTGAAACCTTTGGAAAGCAAAAAGATTTTGGATACAAGGATTTCATACCGATGTTTACTGCAAAAAAATTTGATCCAAAGGAATGGGCAAAAACATTTAAGCAAGCTGGGGCAAAGTATGTGTTTCCTGTAGCAGAGCATCACGATGGGTTTCAGATGTATAAAAGTTTAATTTCTCACTTTAATTCATACGAAATGGGGCCCAAGAGAGATGTGCTTGGAGAACTTAAGGAGGCTTTAGAGCAGGAAGGACTTGCTTTCTGCACATCATCCCATCGTGCGGAACATTGGTTTTTTATGGGACATGGGAAAGGATCTGACAGTGACATCAACGAACCGTTGAAGCAAGGGGATTTCTATTGGCCAGCAATGCCAGAACCTGATTTACAGGATTTATTCAGTGAACCACACCCCACAGATGAATTTTTGCAGGACTGGTTAATTCGAACCTGTGAAATAATTGATGAATACAAACCTAGGATTTTGTACTTTGACTGGTGGATTCAACACGTAGCGTTCAAACCATACCTTCGCAAACTGGTAGCATACTATTATAATAGGGGGCTTGAGTGGGGAGAACGAGTTGCAGTATGTTACAAGCATGATGCGTTAATGTTCGGAAGCGGTATCGTAGAAGTTGAGCGTGGCAAATTTGCAGATTCCAAGCCTTATTACTGGCAGACGGATACAGCGGTGGCTAAGAATTCCTGGTGCTACACTAATACTCTCGATTACAAAACTTCTACTGAAATAATTTGTGATCTGATTGACGTAGTCAGTAAAAATGGCAATATGTTGCTGAACATAGGCCCTAGAGCAGATGGTTCAATTCCAGAAGCAGATGCACAAATACTAAAGGAAATCGGGGAATGGCTAAAGGTAAATGGCGAATCAATCTATAATACTAAGGTATGGCGTAAATCCTCGGAAGGACCTACAAAGGAAATTGAGGGACAATTCAGCGATAATGAAGCTAAGAAATATACAAGTGAAGACATTCGATTTACTGTAGCGGGGAATTGTTTGTATGCTACAGTGTTAAATTATCCAGAAGATGGGGAAGTGATAATTAAGTCGTTGGCAGAATCTGTTGACCAGAATGTTCCAGAATTTCACGGTATTATAACTTCTGTTTGCATACTTGGATTTGATGAAATCCCTGTCTGGACGAGAAATACTCAAGCATTATTCATAGAAACAAAGACTGTAAAAAGTGATAAACCTGTAGTATTTAAAATTGAAATCAATTAGTCAGAATGCATTCCAATTGATTTCAATAAGGATATTGATAGCATAAGCCAATTGAAAAGCAATGCAACCAAATTGATAGAGCAATACAGCCCCGTTTAATGTTATTTCATCCTCAGATAGGATACACTTTGTAACTTGATTTTGAACGTAGTACCGCACTTTATGACTAGCTATTAGTTCTACAAGCGAATTAGTCCTATAGGTAGATTAGCTCTATAGGCGAAGCTGTGTCAAGTAATATTTCTTTTGCGAAATTCGGCGGGGCTTTCGCCTACATATTTCTTAAACTTCTTATGGAAATAGTCAACATTCTTATAGCCAACAAGTTCCGAAATCTCGTAAACCTTTAAATTATTCTGCAACAGCAGTTCTTTTGAATGATTAATTCTTACATGATCAATGTAGGAATTAAAGTTTTCGCCCAGTTTTTTATTGAATATTTTCCCAAGGTATGAACTGTTGTAACCATACAATGGTGCAATGGTTTCTAATTTAATATTTTCTCTGTAATTATGGTCAATATAGTAAACAATATCATCTAATATACTGTCACTTGAAAAATTACCAATTGCATTTATTATCATCTCAAATTGTTCAGAAAAGAAAAGCATTATTTCATATAGATAATACTTGCTGTCAATAAGGTCAATAACCGATGAATTAGTTGGAAACGGAATATCTATTGTGCTGTAAATATGATTTATGTTTTCCTTTATCTGAAGATAAATATCAGTTAAAAACAGTTTGATGTTAGATGGATTTGTATTAGCAAAATATAAATTCTTTTTTAGTGAAGAGAGTGTATCTGCTATCATTTTGCGGTTATAGCTTTGGATATAATTACATAATAGTTTGCAGTATTCATCAGATTTAGCTTCATTTATCACAAAAAAATTATGATCTGCTTCAGGCAGCTGCTCATAACCGATTGTATGTTGATTTTGCTCACAGAAAAAACGACGGTTCATTAGGCATAGAGCATCCTGATAGGAATTGTGAATATCCTCAACTCTAGTAACCTTGCGGCCATAGGCAATAAACAACGAATCCAAAGGAGAGCCTTTCTGAGGATTTTTTTCATAATGATTAAGAAAGTTATAAAAATGATTTAATGTAAAGGTTCCTTTTAAGAGTATAATGTCTTTTTCATGGATCTTTATGTGCTCAAAGGAGTTAGCCCTTTCATTGGATACTTTCAAAAGGTCTGCAAAATCGTAAATAAGATTGTAGGTATCTTGATTATAATTCTCATAAATAACCACTTGGTAGTCAGTAGCTGATAATTTAATTTCTTCTAAATTAATATCAGAAACGTCACCTGAGTTAAGCAGAATATCACGAAGTATTGTATATTTTGCTTTCTCACGGTATTGATTAAGCGCAGTGGTATTCATTTGTTCTTTAAAAATATTTTCTTTTACGGTATTAACTGCATTATATAACTCATCTTCATCAATAGGTTTTGTAATATAAAATTCAACACCGTAGCGGATTGCAGTTTGAGCATATTTAAAATCGGAGAAACCGCTTAATATAATAAAATGACCCTTAAATCCCTGTTCTCTGGCATACTGTATTACTTTTGTACCCTGTAATTTAGGCATACGTATATCCAAAAGAACTATATCAGGGTTTAGTTTCATTAAATCATTTAATGCATCTTCACCGTTATATGCTTCTCCGCAAATGGTAAATCCAAGCTCTTCCCAATCAATAATATGTTTTATTCCTTCACAAATAATTGACTCGTCATCTGCAATAAAAACTTTCATATGTATTAATCCTCCATGATATTATGCAAAGGAAGTGTAAGAGACACTAGCGTACCTTCAGACGGTTTGCTCTTAATTTCCATTCCATAAGCTTCACCATAAAACAGTTTTATTCTTTTATTTATATTGTACAGTCCGATGCTAGATGTAGACTTTTTATCACGAGTATGAATACTGTTTGTCAAACTATAAAGTTCTTCTTCCGTCATTCCAAGTCCATTGTCAGATATATCAATCAGCAAAAGCTCATTTTCTTTTGTTTTTACATCAATAACAATCTGCCCATTGTTATCGGTGCCTTCAAGACCGTGCAGGATAGCATTTTCAACTATCGGCTGCAATAGTAGAGGAAGAATCTGATAGTCTTCTAAGTTCATATTCTCCTCTATGTTTAATGTATAGTTAACTCGATCGCTGAATCTCAGCTTTTGTATAGTTAGATAAATTGATATGTAATCCAACTCTTTTTTTAATGTAGTGGAGGAGGAGCCTGTGTTTTCTAAAACATAGTGCATAGACTTTCCCAATAATTTAATGACATTGGCGACTTCTTTATTTCCTTCTGTATGTGCTTTCATACGTATGGTTTCCAATGTATTATATAAGAAATGCGGATTTATTTGGCTTGCCAGCATCTTAAATTCCATCTTTTGCTGTTGGTTTATTAAGTCTTGTTCCTTAATCTTTGCTTCATACATTTTTGCATCCATCTGCTGTATGCTTTTTATCATCACCTTCAGATCGGCATAAACTTCAGATAATTCATCTTGACCCACAAAATTGTCTATGATATTGTAATTGCCCATACTGACCTTGTGCATCTCTCTTCGCAGTGTAATAATACGCGTACTGAATTTATTTGTAAACTGATTAATTATTAAAAAGGGTAGTGCAGAAGCTAGCAGCATAGTGGCAGCACATAACAAAATTATACGGTTGACATCGGGAAAAGCATTAAAGTCTAAAGTAGATATATAAATCCTGTCTTTAGATGCGTAAGGAAGCAACGTGGAGATGCTTGCAATACTTTTTTTATTTTCATAGGACAGTTCACCTGAATATTGATATTGTCTTTTGTCGTAGTCAATGGGTGTTGCTGCATATTCTCCAGATAAATTTCTCTGTGTACTGAAAAATACAGGATCTTTATTCACTGATACTATTCTAAGCAGGGAGTTATTCTGTACTCTGTTTTTTAAATAATTATTGCTTATTGTAATTTTCAACACCGCATATTCATTTGTTGATAAAATTGGTATTCGTCTAATCAAACTTAGTTCCTGAGAAATGTGATTCCAGTAGTCAAGAGAGTTTAAACTTTTCCAAGTAATATCAGCATGATTTATTGCCCTCTGATACCAATCATTTTTCTCAATCTCTTTAGTTACAGGTACTATAGAGGAATATTGTATTATTGAGTCATACTTATATAAAGTGGGATTGGTTGTATAAATTTTGATAGAGGATATACAAGCATTTCTACTGATAAAATCTTTTAATTTAGTATAATTGTAGCAGCTTTTGTCAGCCTCCTGCTTACTGTTGTAGCGAGTTGATAGAAGGTTCTGCAAACCTTTATCATTAAAAATTTCATCAGATATATTATAAACTGATGTGGTTACGTCTAATAAAATTGACTTAACACGGACATTATCTGCTACAATTTGATTCTGATAATGATTTAATAGTAGCGTTCTAGTATAAAATATTAAGAAAAAACCAATGAAAAGAATTGGTATTAAAAGGGCACTACAATATATAAAGTTTAATTGCTTCTTTACCTTCGTATTAGGAAATATCTTTCTAAAAAAAGTTAATTTCTTCATAATAATGTCTCTTCCTATAAATAATATTGCTAAAAACTTACACATTATAGTAAAAAACAGAGATAATTAGAAAGTAAGCTATAACGTTCTGATTTTGCAATTTATTATATTGTAACATAAATAAATCGAAAGTATAGTTAGTTCTTACATGGTGAACTTTCGATTTTCAAAAAACGCAAGCGTTTTTTGCTGGTATGGGTGGTTAGTTCTTACATGGTGAACTTTCGATTTTCAAAAAACGCAAGCGTTTTTTGCTGGTATGGGTGGTTGGTTCTTACATGGTAAACTTTCGATTCTCAAAAAACGCAAGCGTTTTTTGCTGGTATGGGTGGTATTAAATAAAAAACTCTGAAAATGAAAGTGTATTAACTAGAATAATTAAGGTATTTTACTTCTAAAGTATATATTATAATTACGGTTGAGTTATGTGTGAAAGGAGTAGTTTAATATGAAATTTAGCAATGGATGCTGGCTGCAAAAAGAAGGAACAGAATGTTTCTCACCTCAGCAGGTTTACAGCTCAAAAATAGAAAAGGATTGCGTAACGCTTTGCGCTCCTACTTATCAGGTTAAGCATAGAGGAGATACATTGGGAGGAGTAAATTTGACTATTAGGATTTCTTCTCCTATGCCTGAAGTTATTAGAGTTCAGACGTACCATTACATGGGAGTTGTATCGAAAACACCTGAATTTGAACTGTTTTATGATAAAAATACCAATATACAGACAATAGAAAATGATAATGAAATTATAATATCAAGTGGAAGCCTAAGGCTTGTCATAACAAAACAAAACTGGTCTATGTCTTATGAAAGAGCTGGTGAACAGCTGGCTAAGAGTACATCAAGAGACTTGGCATATATGAAAACAGACTGGAAGGGACTTGCATATGACGATGGAGGGCTTGAAAATACCTATATGCGTCAGCAGTTAAGTATATCTGTAGGCGAATTGGTGTATGGCTTGGGAGAGCGCTTCACACCTTTTGTTAAAAACGGACAGACCGTAGATATTTGGAATGCTGATGGCGGCACTTCTACAGAGCAGTCCTATAAGAACATCCCGTTTTATATTACAAATAAGGGATATGGCGTATTTGTCAACCATCCTGAACAGGTTTCTTTTGAAATTGGTACAGAGAGTGTAACAAAGGTTGAGTTCAGTGTTCCGGGTGAGTTCTTGGATTACTTCTTTATAAATGGACCTACTATGAAGGATGTGTTGACTAGATATACTGATTTGACTGGTAAGCCGTCTTTGCCAGCACCATGGACATTTGGGCTATGGTTATCCACTTCATTTACTACCAACTATGATGAGGATACGGTTTCGGGTTTTGTGGATGGAATGCTTTCAAGAGGAATCCCTTTGCGTGTATTCCACTTTGACTGCTTCTGGATGAGGGAGTTTTGCTGGTCAGATTTTACTTGGGATAGCCGTATATTTCCAGATCCAGTCGGTATGCTAAAACGATTGAAAGCAAAAGGTTTGAAGATATGTGTTTGGATTAATCCTTATATTGGTCAGGAATCTATTCTGTTCAAAGAGGGCGTGGAAGGCGGATACTTTATCAAACGTCCAAACGGAAATGTATGGCAGTGGGATATGTGGCAGCCTGGTATGGCAATTGTTGACTTTACGAATCCCAAAGCATGCAAATGGTTTAGTGACAAGCTGGAAGCATTATTGGATATGGGAGTTGACTGTTTTAAAACGGACTTCGGTGAAAGGATTCCCACTGATGTAGTTTATTATGACGGCTCTGATCCATATAAAATGCATAATTACTATACATACTTGTATAACAAGACGGTATATGATTTGTTGGAGAGTAAACAGGGGAAAGGTGAAGCGGTATTGTTTGCGAGATCAGCAACAGTGGGCGGACAAAAATTTCCTGTTCACTGGGGAGGCGACTGCTGGTCTGATTATGAATCTATGGAAGAGAGTCTGCGCGGCGGTCTGTCATTATTGATGTCAGGCTTCGGCTACTGGAGCCACGACATCGGTGGATTTGAACATACTTCAACACCAGATGTTTATAAGCGTTGGGCGGCATTTGGATTATTATCCTCCCATAGCCGTTTGCATGGAAGCACTTCATATCGTGTACCTTGGGTTTATGACGAGGAAGCAGTAGATGTAGTGCGTTTCTTTACAAAATTAAAAGCCTCACTTATGCCATATTTGTTTAAAACTGCTGTTGAAACATCTAAAACGGGTATTCCAACAATGAGAAGTATGGTGCTTGAATTTACCGAAGACAAGAACTGTCAGTTCTTGGATAAACAATATATGTTTGGTGAATCGATATTGGTTTCACCTATATTTAATAGTAACAGCATGGCTGAATACTACTTGCCGGAAGGGACATGGACAGACTTCTTTACAGGTAAAAAAGCAGAGGGCTCTAGATGGATAAAAGAGAAACACAGCTACTTAAGTATTCCTCTTATGGTTAGAGAAAATTCGATAATTGCAGTTGGTGCTTGTGATGATAAAGCAGATTATGACTATGCGGACGGCGTTCAGTTAAGGGTATATCAATTAATAGAAGATAGGGCTGCTGAAACAATTGTTTACGGTATGGATGGTGCTAAAGACTTAGAAGCATCTATTCTTAAAAAAGACGGGAGAATTACAATAAAGGTAGATGCAAAGAAATCCTATAGTATTCGTTTTGTAAATGAAACTTCTATTGAAACTGCTGATGCAGATATAGCAATTGACGGAAATGATACAGTTATTACACCGCATGATGGAGTGTCGGAAATTAAACTAATTTGCATTTAAAATGTGAATGACATTTTAAATAGCACATTTGCAATGACGGGACGAAGAAACTCGTAGCCCTCAGAATTTCAGTATTTGTTGTTTTAGGGTGCGGTATATACTAGTTTTTAAAATGTGATCATTTTTTTGAATGAAAAATAGTAGTACACCGCATATCGGATATTTAAATGGGGTATAAAGGTAGAAAGAAATTACTAATACCTTTAAAGGAGGTGCCGAGTCCATGTCATTTCTTTCATGTAGATTTGTGTAAAATGTGAGACATGGACATAACTATGATTGAAAAAGATATAGAGAATTTATTGGAACAACTGACTCTTGATGAAAAGATTTCTATGATTCATGGAAACGGATTGTTCAGAACTGGGGCTGTAGAACGCTTAGGGATACCGTCTCTGAAATTATCAGATGGGCCGACGGGTGTGCGTTTTGAATTTGAAGATGATTGCTGGAAGGTAATTGGAAATTCGGATGATTTTGTATCGTATCTTCCCTGCAACAGTGCTTTAGCCGCCACATGGAACAGAGAATTGGCTTACAGGCTGGGAGTAGTACTTGGAGAGGAAGCAAGAGGCCGAGGGAAGGATGTTATATTAGCACCGGGAGTTAATATTATGAGAAGCCCAGCCTGTGGAAGAAACTTTGAGTATATGAGCGAAGATCCATACTTAACAGCAAGAACGGCGGTTCCGTTAATTAAAGGTATTCAAAAATCAGATGTTGCTGCATGTGTAAAGCATTTTGCTGTAAACAATCAAGAAACCGAGCGTCTGTGGGTAGAGGTGTTAGTGGATGACCGCACTTTAAATGAAATTTATTTTCCTGCATTTAAAGCCGCTGTCTGCGAAGCCGACAGTTATTCGCTGATGGGAGCGTACAACCTGCTGAGAGGTGAACATTGCTGCCAAAACAAATACCTGCTTGATAGAATATTAAAAGAAGAATGGAAATATAATGGCTGCGTTATATCAGACTGGGGAGCGGTGCATGACACTAGAGCAGCGGCAGAAAGCGGTCTTGACATAGAAATGGCAGTAGCAAATAATTTCGACGAGTACTATATGGCAGAGCCACTGAAGAAGGCTGTTTTAAAAGGTGAAATTGAGGAAAGCCTGATTGATGAAAAAGTAAGAAGAATACTTAATATGATGGGCAAACTCAAAATGTTTGGGACATCAAGATGTAAGGGAGCTTATAATACACCAGAGCACAGGAAGGACATTCTAGATGTTGCAAGGGAATCTGTTGTTTTATTAAAAAATGATAATAGACTTCCACTACAGCAAAGTAAGCTTAAAAAGCTGCTGGTAATTGGAGATAACGCTAACAAAATGCATTCAAACGGAGGAGGAAGTTCAGAAATAAAGGCACTTTATGAAATAACTCCTTTAATGGGATTGAAAATGAAGCTTGGTGGTAATACAGAGGTAACTTATGCAAGAGGCTATTATGCAGAGAAAAAAAATGAAGAAAGTGATATCAACTGGCAGGAAACCAGCTTAGAAGATGTTCTTAAGGCAAAAAGGAAAGAGACAATAGATGCTGGCATTAAAGCTAAAAGACAGGAACTTTTAGATGAAGCTGTAGCTCTTGCAAAAGTAATGGACGAGGTAATTATAGTTGGTGGTCTTAACCATGATTATGATTCAGAAGGTATTGACCGTGAGAATATGAAGCTTCCATATGAACAGGACACATTGATTAAAGAAGTATTGAAGGTTAATCCTAATACAATCGTAGTTATAATGGCAGGTTCACCGGTTGAAATGGGTGAGTGGCTTCAAGATGCAAAAGCAGTGGTATGGAACTGGTATGGAGGAATGGAAGGCGGAACTGCATTGGCAGAGGTTTTGCTTGGTGAAGTTAATCCAAGCGGTAAGCTTCCAATGACATTTCCTAAAAAATTAAGTGACTGTTCTGCCTATTCAATTGGTGAATTCCCTGGAGGGAAAACAGTTTCATATAGTGAAGGCATATTTGTGGGCTACCGTTATTATAATACACACAAAGTAGAAACGGAATTTTGCTTTGGACATGGACTATCATATACGACGTTTGATTATAAAAATATAAGTATAAAGGTAGAAGAATTAGAAGAATTAGATGATGTGAAAGTAACTGTTACTTTTGAACTGTCTAATAAAGGTGACCGATTTGGTTCGGAGACAGCACAGTTATACGTATCGTGCAAAAATTCTACTGTACAACGCCCTGTGCAGGAATTGAAGCAATATATAAAAATTGCGTTGGAACCTGAGCAAAAAGAAAAAGTTACGCTGGTGCTAGATAAGACTGCATTTGGCTATTATAATACAGACAAAAAGCAATTTAAGACGGAAGCAGGAAATTATGAAATACGAATAGGAAGTTCATCTGGAGACATTCGTTTAAAAGGTGAAATAGAGTTAAAGCAGGAGTATTATTATTGCTGATGAATAGCAATCATGTGAAATTATAACTAATGGTTTTGATTATACTACTTGTTACTATTCAGCTATAGATAATACGATATTTAGCTCAGAAAATGCTTTCACAGATTCATAAGCTATATATTTATAGGTGTTGATACTTATCAAAACACCAATGTACTTTTGATGTGGGAAAGCTGAGTTACTAATCTATATTATTGGCTGAATAGTAACTACTAATTAACAATTGAGAAAGCCTAATTTCCGTTAATAAAAGTAAAGTGCATTTCCGCAATATGGAAACGCACTTTATCTATATATTTTGCAATGTTTCAGTTTTATTGATAATATTTTAGTTCAGCAGTGGTTTAAGCCTGTCAAAAATGTTTAGCTTTGTCATCAAACTTGTAAGCGATACTTAGGTCGCTCGGTAATAATTATTTAAACTCTTTCGCTAATGCTTCAAATGCAGGAAGAGAATTCTTTATAGTTTCAAGACTACAGCAGTATGCCAGCCTGAAATAACCTGGACACCCGAAGCCAGAACCTGGAACAATAAGGAGATTATACTTTAAAGCTCTGTTTTTAAATTCTACATCATCTTCAATTAATGCCTTAGGGAATAAGTAGAAAGCTCCATCAGGCTTAACACACTCATAACCGAATTTGATGAGACTGTTATAAAGCAAATCTCTTCTTTCTTTGTATATATTTAAATCAACTGAAGAATCAATTGCTTTTGCAACTACTTTTTGGAAAAGTGCAGGTGCGTTTACATAGCCTAAAACTCTGTTGCAGTATATAAGACCACTCATCAGTGTATCTATATCATCAGCTTCAGGACTTGTTGCTATATAACCCATACGCTCTCCAGGAAGAGAAAGAGACTTGCTGAAGCAATCAATCATTATTGCATTCCTATAAATTGTTAATATATTTGGAACTTCTACGTCATAAGCTAATTTTCTATAAGGTTCATCGGAGATAATATAAATTGTATGTCCAAATTCTGTGCTTTTCTCTTCTAATACCTTGGCAATGCTCTTTAAGGTTTCGATGCCATAAACAACACCAGTAGGATTATTAGGAGTATTAATTAGAACCGCTTTTGTATTTGGTGTAATGTTTTTTCTTAAAATTTCTGCATCAGGTAAAAAAGTTTTGTGATCGGTATCAATAATTTTTATTTTCCCACCATGGTTATCAATGTATGAGTTATACTCTACAAAATATGGGGCAAAAACAATTATTTCTTCATCTGGGTTTAATAGAGTCTTTAATACTACGTTTAAAGCTCCGCCAGCACCAACTGTCATAATTATATTTTCAGAAGTAAGTTTAAGACCGGCTTCTTTGTTGATTTTTTGCGCAATAGCCTCTCTTACCTCAGGG
Organism: Bacillota bacterium; assembly: GCA_023444055.1. GTDB lineage: Bacteria > Bacillota > Clostridia > Acetivibrionales > DSM-1351 > Ruminiclostridium. The sequence continues at coordinate 101,710 of JAEZRV010000087.1, forward strand.
TAACCTGCATTATTCATATATGCATGCTTTTTTAATTCATCTGAATTTGCAAGCTCAAGTAGTGCTGCTTTAACTTCATCTGGAGGTTCAGGGTCTGGGTTTCCTAAAGAAAAATCATAGACCTTGTCATCTCCATAAAGCTTTCTTAATTTTGCACCTTCTTCAAACATAGCTCTTATCATAGATGAGTTTTTAATGTTGTTATTAATTTTTTCTGATATCATAATACGTTTCCTCCATAAGCTATTAAGCCAATAAAAAATATTTTAATAATTGTTTATAATAATAGTTGTTTTCATTCAACATAACAAATGCGTTAGTTATGTTGTTTTTAAGTTGTATTTAGCTTCGTTTTATCATTTGAATATAATCTTCAATCAAAAGTTCTATTAAAGCTTAAAACTTATGTTTAAAACTATGATTGCTATTTTCTTGTTCTTATTTCAATTACTTTTGTTTCATCAGGTGTGACATTTACAGTTTTAAAATTCTCATAAATAACCATTCCAGGTTTTGCACCACTAGGCTTTTTCACGTTTTTAACAATAGTGTAGTCTACAGGAACATTATAGGACATTTTAGCACTGCTGTGGTATGCTGCTAAAATGGCAGCCTCTAAAAGAGTGGAATCAGGTACATTCTGACGGTCAGTCCTAATTATTACATGGGAACCGGGAATGTTTTTAGTATGAAACCAGATATCATATGATGCAGCAGTTTTTAACGTCAATAAATCATTCTGCTTATTATTTTTTCCTACTAAAATTTGAAAACCATCAACAGAAGTAAATTCTAAAGGAGAAGATGGTTTGTCCTGCTTCTTCTTAGCGTTTCTAACAGATGATTTCATATAGCCTTGGTCAATCAGTTCTTGCCTAATTTCATCAATTCCCTGTTTTGTACTACAGTTGTCAAGCATGGCTTTAACACTTTCAAAATATTGCAGCTCAGAAAGAGTATCCTGAAGCTGTTGCGTTACATTTAAATGTGTGCTTTTAGCCTTGGAATATTGTTTGAAATATCTTTGAGCATTATCTTGAGCGGACCTGTATTCATTTAAAGGTATTTCAAGATACTCTTCATTCTCACTATAATAGTTTAACACTTTAGCAGACTTTGCACCACTGGGAATACAGTAAATATTTGCAGTAATTAGTTCGCCGAAAAGCTTTAAATTTTCTCGATCGGCAACATCTCTAAGCTTGTCTGTAAAAATAGAAACCTTCTTTTCTAGTCTATCAATACTGTTTTTCACAATCTTAGCCACATCACCTTTTTTTTGCCCAAGTCTTTCAGAGGTATCACGTCGGGCATAAAAGTCATCAAGTGCGGATGAAAGAAGCTCATATTGCTGCACATAACCAGATTGTGAAGGCTTAAAGCAGTAGAAATCAATTGGATGTAAAAAGTTTTTATCCTCGAAAATAATGCAAGGCTCAAAGGCATTATTTTTAATCTTATCAATATAGTTACTTAATACTGAAATAAGATTTACTTTATCTGTATTTAGTAAATCGGCTAATGGTGTTTTTGGTGAAACCCCCGAGCCAGCACAAATATCTCTGCAAGTATAAGGACTAAATCCTTTGATGAAACTTAATAATAAACTCTCGATATTTTTCGCAACAGTAGTATCACTTTCTAATAGAGCTGACGGTGAAATGTTTTCAGGCAGCTGCTTATCCTGAGCAGGGGGAAGGAAATACTGTCTTGCAGGCATAATCTCTCTGACACTGCTAATATCACTGTCTATATGCTTTACAGAATCGATAATTTTATCCTCACTGTTAAGCAGAATAATATTACTGTATTTGCCCATTATTTCGACAACTACTCTTTTTACAGTTAAATCACCCAATTCATTAACTGATTCTATATTTATTGAAATAACTCTCTCATAATCATGAAAGCTTATATCCAAAAGCTTTCCACCAGAAATATGTTTTCGCATGAGCATACAAAAAACAGGTGGAGTTAGAGGATTTTCCTTTTGGGCAGAAGTTATATGAAGACGAGGATAACTAGCATTTGCACTAGCAACAAGCCTATAATTTTGACCATTAGAGCGTACAAGTATTACTATTTCATCGCTTTCAGGCTGAAAAACTTTTTCTATTCTTCCCCCCGAAAGTAATAAATTTAATTCATTTACAATACATTTCGTAACAATTCCATCAAATGGCATCTGTTTTACTCCTATGTTATCCTAATTTGCATTTAAAATGTGTAATCACAAAAATAATTCTTATCAACTTTCCTACATAAAAAGACTTCCATAAATAACAGTCTTTCATACCTAATTTAAAATGGAAAAGTTAAAAAAATTTAGAGATTATACGTTATTGCAGTTGATATTATTATATAACAGTCTAGTGATTTCATAAATAAGTTTTTTGCTCAACTTCCCCATAAATAGAATTTTGAGGTTCTTATAAAGCTGTGGGGGCAGTTGAGCTTTTATTCTAGATGTCATCTGATTTAAATGGCAGACAAAAACTCTGCTTATCAGTACTAAGTACCATGCTTGTTTCAATTTTGTTTACCCCAGGAAAAGATAGAAGCGTATCTATTAAAAAGTCACGGCAATCAGCAAGATCATTTACAACGATTTTTATCAAATAATCCCAGCTTCCGCTAATATTATAACACTCTAATATTTGGGGTGTATCTTTAATCTTTGACAGGAAGGCATTAGTTATATCTCTATTATGAGGAGACAAGGTTATAAAAGTAAATGCTATTACTTCATATCCAAGCATTTTTTCATCAATAATTGCAGCGTATTTTTTGATGACTCCGATTTCTTTAAGACGTTTTATACGACTTAAACAAGCCGAAGGTGATAGACCAACCTTATCTGCCAGATCTTTATTTGAAATTGAAGAATCTTCCTGTAATAAATCTATTAATTGTTTATCAAGTTTATCAAATGTCAAATGCATTATAACCTCCATGCCAAATACTGGCATAAAAAATAAATTACATAGAGTTAGTACAACCACTCATACTGCAAAAACCCACTTGTGGGTTTTTGAGGCTCCAAAAGGCACTATGTTAGTACAACCACTCACACTGGCAAAAACCCACCTGTGGGTTTTTGAGACTCGAAAAAGCACCATGTTAGTACAAATTTATTTTTCGAGTTCTTCTAAAGCCTGACGTAAATCATCAATAATATCTTCAACATTTTCAATTCCAACTGAAAAACGTATAAGACCTGGATCAATCCCTGCTTGTACCAACTGCTCATCTGTCATTTGCCTATGAGTTGAGCTAGCAGGATGGAGCACTGCAGTTCTACAATCTGCAACATGAACGACAATAGCAGCAAGCTTTAGTTTGTCCATAAATTGTACAGCAGTTTCTCGACCTCCCTTGATTTTAAAAGAAACAACGCCACTACAGCCATTTGGAAGATATTTTTGTGCTAAATCATAGTATTTGTCACTTTTAAGTGTAGGGTAGCTGACAGATAAAACTTTATCACTTGAAGATAAGAATTCTGCTACTTTTTCTGCATTTATGCTATGGCGTTCAACTCTTAAATGTAAGGTCTCAAGACCTAAGTTTAACAAAAAAGCATTATTTGCTGCCATAGTTGAGCCATAGTCTCTCATAAGCTGAACTCTGGCTTTTGCAATATATGCAGCTTTTCCGCAATCTCTTGTATAAACCATACCATGATATGATTCATCAGGCTCAGACAGACCTGGGAACTTTCCATTGTCCCAGTTAAAATTACCTGAGTCAACAATAACTCCTCCAACACAAACAGCATGTCCATCCATGTATTTTGAAGTAGAATGAGTTACAATATCAGCACCATATTCGATTGGTCTCAACAAAATAGGTGTTGCAAAAGTATTATCTACAATTAGTGGAACATCATTTTTATGAGCTATACGTGCAAACTTTTCTATGTCGAGTATACTTATTTTAGGGTTTGCAATTGTTTCACCGAACAATGCTTTTGTATTAGGCTGAAAAGCCTTCTGAATTTCTTCTTCAGAACAGTCTTGATCAATGAAAGTAACGCTTATTCCCATTTCATTAAATCTTTTTCGGAAGAGATTAAAGGTACCTCCATAAATTGTAGATGAGGATACAATGTGATCACCAGTTTTGCAAATGTTTAGAAGAGCAATCATTGTTGCTGCTTGTCCAGATGAAGTACAAAGTGCTCCAATACCACCCTCTAATGCAGAGATTTTATTTTCAACACATTCAACTGTGGGATTGCTAATTCTAGAGTACATATGCCCGGGAACAGTTAAATCAAATAATTGAGCAACATGCTCTGTAGAGTTATATTTATAGGTTGTACTTTGATAAATAGGGAGGACACGAGGTTCACCATTCTCTGGTTTATAGCCTTCCTGTAAACATTTGGTTTCAATTTTCCATGCCATAATCAGTCATCCTTTCAATATACAAAATAAGTTTTAATATATATGATTTCATAATATACCAAAAATACAAAATTGTATACACTAATTCTGATGTTTATTGGAATATTATTTATAGGAGTTGCTATTCAGCCATATAATATAGATTATTAACTCAGCTTTCCCACATCAAAAGTACATTAGTGTTCATACTTATCAATGGTTTGTTGACGAAATAACTCGAAAGTATAGTTGGTGGTTACATGGTACACTTTCGAGTCTCAAAAAACGCAAGCGTTTTTTGCCGATGTGGGTGGTAGTTACATAAATGATGTGCTTCTGAGTTCATCAATGCTTTAGCTGTCATCCCACATTCACCATCCGTGGTTCATAGTGTGCTAAAACCGACATCGTGTCTGTTTTCCGGCAAAAACACTATTCAATTTACCTAAATAAAAGTCTAATGCCAAGTAGGCGATTTTAAGGCTCAGGTGGAACAACCCCTGAGCCTAAAAAAGTCTGAAGCTTATACGATTTGTTTATATAAACTATTATAAATTTACATTGTTACCTTGTGTTTCTTTTACCTTACTGAAGCCACCCTTCTTTGAGTAAAATATAGCGCCTATTATTAAAACAGCGCAAATAGCAAGAGCAACAATCATACCAGTATCTGTACTTTGATATTGTATAAGAATAGGAGCAGCAAGAAGTGAAACAAGGTTAATTACTTTAATCATAGGATTTAGAGCTGGACCTGCAGTGTCCTTTAGAGGGTCGCCAACAGTATCACCAACTACTGCAGCCTTGTGACATTCAGATCCTTTTCCTCCATGAGCGCCATCTTCAATAGTTTTCTTTGCATTATCCCAAGCACCGCCAGAGGTTGCCATAAATACTGCTAACAGCTGACCAGAAACAATGACTCCACCAAGTAAGCCTCCTAATGCTTCTACACCCAATAATATGCCTACTATTAGAGGAGCAATAACTGATATTACAGCTAGTGGCAATAATTCTCTTTGAGCTGCAACTGTACAGATATCAACTGCGTTCTGATAATCTGGTTTAACTGTTCCTTCAAGTAATCCAGGTATTTTGAATTGTCTGCGTACTTCGTTAACAATCAGAGAAGCAGCTCTAGTTACAGCATTAATAATAAGAGAAGAGAATAGCCACGGAATACATGCACCTATTAGCATACCAACAAAAACAATTGGACTTGAAATTCTGATACCTGTATCAAAAATTGTTTCACTAGCCCCCATGCCTACCTGGATTTTAGTTACATCAGTGAGGAAGGAACCGAACAGTGAAACAGCTGCTATAACGGCTGAGCCAATAGCAACACCTTTTGTAATTGCTTTTGTTGTGTTTCCTGTTGCATCGAGGTTATCTAAAACTTTTCTGGAATTCTCATCAAGACCTGACAGTTCTGCAATTCCATTTGCATTATCGGCAATTGGACCAAAAGAATCCATTGCTACATTATTGCCAGTAAGAGTTAACATACCAATACCTGTCATGGCGACTCCATATAGTATGTAAGAAACACCTTGCCCCCAATAGATGAGAACTGAACTCATAATTGTTACAGCTATTACTAAAGTCTGCCAAACAGCACTTTCATAACCTTCTGCAATACCACGTAGAATTAGTGTGGCTGAACCAGACTTTGATGCAGAAGCAATATCCTTAACTGGCCTGAATTTAGTGTCTGTAAAATGTTTAGTAACTTCATCCAGTGCTACAGCAAGTAATATACCAACTGATACTGATAAAAAGGCTCTCCATTCATTCATATAGAAGGCAGCTAATAGAGCAAATGAGCCTAAACTAATTGCCGCTGACGTGTAAAAACCTTTGTTAATAGAGTTTAAAGCATTACTTTTTTTGGAATCTCTAACCAAATAGGTTCCGATTATTGAAGAAAACACACCAATTCCTCTAACTAAAAGTGGGAATATTATCCACTTTAATTGTCCTGTTGCAGCATATAAAGAAAGACCTAATATTAAACCGGATACAATTGTTACCTCATAGGATTCAAATATATCAGCGGCCATTCCGGCGCAATCACCCACATTATCACCAACCAAATCTGCAATAACAGCAGCATTTCTTGGATCATCTTCAGGAATTCCAGCCTCAACTTTTCCTACCAAGTCAGCACCTACATCAGCAGCTTTTGTGTAGATACCACCACCAACTCTCATAAATAAAGCTAATAAAGTGCCGCCAAAACCAAAACCAAGTAAAGCATCAGGAGCTGCAACACCTAAAATTATAAAGATAATCGTTCCGCCAAGTAATCCTAAACCATCGGTTAGCATACCTGTAATTGTTCCTGTACGATAGGCAATTTTTAATGATTCACCAAAACTTCTTCTAGAAGCAGAGGCTACACGAACATTACCTTCAACAGCCATTCTCATTCCAAATTGTCCAACAAGGAGTGAAAAACCGGCACCCATGATAAAAGCAATAGCTCTGGCTAAACCAATTACAAGCTTTACATTGTCTTCACTTAAATTTGAAAATCTCTCAATTGCTTCATCACTTGGTGGTACTATGTACACTGAGAAAAAAAGCAGTACAGTAAGAATAGCAATAAGCGGGAGAATAGATTTTAATTGACGGCGTAAATAAGCGTCAGCTCCGCCTTTAATTGATCCCCAGATTTCTTGCATTTGTTGGGTTCCCTTATCATACTTTAATACTTGACGACGGAGCAATAAAGCGTAACCTAATCCTAACAAAGCAATTAAAAGTACACACCAGATTGATACTGTTTCAAATATTGTGGCATTGCTAGTACTAAACATTTTTAACACATCCTCTCATTAAAATTATTTACATAACAATAAAGTAAAAAAATGGTACTAAATAATGAATTCTATAAAAAAATCAAATATCCTCTATAACTGCATTCTATTATATATAATAGTTTTGAAATTATTTTTTATTCTAAATTACCGGAATATGGATGATGAAATTTTGCTTTTTCGGGAAAATTAAATTAATAACATGTTATCAGAGATATTTACTTTTAGACAATATAATGGTAAAATTATGTAGTACATTTTTGTCCACAAACGAAGAGAATGGTGGTATATAATGGAAAATAGAAATGTTATGCTTAATGAGGAAATGGAGTTACTTAAAAGTGAACTCTATAATTTATTAGAAAATGAGCCATGGGCAAAGCATGATATTCTTAGATTAAGTAAACGATTAGATAATCTTATTTTAGAATTCTACAACTTTGACTGATTTATATTACTATTTATTTCCAAACATTCATTCATTATACATTTGATAGTTGTTTTTTTTGTACCATCTTTTATTTTATCAAAATTGTTTAGAACGTACATTATTTTTTTTTGTGAATGATTTATAAAAGTAGTTTTATCAATTGCATTTTCCTTATATTGCTTTATTAATAGTGAGATTAATAAGTACGAACATTCAAATAATCTATCATTAATATCTTTACTATCTGTTTTATAATCAGAATTCATATTAATCGCTCCAATTCAATCTAATATATAAAAGATACAATGAAATTTACAGCATGTCAAATATTTCCTTTTATACAGGCGTATTACAATATGTAAAATATTTTATTTATACAGATATATCACATTATGTAAAATATTTCTTTTTAAATAAGTATATTATACTATGTAAAATACTTCCTTCCATATAAGTATATTACATTAGATGCAAGTAATATTCATAGTTTTAATTTTCAATTATTATTTGATATAATTTTACTAAGCTATCTTTTTAATTGAGAAAAGAAGGGTAAATAAGTGTGAAAGAATTAAAAAAATAAAAAAAGGAGGTGCCGAGTCCATGTCATTTCTTTCATGTGGTTTAGTGTAGATTGGGGGACATGGGCATAATAATGTTAAATTTAAACATAATTGATAATACACTGCATATCAGAAATATTAATAAAGAAAGTATTAGTCATATGTATTCTGTATATAAAAATACATATGACTTTAGTTATGCTACTGGAGTTTTTTACTCTATCGATTATAAACAATTTTCACAGCAAATATCGCAGTTTTTAACTAGGCAAAATGTTTTTTTTCTTGACATTTGTTTGGCTCCAACTGGAGAAGTCATCGGTTTTATAAAAGGCCTAGTAATTATGAATGAGAAGATTGTATGGATAAATTCTATGGTTATAAATAAAACATATCAAAGAAGTGGATATGGTAAAATGGCAATGGGGTTATTAGAAAAGTATTTAAAAGAGTATTTTGGGATAGAAAAAAACTATCTTTCAGTATATAAAAATAACACGGTTGGAATAAAATTTTGGTTTAAGTGCGGATATGAAGAATGTAATCTGCTGTCTAAAATATGCTTAAATAAAACAAATAAAAATGTAACATTTATGTGTAAGGAAATATAAATTCTATTTGTGAAATTATATTAGTATTACCAAATAATATAGTTTCATTACGAAAATATTACCAAAAAATTGCGTAAATATTTCGAAAAGTTTGACAAACTGTTACAAAATGAATATAATGGTTTTGTAATAGAAAAAGCTGAATCCTCGTAAAGAGGTACGGAGGAACCAAGAAATTTGGGGTGAATCTATGAAAATAGTAGGGCGATCCTATTGCCCGAGCCCGACAGCTAACTTCGGAAGCGTTAATATAGGAGGAGCTAATGGCAGGTAAGATTAACAAAATACTTGTTGGATGTATTTTTGCTTTTTCTCTTGTTCTTGTTTGTTCAGCTGCGATGGCTGCTAGTCAGTCAGGACAGATTGATGGAACAAAAGTAAACATTAGAACAGCACCAGATACTTCTTCAAGTGTAATCGATCAGTTGTCCAATTCAAAGGTATCAATTCTTGACAAGTCTAATGGCTGGTATAAGATTTCCTTCAACGGAAAGACAGGCTGGGTTTGCAGTGACTACATAAACCCGATAAAAACTGAAGGAACTATTAACGCTAATGGTGTTAATTTTAGATCAGGCGCTAGTACTGAAACTGATAAAATTGGTACATTGGATAAGGGAAAGCATGTTGTTATTCTTGATACTCAAGCAGGCTGGCACAAGGTAAAAGTGGATTCAAAAGTAGGATATGTTGCTACAAAATTTATTTCTTCTGCTAATGCTTCAGCAAAGACATCTCGTTCAACAACTGCAATAACTATTACTGAATCTGATAATTCAAGCCTCAGTGAAGTTATAGCGTATGCAAAGCAATATGTTGGTGTGCGTTATGTTGGTGGTGGAAAGAGTCCAAGTGGCTTTGATTGTTCAGGATTTGTTGGCTTTGTTTACAAGCATTTTGGAGTTAAACTTAATAGTTCAGCATCTAGTATGTATTCTGATGGTATAAAAGTTTCCAAAAGTGCATTAAGAGCTGGAGATATTTTATTTTTTGATGCCTCTCGTAGAGGAAAAGCTGGATCGATTGATCATGTAGGAATTTATATGGGTAATGACAAGTTTATTCATGCATCATCTTCAAATGATTCGGTTATTATTCAAAGATTATCAGAATATAGAGGAACTTATATCGGTGCTAAAAGAGTAATGTATTAATGATTTATAAATAGAACGCAAAGTCCTTAAAAGGTTGATTTTGCGTTCTATAATATTTTTTTATTATTTATCAAAGTTATTGTTAAAAGGAATTGTTAGTTGCTTTCAAAGATTATTATCAAAACGTTCTTTTAAAGAAATTCAAAAGTAATTCTCACTGTGTTACAATTCTTTATATTATCTAATATTATAAAAGTTTAGTTTAAAAAGTATTGTTGGCTTGTTCGCTGGCATTTTATAGGAAGGGCTTATTTTGAAAGATTTCGTTGTTTACATAAAGAGACCTCTCTGTCTTTTTGGCATATCGTTTATTACAGGTATATTGCTTTGTTCTATTGTTGGCATCTCATATTTTCTGGCTTTAATAGCTTTTTGCTTAATATGTATCCTACTTCTTTTCAATAAAGTTAAAAAAGCGATATTTATTATAGTTATTTCACTGTTTTTTTTAGCTTTTGGAGGTGTTAGCTTTAATAATGCAGAAAAAACTTATTTCAATACATATAATAAGTTTTATAACAAGCCAGTAACTACTGAAGGATACATAGATAGTGATATAGAAAGAGCAAATGGAAAATTAAAATTCTATTTGAAAACAAATAAAATTACTTTTGAACAAAAAGAGTATAAAGTCTTTGGCAAATTGCTTGTAAATATTTCTGACAACAATAATTATTTTGCTGGAAATAAAGCAATAAGTTATAGAACAAAGGTTTCTTTTACAGGAAATATCGATAAACCAAAATCTGCCACAAACCCTGGAGGATTTAATTATAAACGCTATTTGGCTTCGATAGGAGTTTCTGGAACAGTTTATTTGAGATCAAGCTCTGATATCTATTTAATGGGAGTTAAAGGCGGTGGATGGCTTCATAAACTTGGTTTCGATATAAAGAATTCAGTATTAAGTATCATTGAATATTGTTTAGGCAAAAATCAAGCCGGCTTGCTATCAGGAATGATTATAGGATATAAAGATGGACTTGATGAAAATGCATATAATGCTTTTAGTAAAGCTGGGTTAACTCATATAATGGTTGCTTCAGGCATGAACGTTGCATTTATCATTTTACCACTAACATTTATATTTAAAAAAATGCAGATTGGCAATCTTGCTTCAAGCATATTAACAATAGCTGTTCTTATTCTATTTGTTTTTGTGGCTGGATTTTCAGCATCCGTAGTTCGTGCTGTAATAATGGGAATTATAATATTGCTAGGCAAAATAATTATGAGGGAAACAGAGATATTTACTAGTGTTTCAGTTGCAGCTATCATTTTATTATTAATAAATCCGTTTACACTTTTTGACATAGGATTTCAGCTATCCTTTTCCGCAACCATTTCTCTGGTAATGTTTTACCCAAAAATAAAAAAGTTTATTGATAATAAGTATCTGCCAAATTTTATTGCAGACACACTTGCGGCAACTATTGCAGCACAAATAGGTGTTGTACCTATTACACTATTGTACTTCAATAACTTTTCAACTATTTCAATATTATCAAATCTTCTGGTAGTACCCTTGGTTCAAGTAATTACAATAATAGGATTTATTATGGTATTCGCAGGGCTTGTAAACATAAATCTTGCTGTTCTTATTGGCTATATTAATAATACATTTCTATCATTTGTGCTTTTTGTAACTGAATTTACTTCTAAGCTTCCTTTCTCATCTTTAAAGCTCCCAACACCACCTTTATGGATGATTATACTATACTACTTTGATGTACTATATATTTTTAAAGGCAGAGAATATTTAAAAGGTAAACATAATTATAAATTTGTGAAACATATTTGCATTGTGTTTTTTGTTATAACATTTGTTGTTAATAAATTAATTCCTAAACCATTAGAAATAACATTTTTAGATGTAGGGCAAGGAGACAGCGCATTCATCAGAACTGCTCATGGTACTAAGATATTTATAGATGGTGGAGGAAGAGCTGCTGGGTCAAAATCTACATTTGATGTAGGTGAATCTGTTGTGGTACCATATATTTTGGATCAAGGAACTAAAAAGATTGACATTGTGATAGCAACTCATGGACATTCTGACCACACTGAGGGGTTGGAGGCAATTTTAAAAGAGATGAGTGTAGGAATGGTTATATTGCCTGATACTGATGGTGCTGGTTTTAAAAGATTAATAGAATTATGCAGAAAAAAGAAAATCAATATTGTTGAATGTAAAAAAGGCGATATAATAAGACTTGATAAAGACACTGTATTTGATGTGCTTAATCCTTTAGTATTTGAGCAGGATTCTTTGTCACAACAGTCTTTGAATGATAGCTCATTAGTGTTAAAATTGAAATATAAAAAAGTAAAGGTTCTATTTCAAGGAGATGCAGAGATTCCGGTAGAACAGAGAATGCTAGAACAAGGATTGGACTTGAGTGCAGATATACTTAAGGTTGGACATCATGGTTCTTATAGTTCAACTGGTGAGGATTTTGTAAATAAATCAGAATTCAAGTTCGCAGTAATTTCAGTAGGAAAGAATAATTTTGGACATCCTTCTCAATTTACTTTAGATAGGCTTAAGGAAAATGGAACTTTGACCTTTAGAACTGATGAGAGAGGGGCAGTTATTGCAACGAGTTTTGGTGAAGGGGTAAAAATAAGAACTATGCTTCCTGACTAATTTAAAAACTCTCTTTATCAATAATATAGCGCTTTCAGTTATAATTTAGGTTTGTCTACGAAAAGATGAAAGAGGAATTTATATGAGTGTAGAAATTTTGAAAAAACAGATCAAAGAAAATAAACTACAAAATGTTTATCTTTTTTATGGTGCTGAAGAATACTTAATGAAATATTATATTAACGCTATACAAAAAATAATTGTGAATGAAGAAAATAGTGAGCTTAATTTTATTTCATTTGATGGTAAGATTGATGAAGATACGATTATTGCTAATTGTGAAACTTTACCAATGTTCAGTGAAAGGAAGCTGATTATTGTTAAAAACTCAGGAATGTTTAAATCAAAAAAAGGCGATAGCGATAGCAAAGTATCAGCTAAAAAGTCCACTAAAGATAAGTTTTCTGAATACTTGGAAAATATGCCACCTTATACATGCTTGATTATGGTTGAAGCAGAGATTGATAAAAGACTAAAGCTGGTTAATACAATTAAAAAAAATGGTCTTATTGTAGAATTGGATTTCCAAAAACCAGCGGACTTAGTAAAATGGGTTACAAAGGTATTGAGCAGCTACAAAAAGAACATTAATCAAATGGCTGCCTCATATTTGGTTGAAAATAGCGATTATTCAATGACTGAGCTACTTAATGAGATAGATAAAATAATTAATTTTGTCGGTGATAAGCAAGAGATAACAATTAACGATATTGAAAGCGTATGTAATAAATCAATAAAGAGTAGGATATTTGACCTCACTGATGCTATTTCAGCGGGAAACACATCTAAGGCTCTAAATTTGTTAAATGATATGGCAGCACTAAAGGAACCTATGCAAAAAGTTTTATTCATGATTATAAGGCAAATTAGAATGTTATACAGGATAAAGCTTCTTAGACTGAAAGGCATGAGAGAAGATTTAGTGACAAAGCAATTAGGACTTACGCCTTATGTCGCTTCAAAGGTAATGAGTGTTAGTAAAAATATGGATATTAATACTCTTGAAAGGGCTATGTATTATAGCTTAGAACTGGATGAATCAATAAAAACAGGAAGGATAACAGATAGAGTGGCTATAGAACTTCTGATTGCATCTATGGGTTAGAATTGTTTAATGTTTAGAGGATTAACTAACTTAATAATGAGAATATTGCGAAAATCTCTTGTATTAATCTTTATGTATCCCATTTGCAATCTTTTATAATAAAATGAATCGTAGCAATTAAAAAAAATCGGGGGTTAAAAAATTGTATAAATGGATTTTAAAGAATCCTAAAAGGGACTTCAAAAAGATGTCCCAAACATTGGGAGTTAGTGAGCTTATTTGCAGGATTTTAGTAAATAGGTGCGTTGACGATTATGATATGGCAAAATGCTTTATTCAACCTGATATTGAAGGCTTATTCAATGCTAGATTGATGAAGGACTTAGAAAAGGGCACGTTGATAATAAAGGATAAAATAGAGTCAGGTAAAAAAATAAGAATAATTGGTGACTATGATGTTGATGGAGTTATTAGCACATATATACTATTTAAAGCAATAAGCAGATGTGGTGGCAGAGTTGATTATGTTATACCTCACAGAATTTATGATGGCTATGGCATTAATGATACCATTATTGAAAGAGCAAAAGAGGAAGATGTTGACACCATTATTACATGTGATAATGGTATTTCAGCTATAGAACAGATAAAGTATGCCAAGGAATTAGGCATTACAGTTATAATAACAGATCATCATGATGTGCCTTTTATAGAGGATTCCGATAATAACAAAATACAAGTAACGCCAGAAGCCGATGCGGTTATTGATATGAAACAAGCTGAATGTAAGTATCCGTTCAAGCTGCTATGTGGTGCAGGGGTAGCATTTAAATTCATTCAAGTTCTATATCAGGAAATGAATATCCCAAAGCATGAAGAATCAGCATTTTATGAGTTTCTTGCAATTGCAACAGTATGTGATGTTGTTGACTTAACGGGAGAAAATAGAATATTGGTCAAAAATGGGTTAAAAACTATTAGCAACAGTCAGAATATTGGTTTAAATGCACTTATGGAACAAACTGGGATTATCGGCAAAGATATCGGTGTTTATCATTTGGGTTTTATCATAGGACCTTGCATAAATGCGTCTGGAAGACTGGATTGTGCTATTAAGGGATTAGAGCTGCTGCTCTGTACAAATAGTGATGAAGCGGTAGTAAGAGCGGAGGAGCTTCATTGCTTGAATACCGAAAGAAAAAATATGACATTAGCTGGAGTGGAGGAAGCAGTTGCCACTATTGAAAACAGTGATTTGAAAAATGATAAAGTACTAGTTGTATATAGACCTAATATTCATGAAAGCATAGCTGGTATAATAGCTGGCAAGGTTAGAGAAAAGTTTAATGTTCCTACTTTTATTTTAACAGATAGTGAAAATTGTGTTAAAGGTTCTGGAAGGTCGATAGATGCTTACAATATGTTCGAAGAACTGCAAAAATGTAAGGAGCTTTTAACAAGGTTCGGAGGTCACCCATTAGCAGCGGGTTTTAGTCTTGAACCTAATAACGTAGATGTTTTGAGAAAACAGCTAAATAATTGTTCTGTGTTAACAGAGGATGATCTAATTCCAAAAGTGTATATTGATGCGCGAATACCTATTGACACAGTTAGCCTTTCATTAGCAGAGGAACTTAAGATACTTGAACCTTATGGCAAAGGAAATTCTAAACCACTTTTTGCCGACAAAAACATAAGAGTTAGTAGAGCAACAGTATTAGGTGTCAATAAAAATGTACTAAAGCTTAGATTGTTGTCTAATAATAAATACATTGACAGTATTTATTTTGGCGATATTCAAGAATTCGACCAGTATATAACAGAAAAATTTGGAGAACAGGAGCTGAACAAAATATATTCTGGATATGCTAATGATGTTAAACTTGATATGACTTTTCATATTGACATAAATGAATATAATGGAAATCGAAATGTTCAGCTTATAATGCAAAACTATAGATAAACTTAAACTTTACAGTTGATAAATGTTAATATAGACAGTTATAATATATTTATATACTAAGACTGAATCCATTACATGGAAGCAGATAATATTGAAAACAAAAAACTACATGAAAATAGTTCCGTTTGAGGTAAGTTAAAAATCAAATTGCTTGTAAGTATGTCAGTATTTCATTATAATAGTTATATCTTGTAATAAATCAAATAAATATTTTAAATGTACTTACTTTATTAAATCAATAATTTATTCAGTATAATTGTTTTATTAATAATTTATTAAGCAGTTACAGTAGATAATGAGTCATGGCAATATATGGTGATACGAAAGACTGTATATAATGAAATTGTATGGTAATACAAAGTATGGTATTTTATTAAAATAAATAGTTAATTGAAGGGGAGTATTACAATGGATTTTAAATCAAAACTTAGGCATGTTATGGATTTTCCAAAGGAAGGAATTGATTTTATTGATATAACTACAGTGTTGCAAGACGCAGAGGCATTCAAATGCTGTATGGACAAATTCTCAGAACTTGCTGGACAGATGGAGGACTTTGATATAATTCTTGGGTCTGAGTCTAGAGGATTTATTTTCGGTGCCCCCCTTGCATACAAAATGGGAAAAGGGTTTGTTCCAGTAAGAAAAAAAGGTAAACTCCCTTACAAGACAATTAGTGCAGAATATGATTTAGAATATGGAAAAGATATTTTAGAAATACATGCTGATGCAATAAAACCTGGTCAAAATGTTTTGATAGTAGATGATCTCCTTGCAACAGGCGGAACTGCTGATGCTAATATTAGATTGGTTGAGCAGCTTGGAGGAAAGGTTGTTGGCCTTGTATATTTTATTGAACTTTCAATGCTTAATGGCAGAGAGAAGTTAAAGGATTATAAAGTAGAATCTATTGTAGAGTTTTAATGAAGTTAAGTCATATTGACTAATGGAGGGCATTATATTTTGACAGAGCGTTTTTTAGTACTTGTTGAAAAAGTAAAGAAATACGACCCTAATGCTAATGTCGAATTGCTGGAAAAGGCATATGCAGTTTCAAGTTCAGCGCATGAGGGACAACAGAGAATTTCAGGTGAACCATTTATAATCCACCCGGTTGAAGTAGCGATTATTTTAGCTGATATGGAGCTGGATGTTACTGCCCTCGTTGCAGCTCTTCTCCATGATACTATTGAGGATACAACATGTACTTATGAAACGTTAAAAACACAGTTTGGGACGACGGTTGCAGAACTTGTTGATGGAGTTACAAAATTGGGTAAAATTCCATTTACTTCAAAGGAAGAGCAACAGGTTGAAAACCTTAGAAAAATGTTTATGGCTATGGCAAAGGATATTCGTGTAATCATGATTAAACTTGCCGATAGGTTACATAATATGCGTACTTTAAAATATATGACTGAGGGTAAACAGATTGAAAAAGCCAGTGAAACCTTGGAAATATATGCTCCATTAGCGCATAGACTTGGTATTTCTAAAATCAAATGGGAACTAGAGGATCTGTGCTTAAGGTATTTAGATCCAAAGGGGTATTATGATTTAGTTCAAAAAGTTGCCTATAAGAGAAAAGAAAGAGAAGCATATATTTCTGAAATAGTTCAAACTTTGAGAGTTAAAACTGATGAGCTTGGTTTAGAAAATGTCCAAATTGATGGAAGACCAAAGCACTTCTATAGTATTTATAGGAAGATGGTAGATCAGGGCAAAACAATAGAGCAGATATATGATTTATTTGCATTTCGCATAATTGTAAATACTGTTCAAGATTGTTATGCTTTGCTTGGTCTTGTCCATGAACTATACAAGCCTTTACCTGGTAGAGTTAAGGACTTTATTGCAATGCCTAAACCGAATATGTACCAATCTTTGCACACTACTTTAATTGGTCCTGAAGGAAAGCCATTTGAGGTTCAAATAAGGACATGGGACATGCATAGAGTAGCTGAAGTTGGTATAGCTGCTCATTGGAAGTATAAAGAAAACGGAAAAGATGGTGCAAATGGAGGAAAGGATCCTGTAGCAAAGGATTCTGAAAATAAATTTGCATGGCTAAGGCAGCTTTTAGAATGGCAGAAAGATACCAGAGATGAAAACGAATTTATGGAAACTCTAAAAATAGATTTGTTTACAGATGAGGTGTTTATATTTACTCCAAAGGGTGATGTGCTTAATCTTCCAGTAGATTCTACACCTGTTGACTTTGCTTATTATATTCATAGTGCCATAGGGAATAAAATGATAGGAGCTAAAGTAAATGGTAAGATGGTTCCTATTGATTATACGCTTCAAAATGGTGATATTATTGAAATTTTAACTTCATCCACTATACATGGACCTAGCAGAGACTGGCTTAAAATAGTTAAGAGCAGCCAAGCTAGAAACAAGATAAATCAGTGGTTTAAGAAGGAAAAAAGAGAAGAGAATATCATTAGAGGCAAAGAAATGATTGAGAAGGAGCTTAAAAAGCAAGGGTTTACCTATAATCAATTGTTTAAGCCTGAATGGATTGAATTAGTTCTGCGCAAATATAATTTTTCGTCTTTAGAAGATTTATATGCCGGTATTGGTTACGGCGCAATGACAACTAATAAAGTTTTAACAAAGCTGAAGGACGAGTTTAAAAAGACACTTAAACCTGAAGAGTTAGAACAAATTCTTGAAAATATTGCTCAGAATAAAAATGAAAAAAAGAAAAAGCGTGTTCCTGAAAGCGGAATTGTTGTTAAGGGAATTGATAATTGTTTGGTAAGGCTTTCTAGGTGCTGTAATCCAGTCCCGGGTGATGAAATAATTGGTTATATAACCCGAGGAAGAGGGGTTTCAGTTCATCGAAGTGATTGTATAAATGTAACTGCTGGTCTTGAAGAAGAAGGCAGACTAATAGATGTAAAATGGTTTTCCACTGTTGATGTGGCTTATAAGGCAGATATAACTGTAATGGCTCATGATAGAACAGCATTATTGCTAGATATAACAAATAGTATTGCTGAGTTGAAAATACCTATTAAAGCTTTAAATGCGAGAACTACAAAAGAGCAAGAAACTGTAATAAATCTTACTCTGGAAATAACTAATACAGAGCAATTAGAAAAAATAATTAAAAAATTAAGAAAAATAGATAGCGTATTTGACGTAACAAGAAATAAGCAGTAGGCAAAAGTGGCATGGAGGTAAAATGAGAGCGGTTGTACAAAGGGTAAGAAACTCTAAAGTAACAGTTGATGAAAATATTACAGGTGAAATAAAGCAAGGATTAATGGTTCTGCTAGGAGTGGGACTTGAGGATTCAAGTTTGGATGCTGATTATCTAGCGGAAAAGATTTTAAACCTACGTATATTTGAAGATCATGATGGAAAAATGAATAGGTCTTTGATTGATATTAGCGGAGAAATACTAGTTGTTTCCCAATTTACTTTATATGGAGATTGCAGAAAAGGTAAAAGACCTAGTTTTGATAAGGCTGCAAGGCCGGAAATAGCGAAAGAACTATATGAATACTTTGTAAATAAATGCAAGCAATACGACATAAAAGTTCAAACAGGAATATTTCAAGCACATATGGTTGTTGATATAAGTAATGATGGTCCTGTTACAATTTTACTTGATAGCAAAAAGGAGTTTTAAAGATGATTATAAAACCTATTTTTGGTGGTATATATGAATCAATTTCATATTTGGTTGGGGACACTGAAAAGGCAGTATTGATTGATGCCGGTGTTAAATGTGAAAAAGTTCTTGCTACTGCTAAAGAATTGAATTTAAATATTGAAAAAGTAATTCTTACACATGGGCATGTTGACCATATTATTGAGTTAAATGAAATAATAGAAAATACAAATGCAATGGTATATATTCATATTGATGACGAAAAGGCTTTGACAGATGCTAGATTTAATTTATCTGCATTTTCAGGTGAACCTACAACTTATAAAGGAAAATATGAAGTGCTGAGAGACGGAAGTGTATTACAATTAGAGAATCTGGAATTTAAAATTATTCATACACCAGGGCATACAATGGGGTCTATTTGTATTCAATTGAATAACACACTATTTTCTGGAGATACATTATTTAGATTCAGTTATGGAAGAGTTGATTTTCCAAATGGCAGTATTGAAAAGATTTATGATTCTATAGTAAATAAGCTGTTTTTGTTACCAGATGATATGATTGTATACCCAGGACATGGAAATAGTACAACAATTGAGATGGAAAAGAGAGCAAATCCAATAAAGAGTGCTAGTCAGTGGTAACAACTTGAAATTAGAGTTTGTGCAAACATGGTGCATTTCGAGTTAAGAAAAGCCACAAGTGTCTTTTCCAAAAATAGTTATATGTGTAAGTAAACATATATGGCAAACTTGAAATTATAGTTTGTGCAAACATGGTGCATTTCAAGTTAAGAAAAGCCACAATGGAAGAGGATAAAATGCTATTTTATAAAAATGAATGTAACAGTATTAACTATGAATTTGAAGATATAATTAAATTATTCTTTTTACCTGATGAAATAAAATTATTGGATGGGCCTTGGGAGAAGTGTTCCGAGGCATTTCTTTTGTGCTGTACATCAGTATTTGGAGGCAGCGAATATATTAATCTGATTTTAAAAGATAAAGATTTTGATGAACTTGTTAAAATACCTTGTCAAGGTGCACTAGATACTGACGATAAGCAGGTACTTAAGAGTTTTAGAAGAATATTTAAGAGAAAACTATTCTCACTATTAGCTAATTACACAGGTAAAACAATTCCGTGGGGGATTTTGACTGGAATTAGACCCACTAAATTAGTAAATGAATGTATTGATAATTGCATGTGTGAAAATGATATTATTTCTACTTTAAAAAAGGACTATTTCGTTACAGATAATAAGGCAAATCTTCTCTATGAGGTGGCAGAAAATCAAAGGGAAATGTTTTTAGATTCAAAGAAAAGTAGTGTTTCATTATATATAGGAATTCCTTTTTGCCCGACCCGTTGTCTATATTGTTCTTTTAGCTCTAGCACTATAGGGCAGTATAAGAAAGTAATAGATTTATACGTTGATACTTTGCTTAAAGAAATTCAGCAAACAGGAAAGTTAATAAAAGATAATGACTTTGAAATTGAAAGTATTTATATTGGTGGTGGAACACCAACATCGCTTAAGACTAGTCAATTATATAGACTTTTGCGAGGGATTGAAGAGTGCTTGGATGTTAGTAATCTAAAGGAATATACTATTGAAGCCGGACGACCTGATACCATTGATATTGATAAATTAAAGGTAATTAAGGATAGTTTAGTAACTCGAATAAGTATAAATCCTCAGACAATGAATGCAGTTACATTAGAGAGAATAGGAAGAAAACATTCGCCAGAGGATATTGAAAAAGCATTTTATATGGCTCGTGAAATAGGCTTTGATAATATTAACATGGATTTAATTTGTGGCCTTCCAGGCGAAGATACAGATATGTTCATAAAAACACTTGAGAAAATAAAGCCTATGAAGCCTGATAGCTTAACTGTCCATACTATGGCAATAAAAAGAGCATCACGGCTTACTGAAGAGAAAGAAAGTTATAATTTAGAAACTCAATATAAACAAGTTTCTGAAATGGTAGATATAGCTAGAGAATATGCAAAAAATATGGGGCTGGCTCCTTACTACTTATACAGACAGAAAAATATCCTTGGCAATTTAGAGAATGTAGGCTACAGTAAGAAGAATAAAGAATGTCTTTATAACATACAGATAATGGAGGAAAGACAATCTATATTTGCTTGTGGAGCAGGAGCGGCAACAAAAATTGTTTTCCCGCATAATAGAATAGAACGAGCCTTCAATGTCAAGACTGTAGAAGAGTATCTCAGAAGAGTAGATGAAATGATTGAGAGAAAAGCTAAGTTATGCAATGAATATAACGAGTATAAAAATAATAAATATTGACAATAGTTAAAGCAAATTTTAAAATATATTATAGGTTAATACTGTAAAGCCTTGAAAGGGAAGAGTATTTAACAATTACTATTTAAGGGAAAGGCTGCCTTGGACTGTGAGCAGCTTATAGTAATGTTGAGGAAAGACACCCTTTAGGGAGACTAGTACTCCACGGCTGATGAGAAAGCTCATCCGTTTTCTGCGTTAAAGAGTTTAAGTAGGTTCTATATTTGATAGAGTAATTAGGGTGGTACCGCGGGAAATATCCTCTCGTCCCTTACTGGGATTAGGGGGGCTTTTTTATGTAAAGGAGATATTACGAAGTACATTTGGATTTTGTTAAAAATTATATATATGATAGGAGTTGTGTATTAAATGACAAAGCAGATAATTACGCCTTCAATACTACCGGGCTTTATGGAGCTTTTACCTGCAGACCAGCTTGTATTTAATGAAATGCTAGATACAATCAAAAAAACATATGAAAAATACGGGTTTATACCTGTTGATACACCTATGATTGAGAAATCAGAAGTTTTGCTGGCAAAAGGCGGTGGAGAAACTGAGAAACAGATATATAGGTTTAATAAAGGTGATAATGATCTATCATTAAGATTTGATTTGACTGTACCTTTAGCTAGATATGTTTCACAGCATTTTGGTGAATTGACTTTCCCTTTTAAGAGGTATCATATCGGAAAGGTGTTTAGAGGCGAAAAGCCGCAAAAGGGCAGATTCAGAGAGTTTTATCAATGCGATATAGATATTATAGGAAATGAAAGCTTAAGTGTTATTAATGATGCTGAAATATTAAGTGTTATTTATTCTACATTTAAGGCTCTTGGCTTTGACGATTTTACTATAAGAATTAATAATAGAAAGGTATTAAACGGCTTTTTTGAGAGCTTGAATGTTTCTGATAAGGCAGAAGTGCTTAGAACTATTGATAAGCTGGAGAAGATAGGAAAGGATGCAGTTGCAGCAGAACTTAAAGCAACTGGACTTTCAAGTGATGATGCGGATAGTGTTCTGAAATTTGTTGACATTAAAGGCAACTGCAGTGAGATTATAAATAGTTTAAGAGAATTAGGAATAGAAAATGAGACATTTATTGAGGGTGTAAATGAACTCGAATTGGTGCTCAATTATATAGATTCCTTCAAGGTTCCATCTAGAAATTATACTGTGGACTTAACTATAGCTAGAGGCTTAGATTATTATACAGGTACAATTTATGAAACTATATTAAACCAATATCCTTCTATAGGAAGTGTATGTTCAGGTGGAAGATATGACAACCTAGCGCAGAACTATACAAATAAAAAGCTTCCTGGTGTTGGAATATCTATCGGACTTACTAGACTCTTTTACCAGCTCAGAGCTGCAGGAGTAGTAGGTGAGACAAAGAAAGCAACACCTTCAAAAATACTGGTAATCCCAATGCAGGATACAATGGCTCAGTCACTGGAAATTTCAACAAAATTAAGAGAAGCTGATATTCCTACTGAGATTTATTTCAATGAAGGTAAAATGGCTAAAAAATTCTCTTATGCTGACAAATTGGGTATTCCATACGTAATAGTTGTTGGTGAGGATGAAGTTAAGTTAGGAAAGTTTAAATTAAAGAATATGGAAACAGGCGAACAGGCTGAGCTTGAATTAGCGCAGATTATTGAGAAGCTAAATAATTAATTAATAGAATTTAGATTAGTATAAAAATACACCGCAAAAGGCGGCTATGGAGGTATAAAAAATGGGTGAATCAATTTATGGACTTAAAAGAAGCCACAAATGTACTGAGCTTGGTACCGAAAATATCGGGGAAACTGTTACAGTAATGGGATGGGTACAGAAACAGAGAAATCTGGGAAGTCTTGTATTTGTAGATTTAAGAGACAGATCTGGTATAGTGCAGATTGTGTTTACTGATAAAGATGGTGAGATGTTTGAAAAAGCAAAAACAATAAGAAGTGAATTTGTTCTAGCTGTAGTAGGTACAGTTGCTGCTAGAGCACCTGAGGCTGTTAATAAGAAAATGGCAACGGGTGGCATAGAAATTACAGCAACAGAACTAAGAATCCTTAGCACTGCTGAAACTCCACCTATTTACATTGAGGAAAATTTAGATGCCAATGAAATGACAAGGTTGAAGTATAGATATCTGGATCTAAGAAGACCTGACATGCAGAGAAATTTTATACTCAGACATAGAGTTGCAAAGGTTGCACGTGATTATTATGACGAAAACGGATTCTTAGAGGTTGAAACACCTATTTTGATTAAGAGTACGCCTGAAGGAGCTAGAGATTACCTTGTACCAAGTAGAGTTCACCAAGGTAAGTTCTTTGCATTGCCACAGTCACCTCAGTTGTACAAGCAGCTTCTGATGGTTTCTGGTTTTGACAGATACTTTCAGATAGCAAAATGCTTTAGAGATGAAGATTTAAGAGCAGACAGACAACCAGAATTTACACAGATAGATATTGAAATGTCCTTTGTTAATGTTGATGATGTAATTACTTGTAATGAAGGCTTTATTAAAAGAGTATTCAAGGAAGCATTAAATGTTGAACTTGAAACTCCATTTATAAGAATGCCATATGCTGAGGCGATGGAGAGATTTGGATCAGATAAGCCAGATATCCGTTTCGGAATGGAACTTGTAAATATGTCTGATTTGGTTGCAGAGTGCGGATTTAAGGTGTTTACAGATGCTGTTGCTTCAGGTGGAAGTGTTAGGGCTATAAATGCAAAAGGCTGCTCCAAGTTTAGCAGAAAAGAAATTGATGCATTAGTTGAGGTTGTTAAAACATATAAGGCAAAAGGTATGGCATGGATTTCAGTTGGAGCTGATAATGAGATTAAATCATCCTTTGCAAAGTTTATGACAGAAGATGAAATGAAAGCACTACTTGAAAGAGCAGAAGCAGAAGCAGGTGATTTAATATGCTTTGTTGCAGACAAGAACAACGTTGTCTATAATGCACTTGGTCAGCTTAGGCTTGAGGTTGCTAGAAGGCTTAATATATTGAACCCAGATGAATTCAAATTCCTGTGGGTAACAGAATTTCCGTTCTTTGAATACAGTGAAGAAGAAGAGCGTTATATGGCTATGCATCATCCTTTTACATGTCCTATGGATGAAGATCTTGAATTACTCGATACTGATCCTGGAAAAGTACGTGCAAAGGCATATGATATAGTATTAAATGGTGTTGAACTGGGTGGCGGAAGTATAAGAATCCATATGCAGGAGTTACAGGCTAAGATGTTAAAATTGCTTGGATTTACTGAGGAAGATGCTAACAGAAAATTTGGATTCCTTCTAAACGCGTTCAGATATGGAACTCCTCCTCATGGTGGAATGGCTTTTGGTTTGGATAGAATGATTATGCTTATGGCAAAAACAGATAGTATCAGGGACGTAATAGCATTTCCAAAAGTACAAAATTCATCATCTCCTATGGATAATGCACCGGATATTGTTGATGAAGTGCAGTTGGAAGAACTTCACATTAAAATTGCAAAGGATTAAATGGTATAATACAAAGGTAAGTTACTAAACTTTTCAGCTTAGTATTGCAGGTGTTTAAAACTTATCAATGACAAAATTGGACTTGTAAATAGTTGTATAAATAGTTTTTTAATATATGAATCATTACTAATTTCAAGAAATTATTGCGGCAAAAACCATTGATAAGTTTGAACACTGATAGACTTTGTAAGTAGAAACTTGAGTTAATTATTTTAAATTCTAGGCATATAACGAGGCAAGAAAATGTCCCCCACTTCTATAAGTGGCGGGTACCACTTTGGTTATCAGGCGGTGAGAATATCTCCCGCCTCGATGAAACGCCGCTGATGTAATGAAATTTTTCTACAATCGAAAAATTTCATTTTGAATCTAGGCGTTATAATGCAAACATAAAATAAATTTGGGGTTAGGTAATAAAATGAAAAAGTATCAAGTGGGGTTAGACGTAGGTTCAACTACTGTAAAAATAGTAGTAATTGACAAATATAATAATATTCTTTATTCAAAATATCAAAGACATTATTCTGATATTAGGAAAACTATCTTTGACGTGTTGGATGAGGCTTGTGAACGCTTTTATCAGGATGAATGTACTGTCATGATAACAGGTTCTGGTGGATTGCTAGTCTCGCAGTGGCTTGAACTTGATTTTATACAAGAGGTTATTGCGGGCTCAGAGGCTGTTCAAAAACTTATTCCAAAGACGGATGTTGCTATAGAATTAGGTGGAGAAGATGCAAAGATAACTTATTTTAGAGGGGGTCTTGAGCAGAGAATGAATGGTACCTGTGCAGGAGGTACTGGTTCGTTTATTGATCAGATGTCTTCTTTATTGCAGACCGATGCAACGGGGCTAAATGAGCTTGCTAAAGGCAGCAGAGTTATTTACCCGATTGCAGCAAGGTGTGGTGTGTTTGCTAAAACTGATATTCAACCATTATTAAATGAGGGTGCAGCGAAAGAAGATATTGCTGCTTCAGTTTTCCAATCTGTTGTTAATCAAACAATAAGCGGTCTGGCATGTGGCAAGCCAATTAAAGGCAACATAGCATTTTTAGGAGGACCACTATATTTTCTATCTGAACTCCGAAAAAGATTTGAGATTACGCTGAATTTAAAACCAGAGGAAGTAATTTTTCCGGAAAATTCACAGATTTTTGTAGCAATTGGGGCTGCTCTTTCATCTAACGAATGTAATTCAATATCATTTAAGGATTTAAAAGATAAACTTCCTAAAATTAACACTGTTTCAGTGCATGAAGTAGAGCGATTGAATCCTTTATTTAAAGATCAGAAGGAGCTTGATGATTTTAGGAAGAGACATGCTAAGGCGGCTGTCATTACAAAATCACTTGCAGAATACAAGGGAGATTGCTTTTTTGGAATTGATGCTGGATCAACTACTACAAAAGCAGTTTTAATAGATACAGAGGGAGAATTGCTTTATTCCTATTATGGAAGTAATAAGGGCAGTCCATTAAACTCTTCAATAAAAATTCTAAAGGATATTTATTCGAAGTTACCGCCTGAAGCTAGAATAGTTAACTCAACTGTAACAGGCTATGGAGAAGGGTTAATAAAGGCGGCACTTTGTGTTGATATAGGAGAAATAGAAACAATAGCACACTATAAGGCGGCTGATTATTTCTTACCGGGAGTAGATTTTATTCTTGATATTGGTGGACAGGATATGAAATGCTTAATTATCAAGGATGGCATTATTGACAGCATAATGCTAAATGAGGCTTGTTCATCCGGTTGTGGTTCATTTATTGAAACATTTGCAAAATCGCTGAATTCGACTGTTGAGGAATTTGCGTCTCAGGCATTATTAGCAGAAAAGCCTGTTGATTTAGGTTCCCGTTGTACTGTTTTTATGAATTCCAGAGTAAAACAGGCGCAAAAAGAGGGAGCACAGGTAGGCGATATTTCTGCAGGGCTGTCTTATTCTGTAATAAAAAATGCTTTGCTAAAGGTTATAAAAATTCGTGACCCTAAGGATATGGGTGAAAAAATCATTGTTCAGGGTGGAACCTTCTTGAATGATGCAGTTTTGAGAAGCTTTGAGTTGATTTCCGAAAGAGAAGCAATCAGACCAAACATAGCAGGATTAATGGGGGCATTTGGTGCAGCTCTTATTGCGAAAGAACGCTATGAAGGAAAGAAGTCTACATTGCTGACAAGAGAAAACATTGGTGACTTTGAATATACTACAGAGCTGCAAAGATGTAAACTTTGTAACAATAGCTGCTTACTAACAATAAATCAGTTTAATGATGGAAGCAAGTTTGTTTCTGGTAATCGTTGTGAAAGAGGCGCTGGAATAGAAAGTAATAATGAGGATGTGCCAAATTTATATGATTACAAATATAAGAGGATTGTTGGTTATCGTCAGAAAAATAATATTGAATATACTAGGGGTACTGTAGGTATACCACGTGTTCTCAATATGTATGAAAACTATCCTTTCTGGTTTACTTTCTTTGATGAGCTAAAGTTCAGAGTTGAGCTGTCACCGCGCTCTTCAAAGAAAATTTACGAGTTAGGTATTGAAACAATGCCATCTGAATCAGTTTGCTACCCAGCAAAGCTTGTTCATGGTCATATAACGAGTTTGATTAATAAGAAAGTAAACTTTATATTTTACCCTTGCATACCGTATGAAATACTTGAAGACGAAGGAGCGGATAATCATTTCAATTGTCCTATTGTTACTTCTTATCCTGAAGTAATTAAAAACAATATGGATGTATTAAAATCAAATAATATAAAATTCTTTAATCCATTCCTTCCATATGACAACAAGAGTAAGCTGAAAACCAGACTATATGAGGTTTTGGGCAAAGAATTTAATATATCTAAATCTGAAATAGATGCCGCAGTTGATAAGGCATGGGCTGAGGATGAAAATGCAAAAAATGATATAAGGAAAAAGGGAGAGGAAACCTTAAAATATCTTAAAGAAAATGGCAAAAAAGGTATAGTATTGGCTGGAAGGCCTTACCATATAGATCCTGAAATTAATCATGGAATTCCTCAGATAATAACTTCACATGGATTTGCAGTGCTTACAGAGGATTCAATAGCACATTTGGGAGCTACTGAAAGACCACTTCGAGTTGTTGATCAGTGGAAATATCACTCCAGACTGTATGCTGCTGCAAATGTAGTAAATGAGTATCCAGAACTGGAAATAATTCAGTTAAATTCATTTGGCTGTGGACTAGATGCTGTTACAACTGACCAGGTTCAAGAAATACTAAAAGCAAATGATAATATATATACCGTTTTAAAAATAGACGAGGGAAATAACTTAGGTGCTGCAAGAATCAGAATCAGATCCTTAGTTGCGGCAATTGAGGAAAGGGATAGGAAAGAAGCAAAGCATCATAAGAAACATAGTAGCTTTGAAAAAATAGTTTTTACAAAAGAAATGAAGGAAAAGCATACAATGCTTGCTCCGCAGATGTCACCTATACATTTCCAATTCCTTGAACCTGCTTTTAAAACAGCTGGATATAATATTGAAGTATTACCAGAGGTTGGTACTGCAGCTGTAGAGGAGGGCCTAAAGTATGTAAATAATGATGCCTGCTATCCTTCTATTATTGTTGTAGGCCAGATAATACATGCTTTGAAGTCAGGTAAATATGATTTGAATAACACTACTGTATTAATTACACAGACTGGTGGAGGTTGTCGTGCTACCAATTATATAGGTTTCTTGAGGAAAGCATTGGTAGATGCTGGTATGCATCATGTACCGGTTTTATCACTTAATGCATCTGGAATGGAAAGCCAACCAGGCTTTAAAATATCACTAAAGCTAGTAGATTTAGCTCTAAAGGGCATTGTTTATGGTGACTTGTTTATGAGGGTTCTATACAGGGTTAGACCATATGAAAAGATATCTGGTTCAGCTAATGCACTTTATGAAAAGTGGGTTAAGGTTTGTATAGATTCTATTTGTGAAAATAAGAGAGGTAGCTTTAAAAAGAACATTAGGAATATTATAAGAGATTTTGACGCACTTGAGTTAAATGATGTTGTTAAGCCTCGAGTTGGTCTTGTTGGGGAAATTCTGGTGAAATTTCATCCGGATGCCAATAATAATGTAGTTGATATAATTGAGGCTGAGGGAGCAGAGGCAGTAATGCCTGATATGATAGACTTCTTCCTTTACTGTGCTTATGATGCCAATTTTAAGTATAAAAATTTATCGGGTTCATTAAAGAAGTTAATAATTAATAACTCTGTTATAGCAGGTATAGAGTGGTATAGGCGTTCATTAAAGAAATACTTGCGTAAAAGTAAGAGATTTGATGCACCAAGTTCATTTTACCATTTAGCTGACTGTGCTTCCGAAATCCTTTCACTTGGAAACCAAACCGGAGAAGGCTGGCTCTTGACAGCTGAAATGATTGAGCTTATAAAGAGTGGTGCTGGAAATATTGTTTGTATGCAGCCTTTTGCATGTCTTCCAAACCATGTTACAGGTAAAGGCATGATAAAGGAGCTTCGCAGAAGATATCCGCAGTCCAATATAGTTGCTGTTGATTATGACCCAGGTGCAAGCGAGGTTAACCAATTAAATAGAATTAAGCTGATGCTGTCAGTAGCGTTTAAAAACATAAAAGGTGAAACGAATGCAGATACTGATAATGGTAAAGAATCAGCTGAGTTAAAGGCAGAGGAAAAGCAGGTGGAGTA
The DNA here is from genome assembly GCA_023444055.1 of Bacillota bacterium. Taxonomy (GTDB): domain Bacteria; phylum Bacillota; class Clostridia; order Acetivibrionales; family DSM-1351; genus Ruminiclostridium. The sequence continues at coordinate 131,523 of JAEZRV010000087.1, forward strand.
GGGAAGGGAAGCTTTAAAGTTAGAGTAGAGATGTCAATAAATATTTATAAACTGTAAAGTTAACATGTATTTGAATTTGCTAGATAAAATTTTATAACAAGCTTTTGCAAGTTGGGAGATGTAAAAGGAGCGCTGACAAAAGCCAGCGCTCCTTTTATCTCGATTATCATAAAAGTTCTCAAATTACAGAGATTTTTTCAACACTCGCTAACTTATTATTATCCTTCACCCATCTCAATAGTTGCCTTAAACAAATCTCCATCAATTTCAATATTAAAATTTCCTCCTTGAAGCTCTGTAAGGCTTTTAGCAATTGAAAGTCCTAGACCAGAGCCTTCACTATGACGGGAGGCATCTCCTCTTTTAAATCGCTCCAGCAATTCCTCTTCATTAATATTCAGTTCGTATGCAGAAATGTTTTTTATAACGATTTTTACGTTATCAGTATTGGAACCAGTATTCGAATCAGAGGTGGAAAATGCATCAATATATACTCTTGAATTGGGTAAGGCATACTTAAAAACATTAGACAGCAAGTTCTCAATTACTCTCCATAGCAATTTACCGTCAGCATTAACAAATAGCTTAGATGAATGCATATTTGTTTTAAAAACTAAGCCAGATCCTTCAATCTTATCAGATATCTCTCCAAGACCCTGATTTATCAATGAAACAACATCTAATTTTTCAAGATTTACTGCGATACTGCCACTGCTTGCTTTTGCTGCCTCAAATAAATCTTCAGTTAAGGATTTAAGCCTCTGAGATTTACTATCAATTATGCCTAAATATTTTTGCGCATTATCAGAATTAAGACCTTCTTTTTTCAGCAAATCTATATAGGTTATTATTGATGTTAATGGTGTTTTCAAATCATGTGAAACATTTGTAATTAGTTCTGCTTTCATTCGCTCTGATTTTACTTGACTGCTTACAGCAGTTTTTAGACCATCTGCAATAGAGTTTATTGTAGACGCCAGCTGTTTAAATTCGGGAATCCCTTCCTCCGGTATGTTATGAGACAGTTCACCAGAACGAATCTTTTCGGCACCAACGGTAATAGTTTTTAATACATTAAAGGCTTTTAATAAAAAGTAAATGGCTATTGCATTAACACTGATAATTCCTACAAAGCCCAAAAAAGAACCTATGGAGCCTACAAAGAATAAAAGTATACTAATCAAGAAAATAAAGGCATACGCACCAAAAATGAGAACGAGCCTAATTGCAATTGGACTTGTGTCATAAACAGAGCTGATTTTTGAGGTAATAAACGAGTATATATTTTTGGATGTAGAAATACTACTTTTATAGATTTTATATATCAAGGTATGCTTAATAACCTCATGACGCTTAACTCTTTTAGATAACATTGTTACAAATAGAATTCCTATAAGAGTTCCTAATGAAACAATCAGACCTAAACCTATTGTCAGCAAGCTAAGATATTGGTGAGATTTATCTGAAACAAAATTTATGTAAAAATCATAAGCTTGTACAATACAAAGCAATATAGCCACAGAAGAAATAACTAAAGTCGCATCAAGATGAATATAGTCTATGAAAATCAATTGAACTCCTTCTGTATCAACACGTCGTCCTGCGGAATATATAAGATATATAAGTCCAATTAAAAATGCCAAAAGCCCTATTAAAGTTAAGGATATACCCAAACGCCCTTCTTTAAAATTCTGGTTATAGGTAGCTAGTTCTGCATAGTATCTTGAATGACTCATTCCAATATAAACCACAGCATCATTAGGAAAAATGGAAGTGTCATATTTGAAGCTAATTGTGTTATTGGAATTTGTATTTTCTTTATTTATTATAATATAGGATATAAGCTGTTTGTAGAAGGCTTCAGCAGTTTGTAAGGAATAGTCATTCACATTACTATAAGTTACTTTGCTATTTTCAATAATGGTATAGAATATTCCATCCATTTTTTTTAGGCTTGATACTTCTTTATAATAGTCAACAATGCGTTCTTCTATATAGTCTGATTTTATATTTTTTATATACGCATCATATTTTTCTATAACAGCTTGTATTTCTTTGTCTCTTTCTTGAACAAGAGAATTAAGATACTTATTGTATTGACTTGGCTGGGAATCTGATTGAGCAGTATCAGAACTACTAATATCATCTGAATTTGAATTTTCTATATATGTATTATTATCATTAAGCCGCGACATTAAGTCGTTATATTTAGAAGTAATTTCTTGGATTTCATTTTCTCTATCATAAATTATTTGATTTTTTCTATCTCTAATATAGTTTTCATTTATTACAACATTAGATTTAATATATTCTTCACTTTTTAAATTGAAAGCAACATTTGATATTTGTTGGTAGGCATCGCCTAATATATTTTTTAGTTCTTTGCTTTCTTTAAAGTTACCATTTTGTACCGCGATATCAAAATAATGAGCTTTTGTCAAACCATATGTAATAGTTAGCATTCCAGCTAAACATAATAGTATTGCAAGTAATTTAAACCATACAGAATACCTATAATTTTTCAATTTTGTATCCAATACCCCACACCACCTTTAAATATTTTGGTTCCTTCGGATTAATTTCAATCTTTTCACGAATTCTTCTAATATGTACTGCAACAGTATTCTCAGCAGAAAAGCTCTGTTCATTCCAAACCTGTTCATAAATCTGGTCAATAGAAAATACCTTTCCGGCATTTTCACACAATAGTTTTAATATTTTGTACTCAACAGGTGTTAGCTTTACCAGCTCATCATCAATTTTAACTTCTTTTGCATTGTCATCAATAATGAGTCCACCTGTCTTGAATATTCCCGTTTGTTGGACAAAACTACCTAACGAAACGTATCTTCTCAAGAGCGATTTGACACGAGCAATCAACTCTAATGGATTGAAGGGTTTTGTCACATAATCATCAGCACCTAAGTTCAGTCCGATGATTTTATCTGTGTCTTCAGATTTTGCACTTAGCATCAGAATTGGAATATTGTATTTTTCTCTTATTTTCATTGTAGCCCGTATGCCATCCATCACTGGCATCATGATATCTATTATCACTAAATGGATTTCATTTTTTTCAAATACTGACAAAGCTTCTACACCGTTATATGCTTTAAAAACGGTATAACCTTCGTTTCCTAAATATATTTCTATAGCATCTACAATTTCTTTATCATCATCACAAACAAGAATATTCACGTATAACCTCCAGAATATTGTTTAATAAGCTAATCACCTTATACATATCGGAATCTTCATTATTAGAAGTATAGTTTTAGCCCCAATTTGTAAAGTTGTAAAAATACACAACAAACATTATATCACACCCTTTGAATTTATTTGAGAATACTGGTAAAATCAAAAATAAATAGTACATGCATAGATAATATCAATTGAATCTTACAAAATAATAAATGTAATTCTTAAGATTTTCTTAAATTATCGACAGTGGACACTTTTTAATTAATATTTGTGTCGTTGGCAGTATCAGAGAAATGGAGGTTAGCTTGAAAAACGCGAAGTTTACATTTTGTGTATTCATCGCTTTCTTCGCGTTTCAAAAAGCTGCGAGCAGCTTTTTGCTGATTTGGACAATCAAGCAATGACTATACACTTTTTAATTAATATTTGTGTCGTTGGCAGTATCAGAGAAATGGAGGTTAGCTTGAAAAATGAGAAGTTTACGTTTAGTGTATTCATCGTTCTCTTCGCATATAAAAAAGCTGCGAGCAGCTTTTTGTGGATTTTGGCAATCAAGCAATAAACATACACTTTTAAATTACTATTTTTGTTGTCAGTGGTACTGGCGAAATGGAGGTTCAGCTTGAACAAAGTTATACTCATTCCCGATTCCTTCAAAGGAACAATGTCATCATCTGAAATTTGCGAAATTATGAGTAAAGTAATTCGCAATTATTTCCCAAACGCTGAGATAATAAGTGTGCCTGTGGCTGATGGCGGTGAGGGAAGTGTAGACTGCTTTTTATCTGCTGTTGGCGGGAAAAAGGTCATGCTTAATGTTAAAGGACCTTATTTTGAAGAAATTCAAAGCTTTTATGGCATTTTACCAGATAATACAGCAGTTATTGAGATGGCTGCTACTGCTGGCTTGCCAATGGTTAAAAATAATAAACATGCAGAAAAGACTACTACATATGGAGTCGGACAGCTTATGGAGCATGCGGCAAGAGCAGGCTGCAAACGAATAATAGTGGGTCTTGGAGGCAGCTGTACAAATGATGGAGGTGCTGGTGCAGCAGCAGCACTAGGTATCAGCTTTAAAGATGATTCTGGCTGCGATTTTGTACCGGTAGGTGAAACACTGGGAAAAATCGCTTCTATTGATGTTAGCGGACTTAGTCCTGCACTAAGCGGAGTCGAACTAATAACAATGTGTGATATAGACAATCCCCTATGCGGACAACAAGGTGCTTCAGTCGTATTTGCTCCGCAGAAAGGTGCAGATGAGGCAACAGTACAAATGCTTGATACTAATCTTTCACACATGGCTGATATAGTAAAAAGAGATTTGAAGAAAGATATTAAAAATATAGCGGGTGCTGGTGCAGCTGGGGGCATGGGTGGTGGTATGATAGGATTTTTAAATAGCAGGCTGCAAATGGGGATTGAAACAGTTCTTGATACTGTAGGATATGATTCAATGCTTGAGGGCACAGATTTAGTAATTACCGGTGAAGGAAAAATTGATTCCCAGTCACTGCGTGGAAAGGTAGTAATAGGTGTTGCTCGCAGAACAAAAAAAGCTGGAGTTCCCATAATTGCAATAGTTGGAGATATTGGTGATGATATAGAGAAAGTATATGAAGAAGGTGTAAGTGCTATATTTAGCATTAATCGTGTGGCATTGCCATTCTATAAAGCAAAGAAACGTTGCAAAAGCGATTTAATGCTTACAATAGATAACTTGATGAGAATTATATCGTTGGGTTTTTAGAGAGGATTCTCTAAAATTGTAGGAATCCTCTTATTATTGAGTACTTTTGAATTTATAACTCAAACTTCAGTAATATCAGGTGTGGTAGCATTATCAATGGAAAGCTTAATATTTAAGATTATCCGAACATTGCAGAAAAGAAATGAAATTAATATTCGGACGATTCAGCTTCTGATTATATAAAACCAAAGTAACTATGTTACAAATTTATTATACTAGTTGGATTAGAAATAATTGCATGAATTAGTAGATGAGACGAACCATTACTAATTCATGCAATTATTTTGGCAACAAACCATTGATAATGCTACCACGCCAATAGATTTTTTATGTGCGAAGTTTGAGTTTATAATTTTGATATTTTATGATTTTATACTAATTTGTATTTGTAAAGTAATTACATTTCAAATAACCGCATATGCGGCATTAGGGCGAAGCCCACAAATAGTATTAAATATAATCATATTTTAGGAAATTAAAAATAGATTCATGATTTTTAACTTGAAAAACTGTAGTTCCTCGGAGTTGAAGCTGATGTCCACAGCTTTCACATCTAAAGGTAAGATTATTTAATTTCTCAACTTCCTCTTTAGGTAGATTTAGTAGTACGCTTTTACACATGCAGCATTTAATAGTGTTAAATTCCAATTTCTTTTGTCCCCCGTTTCTAAAATAAAGAATATTCTTAGGTATATTAGTGCGATTTTATTTTTAGAACTAAAATCTCTAAAACAGCCACTGAATAATTTTACAATATTTCCCATCAATAGTAGAGGCCTTTTTATAAATATTGTACAAGCTAGTTATATTTCTGTTATATCATGAATATATTTTTTTAGTGGGATTTAGTGGTACACTGCAGAAAGAAGACAAGTATACAGGCTAGAAGTTATGAATGACATGGAGGTTAGTATGAGAGATATTGTGAGAATACAGGATAATGGTTATGTATATAACAGCCCAAATTTCAGTGGAAGTAAGAGGAATATAACGAAGCTACCTATAATTTTATGTGCGACTGCTGGAGTTTTATTAGGTAGTTTTGCTTTCAAAATATCTAATATTAACTGGGACACAAATGGCTTAAATAATGGTTCTAAGTCTAAACTAACAGCTGAAGTACTAAAAATAAAATCAGCAGATAGCGAAACATTTAATAAAGTAAATGATTTCCTTTTTAAATCTTTTGGAATCGACAGGTATAACCCAATAACAATACTTACAGCCAATTACCCATGTTTTAAAATGTATTATAATAATGAATATCAAGATTATCTTGTCCAAAGACAAATTGAAATAGAACAAAAGGCATTAGAAGAAAAGAAAATTCAAGAGGCTAAAGCAAAAGCGCTGCAAGCTAATGCACAAATTCAAGATGTCGGTACATTTGCAGAGGTTTCAAGCAGCATAACTTATGAAGGTGATGTAGAGGATGAAGATATAGAAACTAATTCTGTTGTGATTAGTGGAAAAATTAATGTAATAAATCAAACGAAATATAATATTGATATAAATAAATTGTTAAAAGAACCGTTGAAACTTTCAAATAAAAAGGGTCCACAAATACTTGTTTATCATACCCATACAACAGAAAGTTTTTTGAAAAGTATTGATCAACTAGCAATGAAGAATGTTGAATCAAGAACAACGAATTCAAATTACAATGTGACAAGAGTGGGAGATGCACTAATTAACAACCTCAAAAAGTATGATATTGATGTATTGCATAACACAACTATCCATGATAAAGATTACAACAACTCATATGTAAAGTCACTTAAAACACTCACAAATTATGTGGATAAATATCCTTCACTAAAAATGACAATAGACTTACACAGAGATGCCATAGGAGGTGAAAAGCTTAGGGTTGTCAAAAAAGTAGGTGATAAACAAGTAGCCCAGATAATGTTTGTTATTGGTACTGATTCAAAGCTTTCAAATCCGATGTGGAAGGAGAACCTAAAGCTGGCAATAAAGATTCAGGCTAGATTAAATGAAATTTGTCCTGGAATTGCAAAGCCAATTTACATAAGCAAAAATAGATATAATCAGCACTTGACAAATGGCTCTGTTATCATTGAAATAGGTGGAGATGGAAATGTTATAGATGAATGTGTTAGAAGTACTAGTTATTTGGCTCGTGCAATAAACGATGTTATATATAAATAATTTTGACTAAAAAGACTCTGCTTTGTCAAAGATATAGTTAACTCAGCTTTCTATTGCCTTGAGTAAAAACTTTAAAATGCTTGATTATTAATATTATTTTAGTTTGCAACAGTTATGCAGCTACGGAGGTTGTTTTGGCTAGAGAAACTAGATTTAGACAGCAGAGAATTTATAAATTCAAAATAGTAATGGTAGTATTTCTTTTTTTTACGATACTTTTTATGGGCTTGCTAGTAGTAGATTTGAATAAAAGCTATATATTGTATGGGGAACCTCGTATTGAACTATTTAAAATAAAAATGCTTGAACAAGATATTTGTCAAATTAATATACTAAACAGCAAGTTTGATTTGAATTTAAAATATATAAAAAAGGATGTAAATAATATAAAGTCTTATTTTAAAAATTAATGGGCTAAGCCAATAGCAACAGTATATTTAGTTAGAAAACTGTTTAATGGCAATAGCCATTATTTTTTTGTTTAAATATGTATATTGCACCTTTTTAATGGTATGGTATAATTAAATGCGCGTAATGCTGTTTTTTGATTATTTAATTGAGCATGTGGAGGTTAACGAATGCCTAGTGAAAGACAAAAATATATTAGAAATTTTTGCATAGTAGCTCATATTGACCATGGAAAATCTACTCTTGCAGATAGACTTATAGAAAAGACTGGTGTTCTCACATCTAGAGAGATGCAAGAACAGGTCTTAGACAACATGGAGCTTGAGAGAGAAAGAGGAATAACCATAAAAGCGCAAGCTGTCAGAATGGTATATAAAGCCTCAGATGGTCATGAGTATATATATAACTTAATTGATACACCAGGTCATGTGGATTTTAATTATGAGGTTTCCAGGAGCCTGGCTGCTTGCGATGGAGCAGTTCTTGTTGTTGATGCTGCTCAGGGAATAGAGGCTCAGACTTTAGCAAATGTGTATCTTGCAATAGATAACAATCTTGAAGTTATGCCTGTTATAAACAAAATTGATCTTCCAAGTGCTCAGCCTGAAGAAGTTAAGAAGGAAATTGAGGATGTTATCGGCTTAGATGCATCACAAGCACCGCTGATTTCTGCTAAGAACGGCATAAATATAGATGAGGTTTTAGAAAAAATAGTTAATATGCTTCCATGTCCTGAGGGAGATGAAGAGGCGCCATTAAGAGCATTGATTTTTGATTCCTTCTATGATAGCTATAAGGGTGTAATTGTATATATGCGAGTTAAAGAGGGCTCTCTGAAAGAAGGAGATACCATTCGAATGATGAATACGAAGAAGGAATTCCTGATAACTGAACTGGGATATATGAAACCGGGAGGACTAACTCCGGCAAATGAGCTTAGGGCTGGTGATGTAGGGTATTTAGCTGCTAGTATAAAAAATGTAAGAGACACTGAGGTTGGTGATACCATTACAACGGTAAATAATCCGGCAAAAGAGCCTCTAGCAGGATATAAAAAGGTAAATTCTATGGTTTTTTGCGGAATTTATCCGGCAGATGGTTCAAAGTATGGAGATTTAAGAGATGCTCTTGAAAAGCTGCAATTAAATGATGCGGCATTAACCTTTGAGCCAGAAACCTCAGTTGCATTAGGTTTTGGCTTTAGATGTGGCTTCCTTGGCCTTTTGCATATGGAAATTATACAAGAAAGATTAGAGCGCGAGTACAATTTTGACTTGGTAACTACTGCTCCAAGTGTAATATATAGGGTTACTACTACAAAAGGTGAAGTAATGATGATTGATAATCCTACAAATCTTCCGCCGGTGACCGAAATAGATATGATGGAGGAACCTATTGTAAAAGCAACTATAATGGTTCCAACTGACTATGTGGGTAACATTATGGAGCTTTGTCAGGATAGGAGAGGTATATATAAGGATATGTCATACCTTGATGCTACAAGGACAGTTTTGACTTACGAAATGCCTTTGAACGAAATTATATTTGATTTCTTCGATGCACTAAAATCCAGGACAAAGGGTTATGCTTCTTTTGATTATGAGCTTTTAGGCTACATGCAATCAGACTTAGTAAAGCTTGATGTAATGCTAAATGCTGAAATTGTGGATGCATTGTCGTTTATAGTTCACAAGGAAAAAGCAGTTTCTCGTGGAAGAAGAATGACTGAGAAGCTAAAAGAAGCTATTCCTAGGCAAATGTTTGAAATACCAATTCAAGCTTGTATTGGTGGGAAAATTATTGCTCGTGAAACAGTTAAGGCCTTTAGAAAAGACGTACTTGCAAAATGTTATGGTGGAGATATCACCAGAAAGAGAAAGTTGCTCGAAAAGCAAAAGGAAGGTAAAAAACGTATGCGTCAGGTAGGTTCTGTAGAAGTTCCTCAAGAGGCATTTATGAGCGTTTTAAAACTAGATTAATAAAAACTCAGCTTATCTTAAAAAATATTTCCACTCTACAAGTGGAAATATTTTTTATATAAAGATACAAAGAAATATTAAATTAATTATAATAAAATTGACTTAATATTTAATGTAATTTACAATGATTATTAGTGTGAAAATCTCCAGTATAATTAAAAATGTGCTATGTTTGCAAACTTATAAAAATTTTATAGAATTTATAAATTTTTTGCGAATTGTATTTAAAATATGTCTTTTCTATACATTAAATGCGGAACAGTATTATTTTTATAGTAACATTTGGGAGGCGGAAAAGGTTGAAATAAATATAAAAACAAATGAAGACTAACTATTAAAAGTCAAGTATTAAAATGTTATTTTTAGAATAAAGTGCAGAAATGTATTTTAGATATTTATGAACCTTGAAAACTGCATGACAAATAGAGCATCTGTT
>JAEZRV010000009.1 GCA_023444055.1 Bacillota bacterium
AGTAGAAACAAAAGTAAATGGAACATTAATCACCACTACAGAATATGCATATGACTACAATGGAAACCAGCTGACTACAACAGTAAATGGAGCAATAACAGTAAATGAATACGATTGTTGGAATCAGCTGATAACAACCATGACAAACACAGGAACAACAATAAACGCATACAACGGAGAAGGCTACAGAGTTTCAAAAACAGTAAACGGCACATTGACAAGATATTTATATGAGGGCGACAAGGTAGTTTTAGAGTTAGACAACTCAGGAAATGAGACAGCTAGAAACGTGTACGGAAGCAACCTAATAATGAGGGAAGCAATCAGGCCTGACAACTCAAACATATTTGACACCTACTTCTATCTGTACAACGGACATGCTGACGTAACAGCACTGCTAAAGCCAGATGGAAATATAGCTGCAACCTACTACTATGATGCTTTTGGTAACATAACCGCAACAGGCAGTGCCAACAACAGCATAACCTTTGCCGGCTACCAGTACGATGCCGAAACAGGTTTATACTACTTGAACGCAAGAATGTATGACCCAAAGACAGCAAGATTCTTGCAGGAAGATACATATTTAGGCGATAGGAATGATCCGCTTAGTTTGAACCTATACACCTACTGCCATAATGAACCGCTGATGTATACAGATCCTACTGGACATAACTGGATGGATTCAGCAAGAGAATGGTTTTTGAAGGATACTAAAGTTGGGCAGTGGGTTGATAAAAACATATATAAGCCAGTTGAAAAAAAGGCAAAAGATTTCTACAATTATGTTGATAAGAAAGCCCCAGCTTTAACAGGTATCGGCCACGCTCTTTATAAAGAGGTTAAAACAATACAAGACTCGGTAGATATTGTTGAAAGAGTGAAAGAAGCATATAAAGTAGTAACTCGGCCTAAAGAGACAATAGACCAAATAAAAACTAATTATATAAATGTATTTTCAAACCCACAAAAGACTTTTGATTCAGTATGTAAAAGCATTGATGATTATGTAGATAGTAATATAATAAATGGCAATGCACATACAAGAGCAGAATTTGGGACACATGCAACGGTGTTTGTTGCTTCTCTATTTGTAGGTGCAGGTGAAGCAAAAGCCGCGAAGACCGTTGCTGATGGTGCAAAAGTTGCAGGAGAATCAATAAGTAAGTTGTCAAGATTTAAGAATACTACTTCTGTAATGACTAATAAATTGCTTAAAAGCGAATCAGGTTCTACAAATATATTCAATAAGATGTTTGATGGACTTATCAATAGGGGAACAGCGGGAGTAAGTGAGGCCAAGAGCAGTATTGACCTTACCAACGCTTTAAGCTATAGGTCATATATAAGAGATATTGAAGCCAATACGGGTAGAAAAATACCTATGAACCAAATTAGGGAACTGAAAAATGCTTTAAAATCTAATAATTTCGAGAAATTGGATGAGGCAACTCAAGCAGCATGGAGAAGCAATTTTGATAGCGCTAAACCTAATCTTAGAAGTTCGTGGGAGCAGAATACAAACCAATCTTGGCCTAGATATAATCAGCCAGTAATTAATAATAAAGGTTCTGTACTGAGAAGACCGGGAAATAACTATGATGCGCATGAAATAATTCCAAACGCATATGGAGGTCCCTTGGAATGGTGGAATGTACATCCAGCAAAGTTCCCTGGTGAACATCAGGGTGGTATACACAGAGGAGATGGTATCTGGGGGCAAATTTTTGGGGATTTAAGGTAAATAGTAATCCATCAAGACTACATTATGTAGTCTTGATGGATAAAACAAGTTTGTGATAATATGTAAATACGTTAAAACTGCTCAAGATTTGATAAAGAAGGTGTAAAAATGGGGAGATTCGGTTTTTTAAAAGAATATATATTTGAGGATCCAAAAGACAAGGATATATGGAATAATAAAAATGTATTTTTTAGATTAAGCCATAATGAAATTCTTGACTATGAAAGTAAGCTGGGGAGAAAATTTCCTTGTGAGCTTAAAGACTTCTTTGTAGAGGTTGGATATGGTTTTCTAAGATGTGATGTTAATGATTACATAAATAGAATCATGTCTCCGGGTGATATATTTAATTTTGTATATGGTATTAATGAATTTAGTAATGATGAGAGAAGAAGTCATTACAAAAATCAAAATGAATTGGTGTTTTATGAGGTGTCTGAAGATTCATGTCTCACAATGGACTTAAGTAATGAGAACAGTAATGGGGAGTGTCCTGTGCAGTATAATGGTAAAAAAGTAGCGGATTCATTAACTGATTTTATTGAGCGTATGAACGATGAATCAGACTATTATTTGAAACATTTTTGACAATGCCGTTTATATTTAAATCTTATCGATTACACCGTTTTTTCTTAAGAGGAGGGGTACTATGTCAAATTATGATTGGATTAATAATGGATGGAATATTGCAACCAAGTTACTTAGCACTGTAAGACCAGATATTCTTCCGTGTGTTTCAAAAGTTCCTACTATTGTTTTTGAAGATAAATTTATTATATTTTATGCTACTGACCCTTTAAAAAGTCCAAAACTAGAATTCTGGATAATTACAGGTGCTTTTCCGCCAGCTATTGTTGACGCAAGAAACACCAAGGATGAAAGAGAAGCTATTATTTTGTTCGGAGAGATATATCAACATGATGGACAAATTATCCAATGCGGTGATAAAAGAAACCTTATGATTCCATACTTTGTTATTGGCGATAAAAGAGATGATAAGGAATTTGGTAAATTTTTAGAGAGCATAGGGAATTACCTTTGTGAAATGGGGAAAACATTCCCTTTGGAAGAGTACGGAATTAAGGGAAAAGTGTTCTCTATAAGAAATAAATGAAACAGTATATTAATCCCCCATCAGAGCTGGGGAGAATAAAATAAGCAGTAGTGTCACCAGTAGTAAAAGAAACTTATGATATTATGATATAGGTTTCCCAGACCAATATCAAATCATAGGAGGCATTCAAAATGGATAAAACTACTTAAAAAAGTAGCAAGCGGTGTGCTCCCTTCGCCAATATAATAATCAAGGTGATGTACTCTCTCACATGCAGAAAAGTAAGACAATACAGGGGAAATAACAACCTTAACTCGTTATGATAAAAATGGAAATGCTCGACTTGTATGCGGTGGAAATAAAAAGTGTACAACATAATTTCGGGTAGAATAAATCAAGTTGGGAGGTAAGCTAAATGATTAATAACGATTTTTTAAATAAAATTTTAAGTATTGACTGGTTTAGTAATTGTGGTAATCTAATTAAGCAGGAAATAAAACTTTATGTTACATATGTTGATAGAATAGGCTAGAAAACATTATACTGAACCAGTATGGGAAGATACATCACTTGAAGCAAGAAATTCCTTATCGGAATTTCTTAATAGTAAATATAAAAGTGATTTTGCTAATTGGAACAAAATAGCCAAAGAAGGGAAAGGTTTTTATCAAGTAATATCAACCCTAAAATTGAAACATTCAGGGTAGCAAATAATCTTGATAAGACCTTTACCGATTGTGTACAATGGGACTTGCTAGGAGCGATTATGGAATCTACTTATAGTAAGTTCAAGAATAGACCTGAATTTTTTTAGAGTTATTAAAGGTCTATGAATCAGGTAACTTCCCCTGTGGGTGGATTGGTGAATGGCCAAATGGCAAGATAATAGTATTTTAAGAGAAGTTATGGGTAGGTGTAAAAGCCTACCCTTTTGTTTCAATTTCAGAGTATTATAAGGATGCAAGGGGGCATAAATTTGTGCGTTGATGAAAAAATTAAAATGGCAGACAAGCTCATAAACAAATTAATATTTGAAGCACGTAATTTTGTTTGGTATGCTACCTTCCAATATGGAACACATGACTATCTTTTAGCCGGAGAGAAAAGTGTAAAGTTTGCATATGATTTCGAATATTTTACATTTACTAAAAGTACAAAATCTTTATTGAGCATAAGAGCCTTATTTAAGGAAAATAGAAATGAGGATGTATTAATACTTCTTAGAAGCATATTCGAAAATTATTTAGCTTGTAGATACTTTAATGAAAACGATGAGATGATTGATAATTTTATTTTTATACCTATAGGACTTGCAAATAGGCTTTATTACTTTGATTCAGAAGGTAAGATTACGGATAGAGAGAAAAATGAGGTTGATGGGAAGATCGTTGAACCGAAAGAGTTCAGGATTGGTAAAGATAAGGACTATTATTATGATTTTTATGAATACCTATGTAGATATGCACATTGCAATTATGGCATTATTAACGATTATTTAGATGATAAGCATTCCTATACTACTGACAGAAACAATAATCCGCTGCTTACAAGGTTATTTGTAATATTTGTATTTACCCGCTTATTTGAACATGTTGTAACTGTTGAGGGGGAAAAATTCTTAAATGATAGAACAGAAAAGAAGTGCTATGAGCTTGTAAAGGATTCTTTACTTTTTCAAAATGAGATTTTTACTGCACTAATAGAGGTTTACAGTAAACCTGTAGAAAATGAAAATGCGAGACATAAGAAGAAATGGATGCGTGAAATGTTGAAGAAAATGAAAAAAGCTCTTTCAGAAGAAGTAGGAAGCTTGAGAAAAGACTTTTAAAGATGAGTTGTTAAAGAGTAAGCGGAACAACAACCACCTACAGCTACTACAACAATGGCGCAAGGCAAAGCGTAACATACAATGATGGCACTAAAGATACTGCTATAGAGGAATACACCTATTATGGCGATGGTCTTTTATGGACATTGACAAATACAAAATTGGATGCAGCAGGAAACACAATTATAGACAGCTATTCTTATACCTATGATGCAGCCCATAATCAGACTTCAAAAACAGATGCAAAAGGTGTTACAAGCTATACCTATGATGTGCTTAATAGGCTGGAAACAGTAAC
>JAEZRV010000041.1 GCA_023444055.1 Bacillota bacterium
TTAAATCAGAAACTAACAAATGAAATTAATACTCCTTCGCATATTCAGTGCTTAATCAGTCATGTGGAACGAGAAGCATCAAGAAAACTTCAGAATTTTATTAAGGAAAAAACAGATTATAAATTTATAAATGAATTGGAGAATATTGATTACAGTGACCCATATGAAAAAATATTTAAATTGAAGGGCTGGAACTAAAATGTTGACAATGAAAGAGTTAATTGGAACAGTAACTGAAGAGGAAAAAAATGAGATGCTGGAGCTTTATGAAAGAAAGATGGGATTGGAGGAGCTACCAAGCAGTTTAGATAGCGTTGTGCTATCGCAGGAGACGAAAAAAATTGTACAGGAAAAAATAACGATAGAGTCTGAAAAGATTAAGACTGAGGCACAGTCATGGTGGAATAAGATGTATGAAAAGTATCATTGGGAAAAACAAGAAGGTAAAGACTGGCATATTAACTTTGAGACAGGTGAGATATTTTTTGACTAGTTAATGATGTTTATAGACAAAAATAAAGTATGTAAGGAGGTGATAGGATGAAACGTTTATTATCAAAAAAGAAAGCAATTGAAATTAAAAGAGATATAAAGGGATATAGCTGTTCTACTAACTGCAGATCTTCAGCTGGTTACTACGGATGTGGAGCTATTGGATGGTAAGTCTTAGTTTATAAGATACATAAATTTTAATTAAATTTGTCTATAAATAATTATTATAAATGACAATGGCACTAGAGGATAATACATCTTTCTTTTAGTGCCATTATTTCTTAATAAAGAATGATTAAAAGTGAAGGTTAGGTGAAAACAATGAATATACTAGCACCAGTTAGTTCTTATGAAAGTGCATATAATTTAATCCAAGCTGGATGTGATGAAATATATCTTGGTGGTGATGAAAACTTATTCCGAACATATTCTTTTTCAGGTCGTGGAAAGTGTAATATCATTGGAAATAAAATATCAGTTGATATGAATGAAGTAAAAGAGATAGTACAAATGGCTCATGAAAATCAGGTGAAAGTGAATTTTACAGCAAATACCCAGTTCTTTTCAGATTCCATACTAAAGGACGGGCGATTGGAAACAGAGTACCTTAAGCACATTGAACAAGCCATTGATTTAGGAGTAGATGCATTGATTGTTGGAGATATTGGACTTTTGCAGAAGATTTCTAAACAGAAATATGATGTATCCTTACATGCCAGTGTATATTTAAAGACTATGAATCAGGAACAAGTAATGTTCTTAAAGGAGTTTGGAGTGGATAGAGTTATTTTATCATATCAGATAACAATTGATGAAATAGAGGAATTTTGTATAGAGAAAATAATGGATTATGAAGTGATAGGATATATAGGATGCTCTTTTTTTAATGGGGCATGTGGTTTTTTGCATGGAATGGGAGAAGGGCATTTTGACAAGTTTAATCCTGGTTTATCTTGTAAAGCAGTATATAATGTGTCTAATGGGAATAAACACAAAAAAACAGATTTATTTAATGTCGAAGCAGCTTGTTGCGCTTGTGTATTGAAAAAACTAGACAGATTTGGAGTGAAGGCTCTAAAGGTAGTTGGCAGAGGAGCAGATTATAAAGCCTTGATGGAAGTAATAAAATTCTATAAAAAAGTATTGGAATCTGCTCCGAATGAGCTTGCTCAGGCATTTTTACCAGAGTGGTGGGAAACGTTTTTCTGCAACCGCCAGAGTTGTAAATATTCAATTAATCCAAATTACTTTTATACAATAGGAGGAGAGTAAAGTGATAACGGAGAGATATATAAGGAATATTGATCAACTAGAACAGAATGAATTGAATAAAGGGATAGTTGTTGGAAATGAGGGATGTATTTATGTAGCAATATCGGAACAGATTAAACAGATAATCAAAATTGCTCAAAATAAAGGGTTATCAGTTAGGTATGTTACACCATTTATACCTGAAAAATATATGTCACAAATATATAATATTATAGAGGAATTTACAAAGTCAAATCAGGTAAAAGTAGTATTTAACGATTATGGTTTCTTATATCGGTGCAAATCTTTAATTGAGAATAAAAGAATTGTACCAGTACTTGGAAGGATACTTAGCCGCTCTATCATTGATTGCCCATGGGCGGATAAATTATTGAGTAATGAATATAAAGAGTATTCTGATATTATTTTAGGACTGAATTTTAACCATGGTTCTAAGCTGGAATTTTTGAAAAAATATCATATAGAAGAAATAGAAGTGAACATACCAAAAGGAGACTATAATAATGAATTTGAGATTCCTGGTATGAATTTAACTACATATAGGGATAATGCTATTATTTCAATGGGCAGAGTTTGCTTTCAAGCAAGGTTAGAAAAAAAGAAAATATTGAATTGTAATAAACAAGAAAAAATTTGTGAAAAGGAGTTAATTGTTACCTTAGGTAAAAGAGTGGGAGAGAAAAGGGTAATAGGAAGGAATCTTAATAAAGAAATACGCAATGATATGGGCGAAATGTATGTAAGAGGAAATATTGTATATAGAAAAGTTACCGAAGAGGATTATGTGAAAGTTAAGGACTGTTTATATTGCCTTATTGAATCATAATATTTTATGTATATAAGATGGTGGAGAGAAGGGAATCTATAAAAAATGGATACCGTGGATTATTATGCTCTGGCCACGAAAATCACTAATATGTCTCACATTCATTATATGAAAGCAGCGATTTACCCTTCTGAATTGTTTATTAAAGCCTATAATTGTATGTTTACTGGTAATATGCTACACTGGTAAAAGTGAATATTAAAAACTCATAAAATACATAAACTACTGAAATCAATTCAAAGTTTTAAAGGAAATAATAATCAAATCAAAAGCAGGTGACCACAATAAAAACCTACAACACACCAATATACAACTACCTAAGAGAATACGCAAAACAAGATATAAACATTTTTCACATGCCGGGACACAAGCTCTCTAAAGGAATACCCCATGAGTTGGCTCAGGATATTTTGCAGCTGGATGTGACTGAAATAGATGGCACAGACAATTTGCACTATCCAGAGGGTATAATAAAAGAGGCGGAGGAGCTGGCTGCCAAAACATTCGGAGCTGACAAGACATTTTTTTTAGTTAATGGTTCCACCTGCGGTATACAGGCAGCCATCATGAGTGCCTGCGCCAGAGGACAGAAAATCATCATAGGGAGAGATTCGCACAAATCTGTGGTGTCAGGGCTAATTCTATCTGGCGCAGAGCCAGTTTTTGCTTATCCTGAATACAATTGTGAGTTTGGAATTACCGAGGCAATAACTGCAAAAAGCATAGAGAAACTATTGTGCCAGCACCCAGATGCGGTTGCCGTGCTGATAACAAGACCAAATTATTATGGCATATGTAGCGATATAGAAGAAATAAGCAGCTTAGTACATTCTCATAATAAACTACTAATTGTGGATGAAGCACATGGAGCGCATTTTGCGTTTAATCAGAAGCTGCCACCTTCTGCGCTGAAGTACGGCGCAGACATATGCATACAGAGCGCACACAAAACCCTTTCGGCGGTAACACAGGGAGCATATCTACATGTAAAAGGTAACAGATTTGATATTGACAAGCTAAAATTTAATTTAAGCATGCTTCAAACCTCAAGCCCATCATATATTATAATGTCATATCTTGACATTGCCCGGGAACTAATGGAACTAGAGGGAGAAGAAAAACTTGATAATTTAATAAATGAAATTGCATGGTTTAAACAGGAACTTCAGGAATTTCCGGAGTATAGAATATTATCAAATGAAGTTTTGCATCCCGATAAAAAAATAGCACAGAATAGAATGCTTATTAGAAGACCGGTGGCAATGCAAGACCCAACTAGATTGGTTATAAATATTAGCAAACTTGGTATAAGTGGTTATTATGCGGAGAAGCTATTAAGAGAGCAGTTCAAAACACAGGTGGAGATGTCAGATTATGAGAATCTGGTGTTTATTACAACAATAGCAGATAGCCATGAGACATTTTCCAGATTACTTGAGTCTTTGAAAGGGTTACATGAGATAGAACCCATAGAGGAATCAGAATGTACGGGTTTTCAAAAAGATATTATAAAAATGTATTACAGAGAGATACATAATACTGTTATAAATACTAATATAAATATCGATGCAAATATTGATATTACAACAGATAAGAGTATAAAGAGCAAAACTCTTATTAATAAAACGGGATTTTTACCCTATGAGGCATATGTTGCACAGAAGGAGGGAATTCCTATTCAAGAAAGCTGTGATAGAATTTGTGCAGGAGTTATAACTCCTTATCCACCAGGTATACCGGTTTTATATCCTGGTGAAATAATTACTAAAAACCAGATACATTATATTAATTCTATAATTGAAGCTGGTGGTAAGATTAATGGTATCAGTGATAATAAATATGTCCAAGTGGTAAAGTAATATGTTATAATTTTAAATGAAGGATAATCTACTTTTGAGTTAAATATAAATTAATTTTTAGAATATATAGATTTTAATACCATAGTAAAAAGGCTGATTACTGCTGGAGGATAAGCAAATGGAATATGGCAAATTTATAACTTTTGAAGGAACTGATGGTTCTGGAAAAACAACACAAATCAAACTACTTGAAGAATATATTAAAAATAAAGGCTATGAATTAGTATTGACACGTGAGCCTGGAGGCACAAAAGTAAGTGAATTAATACGAGATTTAGTGCTAGATCCATCAAATTCCGAGATTATGCCACTTACAGAGATGATAATGTATTCAGCGTCAAGAGCGCAACATGTTTCGCAGTTAATTAAGCCTGCAATAGAAGCTGGTAAAATTGTGATTTGTGATAGGTTTGTTGATTCTAGCTATGCTTATCAGGGCAACGGCAGAGGAGTTGACCTTAAGGTGATAGCAGATGTTAACAGGGTAGCTATAGATGGAATGAGCCCAGATATAACATTTTTTCTGGATATAGACCCAGAGATAGCAATAAAAAGAAGAATAAATGCAACTGGAGCTGACAGAATAGAACAAGAAAAAATTGATTTTCATAGACGTGTATATGAGGGGTATAAGAAAATGGCTTTATTATTTCCAGAAAGAATCAAGACCATTAATGCCAATAAATCAATAGATGAGATTTCTTCTCAAATTATTGAATATATTGACAATCTTCTTTGAAATATAACGAGGCAAGAAAATGTCCCCCACTTCTATAAGTGGCGGGTACGGATTTGGTTTTCAGGCGGTGAGAATATCTCCCGCCCTGCTTACACGCCGCTGATGTAATGAAATTTTTCTACAATCGAAAAAATTTATTTTGAATCTAGGCGTTATAAAAAGGGGGTAGTGCTCGATGAAGCTGGTTTATGCAATTGTTCATGATGATGATGGTCGTAAGGTAATGGAAGAGCTCAATAAAAATGGGTTTTCAGTAACAAAATTATGCTCGTCAGGAGGATTCTTAAGGGCAGGAAATACTACTCTTATTGTTGGAGTAGAAGAAGAAAAGCTAGATGAAGTAATCGCCATAGTAGAGAAAAAGTCAAAAAGTAGGAAACAAGTTATTAATACACCTGTTACACCAGCTGGAATAGATTCCATGAATGGAATGTATATTCCATATCCAGTTGAAGTAACTGTTGGTGGGGCAACTATATTTGTAGTCGATGTAGAGAGATTTTATAAGATATAACGATGCAAGAAAATGTCCCCCACTTCTATAAGTGGTGGGTACTACTTTAATTTTCAGGCGGTGAGAATATCTACCTCCTCGCTTACACGCCGCTGATGTAATGAAATTTTTCTACAATCGAAAAATTTCATGTTGAATCTAGGCGTTATAATAAAATACTATGTTAGGAAGTGAGTACGCCATAAAAATTCAAGATACGTCTAGCAATTCTAGAATTAAAACCTTTCCTGAAAGAGATGAAAGAACTATCAGAAATGAAAGAGATACAACTTTTGCATCTCAGATGAGGAGGCTTGAAACAACAAATTATGAGGAAAGAATAAGGACACTTGCGGACAAGATTCATAGTCAGGGAAAGAAGCTGGAGAAAAAAGCAGATATTCGTGATTTGAAGATTTATAAGCAGTTAATATCTGAATTTCTTGATGAGGCAGTTGCACACTCACATAGCTTCTCAAAAAAAAGTTTTTTAGATAGACGTGGAAGACATAGAGTATATGCTATTATTACCAAAATCAATCAAGAGCTTATAGAACTAACAGATGAAGTGCTTAAGGCTGAACAGGATAATTTATGTATATTAAAAAAGCTAGATGATATAAGAGGACTAATTTTAGATTTGTTCTTATGATACTATTTCGTATTTAAAAATAGAGGAACAATTTTTAAATCACCGTTGAAGAGGTGTGTTGCATATGTAGCAACTCATAGCTTGAAAGAAGTAGATATATCAGGGGCTTTTAGGCTAAATAACTATACCAGTATTTCAGGGGAAAGATAAGACAGGAGGTTGAAAGCTAGAATGTTAGGGCACCAGAAGGTGTTGAATACCTTACAAGCAGCAATAAAGAATGATAACATTAGCCATGCATATATATTTGAGGGGGCTAATGGTATTGGGAAAAGAGAATCTGCGTTATCCTTTTCTTCCATGCTGATGTGTGGGGCTGATGGCATACCCTGTGGCAGATGCAAAGCTTGTCAACTATTTCAGCAGGGTTCTCATCCGGATTTTCAAGAGATTTATTTAGGTGATGATAAAAGCATTAGCGTAGAAGATGTTAGAAATATATTAAAGGGACTAGTTATAAGACCATTATATTCAAAGTATAAGGTTTTTCTTATAAATAACGCAGATAATATGACTGTGCAGGCTCAAAATGCATTGCTTAAATCACTTGAAGAACCTCCATCATATGTAGTGTTTATACTTACTGTACAGTCTGGGGCAGCGATGACTCAAACTATTCGCTCTAGGTGCCAGAAGATTTTTTTTAATAAATTAAGTAATGAAGATATAATAGATATTCTTCAAACTAAATATGGATGTTTTAAGCCCGAATGGAATTTTGTTGTATCATATTCGGATGGCGTAATAGGTACAGCAATAGAGTTAGTAGATTTTCCGGAATATTTAGAAATAAGAGATGAAGTTTTAGAGAAAGTTATGCAGTTATTGAACTCGGAAGATATCGATTTATTTATGCTGTACGAGATTTTTGAAAAAAATGATGATAAAATGGACTTTATATTGCGAGTAATGCTGATTTTTATTAGAGATTTAGTGATATATAATCAATCGCACAATATTAGGTTATTGATTAATTCCGATAAAAAAGATATGATTATTAAGAATGAGAGTTTAAATCTATCTAGCCTAATGAAATGCATCCACGCAATATGGAGTGCAAAAAGGGGTTTAGAGGTTAATGCAAACTTTCAGCTTACTATTGAGGTAATGCTAATGAAAATTCAACAGAGTAAGCGAAGTATCATTTCATAATAAGTGATGTTAAACATGCAAATTGTTGTTTTATATGAGTTTATCAGAAAGGAATCATATAAATGGTAAAAGTAGTAGGAGTTAGGTTTAAAAATGCAGGAAAAATTTATTATTTTGATCCTGGAGAGCTTTTAATTGATTTAAACCAAAGTGTAATTGTAGAAACTGCAAGAGGTATAGAGTATGGACTTGTGGTTGTTCCAAATAGAGATGTTGACGAATCTGAGATAGTGGCTCCGTTAAAAAAAGTAATTAGGATTGCCACAGAAGAAGATGCGACTCATAATGAAGAAAATGAAAAAAAAGAAAAAGAGGCATATACTATCTGCCTTCAAAAAATAACTGACCATAAGCTTGATATGAAGCTTATAGATGTGGAATACACATTTGATAACAATAAAGTATTATTTTATTTTACAGCTGACGGCAGAGTTGACTTTAGAGAGCTTGTAAAAGATTTAGCTGCTGTATTTAAGACCAGAATTGAGCTGCGACAAATCGGTGTAAGAGATGAGTCAAAGATGATGGGAGGAATGGGTATATGCGGCAGAGTGCTTTGCTGTAATTCTTTCCTAGGTGAGTTTCAACCTGTATCTATAAAAATGGCTAAAGAACAATCACTTTCGTTGAATCCAACAAAAATATCAGGTACTTGCGGAAGGCTTATGTGTTGTCTCAAATATGAACAAGAAGCTTATGAAGACCTATTAGGCAGAGTTCCCAAGGTAGGTGCCATAGTTGATACTCCTGAGGGACATGGAACTGTTGTAGGTGTCAACCTATTAAGGGAAATACTCAAAATAAAGCTTGATGAAGGAAATGATAATGAGCTTAGAGCATACGACTTCAGAGATGGAGAGGTAAAGGTAATTAAGGATGCTGCGGCTAGTGATGATTCTGACATTGATTTAGAAATTCTTAAACAGTTAGAAGACTAGTATTGATTTTTAGTAAAAATATGCCAAGCTTTTTTAATAATTACATTGTCAATATAAAAAAATGATGTTACAATAGTACCGAAAAGCATCATAAAGAGATTGCTTTTTCTCAATTCTTAGGAGGTGTATTTTAATGGCATATTTTATTACTGACGCATGTATTAGTTGTGGAGCTTGTGAACCTGAATGTCCTGTATCTTGCATAACTGCAGGAGATAGCTCATATGTAATAGATGCTGATGCTTGCATTGAATGTGGTGCATGTGCAAATGTGTGTCCAGTGGATGCTCCAGAACAGAAGTAATATTTTTAGGTAATGAAGGTCAGATAAGGGGATAACCTTTATTTGGCCTTTTTTTCAATAATAAAATAGCTTTATATTGTAATACGAATTAGTATAAGAGGTGCAGATTGGTTGAGATAAATGAAAAGGAACGAATAGATGACTTGCAGCTTAAGGGTTTACGGCTTATCCAGAATGTTGATAAATTTTGCTTTGGAGTAGATGCAGTTCTATTGTCTGACTTCGCAGATGTTAAAAAGGATTGTAGAGTGCTTGATATTGGTACGGGAACAGGAATTATTCCAATATTATTAGCTGGCAAAACGCAGGCAAAATCAATTGTAGGTCTTGAAATACAGGAAAGTATGGCTGAAATGGCAAGTAGGAGCGTTATACTGAATGACCTTCAAAACAGAGTTCAAATAGTACATGGGGATATCAAAAAATATAATGAATATTTCAATAAATCTAGCTTTGAACTAGTAGTATCAAACCCTCCATATACTAATAAAGGCTGTGGTCTAGTTAATCCCCATGATAGTAAAGCTATTTCAAGACATGAAATTCTCTGCAGCTTAGAAGATGTTATCAGTTCTGCAGCATCGCTATTAACTTCAGGTGGACAATTAGCTATGGTCCATAGACCAGAGAGACTTGCAGATGTAATATGCAGTATGAGAAATAACGGAATAGAGCCAAAATATTTAAGATTTGTACATCCTAAGCCTTATAGAAAACCTAATATGATATTAATTAAGGGCAATAGGGGTGGAAAACCGGAACTAAAGGTCCAAGAGCCACTATATGTATACAATTCTGATGGGACATATTCTGATGAAATAAACAAAATATATGGTAGAGAGGTAACAAAAATTGAGTGAAAAAGGTACCCTTTTTCTTGTAGCTACTCCAATAGGAAATCTTCAAGACATAACATTCAGAGCGGTAAATACGCTTAAAGAGGTTGATATGATTGCAGCTGAGGACACGAGGCAATCTATAAAGCTTCTCAATCACTTTGAGATAAAGAAGCCATTAATCAGTTATCATGAGCATAATAAGAATACAAAGGGTAATTATTTAATTGAGCAACTGCTAATTGGGAAGAATATTGCTTTAGTCTCAGATGCTGGTAGTCCCGGAATATCTGATCCTGGAGAGGACTTGGTTAAACTTGCTGTAGAAAATAACATAAAAGTTACGATGATTCCTGGACCAGTTGCAGCTATGACTGGTTTGGTGATTTCTGGTTTATCAACAGGACAGTTTGTTTTTGAAGGATTTCTGCCTATGAATAAAAGAGCAAGGCAAGAACACCTAATTAGATTAAAAGATGAATTTCGGACTATTATTTTTTACGAGGCACCCCATAAGCTTTCATACACATTGAAAGATATATATTATGTTTTTGGTGATAGAAAGATAGCCCTTGCAAGAGAGCTTACCAAAATGCATGAAGAGGTTATAAGATGTAGCCTTCTTGAAGCAATGGAACTATATTCTGAAAAGTCACCTAAAGGGGAATATGTTCTGATAGTAGAGGGACAGAACCTAAATATACTTAAAGAAAATGAGAAAGATAAATTTTCTGAAATTAGTATTGAAGAGCATGTTCAAATGTATATAGACGAGGGATTATCTAAGAAGGATGCTATCAAAAAGGTAGCTGACGATAGAGGATTAATAAAAAGAGATGTATATAATGTAGTTATGAAGAAATAATACTACTTTGCATTTAAAATATACGAAAGACACATTTTAAAGACAAACTAGTATAAATCAAAGATGTATTTTTAATAAAAAATAAAGAGAACCTCAGAAAAGAAGTTCTCTTTATTTTAGATACAATCTGAAAATTAATTATAATTAGTTACCTTTTAATTCTTTTAGGCATTCAGGACAAATATTTTTACCCTTATAAACTTGAACATCCTTTGCATTAGCGCAGAATATACAAGCAGGCTCATATTTTTTCAAAATAATTGTTGAATCGTCAACATAAATCTCTAGAGCATCCTTTTCTGCGATGTCAAAAGTTCTACGAAGCTCAATTGGAAGAACTACTCTTCCTAGTTCATCAACCTTTCTTACTATACCTGTTGATTTCATAATTTTTAACCTCCTATATACACTTTATATTTCGACAAACTTCGAATTTATAATACCATATATTCCATTTAACGTCAACTTTAAAATTAAAAAAATAAATTGGTATTTGGGAGTAAGAATGTAAGAAAAATACTGCATTTTACTGGGCTTGAGGCACTTTGTGAGCGTAACAATAGAAATGTTAAGTTTTTATGAATATTATATTACAATTAAATTACAAAGATAGAAAAATAATACTGGGAATATAATAGTCTTTCAATAGAATATTCGACAAAAATCTGCTATAAGTTAAGTCATAAAATATATAAACTATTGCATATATAGTAAAGTAGCAGATACTAGTATAAACTAAATTTTCAAAAAAATATACAGTAATTTTAAAGTTTATTTAAAATAATATATTTTGGGGTTAATATGATTAATTATATATGGGTTGGATTACTTTTTATAGGGTTTATTGCTGGGATTTTTACAGGTAGAATTGACCAGGTTACAAAAGCCGCTATGGACTCAGCACAATCGGCTATAATGGTATGCATTGGGCTTTTAGGGGTAATGTGTCTCTGGACTGGGTTAATGAAAATAGCGGATAAAAGTGGGTTGGTTAACATGATTGGTAGACTTGTGAGACCGGTATTGAGATTTCTATTCCCAGACATACCAAAAGAGCATCCAGCACTAGGAGCTATAGTCATGAATCTAGTGGCAAATTTTCTTGGGCTTGGGAATGCGGCAACCCCACTTGGAATCAAAGCTATGAATGAATTACAAAGCCTAAATAAAGATAAAAAAACAGCGACTGATTCTATGTGCATGTTCCTAGTGTTAAATACAGCTGCAATTCAATTGATTCCAGCAAATATAATAGCCCTTAGAACATCTGAAGGCTCAAAAAAACCTGCAGAAATTATAGTGTGTATTTGGATTGCATCTATTTGTGCAACGATTATGGGAATTGTATCAGCAAAGCTATTGTCAAAGGTATGGAATGATAAATAGAAAGTCAGAGGATTGTCAGGTATGGAATGACAAATAGAGAGGCAGAAGATGGTCAAAGGTATTTAATATTAAATAAAAAAGTTAGAACGTTGGTGACTATGGGAGTAATAAGGAGTATATCAGATTTCGCAATCCCAGCAATATTTATTATAATATTACTTGCAGCAGTATTAAAAAAAGTTAAGGCATATGATTTGTTTGTTGAGGGTGCTAAAGAAGGAGTAGAAACAATTTTCAGGATAATGCCTTCGTTAGTTGGGCTATTAGTGGCAGTTGGTGTTTTTAAGGCCTCTGGGGCTATGGATATCTTGATATATATATTAAGACCAATAATAGATCTTTTGGGGATGCCTCCGCAGGTTGCACCATTAGCATTATTAAGACCTATTTCAGGCAGTGCATCATTCGCATTTGTTACAGAAATAATAAAAACCTTTGGACCAGATACCTTTGAAGGTAGAGTTGCTGCAGTTATGATGGGATCTACAGAGACTATTTTCTATACGCTGGCAGTGTATTACGGAGCTGTTGGCATCAAAAATATCAGGTATACACTGATAGCTGCTATAATGGCTGATATTATTAGTGTAATAGCATCTTTATGGGCATGCAGACTTGTATTTGGCTAGAATATAAATATACACACGTAAAGCTAAAATTGACTTTTAGCAATTATCATCTTCACAATATTGCTGCATATAAACATTCCATGCCCGCCGGATTTTAGTAGAACTTTGCTAGTAATTTTATTCATACCAACCTCAGCTTTTGGATGTGTAGCATATATACTAAGCAGAATTTTTATTATACAACGATAACTCCTGAAATAGAGGTTTTTTTGTTCGTGTGCCTTATTAATAAAATAAATAACTCTATTTTCATATTCTTTTAAATTTGTATAATAGAAAATAGAGTTAATTTCTCTAGAAAAAAGATTGTCATTACAGTTCAAATAGCCTTCTAACATTTTTTGAATGCCACAAATCCAAGGGAAAAAGGTCATATTTATATCTTCAAGCTCTTGGCTGGATAAATTAGGATTAGTGGCTAAAGCAAGTAACATTTGAAGAGTAAGAGTCGAATCAATAGACATACAAAATTCCCAGCTTGATATATCGGCATATTTTTGACCATGAGCAGTACTCCAACTATTAAGATTTACTTCTCTATTATCTTCATTAGAAGAGTACTTTGTTACCTGTAAATCAATAAATAAAGACAGATAGGTAACAATATAATCCCTGACTATATTAAATGAAGGCAGAAGGAGAACCTTTTGTCTGCATTTTTCTACAAGTATACTTAAATAACCATCATCATCTTTAGAAGGGAAAAAAGTAAAATACTTTATAAAATCGTCTGAACGAATATTTGTAGCATCTTTTAGAGATGAGAAAATAAGCTTTAAAAATGGTTCTGTACTAGCCGATGAATGAGAGCAAATTGTATCTAAGTACTGAATAATTGCTTGGAATGAGAAAATAACCTCAGTTGCTAAAGGAATATCAACATCTGGATATAAAGTGAAAATAGATGAAACTGCTAAATCAAATCTATTTTTATCTAGTGCTTCGGTAGCATAGCTTCTGATTGAACGTGATTTGATTTGATTTGTATATTGGCTATATTCGTTTATCCTTTTGGTGACTATTGGATAAACCAATTTAGAGTGTTTTTTAGAAAAATAAATACAGTTTATAAAATCTAGCATACCAAATGTCATTCCTTTCACAGTCACTTATCTAGCATATTTTATTCCACATTTTAAATGCAATTAGTATAAAAACATAGAGCAATCTTTATTCGAGTTAATATTATCCTTGAAAAATTATTAACAAATATGTATAGTAATATTATGTAATTTTAATTAAATTACGCTTTAAGATAAGAACTCTATTATAATTATAACATTTAAGAAAGTAATTATAATCTTTATTCTATAAATTAAATAAAATGTTATTGTATTGTTGTTTCGCTTGAAAAGTGGACAATTTTCGGCAAATAAGGAGGAAATCATGCCTAAAAAAACTTATTATATTACTACACCTATATATTATCCCAGCGGAAATCTTCATATAGGACATTCGTATACAACTGTTGCAGCAGATGCTGTAGCTAGATATAAAAGGTTAACTGGTTACGATGTAATGTTTTTGACAGGAACTGACGAACACGGTCAGAAAATACAGAGAAAGGCCGAGGAAAAGGGAATAACTCCAAAAGCCTATGTTGATGAAATTGTATCAGGTATAAAAGATCTTTGGACGCTAATGAAAATAACTAACGACAAGTTTATTAGAACTACAGATAAAGAACATGTTGAGGCTGTTCAAAGAATATTTAAAAAGCTATATGACCAAGGTGACATATATAAGGGTTCATATGAGGGCTGGTATTGTACACCTTGTGAGTCATTTTGGACAAAGACTCAGCTAGTAGATGGGAAATGTCCTGACTGTGGCCGTGAAGTAGAACTGACTAAGGAAGAAAGCTATTTCTTTAGACTATCTAAATATCAAGACAGATTAATAAAGTTAATTGAGGAGAATCCTAACTTTATTCAACCTGCATCAAGACAAAATGAGATGTTGAATAACTTCCTAAGGCCAGGTTTAGAGGATCTCTGTGTTTCTCGTACTACGTTTAATTGGGGAATACCAGTTACGTTTGATGATAAGCATGTTGTATATGTATGGATAGATGCTTTGTCAAACTATATAACAGCACTTGGATATTCTTCTCAGGATGATACTAATTACAAAAAATATTGGCCTGCAGATGTTCATTTAGTAGGTAAAGAAATTATACGTTTCCACACAATAATATGGCCTGCAATGCTGATGGCACTCGATTTACCACTTCCTAAACAGATTTATGGACATGGTTGGCTCTTGCTTGAAGGTGGAAAGATGTCAAAATCTAAAGGCAATGTAGTTGATCCTAAGATATTGGTAGATAAATATGGACTTGATGCTATAAGATATTTTTTACTTAGAGAGGTTCCATTTGGATCGGATGGCATTTTCTCCAATGAAGCACTTATAACTAGAATTAATTCTGATTTGGCAAACGATTTGGGCAATTTAGTTAGCAGAACTGTTGCTATGATAGATAAATACTTTGCTGGTATTATTCCAGATTCAAAGTCAGCAGGTAATTTTGATGACGATTTAATAAAAATAGTAATGGAAATCCCTAAAAAGGTAGAGGATATGCTTGATAAATTCCAGTTTAGCACAGCCTTAGCTGAAATATGGAAAGTCATTTCCAGGGCAAATAAGTACATTGATGAAACAATGCCTTGGGTATTGGCAAAGGATGAATCAAATAACGCAAGACTAGCACAAGTAATGTATAACCTTGCAGAAACATTGAGAGTTGTTAGTGTTCTTATTTTGCCATTTATGCCTGAAACACCAGAAAAGATTTGGAGGCAATTAGGAATTGAGGATACAGGCCTAGTTGAATGGGAAAAAGCAAAGGAATGGGGCTTATATCCATCAGGTGTAAGTGTTAAAAAGGGTGAGATAATATTCCCACGAATTGATTTAAAGAAAGAGCTTGAAGAAATAGAAAAAATTATCCAAGCAAATGCATCGACAGAAAAAATTGAGAAATCAGAAAAAGTCGAGAAAATAGATAAAGACGCAAAAAAACAAGCAAAAAATGAGACTGTAAGTGCTGCTTCTGATACAGACAATGAAACAAATGCAAACCTTATAACAATTGATGATTTCTCAAAGGTTGAACTTAGGGTTGCAAAAGTTATTGAAGCAGAAAAGGTTGAAAAGGCAGATAAGCTTTTAAAAATGAAGCTCCAGGTTGGTGAAGAAACAAGACAAGTGGTTTCAGGGATTGCTAAATATTATACTCCAGAGGAAATGGTGGGGAAAACCCTAATACTTGTTGCTAACTTAAAGCCTGCTAAGCTTAGAGGCATTGAATCACAGGGAATGATTCTAGCGGCTTCAAATGAAAATGGACTTTCATTGGTTACAATTGATAAGGATTTAGGCAGTGGAGCAAGAGTGGGATAATATTTGTATTAGCGAAGATAGGTGATATTTTGATTTTTGATACACATGCACATTATGATGATAATAAATTTGATGAAGATAGGGATGTACTACTAAAAGAATTACACCTAAATGGAATCTCATATATACTTAATGCCTGCGCAAGCTTGGAATCCTTAGATGCCAATATTGCACTTGCGGAAAAGTATGATTTTATATATATTGCCTTGGGAATACATCCTGAGTATGCCGATAAGATGAATGAAGGTATCTTAGATAAGATTAGGGTGCTTTCAAAGAACAAAAAGGTAGTTGCAATAGGTGAAATAGGATTAGACTATTACTATGATGATCCACCTAGAGATATCCAGAGGGAATGGTTTGAAAGGCAGATTGAGCTCGCAAAGGAGCTTAGCCTCCCTATAATTATTCATGATAGAGATGCTCATGAGGACACAATAAAAATAATTAGAAAAACAAAAGCTAGTCAGGTTGGGGGCATATTCCATTGTTTCTCAGGAAGTGTTGAAATGGCAATGGACATGCTTGATTTGAATTTTAATATAGCTATTGGCGGAGTAGTAACATTTAAGAATGCCAGAAAAACAGTAGAAGTCGTTAAAGCAATTCCATTAGATAAACTACTTATTGAAACAGATTGCCCCTATTTAGCTCCAGAACCATACAGAGGGAAACGAAATAATTCGGGGTATCTTATTCACACAATAGAGAAAATAGCAGAAATAAAAGGCATTAGCGCTCATGAGGTGGCAGGTACTACACTTGCTAATGCAAAAAAGTTATTTAAACTAGACTAACACTCATAGTATTGAAAAATGCGAAGTTTACAATTCGTGTATTCAACATTCTCTTTGCATTTTGAGCAACCAAGCAATGACGAGCTTCGCTCCATCGCCGCAAATGCGGCTATTTAAAATGTGATTCCACATTTTAAATGCAAATTAGTATAAGAAGTGAAAGGGATGGATAAAAATATGAAAAAGTTTATTATTGTTATTGTATTTGTATTTTTAATCGCCATACTTATTTCTTTTAATTATTTACTATGGGACAGAGAAAGACAAATGGAAAGTTATCAAAATATGAGCCAGTCAAATAATCTCACTATTGAGACTCTAAGTGAAAAGATGGCTACCCTTGATAAGCTAAATAAGGAACTCAATACAAAATTAGAAACTATTATTGATGAGAATAAGACAATAAAAGATAATCTAACGGTGTCAAACAAAGAGAAAGCAGAATTGCAGAAGGAAGTTGAAATAAGAAATAATTTGATTTTTGCACTAAAGGAATCTATAAATTCTTCGCCTATGAATACAGTAATAAAAAAATGGACTGAGGCGATTAATTCAAAGAATTATGAAAATGCTAAAACCTTTATTAGCAAAAACTCTCAAGATAAAATATTATTAGGAGATGCAGAAGAGCTTAAGGAAATATATCAAAAGGAAATAAAAGAAATAAAACTCAAAACGTTAGAACCATATACTAAGCTAAAGGATGACGAACATATTAAAAAAATTCAGTTAAGAGTAGCTTTTGAGGTGGTCAAGCCTGAAACAGCTACTGGTATTCAAGAGCAAGTATCTGATAGTAATTTCAAAAGTGGAAATAATGAAAAATATATTACTTTCGAATTGGAACCAAATACAAAGGAATGGCTTATATTAGAAATGAACGATGAGCCTTAAATATACTTTAGTTTGTATTGGTTTGGCTAATTAAAAAAAACCTTATTCATAAATTTAAAAGGTGATTAATATACTAAGTTTCAGTTAATAATTGTAAAAGAGGGATAAAAATAGGAGAAATATTTCCATTATCTAGGTAATATGTTTGACAAATATATGTGCTTAGACTAAAATATCAATAGTCCCTTTGAATATTTTAACAGGAGGTTAGTATTATGACACCGATTGCGAAAAATATTAAAAGGTATTTTTCTAGATTTAAAATTAAGCCTTTTGATGTTGCGATTATTTTAATTGCTATTGTCATATCCATTACTGCAGGCTTTTTTGTATTCAATGGATTGAAAAAACAGGTGGTAATCAATGATAATGGGCAAGAGACTGTGATTAAGACAATGAAGGCGACAGTGGGAGACGTACTGGAGCAGACAGGCATAAAAGTAGCAAAAGAAGACTATATAAGTATGCCTTTAGATGCAGAGCTCGTAAAGATTAAGAGAAATGATATACAGATTAAACGAGCTGTACCTATTTCGATTAAAGTAGATGGAAAAAATCTTGCTGTAAAAACTTATAAGGGTACTGTTAAAGAGGTGCTAAAAGACAACACGATAAACGTTGATGGAAATGACAAATTCATTGGTTGCGGATTAGAAGATAAAATAGTACAAAATATGGACATATCAATAGTTCGTGTTGATGAGAAAACAGTAACTGAGGCAACACCTATTCCATTTAAAACAATTACTAAAGAAAATGACCGACTAGATGTTGGTACAAAAAATACAGTTAGAGAAGGAAAAGAAGGAGTCCGCGAAAAGATTTTTAAGGTAGTTTATGAGAATGGAAAGCAGATCGCAAAGCAATTGATAGAGGATGTTGAAGCTACAAAACCTCTAGACAAAATTGTTGAAGTCGGTACGGTTTTAAACTACAAGACGTCACGTGGAGACACATTAAGATTTTCAAAGGCAATTGATATGAAAGCTACTTCATATACCGCTTCTTTTAAGGATACAGGGAAAAATCCTGGAGACGCAGGATTTGGTATTACAGCAACTGGAGCAAAAGTTAGAAAAGGAATAATAGCAGTAGATCCTAGAGTTATACCGCTGGGAACTAGAGTTTATATTGAAGTTCCTGGCAAGGCGGCTGATTATGGATACGCAGTTGCCGCAGACACAGGGAGTGCTATTAAGGGGAACAAGATAGATGTATATCTTAACTCTAATAGCGCGGTAGAAGCATGGGGAGTTAGGCGAGTAAAGGTTTATATTTTGAAGTAAGCCTTTGCAAAGTAATTCACATATTTCTAAATTAATAATGTTTTAAAGGGACTATTTACAGCTAATCTAGATATTTAGATTAGCTATTTTTCTTAAAGGAGAATTAAATGAATAGAAATAATACTTTAGAAGTAATTAAAAAGCATAATTTAAGGTTAACGAAAACACTTGGGCAAAACTTTCTTAATGATGATAGTGTAGTTAAAAGAATAGTTGATGCGGCTGATATAAACGATAAAACCCTTGTAATTGAGATAGGTCCTGGTATTGGAAGCATGACAAAAGAGATGGCATCTATTGCTGCTGGAGTTGTTGCAGTTGAGATTGATAAGCACCTTATTCCTGCTTTGAATGATAACCTTAGTGATTTCTCAAACATAGCTATTATAAACAACGATATAATGAAAGTAGATATTGAGGCTATTTTAACTGAGAATAAAGAGAAATATAACGCTGATGTCATAAAAGTCGTAGCAAATTTACCATACTACATAACTACACCAATAATAATGAAATTTTTAGAAGAAGTTAAGGGTATTGATGCAATGGTTTTTATGGTACAAAAGGAAGTTGCTCAAAGAATGGTATCAAAGCCTGGGATTAAGGATTACGGCGCATTATCAGTTGCAGTGCAATTTTACTCTAAACCACAAATCATGTTTGATGTGCCTCCTCATTGCTTTATTCCTCAGCCAGAAGTACATTCTACAGTTATAAAACTGGATATTTTAAGTGAGCCACCTGTAAACGTGAATAAGGAGCTATATTTTAAGTTAGTTAAAGCTTCCTTTGGTCAACGAAGAAAAACTCTTGTCAATGCATTGGCAAATGCAGGGATCTTTAACAAGAGCAAAGAACAGATTAAACACATTATTGAAAGCATGGGTCTAAATGAGAATGTAAGAGGTGAGGTTTTATCAGTAGAAAAGTTTGGGGAACTGGCGAACTTTTTTGAATGAAAAAATAATTAAACATTAATAAACAAAGAGACAGGTATGATATCAGTGACCTGTCTCTTATTTTTTATGGATTAAAATTCTTTGAATAAAATGCAACTTACAATTTGCGAGCTACTCTAACTATTGACATAAAACTGCAATTATTCGAATTTATAAGATTTCACTACCTTATCATCATCCTTCATTTGAAGCGGCATTGTGGATACAACAATATGCTTGTAATGCTTCATTAGTTCACGCTCAATGAATACTCTTGTTTGATTGTGAAGAATTTTGTTCCACCAAGATCTTACCACAAATTGAGGTAAGATAACGGTTATGATATCACCCTTTTGGTAGTCATACTCGGTAGAGTCAATATATTTAAGTAAAGGTTCTACTACTTTTCTGAAAGGCGAATATTTCGTGATAAGCTGAATATCCGAATCTAGTAATTTGAATTTCTCAGATACTTTTTTCGCTTCTTCTTCATCTACTGCTATATTAAAGGCTACAACATTGTCTGATATTGTAGCAGCATATCTAAGAGCTCTTATACTTGCCTTATTAATGCTTGCTATTGGTACGATTACTCGGTTTCTATAAACATTGTGTTTAATATGAACATTTTCAAGTTCTTCATTTGTCATCTTAAGTTGTTTTCCAATTGCTGCATAGTGCTTCTTAACCTTGAGCATTAAGAAAATCATTATAGGTATTACTATTACAACAACCCATGCTCCCTGAGTGAACTTTGTTATCGCAATTACAATTACAATTAAAAACGTAACAAAAGCGCCAAAACCATTTATTATAGCTTTTGGAATCCAATTGTTACCCTTTTCCTTAACCCATTTTAAAAGCATACCTGTTTGGGACAATGTAAAGGAAATAAATACTCCAATTGCGTATAGACCTATCAATGAGGTTACATTAGCGTTGAACACAATTACAAGGAGTGCTGATATAGCGGATAAAACAATAATACCATTTGAATAACTAAGCCTGTCCCCTCTCATATTCAGCTGTCTTGGCACATAGCCTTCATATGCCATAACAGAAATGAGGTTAGGAAATCCAACAAAAGCCGTATTTGCAGCAAGAACTAATATCAAGAAACTGAGTGCCATGATAGTATAGAAAAATATTGAACGACCAAAAATCATTCCTGCCACCTGAATAAGTAATGCACCATTTTCAGGGTTTGGATGGTAGAAGTTTGCGATTATTGATGTACCGCCAAACACGATAAGTACGAAGAATGATAATAAGAACAAAACTTTTTTTGCGTTTTTAACTGAAGGTTGCTTAAAGTTCGGTACTGCATTGCTGACTGCCTCAACACCTGTCAGAGCGGCACAACCATTTGTAAATGCTCTTAAAATAAGAATTAAAGAAAGATTCTCAGTGGTAATTTTTGCAAATTCAACAGGCTCTGGTGTATAACCGTTTTTGATTTTTATTAGACCAACTACAAACATAAATATAATTGAAAAAATAAATAGATAAGTTGGTATACTAAAAATCTTTGCAGATTCCTTTGTCCCTCTAAGATTAATGACAGTCATAAATAATATAAGCAATACACAAAGTAATACCTTATACGGTTTTAATTGGGTAAAAGCAGAAGTTACCTGTTCAACACCAGAGGCAATACTTACAGCTACAGTCATTATATAGCCTATACTTAGTGCAGAACCAGCAGTTACGCCAGCAATTAAACCGATATTTTCCTTGGCAACAATAAATGCTCCGCCGCCATTAGGATAGCTTTCTATTGTTTGAGTATAAGAAAGTGTTAGTATAGCAAGTAATGCGATAATTGCAAAAGAAATATATGCCATCTGCCGATATGCTAACATTCCTATTGGCAACAATACAAGCAAAATTTCTTGCCCAGCATATGCAACTGATGATATTGCATCACTTGATAGTAAAGGAAGCCCCCAAAGAACATTAAGTTTCTCACCTTTAAGTTCCGCATTTTTAAGAGGTTTGCCTATTAATAGTCTCTTTAATTTTGTACCCACAAATAATTCACATCTCTTTTCTGTTTTAGTAACAAATTAGTAACGAAAAGTTTACAAATTTGTCGTATTTATTATTATACTTTGAAGGAATTGATATGTAAACAGAGATTTGAGAATATCTTACTATAATACAATCTCTATTTTTAATTAATAAATGGAATACTTTTATATTTATAACATATATTTTAATGTTAAAGAATAACTAAGTAATAAAGCATATATTTAAATGCAAATTAGTTAAGGCAGGATTTAAAATGAATAAGATTTTGGAGTATAAAATTTACTAAAGGAGAATTTCACCATGGCTAATAATTATCTAAAACAATTTCATATATTTAAAAGTATGGATAATGATGTTGGCAATCCGTCAGGTTATTTAAAGGTTGAAATAAATGGTGATATGGCGAAGCTACAATTATCGTTGAATAATCTGTTACAAATGCCAGGTATATTGTATCAACTTTATGGTATTAAGAAAGAAGACGATGAACTGGTTTATACAGTCATTTGTGATATCCTGAATATAAATGGCAGAGCTGACGTGAAGGTGAGTACTAATGTTAATCAAGTTGGATCAAGCTGCTTATCCATAGAGAAGATTAATATTTATGCGATTGCAATCCAGCTTCCTAGTAAACCGTCTGTTTTAAAATTTCCTCTTGTTGCTTACACAAGGGAGGAAATTTTATGGAGAAGTGATTTCGATACAGTCCAAAATCTACATATTGCTGATGAGAAGCAAAAATTATTTAATCAGAGTATAGATACTATTAATAAAATAGAGCTCTCCCAAGATAGGGTTGAGAATGAGCCGATAGATAATAATAGAACAGGTGAATTGTATCATTCAAAAGATACAGGCATAAATGCATCAATAAGTGAAAGAAGCTGCATTACAGACAGCGGTATTACAATAAATAGTGTTACTCAAGGTGATATAGATATTGAAAAGGAGGAACACAGAGTACAAATAGGTGATGCAAACAATACAAAAAAGGAAGCAATTGAAATAGAAAGACTGGTAAAAGTAAAAGAAGCAGAACAAGCAGAACAAACAGAACAAACAGAACAAACAGAACAAACAGAACAAACAGAACAAGCAGAACAAGCAGAACAAACAGAACAAGCAGAACAAGCAGAACAAGCAGAACAAGCAGAACAAGCAGAACAAGCAGAACAAGCAGAACAAGCAGAACAAACACAACAAACACAGAATAGAAGAAAAACTGAGGATATTAAAAATAATGAAAAAAACATAACAGATGATAATAAAAGTAGTGAAAAAGACATAACAGACAGTAATTTAAATATAAAAGTAACAGATTTTCGAGACAATGAACTCTTAAATGATATGAAATTAAACTTTACAGGCAAATTCGAATCTGTAATTACAAGCATTTATAATGCTGATAAATCGGAAATAAAAAGTAGGGAAAAGGAATATGAGTTTATTTCAAATGATAATGACATATTAGGCTCAGTAGAGGAGAACTTCAATGTTATATCATCAATTGAAATGGATAAGGATACAATAAAAACTAGACTAAGTTTAACAGATTTAAAAGATGAGCTAAATAAAAGTTTTGAAAGCTATAATCCTTTTAAAATGAAAAGCAAAAATTTTAACTGGTGGAAGATAAATAGTCCTGGTTATTTAAATAACATTTTATTTAGAAACAACATAAAGACTTATTTGCTTTTTAACCCGAAAGTAATGTTGGCGCATTATAAATATAGATATATTATTTTTGGAGTTCGAAAAGAGAAGCACTCAGGTAAGGAATACTTTATATGTGGAGTACCTGGAGTATATAGTATAGATGAAAATCCTTTTGGAAATATGGGAAGCTGGGTTCAAACGGAAGGATATAAACCAAAATATGGAGCTTTTGGTTATTGGATTATCATGATTGAGCCTAAGACAGGTAAACTTATTAAGGCAAAATAATACATAAAAACAATTTAATAAAAAACAACCGAAAAAAAGAAATAATGTATTTGCCGAAATATAGTGTTATATAGTATAATCAAGGTAATTATTCAAGCTTAAAGGAGCTGGATCACCTTGACTTCAAAAAATAAGGTTGTTATTAGAATAGCAGGTAACGATTATACGCTTGTTGGAGTAGAATCTGACGAATATATGCAGAAGGTTGGCTTATATATTGATAAAAAGATGAATGAAATATTGCTTCGCAATAATAGACTCAGTACTTCTCTTGCTGCAGTTTTAACTGCTTTAAATGTGGCAGACGACTACTTTAAATGCCGTGAAAATGAGGCGTTAGCCAGTAAAGAGAGAGAGGCTATTAGAGTTGAACTTGAGAGAATTAGAAATGAGAATATCCGACTGAAGGAAGAAAATAATGTTTTGGCATCCAATAATTCATCCCTTCAGCTTGAGTTAGCAAAGAGAGAGGCCGAGCTTGGAGAAGTTAGAAGCTCAATTAATAAGAGAGATAAGCCTATTGTACAGAAAACAATGACTGGGTATGATATGTGAGGTTTTTTAAATAAAGCTAGAGGGTATTTTATACTCATCTGGCTTTTTTCTTATGTTTTATAACAGAGTAAAAATTTTTCTCTCACACCTATAATTTTAAACTGGGGAAATTAAGTAAATAATAAAGAAAGATAAAATAAGCTTTCTTGTAGAGAGAATATAAGCTAATATATACATATAACGAGGCAAGAAAATGTCCCACATTAATGTAATTAAGGATGAAAAATAAATAAACAATACAAACTAGCATATATGAAATTATACGAGGTATTGATTAATATGAAAGTAATATTTATATTTATTGATGGAGTAGGAATAGGAAACAAGGATAAAGAGACAAATCCAATATATGCGACAGAATCCTTAATATTAGCCAGTCTAATAGAGCAAGCTAGATTTCAAGCAGATGCCTCTCTTGGCGTTGAAGGGCTTCCGCAGAGTGCAACAGGGCAAACTTCTATCTTTACGGGAGTTAACGCACCAGCAGTATTAAATAGGCATTTAAGCGGACAGCCAACAGAAACATTAAGAGAAATAATATCCCATGGAAATTTGTTTTCTGAGTTAAAGAACATGGGCTTAAAGGTTGCAAGTGCTAATGTTTATAGGGATGAATATTTAGTAAAGATGCTGGATTTATCGGATAGAAGAAATAGACCATCAGTGACCTCTGTAATGGGTATGTCTGTAGATATAAAATTTAAAACAGTTGCAGACTTTGTTAATAGTAATGGGGTTTACCATGATATTACAGGTGAAATTCTAAAGGAATCAGATTACAATGTTGAGCTCATTTCACCTAAAAAGGCCGCACAAAATCTATATAGACTTAGTAAGGAAAATGACTTTACATTGTTTGAGCACTTTATGACTGATATTGCAGGGCACAAGGCTGAGATGGAAAGTGCCATCAGTATTATTGAAACAGTAGATAGCTTTTTAGCGGAGCTAACTAGTTTAATGAATTTTGAAGAAGATGTTCTTATAATTACAAGTGACCATGGAAACATCGAAGATTGTTCGGTCCAGACACATACAATGAACAAGGTGCCAGTAATTATTTTAGGCAAGAAAGCTGATGCTATAAACATGAGAATAAACTCGCTAGTCGACATAATGCCGTTTGTAATTGAATTGTTTACATGTTATAAAGAATAGAGAATTAATTTATTTATTCAGTACACAGTTGAAGTGGTATTAAAAATGTGTCTTTTATATATTTTAAATGTTAAATAGTATTATATGGAGGAAATAGGTTTGAGTTTTAATAAAGAGGTAGAGCTTCTAGCACCTGCAGGCAGTTATGCTGCATTTTTGGCAGCTGTAGAAAATGGTTGCAATGCTGTATACATGGGTGGAAAGCTTTTAAATGCTAGACAGTTCGCAGGAAATTTCGATGATGAAGAATTGCAAAAAGCTATAGATTATGCGCATACTAGAGGAGTAAAGGTTTATTTAACTTTAAATACACTTGTTTTAGATGCTGAAATGCAGGAAGCAGTTGAGTATGCAGCAAAAGTACATGAAATGGGTGTAGATGCATTTATCATTCAGGATATAGGACTTGCATCAAACTTAAAAAAGGCTATTCCTGATATAACAATACATGCAAGCACACAAATGACCATATATAACAGCGAAGGTGTGATTGAACTTCAAAAAATGGGTTTTAGCAGAGTAGTTTTAGCAAGGGAGCTATCACTTACAGAAATACAGAGTATTTGCCAGAATTCACAAGCGGAGATAGAAGTTTTTGTGCATGGAGCACTATGTATTTCCTATTCTGGACAATGTTTAATGAGCAGCATAATTGGTGGCAGAAGCGGAAACAGGGGCAAATGTGCTCAGCCCTGCAGACTTCCATATTCTATACAAAAAGATAATAAGAATGTAAAAAGTGGATATCTGCTAAGTTCAAAGGATATTTGCTTTATTGAGAATTTGGTAGATCTTATTAATGCAGGAGTAAGCTCTTTAAAAATAGAAGGCAGAATGAAAAGTCCAGAATATGTAGCTTCAGTTGTGCGAATTTATAGAAAGTATTTGGACATAATAGAACAGAAAAATTTATCTGCAAATAAGGGTAAAAGTAAAGACAAATCTATGGTTTCTAATGAAGACATGCATCAACTTATGCAAAGCTTCAACAGAGGCGGCTTTTCTAAAGGCTATTTACAAGGTAAGACGGGGCCGGATATGATGGCTTATGAGAAACCAAAGAACTGGGGTACATATCTTGGAAATGTTTTAGATCAGGATAGGGGTACAAATTCAGTAAAAATTAAACTTGACAACTCACTAGGAAATGGTGATGGTATAGAAATATGGTCAAATAAATTGTTTGAAGATAGTCCCGGGGGAATAATTACAAAGATAGTCAAGGACGGAAAGCTTATAAAACGCGCAAGTGCCGGTGATGTTGTGTGGGTATCTGTTATAAAGGGGAAGGTTGAAAGAGGTAGCAAGGTTTACAAGACATCAGATAAAGAAATGCTGGAACAGGCAGCTTTGTCATTTGCTAAAGGTATCAGGAAAACAGATATTACAGCTGAATTCACACTAAAAATGGGACAATTACCTGTACTATGCTTAAAAGATGACAGTGGAAATAGTGTTTCCGTTGCGGGTGAATTATTTCCTGAAAAGGCGGTAAATAAGCCCTTATCTCGTGAGAGAATAACCGAACAATTGGGGAAAATGGGTTCTACACCATTCAATATTACACATTTTACTCTGGACATCGATAATGATGTCGTAATACCAATAAGCGAGTTGAATAATATCAGGCGCAAAGCGGCGGAGTTACTCGAAAATAAGAGGATTTTATCAAGCCGAAAGAAAATAACAATGGTAAATGATGAATTAATTAATTATATAGACTATTTTCAGGGGAATGTACCGAATTTCCCTGAAAAGAGTGATGTTATAAATGAAAAGACAAAATTAGCTGTGATGTTATACAGCGTTATTGAGAATTTAGAATTTAATAAAATAAATGCGGACAGACTATATTTGCCATTTATAAGTCTATTAGATGAAGCTTTTAGGAATTCAGCGAGAAAATACAGAGATGATGGTAAAGAAGTATTTGCATATATACCCGCTGTTATTAAGGGTAAATATTCGGAAATAATTAAGAAAAATTTATCGGATATTTCTAAGATTGTAGACGGGTTCCTAGTAGGAGATATGGGGACTACGAAGATAATAAGAGACAAACTTGGTGAAAATGTAAAGTTAATTGGGGATTATTCTTTCAATATACTCAATAGTTCATCAGTATATTTTTTGAAAAAATCTGGATACTCAGGAGCAACGCTGTCATATGAACTGAATTTATCACAGCTAAATTCTATAAGTTTTCCCGTAGAATTTGAATCCGAAATTTGTGTATATGGGAAAATGCCGGTGATGACAAGTGAGTATTGTCCTGTAGGCGGAAGTGTGGGCATTAATCAGCCACAAAAATGCAAGAATGAATGTAAAAATGGAGTGTATCATTTGAAGGATAGGAAAGATGCTGCGTTCTTGGTTAAATGCGATTGTGTAGATTGTAGAAGTACAATATTTAATTCAAATGCTATATTTGCACCTGATCTTCTTGGACAAGTCAGCGAAATTGAATCTGAATTTGTTAGGCTTAGCTTTGTTGATGAAAGTCCGCAGGAAATATATGATATTGTTAATTTGCATAGAAGTATTCTTAATAATAGAAATTATGACCAAAAGGATAGAATTATTGAGAGAATTAAATCAAAGGGTTATACAAAAGGCCATTTACAAAGAGGAGTTTAGTTTAAAGCTAGTGGAAGCAAAAATATCAAGATTACCTATTTATGTAATTGAGGGCGGGAGGTCAACATAATGTCAGTAGAAGTTTTCGTTGAGGTTTGCAGGGATGGAGCAATACTCCCAAAATACGCAAATCCAGGGGATGCAGGTATGGATGTATATGCTGCAGAAGAAGTAACTATAATGCCAGGTGAAACGGTAGTAGTTCCAACAGGGCTAAAGCTTGCTATACCTGAGGGGTATGAAATTCAGGTTAGACCTAGAAGTGGATTATCCTTAAAAACACCACTAAGGATACCTAATTCGCCAGGGACAATTGACAGTGGATATAGAGATGAATTAGGTGTAATAGTAAATAATAGCTCAGTTATTAATGAAAATCAAAAATCAGATGAAAAATATACCCTAGATGAAAGGGGTAATAAAAAGGGAGCATATATTATTAGGAAAGGTGATAGAATAGCACAAATAGTTTTACAAGTAGTACCTAAGATGGTTCTGACAAAGGTTGGTTCAGTAAAAAGCATTGGGACAGACAGAGGCGGGGGATTTGGGTCAACTGGAGTATTATAGTTATAATACATGATATGCTACGGAGTTACTTTTTACAGAAAGAATGTTGGTTTTCATTATGAGACACAATAGAATATAAAAGTTTAAAATTATAGAAAGCACTTGGTTATTTAAGAAGGAAGGAGAGTTTTTCGTTGTGCATGGAAACAGCACAGTTAAAAAGTACTTAGTTTTAAGGAGGAGGCTGGTCTTATTAAAATAAATGGAAATACGCAATCAATAAAGGATACAATATTAAAAGAACTTGAGAGTCTATTTGATATTAAATACGGCTCAAGAGATTTAGTTCCTGTTGAGCTAGCACAAACAATTTCAAGGATATCTTCAGATATTAACCGAGAAATATCTGTTTTAATTAGTAGAAGAGGTACTGTGGTAGACATAAGTATAGGAGATAGTGGAACGGCATCATTGCCCCAGCTAGACAACAGACGTGGGAATACTAGGTTATCTGCTATTAGATGTATTCATACACATCCAAATGGAATTGGCTTCTTGTCGCAAGTTGATATAAAAACATTGCAAAAATTAAGGCTTGACACTATGATTGCAATTGGTGTAGTAGAAGGGCAAATAACGGAAATATATGCAGGATGCCTTAATCTTGATCAAGAAGTAGATGTATACGGACCTTTTACTATCGGAGATACGAGACTCAACTATATATATAAAATAATTGAAGAGCTAGATGCAACTGCAAGAGATGATATATACCAAAATGAAGAATCAGCAGAAAACGCAATTTTAGTTGGATTAGAAACTACTCAAAGCAGATTCGAAGATATATCTTTACGAGATGCTCAGAATTCGCTGGATGAACTGGAAGAACTGGCACATACTGCAGGAGCTGTTGTTCTTAAAAAAATCATACAGCGGAAGCAAAATCAAGATTCAGCATATTATGTTGGCAAGGGGAAAATTGAAGAATTAGCTCTAATGTGCCAAGCAACAGATGTTCAGCTTCTAATATTTGATGATGAGCTCTCAGGTGCTCAAATAAGGAATATTGAGGAAGCTACAGGTGCAAGAGTAATAGATAGAACTACGTTGATACTTGATATTTTTGCACAGAGGGCTAAATCAAAGGAAGGAAAGCT
This sequence comes from Bacillota bacterium, assembly GCA_023444055.1. Classification (GTDB taxonomy): domain Bacteria; phylum Bacillota; class Clostridia; order Acetivibrionales; family DSM-1351; genus Ruminiclostridium. Next base: position 29,762 of record JAEZRV010000041.1, read on the forward strand.
GCAAGTTGAACTGGCGCAACTAAAGTACAAACTGCCCAGATTAATAGGCTTGGGTTCTGAACTTTCAAGGCTTGGAGGAGGTATCGGTACTCGAGGACCAGGGGAAAAGAAGCTTGAAGTAGACAGGAGGCATATCAGAAGAAGAATTACTAGCTTGGAACGAGAGCTTAAAGAATTAGAAAAGAGACGTGTTTTTATGCGAGAAGGCAGAGTGAAAAATAACACACCTGTCATTGCGTTAGTTGGATATACTAATGCTGGTAAATCCACGTTGATGAATAAGCTCTGTGGGGCGTCAGTTTTTGTTGAAGATAAGCTTTTTGCAACTCTTGACCCATCTGCTAGAAAGCTAATGTTATCTGATGGACGAGAAGCAGTACTTATTGATACAGTTGGATTTATAAGAAAGCTCCCTCATGATCTTGTTGAGGCATTTAAATCAACGTTGGAAGAGGCTGTTCACGCTGATATGTTATTACATGTTGTGGATGCTTCAAATGATAACGCATCAATGCAAATAAGTGTTGTTGAGAAATTACTTGAAGACTTGGGCGCTGTGACTAAAAACACTATCCTTGTGCTAAATAAGCAGGATATTGCAACTGGTAGTGGAAGAATTAATTCAATGGGCTATACTTCAATTTGTGAAATATCAGCTGTTACTGGAAATGGTATTCCAGAATTATTAGAAAAAGTAACTGAAGGTTTCAAAGAACGGCTTAGAGAAATAAAGCTACTGGTTCCATATAATGACGGCTGGGTTATGCCTTATATTTATCAAAATGGTAAAGTATTAGAACAAGAGTATTTAGAAGACGGCATTAGTGTAAAGGCTGTAGTTAAGATAGACAAATTAAATAGACTAAATGATTTTATTCTTGTATAAACTAACTAAGTAAGGTATGATTATATTATAGATCCGTTGGTAAGAATATGGTTATTTAGCTACCTTTAAAATATTTATCATGAAAGGGGTTATGATTATGCTTGTTAGAAACTGTGCAGGCGGAGTTGTTTTTTCAGGAGATAAAGTTTTTCTTCTGAAGAATGAGAAGGATGAATGGGTACTACCTAAAGGAATAATAAAAAATGGAGATTATCCTGATGAGGTGGCAATACGTAGAGTAAAAGAAGAAGCGGGAATTAATGCAACAATTATTACTTCAGCAGGCAATACCAATTATGAGTTTTTCTCTGTTACACGTCAAAGGCCGGTCTGCAATAAAATCAAATGGTATATTATGAAATCCCTCGATGATAATTTTGAATTTAATAAAGAAGAAAACTTTAAGGACGGGGCTTATTTCTCAATTGATGAAGCCTTAGAAAAAATTACTTATAGTCAGGATAAATCACTTATTACAGTGTCTTATGCGAACTATAAAGCTGTTCAATAAGAACTTAATCCTTTGTTTTGGAGTTTGAGAATAATAAAGCAAGTTAGCAAGCAATATTGCTAATGTTAAATTTTAATAATACAGCACTCTCCATACTTTCAAGGGGAGTGCTGTATTATTATATATCAAAAAGGTATACTTACTTGTACTTGTATTTGAATTTGTGTTTACGAATTGTAAATACATTGGAAATAGCCGCACATGCTCGTTAGAGCTAAGACTGTAAAATAATATTGAATTTTTTTAAATTAACGGTTAGGACGGGAGAAGTTGGACTGAATATGTTACCAGAGTACAAAACGATACTGAATTCTGCAACGGCAGAGTTTGAAGAGAGAAAATCTAAGTTTATTGCTAATGTTAAGCCGGTAAATAATGAAAATGATGCTGTAGAATTTATAAACAGTCTCAAAACAAAGTATTGGAATGCTACTCATAATGTATATGCATATAGTATCAATAATGAAACCTTAATTCAACGGTATAGTGATGATGGTGAGCCTTCCGGAACAGCAGGGATGCCAGCTCTCGAAGTTATTAAGAGAATGGGAATACAAGATGTGGTTGTAGTAATAACAAGATACTTCGGAGGGACATTACTTGGAGCATCTGGTCTCATACGCGCATATAGCAAGAGTTCAGCAATGGGCTTAGAAGCAGGAGAAGTAGTAACTAGAAAGCTGTGTTTTAATTTAAATGTTGTAGTAGAATATACACTTTTTGGGAAACTGCAGAATATGCTTATGACAAATAATAATATTATTAAAGACATACAATATGGTCAGGATGTTGAATTATGTGTGCTAATTGAAGTGGGAAAAGAAGAAAAGTTAATGGATGATATAATTGAAAATACAAGTGGTAGAGCTATTTGTGATTTGGGTGAGAAAACTTTCATTACATTAGGAAGTGATGGAAGGTTGATTATTTAATAAATTACTATTATAATTTAATTTGTGTTATTATCAATTACGGTTAGGCCTTGTTTGATAAGAAAAGACGGGAATTATCGTATTATAGGCAATGATACTTTTGGACTGACTCCGAAATGCTTTATGCAAGCAAGATTGGGGTTAGACTAGGAATCCTACAATTGAAGTTAGAAAATAATAAATATTATATAGAATGTTTAGGAGGTATTTATGTCAGGTCATTCAAAGTGGGCTACTATAAAGCGTAAAAAGGGAGCTACAGATGCTCAGAGAGGTAAGGTTTTTACCAAACTGGGTAGAGAAATTGTAATAGCAGTAAAACAAGGCGGCGGAGCCGACCCTAGCACAAATTCAAAATTAAAAGATGTTATCGCTAAGGCAAAGGCAGCAAATATGCCTAATGACAATATCACTAGAAGTATCAAAAAAGCATCAGGCGATGGTGATAACGCAAACTATGAGGAAATAACCTATGAAGGCTATGGACCAGGTGGAGTTGCTGTTATATGTGAATGTACCACAGATAATAGAAACAGGACCGCTGGCGACTTAAGACACTATTTTGATAAATTTGGTGGAAACTTAGGACAGAATGGCTGCGTTTCTTACATGTTCAATAAAAAGGGAGTTATAGTAATAGAAAAGACTCAAAAAATCAATGAGGATACATTGATGATGGAAGCACTTGAAGCTGGAGCAGAAGACTTCAACGCAGAAGATGAAGTTTATGAAATAACCACTGATCCTGCTGATTTTTCAGCTGTCCGTGAGGCACTTGAAGCTAAGAACTATGAATTCTTGCAGGCAGAGGTATCAATGATACCAAACATGACTACAAAACTCACTGACCCAGAACAAATCAAGTTCATGGATAGGCTATTAGAGAACCTAGAAGATCTAGATGATGTATCAAATGTTTACCACAGTTGGGAGCAGGAAGAAGAGGACGACGAAGAGTAATAAGAAAATTGAAGTAAATTTTGCTGAAGAGCTTAAACACCTTGCTGTATGTATTGTTTATTAAAAAATAATACGTATGGGAAGGTGTTTTTATGTGGTTGTGAATAGCGAGAACTTAAGCATTTATCATTTTTTGTTGTTGCTGATTACAAAGCAGTATGTTAAATAGTATTAGATGTAATAGAAGTAGAGTGGATTGATGAACAATGTAAGAAATACTACAAAAGAAATTGTTCTGAAGGAATTAGCATGGTTCGGCGATCTATTAGGTGGTAGAGCGCTGTATTTACATTGAGAGAAAATGGAATACATGATATAATCGATACATTAGCTTGATTGGTAAATAATTTGTAGCGATGATTGTAATAAATATAATAATATAATAGGTCTAAATAATGAAAAATGATATATAGTTATGCCAATTATATGCAAAATAGTATGTATTAATGAAAGAGGATGTCAAGTTCTAGAAGAATAAATATTCTGATATATTTTACTATTGTATAAAATGAAAAGATGAAATGTTATGATAATAGTAGTTTACATATATTGGGGGATGTGTAGGTGAATGATGGAAACAAGTAGAGAATATGAATTGCTTATTTGTGGAATAACAACAGATAATATGTTTGATTATCGTGCTATAATTGATAATTTATCTGAGAAAATCAAAAAATTAACAAGGTTGATAATAAATTATGATTGGAATAGCGGTAAGGCAAATGTGGATATTCCATTTTATTGTAGAAATGTTTTGGAATCATCGCTGACAGCAATACTAGGTAGAGTAGATCCTTTTAGACTAATTATGGTCTATAAAGTACAATCTGATTCATCGTATGATTTGGGAAAAAAAGCACAAAGTGCAGTTGAATGGTCAGGTGATATTATAGCAAAAAGTTCACCAGATCACAATTTGTGGTTTTTTGATAAAAAGAAGGAAAGTTTCGAACGGGCATTATTGGGAAATTACATTGGTGATATTGTATGGAAACCGGCATTTAGAAATTTAGAAGACTATATTGCAGACAATAATTATAATAGTGAGTGGTTGGATGAGATTTCATCATGTAATGAGAATCAAAATTTTGAACGTTCAAAATCAATTGCATCGAGACTTTTCTCGTCCTTTTCCAAAGGGGTACACTCGGAGTGTTTAATTGATATAAATTTTATATTAGATGATGTGACTTTAAAAAATTTAATAAAAGATATGTATAAGTTGTGTGCAACACTGGCTTTAGCGAGTCATTTTGTAGGTTTTTTAGCAACAAAAATTGAAATAGATAGAGCGATAAGTATATTTTTAGAAGTGGAGGAGATGATTGAAAATGTCTAATATCGAAGGAAACTATGCAGAATTAATTTTGGCTTGTGAAGATTTTTCAAAAGAGGACTTTGAAAAATATCACTGTTTTTATAAATATGAGGATAATATAATTTCACAATTAATGGCTCATGGTCCAGTTTTATTGAAAGGTGGGCGTGGGACAGGAAAAAGTGCTCTGATGAGAGAAGCTAATCGAAGGTTAAGCGATAGTGATAGTGCATGTGGAATATACCTTAGTTTAAGGCAATTGAGTTTGCTCCGCTCTAGAGGAGAAGTGTATGAAATAGAATTTTTGAAGATTTTAAATGATGCAATAGCAAAAACTGCAATAGAAAGATTTAACTATGATTTTGTATGTGAAATGAGTCTTTATGATGTACATAAAGAGATAATAAAATTTTCTGAGCATATAGAGAAAAGGATAGTTTTATTTTTTGATGATGCAGCTCATATTGGAAGAGAAACAGGGTTAGAAGAGTTCTTTGATATTTTTAGAACTTTGTCAAGCAGTGCAGTTTCTTGCAAAGCAGCAATATATCCAGGAGTGACACGATTTGGTACTCGCTTTGATGTATATAATGATGCCAAAGTAATTGATATATCAAGACGTTATGGTCAGATAGGTTTTAAAGAATTTTTTTATGGAGTAATGAAATTAAGGTATCCAATACAAGTAGAAAATGATAAATATTTTAGTAGTGTGTCTGCTGAAGACACTGCAGAATTTTTAGGAATGGCTGTTTTAGGAAATGTTAGATCCTTTATAAAAGGGTGTTCATTATTGTTTGAAGATACCAAAAAAGTTACGTTCGTTAAATTAAGCGAAATGTTATTGGCATTATCAAGCGATTTCTTTTGGCCGATGGTTGAGGAAATTAGATATAAAATTGGTGTATACGAACCATTAATGGATTCGTGTATGGATATCGCAGATATAATTTATAAGGAATGTGGTGAAAAAAAAGCTACTACATTTATTATGCATAGGAATTTAGTTAATAAATATGCTAAACCACTAGAAATTTTGGAATATGCAGGTTTTATTGCAAAGCGAGAGGCTTCACGTGGAATGAAGCAGGGAGGAAGAGGCACAAGATATGCTATTAACTTATGTAATGTTCTAGAAAAGGTTCCAGGAACAAGATTAACGAGAGAACTTTATCAAGAATGGACAAAACCAAAGGTAGAAGATGTTCAGTTTGCTGCTAATAGTATAGCCCTTAGCGATATAGAGTTGCCAGCGATAGATGTTAGTCTTAACTTGGGGATTTTGGATTTTGATATAGGGAAATTAAAAAAATCTAATATTTTTCCGTATGGATTAACAGACGATAAGATACAACGTTTGAAAGAAAGTGGTTATGAAAAAGTAGGTCAATTGGCTGAAACAACAGAAAAGCAATTAAAAGAAATATATAGAATAGGCGATCGAACCGTTGAAAGAATAAAGAGTGTTGTTGATCAAGCAATTTGGATGTGATATTTTCATAAAGACATAAATGTGTACCGAATAACATGACAATTACATCATCCGCACCGGAGTTTGAATATACACAATCAAAACGCTATAAGTCAGTAAAAATTAGGCTCGTAGCGTTTTTGTTTGATCGCGATCCAATTGGGATTCTATTTTATTAGGAAAAACAAAAGCAGTCCAAAATGGACTGCTTAATCATCATCAATAATATATTTATCAACCATTTCAAGTCTACCTTCATCTATGTACTTTTGAATATTTGCTACACTGATATCTAGCTCAGTTGAAATAGTACCTATAGATGATTTAGGATGTTCTTTTAAAAAACTCTTAATTCTCTTAAATTCCAATTCATTTTTCTGGCTACAACTCAAACATAGGTTGTCATTTGTTGTATAAAGAAATGTTCCATTGCACTGTTTACATTGCTTAGGTTCAGCCATATATTAGACCTCCCAAAATTTTGTTTTAGCTATGTACGCTGCATATAATTATTAAATTGAGTACATTTGCATATTATACCTATATTAAATTAAATATCTAGTTTAAAAAGGAACTTTGCTTCTTCATTTACTAGAAATAGTTAAAACAATTTATTAGTAATCTCTTATAGTACACAGTGTGTTAAATTTATAAATGTAATATCAATCTGAACAAAGTTGACTATTCTTTGCGGATATCCCTGGTATTTCGTTAAGCTTTTGCTCAAGTAATGTGATTTCTTCTTCTGAACCAACAAGATGTAGAATAATAAGGCCTTCATTAGAGCAAAAATCTTCACCTGCATCATGAATACCCAATCTTGTTTTAATAATGCACCCTGATTCCGTTAGAACGCGTTGCATTGCATTAACATTTTGAACTCTCTTATTTGTTAATACAGACATTACATTATAGCAAGCCATTCAGTTTTACCTCCAAAAATTAAATTAATTAATCTTATTTTATAATATTGATTATTATTGCACAAGTAATATATTTTTTATTCTTTATTTACATGATTTAAACCTTTAGACTCAGAAACAACAGTATTATCAAAATGTTTAACCTCAAGTACATCCAGTATGAATATAAAAATTGGTATTCCAATAATAAGTCCCCATATTCCTATTATATTTTCAGATACAATTAAAACAATAAACGTATAAAAAGCAGGAAGTTTTGTTTTCTGAGACATAAGCTTAGGATTGAGTATATAACTTTCAATAGCATGTAAAATTGCAACTAATACAAGTACAGATATAATCATTTTAAAGCCGCCGATATTAAAGGCTATTATTGAAAGAGGAATTAAAGAAACAATTACACCGGCAACTGGAATCAAGCCTAAGACAAATATCATAAACCCTAACCCTAATACTTGTGGAAATTTAAGAATAGTTAAAATTATCATAGATAATATACAGTTTATAAATGATATTGTTATCTGAGTCTGAATTACTTTACCGAAGGATTGCAAAAATTTCTGACCAAAGAAGGACAATTCTTCATATATAATACTCACTTTACTATTTTTAAAGCTTGATGTAAATTTTGATATCTTATTTTTTTCAAGTATGAACATCAAACTTAAAATGACTGATATAAAAATATCTATACCCCATTTACCTATATTTGTTATTGATTTTAACAAGTAATCAACGTTATCACCTATATAGGCAGCTACTTTAAAGTCTTTAATCATGAAAATGATATAGTTAAGTGTTTCATTATCATAGGTTTTATTTAAAAAAAACGTAGCTTGGAATATAATTGATCTTAGCTGGGAAATTATAACTGGAATATACTTATAAAGCACTAGAACCGCAAGGGCTATAATAATTAAGTATACTAAAATTATAAATGCCTTTAAAAGTCTGGAATTTACTATTTTTGCTTTAGAAAAGAAGAAATCTGATGCAGTATACCCTAAATAAGCAAATATAAAGGTAAGCAAAAACATATTCGCCATTCCTCTAAGTAAATATATTACTACTGAAAAGGCAAGAAGTATAATTAGTCTTCTAGGTAGTTGTCTCGCAAAAATTGATTTAAATGTAGTCATAGGTATATCCATGCCCAACATTCAAGAATATCAATGAAACGTACATTCATTGATAGAAATGGCATGGGCTAGGTGCCTCCTGTTCTGTTATAGTATTTTCTTTTGTACTTACATCTTTTTTTATATTATAAGAAATACACAATATTTTTTAAAAAGGCTATATTGAATAATCCATATTCATTATATATAAATATTAATAAGTAATAAAGCATTTGTTAAAATATATATAAAATATTATAGAAAGCTAACACGTATTATAATAAAAATAAAAGGATACCGTTTATTAACGGTATCCTTTTATTTTTATTTCTAATTCTTATTTCTTGGAATTTGTATAAGCTTCAAACACCTTTTGGGTGATTGTTCCGCCGATTTTACCGGCTTCTCTTGAAGTTAAGTCACCATTATAGCCCTGTTTTAAGTTAACGCCAACCTGAGAAGCTATTTCATACTTCATATTCTCGAATGTTGATTTACTTCTTGCCATAATAATATTCCTCCTTATAAGATAAGTTTCACCAAATTTCACAAATAAGTGATTTGATTGGTGTACTAATATAATCTGCAATATTACAAAAAATATAACGGAAATTTATGTATTAGTAACCATTGATTGTAGATATACAAAGATCATAAGATATAAAGGTTATAATCCAAAAAACACTAAAAAATATCAAATAAAAAGTGGCGTATTAGATCAGCGCCACTTTTTTTACTAATTAATGATGGTCTCTAGCTGCTTCTTGCTCTCTGAACAGTAGGCTTATACTGTATAAACCAGCAACACCTACGATGGTAAATATTGTTCTTGTAATAAATGAAGTAGCTCCGAATAGCGATCCTACTAAGTCATAATTAAATAATCCTACAGAAAGCCAGTTTAGAGCTCCAATGATTACAACAATTAATGCTACTCTATCCAAAGATGTTCTCATGGTAACAACTCCTTCTATATTTTATTTGACTAACATGCAAGCTTAATAAATAATTCATAAGCTAAATTAATCATTTATATTATCTGAATGAATATAAATTTTATACTAAAAAAACTTTTCAAAACTGAAAGTTAAGTATCTACAATATAAAATAACCGCATCCCCCTTTTACAGGGAATGCGGCGTATTTGAATAACCATCTGAATAAACAGACAGTTAGTATTGAAATATAAAAATTGATATTTAAAAAAAGTAAATATTAATAAGATTAATTTCAATACTGACATGCTCTTCTTTAGTATAATATGAATTATAAAAATTATGTGTGATACCTAATTAAACTATTTAAAAAAATTAATTTATGGAGGGTTATTTTGAAACCAATTAGAATACCAAATTTGCCAACAGATAAAGTTAAGGCAGTAATAATTGATGGGAGAGCGTCAGAGAAAATTAAAGAAACATTACGGCAGCAGGAAATATTACTAATCGAAACATTGCCGCATCCAGACTTATATCCAGCAATTGCATATCATCCAGATATTATGTTTCATCATATAGAAGATAATATAATGGTATACGCTCCAAATACTCCTCAGCCGCTAATAGGTAGGCTGGAGGGTATTGGTTTTGAAATGATAAAAGGTCAAGCATTACTTAAAGATAAGTATCCTTTGACTATACCTTATAATGTAGCAAGGATTGGAAGATATGCTTTTCATAATAAAAAATATACTGATCCTGTTATCAGAGAACTGCTTATAAGTAGGGGAATTGAATTTATTCATGTTAAGCAGGGATACTCGAAATGTTTAACTTGTATCGTAAATGAAAACAGTATAATTACTTCGGATATGGATATTTTTAAAAAGGCTATGGCAATAGGAATTGATGCACTACTAATTGAACCTGATAATTGTATTAAGTTAGAACCTTTTGAAATGGGGTTTGTTGGAGGAACGACAGGGTTGATTGATAATAATAAATTATTTTTTGCAGGTGATTTAAAGTTTCATAAAAACTTTTATGAAATAATAAACTTTCTAAGTTTAAAAAATGTAGACATGGTTAAGATTAATGATGAAATGTTAATGGATATAGGAACAATAATTCCTATTATGCAGAAATAATCTTTTAGTGTAGTACCGATGAAATTTAAAATGCATATAATATAGCAAGACTCAAGGTGGCGAATATAGTAAAAATTCTTAATGAAAACAAAATTATTTGATGGTTTATTGTAAATTAAATAATTTTATAAATGGTTTTTTTAGAATAAATTGCAAAGACGCTCACTGCATACAAATTTTATCGAGACATATACTACACACGAAGGGAAGTGAAGTTGATGCAATATCAATATCTCTCTATAGGAGTTAACGATAACGCTGATAACATTGTACAACAAATAGATAAAGAACTTGCGCAACTAAAAGGAAAAAGTATAAATTATTCCGTAAAAGAGATAGATTTTGAGGGTGCAACTTCAGTAGTATGCAATATAGAAGAGGACGATTTATTATCAAATGACTCAAATCAATATGAGTTGCTTAATTACCATGTGTCAAATGCACTTGCTGATTATGTAATAAATGAGTATGAAGAAAAGTTATTAATTAGGTTAATTAATAGTAACTATGGGTATTTTAATTCAACTGAAAAAAAAGATATATTGCGAATTTCACAGAAAAATATTAGAAATGACGATAAAGTGTTTTTAAATACACTATTTCAAATTAGAAGAAGAAATATGATTGTGAAAAGGTTTATTGAATACTTTGAGAGCTCAAGCAGCATAATTTTGGATGGCTTTATTAATTTTAGGCTTAAGGATTATATAAAGGAACTAGAAGATATTATTGATAACGCAGTGGATGATTTTTTGATAGAACGAGAGTATAAAGAATTTATTAGACTGTTAAAATATTTTGTTGAAATACAAGAGTCTAAATTTAATGTTGTCCATGTGGTAATGCAATCTGATGAGCAGTATATGCTATTAGATGAGAAAAAGCACTTGATTACCAATGAATGTATGCAAGATTTTTTATATGAGTTACCCGAAACAGAAATAAACCATGATGATTTATTAGTAAGCTCATTAATAACACTTGCTCCCAAAAATATAGTAATTCACAATTGGGAGAAATTTAAAAACCAAAAGCTCCTCGATACAATAAAAAATATTTTTTCTGGAAAAGTTGTACTATGTAGCGGTTGTGGTATATGTGAATATAATTTAGCAAAATTAGATACTAACGATTGAACACTCTTTTTTGTAGAATGGAAAATTATTTCCATCATTTTGTCAATATATATTGACAAAATGTAAGTATATAAATACAATATATTGTGTAATTACTATTAATCGCAGAAACATTACACTATATTGTATTAAAAGTAAATAAAATACTTTGTATCTGCTTTAATGCATACGAAGTACTTTATATATTACAAAAGAAGATATATTTTATTAGAACGATAAACAATAGAAAAAGGTAATAATTACTAAAGATAAATGTCTAGCAGAATAAAAGAGAGTCTTATGGCTCTCTTTTTCACTATATATAATTAACTATCTATGTAATACTATTTTATAGCAGTAAATGTGGCTATTTTATATGTGGTTCCACATTTTAAATGCAAATTAGTATAACATCTGCTTTTTGCAGTGTATAATAGGTATATATGCAGGAAATGAATTGAGGCATTACAGGCATTTACATATAGATTTTTATCAGGAGGAATATTTTTTGAAGGTTATAGGATTTATTGGACCAAGTGGTACAGGAAAAAGTCATAGAGCCTCATGGGTTGCAAGAGAACATGGGACTGATTATATTATAGACGATGGATTACTAATAAGGGGTAATCAAATAATTGCTGGTATTTCTGCTAAGAGAGAAAGCACTAAAATTGCTTCAATCAAAAGAGCTCTATTTACTGATAAGAAGCATACAGAGGATGTAGTCAATACTCTTAAAAGATATAATACCCAAGCGTTATTAATTATTGGAACATCGGATGGAATGGTTGAAACAATAGCAGACAGGCTGGGTGTAGGTCCAATCACTGAAAAGGTATATATAACAGATGTAGCAAGTGAATATGAGATTAAACAGGCTTTATCCACAAGAAGAGAGCAGGGTAAACACGTTATTCCTGTACCGACATTTGAAATAAAGAAAGATTTTTCGGGCTATTTTTTAGATCCACTTCAGATATTTAGAAGAAAAGGAAAAGGTAGCTATCAGTTAGTAGGTGAGAAGTCCGTTGTACGGCCAACTTTCAGCTATATGGGGAATTACACTATATCTGATTATACTATCTATCAAATTGTAGAGCATGTAACTTCGAGTATTGAAGGGGTATCCAAAATATCCAGATTCAGAGCCGAAAATAGACCAGACGGTATATATATAGAAATGGATTTAGTTCTTATATATGGTTGCTTGATAAAGCAGCTTTTAAGAGAAGTTCAAGAGAAGGTAAGCGAGCAGATTGTTCACTTGACAGCACTTAACATAAAAAGAATGAATGTAGTTGCAAAGAGCTTGGTAATGGATAATAAGAAGCAGAGTTAATATCTAGTTATGTGGGTTGTAATTAATAACTTCAACTTTTGGAATTAATGTCTTCAACGATTGGAACATAAAAACTTCAATAAAAAGCTTATATATTAGTAAATAAACTGAGTAATTTCAATAGTTATAGGGATTTGATAAGATAAATCTCTATAACTATTATTTTTATTATTTACTATTTAGATCAAAAATAGTCTAATTGAAATTGTAATTAATAATTTCAATTTTCGAGTTAAAATTCAAAAAATTAAGCGGATTGCACCAATATATCTTGATAGATTTAGTAGTGCTGATGTTGAATTCTGTTCATTTCTTGAAAGTGTAGAGGGTATATTAAATCCTCCAACGGCTATTGGGTTGGGAGATTTAAATACTGGACTTCCTCAATTGTTACATGGTATGAGTAGAGGTATAGTTAGCTATTTGACTCCGACTATTCAAGAGGCATTTAGGCTGCAAGTAGGACAACTTTATCCCAAACTACAGGCATATCTAAACATCTTATCACTAAACGATTGAAAATGCTTAATTGCCAAATAGATCATATTATTGATGAATCAGAGAAAGTAGTACAGATTATCTGAGACCCAATATGGTTGATGATGCAAAATTCACAAATTAAGGTGCTCTGAAGTGTTAGAAAAGTTTAATCGATTTGCAATTAATGTAAAAATTTGAAAGATAGTGTTGCAAGCGGTATTACTTTTTATACTTTTAGCTTTGAATATGATACATATTATATTTAAAAATTAGATGACATGTTATAATATTACATTATATGTAAGCATATCTAAGTTAAATTATTTCTAAGAGAGGCATAAATGTGGAAATTTATAAATCGGTTATTAGACTTCATAAGAAAGATATAGTGTAAAGTTGACGTGGATAAAAAAGGCTAAAATCTTAACAATTTTATAAAGAAAAAAATAAAACCTATGCTTGGATTTTAGAATTTAGTGACTGCAGAGAATAAAACTATTTGTGGTGTTATAATTGTGAATATGATAAGAAAAGGACAGGTTGAAGAAATTAAGTATGTCCTATTTGAGATTAAATTTTTGAATATGGTTATGGGAGCTTGAAGATTACAGTAAATCTGAGTTAAATTAGCCTTTTGCGTTTTTTAACCAGAACCATATAAAATGCTGTAGTAGTTTTAGAGGGGTGGTTTAAATACTGGATGAGTTAGAAATAAATCAAATGATTGAAAGATACAGGAATGGTAGCGGCAATGCATTCGAGGAAATCTGCCAGGCATATAGCAGACCATTTTTGAACCATATAAAGATAAATGTTAAAAGCTGTGAAATATTCTTGAATGATGATGAGGTAGAGAGAAAAGCCAGCAGGATAATGAGGGAAATCTGGGAGAAACTCAGGGTTTGGCTTCTTGTAACTCCTGAAAACGGGGGATACAATTGTGACAAAAAAGGTACATTCTATTATCGTATTATTAGAAAGTACGGCTACTTAATCAACCTTACGAACCAAAAGATTTCGAGTTTGGTTGAGGAGTTCCGAAGGGGAGATCAGGATGCATTGGATGAGATATATGAAGTGGTATACGAGCCGGCATTAATGGCAATACAGGATGAATTCGGAGAAATCCTTAAGGGAAATGAAAGTGAGCAGTTGGTTAATGAAACTAGAAGCTGGCTGGCAGAGCCACAGATCAGGGAGAACTTGAAGGAGATGTTAAAAGACCCTTCTGAAGGCGGATACAAATTCAGAAAGAATGCTGATATGCTTCAGTGTATTATCGGTGAATGCTTTGGAATAAAGAAGCAAAATATTGATGCTGGGAAAAACCTCAGTCTGAATACTACGGTTTACTCTGATGATAAAGGGGAAATTATGAGGGAACCTTTCGACCCTACAGATATACCGAAAGAGCTGATAGAGTTGCAGGCAAGGCAAAAGGCGGCTTTTCAACTTGTAAAGCTCGTTTGCTGCTGTGGAGGCTATCCCCATGAGCAGCTTGCATTCCTGTATTCAAAATTTATATATGGGAAACCGATTTATAATGAATTGGGCAAGGGTATAAGAAAGAAAAAGACCATACAAGGTGACCCGAAAGGAGTAGCTGAGAAGCATGGCTTCACAATACTTGAAGAATTGATGCTTAAACTGGAAAAGAAACTGGAGGAGGAACTTGGTAAAGGAATAGAGTGGGAACTGGAGACGCTAGGTAGCAAGGGTATTGGTATTGGAAATCTTAAACAGTCACTTCAGCCCATATTTATGAGGATGGATTATCATGCCGGCGAATTGATGGAGGTTGGAAAAACCGCTAAAAGAATGCAAGTGGCTGTCAAAAGGATTGCAAAAACCATTTTGGCTGATTATATAGATTATGAAGACTCAGATGACAGTATAAAAGCGGAGCGAGAATGCATAGAAAGGCTTAAAAGCCGTATTGCCGGGTGGAGCGATGATCTGAGAAACAAGATTTTGCTTGTTATGGGTCTTGAAAAGATACATAAGGGTGCGGCTATTGGACTGGAAGAATCGGTTGATGTCTTGACAGGGAAGAGAGAAGAGATTAATTACGGTTTCTCCAAGCATTGTTCCCGGTGCAAATTGAACCGTGTATTGCCATGCAGCGAAGAAAAGAGTTTTTACTTTAAGGGGGGAAAGGATCATGAACCATCCTAGTTTTCAAGCGATGCTCAGATATGTGGCTGAATCGGCACCAGGGGATGAGTTACTGGATATGGATTTGCACATAGGTGAATGCGAACAATGCCGAGAACAGCTTGTCACGTTGCTTTATCTAAAACGCAATTTCAGCACTGTATGGGAGTTGCTGTCTTTGGAAGGCTGTGTTCAGATCCAGTATCAGATACATATGGCAGAAAGGCTTTTGAAAATTTCGAGGGCTTACCCGGAATTCAACGAGAAGCTAGAGAAACTGTTCAGAGATTTGGCAGAAGGTATAACGATGTCTTTTAAAGTACTTATAGACTCATTTAAAAAGCTGTCTCTAATATCAACGTGGCCGAAAGAGACTACATTTTTATTAAAGCATGATTTTGCAGGCATAGGTTCAGGTGAAAGGGGCAGGATAGAAAAAGAATTTATGGATGGCGTTGAGCTCCTCAAAAACGGTATGAATGAGCAAGCGGTTAATCAGCTTTTGAAAATAGCTCAAAGGGATTCGGAACTGGTGGAGAATTGCAGATTGAATATAGAGAGGGATGGCAGCGTAATTGGTTGTGTTGAGGCCAACAGTCGGGGAAAAAACATACTAGTAAGCTACTGGGATTTTGATATAAACCATCCCCCGGAACTTGCAGTGCTTGAACTCTCAGGTGGCACGGGAGCATTGATGGTTTCGGAATTTACGTATGATGCAGATTACCAGTATTATTTTGCGGAGTTTAGAGATGTTGGAGACGGTATATACGGGATTGAGATAATGTAATGGAGAGTGAAAATAGTATGCAGCAGGACTGCAAAAGTCTTAAGATAGTTTGGCTGGAAGGCCCTTGTAAAAATGTTCTCATCGAGTATGAGTCAGAAAAAAGCGAAATACTGATAGGACGGAAGGACTCAGCTGCAAGCGTATCTCCAGACCTGAATCTTTCAGATGATCCGAAAGTAGCTTTTATGCATGCATGGCTGCGGAGGAAGAAAAGCCTGTGGTACATAGAAGGTATCGGCGACTGTGATATATGGGTGGATGGAAAGAATATCAAATGTGAAGAAACTATTAATCCAGGAGCTGTTATAAAAATAGGGGATACGGTTTTTACGGCTATACCCTGTAACTGGCTGATCGTTTGTTACAATAGGGTACTTGTCTATGGCCCGTATATCAAGACGATAAATTATATGTTTTTCCACTGCGGACTAAGATTGATGAATACGTTGCACCTAAAAAATTTGGGGAATGAAAATTCCGTTCCATTCAACATAACCATACAAATAGATAATTATAGCATGCCCTGCAACTTGGAGGTGCCCTCCCTCGAACCAATGGAGACAAGAAATATCCAGCCACCCGCTTTTAGATTATTATTTGACAGGCTGAAAGGTGTAGTGGGGAGGGAAACGGTAAAGTTGAGAGCATCTATAGCTAATGCCGAGGTCTCTTGCTTTACCGGCAATTTAACGCTACTGTCCACTTTGGACTGGGGCTTCAAGCTGTTCAGGCCGGAGACCATTTCTGCTTATATTTTGCCAAGGAATCCTATAATTCAGGGTATTGTCCTCGAAGCACAGGAAAACTTCAGGATTAATTTCCGGCAGTTAATCAATGAATCAACAGAAGACGAAAAGGGCGAGGCTAGAAAAAAGGTTATTGCTACACTTTATAATTATTTAAAGGATGTACGGAGTATCTACTACGAAAATCCTTATATCACCGACAACTTCCAGAAAATAAAACTTCCGCACAACATATTTTATCCTGACAGAAATAACTTACTTGGTAAAGGCACCTGCATCGACCTGACTCTGTTGATGGCTGGATGTCTGGAGAATGTGGGATTGAATCCGCTGATAATATTTGCCGGGAATGAAAATGGTGTTCCAATACATGCGTTTCTGGGATGCTGGAAAGGGAATGGAAGGAACTTCAGAACAGCGGTTGAAGAGAAGGACATGAGAGATGTACTAATGCTGGAGTGTACCGGCATAGCGGAGGCTGTCGAAGGCGGGGAAACAAAAATGAGTTTTACCCGGTCGGTTGATCTGGCAGAAAATAATTATCGCAGCAGTAGCTGGAAGTATATGCTGGATGTGAGCAGGACTAGGAAAATGCCTGTAAATATTAAACCATTGGATTTGGAAAGTGAACCCACTGTTTTCAATATTTACAGTGAGGCCGAGAAATTTGCGGAAACCAAAGGACACAGACAGGTGGAATCGGCTCATTTGCTTTATGGAGTTCTTAAAACTGGAGGTGAAGTGACACGGAAGGTTTTTGAGTCGTGCGGGCAGGACTACGGAGAAGTTTCAAAAAGGCTGGAATCAACGATAAAGCAGGGGAATTACCGGGGAGTGCTCGTGTATACCAACAGCTATAGGAATTTTCAGGATATAGCCAGAGAGATTGCAGGAAGGTCGCAGTCGCTGACAGTCCGGGAGCAAGATGTGCTGTATGCTCTACTGCGCAACTATACGATAAGCGGCACATTGGGAAAATTGTGTGAAATACTAAGTCTGGACATGAAGACACTGCTGTTGGCTTTTAATAAGTTGTATAGCAAACCGGGAAATTCTACAATGTTCGATTAATATATGGGAACAGGACCTTTTAAATCCTGATCTTAAAAGGTGTCAGGAAGATAGATATCTATATGTGACAATTGTCACATATAGATATTATTGTCACAAACACTTGAATTTGTAGAGATGTAGAGATTAGAATAAGTGTAGAGGCACAGAGAAAGGTATAAATATGAAAACTGATTTGGATTTTTATGTAATAGCAGTTATATTAATATTCCCAACTTATTTTATGTACCGCATTATAAAAATGAAAAATAGAAGGGCGGTGCATTATTCTTTTTTTTCTTTTCTGTTTTCCATAACTATATGGATGATAGGTGCTATTATTCTGCAACTGTATTCTGGAAAACAATACGAAAATATTTTTTTAGGCATCTCTTATATCGGTATAATACTTGTACCTGTAACGTTTCTGCTCACATCCATACCGTATATCAGGGTCAATTTCAGATATCGCTGGTATCACATGCTGCTATTTATAATTCCGGCGATTTCCATCATTATGTTGTGTACCAATGGAAGCCACAGGCTTTTTTTTATCAGAAACTCAAGCATTTCAACCCAAGCGGTATATGGCCCGTATTTTTATTTTCATATGATATTTTCTTACCTCTGCCTAGCAATTGCATTTGGAATTCTGCTAATTTATTCAATCAGAAACTCAGGGATATTGTCAAAGCAATCCGTTTTAATTTTGATAGGCAGTTTTACACCTTTTTTGGTAAATATGGCTTTAACCTTTAAATTCATTGATGTTAACATGAATACTACTCTTATTGCAATGAGCATTACAATGATCTGTTACTGGATTGCTATTTTCAAATATGACTTTCTGTATATTGTCCCTCTTGCAATAACAAGGGTGGTTGATAATATCTCCGATGCTTTTTTTGTTATCGATAAATACTATATGGTGATTGAATACAATAAAGCATTCTCTGAAATTTTTCTGAAAGGCAAGCATTCTGCAAAGAATACATACTTGTCTGATCTGATAAAAGCAAACGATGAGCATGGCATTGAGTTTGAAAAATTGAAGGAGTTTATGAGCAAGTCGATTTCTGAAAAAACAGTTATAAATTTTGAAATGTATTTTTGCTCAATTGACAAATTCTTTCTTATTGAAATTAATACTATCATATCAGACGGCAATTACATGGGAACGGTTATACTCCTAAAGGATATTACAGAATATAAAAAACTTTTGAAAAAAATGAAATCGCAAAATGAGGAGTTGACTATTCTAAATGAGCAACTGACCGATTATGCAGCCACTATAAAAGAACTCACGCTAGAAAGAGAGAGGAGCAGGATAGAGACGGAAATCCATAATCTGATGGGGCACAACTTGAATGTCTTGCTGAGACTTATAGAGGTTTGCAAGGTGACGTTCAACGATGATCCGGAGAAAGCCATCTCAAGCATTCTGGATGCAGAAACTACTATAAAAAGCACAATGAATAACGTAAGAAGAATTGCACAGGAGATCGGCAGCTGCAATCAATCGGGTTTTAGTCAAAGCCAGAATGATAATTCACTATCCTACCTTGAAATACTTTTAAATAATTTTCAAAAAAATACTGGTGTCAATGTAGTGTATTCTTTTGAAGGAGATTTCTCAGAGGTTAACCGCTCGCTTATCAGAGTGGTATACAGCATTTGTCAGGAGGCTACAACTAATTCATTAAAGCACGGAAAAGCGAAAATGGTCACAGTACTTTTGAGGTGCCAGCATAATAATGTGCTGCTTTCCATACTGGATGACGGTATTGGCTGCAATGACATTAAAGAATTAGGTCTGGGACTAAAAGGCATGCAGGAGATGGTAAGAGGTTTGAACGGAAGCATAGAATTCAAATCTGATGAAAATGACGGGTTTAAAATTTCAGTAATGATACCATTGAAGGAGAGTGAAAACTGTTGATAAAAGTTATGATTGTTGACGACCATAAAGTGCTGACCGACAGCTTAAAGTATCTGCTTGATAAAAGCAATGAAATTCAGGTTGTTGGAACATGCTGCAAGTCTGAAGATTCGTTGCAGATGTATGAGGAATTAAAGCCCGATGTGGTTTTAATGGATATCCATTTTTATGACGAGAAAAGGCAGAATTTTTTAATGAATGGAATAGAGGCCTTAAAACTTATCAAAGAGCAAGACAGCAACGCAAAGGTGCTGATTCTTACATCAGAGACATCAAAATCTTACTTGGAGCAGGCACTTCAGGTGACAGACGGTTATATCATAAAGGATTGCAGCATTGAAGAACTGATAGATGCTATAAAATGTTGCAACAGGGGGCTGAAGATATTTGATCCCTTTATTGTTACTAGGGTTATGAATCCCGACAAAAACGGTACTAATCCAATAAAAGAGAAAAACCCGCAGTTTCATTTGTCAGATAAAGAGATAAGGATTATCAATTTTATCGCGGAAGGTAAAACGTGTAAGGAAATAGCTGTAGAATTCGACTCGACAGAAGGATATATAAGAAATATATTAATAAACATGTACGATAAGCTTGGTATTGAATCTCATAAAAGTACTGCATTGGTGGCCTTTGCAGCAAAAGAGGGGATTCTGGGATAGGCAGGGTCTGATACCGTTGCATACAGTTGCAGATACAGGTTCAGGAGGTGGAGAATGTCAGAGAACTGGGAAACTGGCGCTATTGTTCAGAGACGCTATGAGATAAGTGAAATTGAGATGGGCGGCATGGGTATTGTTTATTTATGCTATGATCATTTGAATAAAAAGCCCATTGCAATAAAAACCTTCCATGATGAGTATATTCAGGACAGAGCTGCCATAGAGAGGTTCAAACTGGAGGCTGATACTTGGATAAGCCTTGAAAAGCATAGAAATATTGTACAGGCTTATTGGGTAAAAATAACAAACGACCGACCCTATATATACATTGAATTGGTGAGGGGAAAACCGGAATACGGGTCTACACTGAAAGACTGGATACAAAAAAGAGCGATGGATATTAAGACATCACTGGACTTTTCGATACAGTTTTGTCTAGGAATGGAGTATGCCGGGAAAAGATTCGAGAAAATGGGTAAACCATTTATCCACAGAGACATAAAGCCTGAAAATATAATGATTACATCTGACAGAACAGTAAAAATAACTGATTTTGGTATGACCAAAACTTTTGTGGGTAACACCGCCGCCGTACAACAACCGGACATATCTGTGAACGACAGGAACAGGTTCGATTTTATGATGTTGGGCAGCGTATGCGGTACTCCACCATATATGTCTCCCGAACAGTGTCGCGGAGAGGAAGAGTTGGATATACGGTCGGATATATATTCCTTCGGGTGCGTACTTTATGAAATGCTGACGTGCAGACCTCCTTTCCTGTGTGACTCAAATGAAATGTATCTGAAAAAGCATATGGAGGAGCAGCCTGTGAATGTGAAGCAAATGAAGCCAGAAGTGCCGGGGGGAGTGGGAGATGCTGTGATGAAATGTCTTGAAAAGAATCAGGACAGAAGATACCAAAGTTTTACACAGCTAAAAGAAGCACTGCTGGAAGAATATCACAAGTACACAGGAGAGAGGCTGAACCCAGAAGGCGAGACAGAAGAACTTACCGTAGGCGAACTTATAGATACGGGTGCTTCATTCAGAGAACTTGAAAGAAATGAAGAGGCGTTAGCATATTATGAACGCGTGCTTAAATTGGATCCTGAATCTATGCATGCGTTGAATAATAAAGGCCTTGCGCTGTCCGCCCTTGGAAGAGCACAGGAGTCAATAGATTGCTTTGACCAACTGCTTCAGGCAAATCCTCGAAATCATATAGCTTGGAGTAATAAGGGTATTGTATTTATAAAACTCGGACAGGAGGCAGAAGCTTTAAAATGCTTTGACGCAGCCATTGAGTTGGATTCTGAGTATTATTATGCATGGGTCAGCAAGGGAGGTGTGCTGAACCGCATTGGAAGAAATGAAGAGGCAATACTCTGCCTTGACCGCGCTATTCAATTAAATCCCGATATTTATGAAGTATGGGACAACAAAGGTCTAGCATTATCAGACCTCGGCAGAAACCAAGAAGCTTTAGAGTGCTTTGACATAGCGCTTGAACTGAATCCGACAAGCCTCGACGCACTGAATAATAAGACAAATGAGCTTTTAAGCCTCGACAGGAAAGCTGAAGCTATTGAATGTTATGAGATGGCGCTTGCACTGAGGCCTGAATCCGATGAACTATGGGTTAATAAGGGCTCTCTGCTGTACGATCTGGGTAGGATGAAGGAGTCTTTGGAGTGTTATGACAATGCCATCCGGCTGAATCAACACTATTATAATGCATGGAATAACAAGGCTAATACCCTTGCGGCTCTCGGAAGGAACGAAGAAGCGCTGGAGTGTTATAGATTCGCTGTTTCCTTGGAACCGGGAGCTTTTAGAGCATGGTTTAATATGGGCAATGCGTATTCGGAACTTGGGAGAAAAGAAGAGGCGATGAAATGCTATGATCATTCAATCGAGTTGAATCCCGGGTTCTATGCCCCATGGAACAACAGGGGTTTGATACTTTTAGAGCTTGGCAGAGTAGCTGAGGCGCTTGAGTCTCTTGAACGTGGAGAGAGTTTGAAGACTTAATCCCTTCGCACAAAAGAGAACTATTACAAAAAAGCTGACGAGAAGTTTCCAGAAGTGTGACAATTGTCACACTTTTTTGTTGCAAAATAATGTATTTCCTTATGACGAACGAAACTTGCTGCTGCCCCCCCCAAGCTGTAAATTAGAAGTAGCCTTTCAATACTGGCGACTCAAATTGCCGGGTAGCATCAAATACGGCTGATTTTGAACATAGGGGGGGTCTAATGATAGATCAAGTTAAAGTTGTGGTTCTTGCTGTGCAGATAATAATTTTTGTTTTGGTGGATATTTTTCTATATTTTAGGATATATGGGTATTTGGCGAAGCTAAACAAGGAGGTATATTCCAAATGCAGGCAGAAGGGTTCATTTAAGGATATTGGGGAATTAAAGCCCCTGATAGAAATGTATTATGATGTAGTGGGAAAATCTCCTCAGGGTGTAAATACTCAAACCAGTGTTGAATCTTTTTTCCTGAAGCTCCGGTTCAAGGTAGTGGGAGGATTAAAGCTGCCCCTCATTACATCGGTAAATATACTGCATATGACAATACCAGTATTCATTATGCTTGGCATTTTAGGGACATTTTTCGGACTGACATTTTCTTTGAGAGATATGGACGTAAATGCTATTGCAAAAAACCCAGAACAGCTTGGTCCCATTCTGAAGAATATGGGTACTGCTTTTTACGCGAGCCTGACCGGTATCGGGCTTTCACTGGTGATTACAATTCTTATTAAAATCTTTAACCCCGACCATATACTCACAGACATTATGTCGGAGGTGGAAAATCATCTGGATAATACCATGCGCGTTAAAAAGTATATGACTGATAGTAACCAATTTCAAGCCAGCATAACAAGGCTGCCCGAAGAATTGCTTGAAAGATTTAATATTTCTGTTAACCAGATGTCCATTCAAAATGAAAAAAGTATTAACGACCTGAAAGACGGTATCCATGATGTTCTTTTCCAGTCTGAAAAAACATTCAGCTGCTGTATGGCGGATATGGGCAGTATAATCAGCACGAAACTGGAGCAGGTGGGTAATAAAATTGAGAGAAGCGTCAGGTTTATGGCAGAGACTAACAACGCTTCAATTGACAAAATGGAGAACAAGGTCTCTGGTTCTATAGCGAATTTGACAGACAAAAATTATAGTGCCATAGAGAATATGAAAAATAATTTTACTAATGCGGTAGACGGTTTGGAGGGGACTATTGAAAGCGCTCATAAATTTCTGCATGAGTTCCATATATTCTCAGACGAATTCAGTAACGCTACCCAATATATCACAAGCTTTAATGAAAAAATAGATGACTCTATTGACAGGTTCGATGACATACATAATAGTATCAAAGAGTTTATTTCAAGATTTAGTGCTTCAATTAGTGATTTTGAACAGAATCTTGACAAATTTGATAAAAGCATACCTGCTATTTCAAATATCATCAAACTTGGAGTTGAGGATAATATTAAAGTGATTGACAGCAATACAGACAGCTTTACCAGAGGCATTCACAGGATGATTGACAAGTTTGACAGCATCATTTCAACTAATTCAGACCGCGCTGTAGAAAGTATTTCAAATCAATTTGAAGTCATTAAAAATCAAACTGTCGGCGAAATTAGTACGGTTTTGTACTCTTTTACAGAAAGTACGGCGAAAAGCATGGAAGATATGAAGCAAAATGCCTTATCCCTTGTTGATGATGTGGCGAAACAGCAGAGAGAACTGCTTGAAGGCGTAAATAGTCAAAACTCCGATATAGGGCACAGGTACATCGACTCAACAGACCAATTTATAAGTAAGTTTGAAGAAATCACAGACAAAATGGCGATTGGTGCTAAAGAGGATATTGAGCTGCTTGAAAAGCTTTTGTATAACAGTGAGCGCTTAATATCAGGCATTGAGAATGTGGCAAACAGGGTATTGACTGAAAGTAACTGATAAACTAGGAGGGGTAGCTTGTTTTCAAGATATAACAGGATAACAGGAAGGGATGGAGATAATGAAAATTTGTGGAGGAGTTTTACCGACCTCCTCAGCACGATCCTTTTATTTATTTTGCTTGTTATGGTATCATTAAGCATAATAAATCAGGCTCAGATAAAAAAAGCAGAAACTGTAATAGTAAACTCCCAGAAAAATATAGATGTAATGAAAAATTCGATAGTAAACTCCCAGAAAAGTATAGATGTAATGAAAAATTCAATAGATAAAATAGTAGGAATCAGGCAGAACATAATTACCGATATAAAAAAATCACTTCAAGACTCAAATCTTAACATAGGTGTGGACGAACGTACGGGGGACATAACCTTTTTTAACAGCAATATTCTGTTTGAGACCGGTTCCTATAAAATAAATGAAAAATTCAAAGAGAATCTTAAACAATTCGTGCCTGCATATTTTAAAGCGTTGCTCCCTTATACACAGGGGAAACAGCAATATATTTCGGAGATTGTGGTGGAGGGACATACCGATGACCAATGCGGCGACCTTCAAAGACGGTATGAAATCAATCTGGATTTGTCCCAGAACAGGGCGAACAGCGTGGTGAAATATATTCTAGGAAGTGAGTTTCATGCCATTGATAATAGTATGAAAGAAAAGTTGAAAGGACTTATCAGCGCAAATGGTAAATCATACAGCCAGTTAATCTTTAATACTGATAAGTCAATAAACAGGGATAAGTCACGAAGAGTGGTGTTCAAATTCCGCTTGAAGGACGATGAGCTTATACGGCAGATTAATGGAATTCTAAACAAAAAATAAATAATACCTGTTATATATAAGGGGGAAAAGTTAATGAATGCAAAGCAAATCATAGAAAGTTCCAAGGATGTATGGGATACATGTGAAAAAATTAAAAGATACCTTAAGTATGATGAGAATTTTGAAAATTACTTAAAGGCTAAAAAAAGCTGGATAGACCGTCTTGCCTCTCCGGAGTTTCCAGTGGTCTTCCTCGGGGTGTTCAGCAGTGGAAAATCAACGGTTATTAATGGGATCATACGCAGAAACCTGCTTTCTGAAAGTACTAAGGAGTGTACCGCCATCCCTACCATACTTAAAAAAGGAAGCAGGGATGAGGCATATGTCTATTTTATTGACGATGAGGCAAAGAAAGAGCTAAGGCAGCTTTATATTGAGGAAATATGCAAGGAATTGAGGATAGGGACGAAAGACGTTTCAAACATGGACAATGTGGGGGTTTTGACCTTTCTTGAGGATGAAATCAGAGAGTTTAACAGCAATGAGCGGACTTTCGGAAATACACAGACTCTTAACAGGCTTAAGGAATTGTTCTTAAAATGGGATAGAGCTAATGGACAGAAACTGCCATCTCCAGTTGAAGAAGTTCAAAAATACGTTAACGAAAACTATGAAGATATTATCATCGTAGACAAGGTTGAGATATTTCTTAAAGATTTTGATGTACCTGAAAATGTTGTTTTGGTGGATCTTCCCGGATTGGCAGCGTCAAACCCACGCCATAAGAAGATAACCAAAGAATACGTCGCAAAAACCGCGAAAGCCTTTGTTTTCTGCATGAAACCCAAGCACCTGCTCGGAGTTGACGAATGCGATATGCTTGCCGAGATAAAAAAACAGAATCCGAGAGTGCTACAAAGAGCCTTCTGGCTTATTAACCAGTGCGATATTCTGGATACAATACAATTAAATCAGGAGATAAGTAATTTCAGGGAAAAATGCTCAAACTACGGGTTTGAAATAAACGAGTCAAAATTTGTGAAGGTATCGGCTCTGAACTACCTTCTCCTGAAATGCATAGAGAATGGTATTGACAATAACTTCATTAGAGAACATATAGGAACGCTGCAGAAAACCATAGGCCCGAATATTCCCACGCCCGAGCAATGCAGTTCTGTAATCAGCGAAACGAAGTTTGTAAAGGATTTTGAAGACTTCAGGGAAGCACTCTTTGAGTATCTCCAGAACGATTGTATGGCAGACTTTTACGAAGACACCAAAAAGCAGTTCAAGGATCTGTTGGACAGGATACTGAAAATTATGCAACCTTTATACATAGATGTGGAGGATAAGAACGAAGAGGTGATATACAATGAATTCGTGGCAGGAGAAATTGATGAGAAGGCGAATGAATTCCTGAAAAGGTTGTGTGATATATTTAAAAGTATACAGGAGGTCAAAAACAGAATTCCTGTGGGAGTGTTCTGGAATGACCGTAATAGTACATATTTAAAGGGCAAAATCAGAGAGAAGATTGCAAATACTGATAAAGGCGAGATTTTCAGCGAGATAACCAAGGGTATAGGTATTATTGTTAATTATAACGATCTGGCTCCGACTATAAGAAAAGTAACGAAAATGGAAATCGTTATTCAGGAGAACTTTATTGCATCATTGAAAAAAGAAACTGAAGGCTTCCTGAATCCAATACTGGAAAAGCTTGTGATAGACGAGAATAAAAAATACCTGAGCAATGAAATTATAGAGTACTTTAAGGATAAAATCGGTGAACGGGATATAGAGATGCGGCTGAAAGGAGTTCTTGATACATTTTTTCTGGATTATTTGGGTACGATTAATTCTTGTTATCGAAAAGTATTTAATAGTAATGACATCCATGCAGATAGATCAAACGAAGGAATCAAAGGACACGAGCCATTGGACAAGACCGGAGAATTGATAAGGTATCTGAGGATTTGTGATACTCAGTCCGCGAAAGTAGCAGTTGAAATGGGGTATATAAATAGTCCCGAAGAACTGGAAACTCTTTTTCACAACTCCGATACCAGAATCCTTGCTAAAATAGCTGAAAAAGTTACTGCCGAAATAAAGAATAAGCCTAACGAGAACGAATCTAAAATTGAGAAGTCAATTGAGAAGGCACTTGAGATTTGGGAAGCAGATATACTGGACTTTGTGGAGGAAATAGGCGGGAAGATAGATAAGTATATTCAGATGTCCATAAAGAATCATTTTGAGGAGCTATATTCGGATATTATGAATAAACTTAACAGTCCAGCTACAAGGAATGAAATTGTCAAAAAATTTAGTGCTGATTTATCTATCGGCAGTAATGTGAATGAAAACATAAGAAAAATAAATGACATTAAGAGCAACTACTTGCTCATCAGAAATATAAAAAGTGAATTGGAAAAGTAAGCAGGGGTTTTACTAAGGGGGGACAATAAAGCCATGTTGAATCAGGTAAAAAAAATTGTATGTCCATATTGCTTCTATGAATTCAAAGAGCCGAACGACGTTCTTTTCCGGGCTTCGTATTCTATTGAGGAGGATCCGGATTTTTTTCAGAAGGATGATGAAGAGCTAAACATATATAATAAAGAATTTGGAAAGTACTCTGCTGGAAAAATGAATGCGGTTATTGAGCCGTATGACAGAAATCTGATAAAGATACGGAGAAAAAACTCAGGAAGTGAAATAATAACTTCTATTGTTGATAAAAATGACCGCGAATCTTCTGTCAGACTATGCAGAAGATGTCATAACATCCTTCCGGTAGAAATCGGCTTTCACGATACCACCGTAATATCTGTTGCGGGTATTTCGCAATCAGGAAAGTCAGCCTATATGATGGCACTTACACAAAAACTTATGGAGGGAATAGCGGGGACTTCTTTTGTTCCCCAAGATCTAGGAACATACCGGAAATTCAAGAATGTATACGATAATGGCAGCCTGCCTGAGGCCACTCCGCCTGGTAAAAGGCAAAGTGCGTACATCTATAAGTTCAGTGCTGGGAATACTCTGTCAGATACTATTCTTTCATTCTTTGATGCCTCAGGTGAATTTTTCACAGGTGACCCAAATGAAAACATGACAGCAGACCACATAAGACATTCCGATGGTATTTTGCTTGTGCTGGACTCCTTTAGAATAAACAAGCTAAGAAAAAAGATAAAGGAGATCAGGAATGTAGAAAATGAATTGAATTTCCCTGCAGAAGAGCAAATGCTTGTTATTTTAAAGCTTGTGCAGAACTTTATAGGAGGTACAAATAAATACAGGAATAACAAAATATCTGTACCTACTGCAATCATACTTACCAAGAGTGATTTGCTGGAGAACACAGGTATTATTTCTGAAGACAGCCCTGTTTTTAAGGATTTTAAACATGAAAACAAGCTTGATTTAAGACAGTGCCGATTGATACACGATGAGGTAGAAAAGCTTCTCAGAGAATATCAAAGTAATATTGCCGATTCAATTGACAAATCCTTTGAAAATTATCACTTTTTTGCAGTATCATCACTAGGAAGGGATTTTTCAAGCAGCAACTTTTCACCCGAGGAAGTATGCTCCCGTAGGATTGCAGAGCCGTTTCTCTGGCTGATGTACAAGATGGGCTATATCGAAGCACTGGAAGACCCCGTGGTAGACTGTGAGACTGAGATGGTAGAAAAAAAGCCGGAAAAGAAAACAGTTAAGAGAGCAGAAAATAGAGAGGCTGATATTGATCTGGATGAGATTATAGCAAAGGTCAGGGGAATAATATCATAAATATTAAGAAACAATGAATTTTGCATCAGGTGGCATAGGAGGGAGTGAAATTTATGGTTAAAGAAATAATGGAATATGAGGAGTGTATATTAAAAAAAATATTCGAATTACAGGAATTTGCAGCCGAAATAATAAAAGAACTGCAGCATGAAAAACTTAAGTTGATGCGTGAACTTGACGAAAAAACTGAAAAAATAAAAACTATAGAAAACGATTTAAAATCAAGAGAAGAGAAAGTTAACACCAGATGTGAGAAAATTGAAAAAAGAGAAACAGAACTTAACGAAAAGCTTCAGGAAATTGAAAAAAGAGAGACAGAACTTAACGAAAAGCTTCAGAAAATTGAAAAAAGTGAGGCAGAACTTAACGAAAAGCTTCAGAATATTGATAAAAAGGAAATTGAGCTTAAAATCAAAGTAGAAAAAATAGATAATGAAGAGAAAGAAATCTCTGATAAAAGGTCTTTGTTGGATGATGAGCTTAAAAAACTGGATGAGGATATGTCTCTAAAATCAGAAAGAGAAAAAGCTTTATCAGAACTGAATGAGAAACTGGAGCAGATGGAGGAAAAAATCCAGCAATGCTATTACGGCAGAGATAACGAGGGGTTCAGGTATCTGGCAAAGTCGAAAAGTTTTGATCAGTACGGTTATTCTCAGATTTGTGAAGAAATTTTAACATACGAACTGTCTTCTGCGGTCAAAGGAGACCCTATACAAATCCTGAGCAAGTGTCCCAAAAAGTATATGTACTTTTGTACCTCACGGGGAGATATTGTTTTAGGCAGGACGGTTTGCTGTGACGGGTACTACGCGTTTAAAAGCCCTCATTTCAGCCATGCCTTTGTAATCCCTGCGTTTTATAAGGATGAATACATAAAAAATATTGATAGGATATTCTATGTAAAGAGTTTTCAAAACAGTTATATAAGAGCAATAGACGGAGTAGAAATTCCTGAATGCGTGTGTATTGTGAATGATGAAAGTAGTCGAAAATTTTCAAAGGTGGAAGAGCTGCTGGAGGCTCTGCATATTAATATGCATATATTTAAGAACTTGCTGTATTCGCTGTTTATTTCGGTTGAAGAATCTAAGCCTGTATATGTAAGGCTGAACTGCGACGCAGTAAAAATCTCAGACTATGCAATTGAATTGCTGAGATTTCTGATGTATTGCCTGCCGTATGAAGTCAGGAGGAATCTTGGGTTTGTGACATATCTGAAAACACCCCAGCATGTAAAAAATGCAAATATAATGTTTGTTGAAGAGCTAGGTTCTGAGTGTATCAGAAATGCCTTTACATTTGATATGAAGTGTGATGAATACCCTGCTATAGAGAATTACGATAAGGAAACTGATATTTATTTGACGTATGTATGCAGCAATATAAACAACACAGTATGCTTAAATGAGTTTTATGAAGCAGCGGAGAACCACTTTGAGTCTGAAGGCCTTGTAAAGAGCAGGAAAGCTCCTGACTATAGCCGACTAATAGATAATTACACAAATGTAGGTTAATGGTTTTTAATAACTTTTTTATTGTAATCAAGGCGCCAGACTTTTCGGAGCGCCTTTTATTTTTCTGCAAAATCCTGCCTTGACACTATCTGATTAACCCTCCTCTTCGTATAGAATGCTGCAAAATTTATTATAAAATAAAAAAAATTAAATTTAACTACTGATAAGTAGACCTCCAAACAGCTAAGGTATGGAGGTGGTTAAAATGGTAAATACAATATATGCAAAGATACTGTCTGCAAGTGAAAAGTTTGATTTAAAAGAAATCTACAAGTTAAGGTATGAGGTTTTTGTTGAGGAAAAGAATTGGATCGACAAGGCTGTGTGCACAACGAGGATGGAAGTAGACACCTATGACCAAAACTGTACATATATTACCCTTAATACACTTGATGAAAATGGGGAGGAAAAGCTAATCGGGATTTCCAGAGTCATACCGCTGACAAATACTATTATGCTTGATAAAGACTTTAAGGAATTGGTGGAGAATGTAAAATTGAAAAGAGAAACCTCGCTGGAAATAACAAGGCTCACAATAGCCAGAGATTACAGGCATCTGCATCTGGATGTAGAACTTTACAAGAATTTATTCAAATGGTCGGGTGAAAAACAAATTGATGACTGGTATTTCGTAGTTGAGCCTAAATACCTGAAGTACTTAAACCGACTGGGTATAGAGGCAAGGCAAATCGGTGCAAACAAGGTGTTTCCTGATGGAGTGGAAGCTATTGCCGTCCACCTGAATCTTCCTGAGGTAATGATAAAACTGAAAAAAAGAAATGAAGAACTCTATTTGAGATTGCAGTAGAAATGCAATAAAAGTTGATTGATTGCATTATTGATATAAATATGATAACGGAGAAAAGTATCTTCCGTTATCATATCCGGTTTGAATTAATCATAAAAGATTTAGTCTGACAAAAGTTACCCGCATGTGACTTTTGTCATACATATGTTATATCAAAATGTTTCATTTATCTATGACGAATGAAACTTGTTGTTGAAACCTGTGGGTTGTAAATTAGAATCATGGATATTAAGGAGGGGTTTTATGAATTTTTTACACGCATTTGGGATTGAAAATTATGTAGACAGCCGAATTGATCAAGGGCAGTCTGACAATTCACACCACGCTGAAACCAATGACCTATACGATTATAAGGATACTATCACTCAAGATGGAATGGTTAACCCGGTAAATGGAGATGTGATGACTTACGGTAATCCGGATTTTGTTACTGATACATTAGAATATCATCATCAGCCCATGAACGGTTTCTGTGTGCCATATTCACTTAACGGGATTATTGAAGAATTTCAAGGGCATGAGGTGCCGGAGACTGATGTAATAGGACGTGCTGCCGCAGCGGGCTTGATAGAACCTGTTGATGGCATTAACTGGTCGGGGATGGACATGAATGGGGCTGTTGAGCTCCTTCAGCTATATGGCATAGATTCTCATGTTGAAGCAGGTAATATTGATATGCTAAGGGAAAATTTGGCAGAGGGACACAAGATAATGCTGGCGGTTAATTCAAGTGAAATATGGGGAACCGGCGAAACTGGAAATAGTGTTGCTGACCATGCGGTATGGCTGATAGGCTTCAATGACTCCGATCCGGCTCATCCTACAGCTATCGTTAATGACCCCGGCTACCCAGATGGAATGGGGCGTGAGATCCCCATTGACATCATGGAAGATGCATGGAGCGATTCAGGGCATATGATGGTGGTTACAGAGCACGCACCGGATGGGAGCAACTTTGAAGTACTACCCCTTAACAGCATGAAGTTTGAAGTAGAGAACGGAATTTCTCACTCTGTCGCTGCACAAAGTCACCATGAAGATTTTGGTTCGGGTATATCAGACGGCAAAGAAGAGGCAGCAGGAGTAATGCTCAAGGGCTACTGGTTCAGCGGTCCGGATGGAAACCAGTATTATAAGGATGGTCAGGGTTTCGTCTATGATGTATATAACAACCGTGTGGATTAGACCCAGCGGTTGACAAACTTAAGTGTTAGGGGGGATATTTATAGCAGGTGCACAGGCCACACTGGCGTATGAAACTATTAAGGAAAATATATCTCTGGATTCATATATCAATTTTATAGAACAACTCTTAAAAAGGTATAAGTGGTCAGAAAACAGAAAGAGAGAGATTGAAGGCTTATTTTTTAACATAAAAAAGAGAAATAGCGACCCCAATTTATACCTTGCTGTTGTCGGGGAGTTTAACGGTGGAAAAAGCACTCTCATTAATGCGCTCATCCGTGATAATCTTTTGAGGACTAATATTGTTCCGGCTACAACTTCATCATCCACCATTATGTGCTATGGAGATAAGCTGGATGTTAAAGTTGACTATAATAATGGAACAACCAGAACCTATATCCGGGATGGAGTATCCGTATGGCAGAAACTTTTTCGCAATTTTGTAAGTCCCAGGTTCGAAAAGGAAAAAGATAAATTGAGAGATTTTATTAAGGTGCTGACAGCCACAGAGGAGGTAGCAAAAGATATCTCTCAGGTTACCGTATACCATCCCTCTGGTGTTTTGCAAGGAGGGATGGTAATTATAGACACCCCGGGAGCAAATGCTCAGAACACAAGGCATATTGAAGTGACGGGCCGTGCGGTCAGGGAGATTTCCGACGCGGCGATAATCGTTATTCCGGCAAATGTGCCGGTTTCTCAAACCCTCATTCACTTTCTCAGGAACCATCTCTCAGATGTTATACACAGGTGTATTTTTATTGTTTCAAAAATGGATCTTATACACCCTAGAGAACGTACAGTATTGATTAAAAATATAGAGGCAAGGCTGAAAACAGGGATGGGGCTGGATTGCTTAAAAATCTTTTCCTTCTCTCCTATTGTAATTATGGATAATCTGGTGGAGAACTGCGATGAGAAAAAGTATTATTCGGAAGAGGACGAAAAGAACCTGCTCGGGGAGGCTCTCAAAACGGAGCAGGAAATTCAGAAGGTACTTCAGGAGCAAAGGCTTCTGATGCAGCTTGAAAAGCTTACAACCCTATTATGCTATCTATTGAACGACTTGAAAGAGGACATGAACGGGATGGAAAAAAGCTACTTCGAAAGGCATCAGGCACTGAAGAATAACACGATGATAGATATGTCTTCTTTTATAAATGAACAGAAGGGAATGCACACCAAAAAGATAAAAAATAACACATCACATTTATTCAATGATGCCATGATTATCATTGAGAAAGTAAAAGACTCGGCGTTGGAAGAATTACAGGATGCCGTAAACAGCGCTCCAAATGAGCAGGAACTTAGGAAGATTATGAAAGAAGATGTTTCAACAGTAATGAATAAGGCACAAAACGAAATGCAGAGGCAGCTGAGGGAGGTATATGACAAGGTGGGAAAAGTCTCCCGTAAGCAGCTGGCAGATTTTGAAAGGGATTTCAAAGTTTTGTATAAAACACTTTCTACACTAGGCGGGAGAATATCTGTAGACGAAAGGAAATTGGAACAGGAGGTATCCTCGTTCTTCCTGAGTAACTTTAACACCCATGCCACAGAAATAAAATCATTAATCAGCAGTGAGGAGAGCAAAGAGGGATGGACAATTTTCGGTGGAGCAGGAGCGGGGGCTGCTTTAGGGACAGTAATTTTTCCGGGAATAGGAACTGTTGTAGGTGGGATTGTCGGGTTTATAGCAGGTACACTATTTGGTCCTTCCATAGGCGAATTGAGGAAAAGGTATTGGGATAAGCTGGAACCGGCTGTAGAGGAATCCTTTTCACTTACACAGGATGCAGTGGAAAATTCGTTGAAAAATACCATCAGTAGTTCAATATGTGAATTGGACAAGATTATTGACCACTACTTTGAACGGTATAACAAATTAATCAGGAAGATGATAGAGAGGGATCAGGCTGAAGCGGCAGAATTAAAGCGCCTATGCGAGGTCATTCACGAGGATCTGGATCAATTACAGAAGAGGCAGGAAAGATTATATGGCATAAAAGAGAGCCTGAAGGCTATTTAGAGTATCAAACAAAAGCCGGGAAGGCACTGATGCCTTTAACAACATAACGAGGTGATTTATATGTATGAAGAGAGTGTTCAAGAGAGATCTGAGTTCCTGTATGACAAGATGAAAAGGGTAAAACAGTTGATTGGCGAGTGCGGGCAGGAGTCTTTGTTAAAGGAATGGCAAAGAGCCTATACCAGATTAAATGAAAGCAAATTTACTATTACGGTCGTAGGAGAATTTTCACGCGGAAAGAGCACTCTAATTAATCAACTGATGGAGAAAGAACTTCTGCCTGTAGGTATTCTGGCTACAACGACTTCAATTACAAAAATAGCCTATGGACCGGAAGCCGCTTTGTGGTGGGTGTATCCTGATGGAAAAGGAGACCGTATACCGCTGACCCAGGAAGCATGGGAAAATTCCTCCGAACTCAGCGAGGGTGCTGGTGCTAGAAAAAGAGCCTATGTGGAGATTCCTAACGAATGGTTAAAGGAGACTGGAGTCTATATTGTTGATACGCCCGGTGCGGGTGATCTCGAAAGTGAAGCTATGAGCCAAGTGCTGGAGATGATTTCGGAAAGCGATGCAGCTTTGGTGGTTGTAAACGCTTCCATGGCGCTTAGTCTCACAGAAAAATGCTTTATCGAACAAAATATCATATCCAGAAAAATTCCCAGAGTAGCTGTTGTTATGACACATCTGGATCAGATCACCCAGAAGGAGAGAGAGGCGGTTGTGAAATACACCAGAAGCAAGCTTAACGAGTGGGCTCCCGGGGTAGAACTGTACTGCTCTCACACTATGGAGGAACTGGGGGTGGACGGCCTTCTACTGGAGGTTTCGGGGAGTCAGAAGATTTTAAATACATTATCAAAATGGGCTTGGGATCCAGAACATCTGCAGCTCAGGGACATTCAAATCAGGACTCAGCTGCAGGAAATACTGAAGTTCCTGTATTCGGGAACTACAGCCCGAAAGCAGAGCACAATCCTGTCTGTTGAACAAAAATCTCAATTGATAAAAGACGCTCAGCAGAATATAGAACGAAGACAATTAAATTGGGAGGATTTCCGATTAGAACTGGAAAGTAAGGAGAATGGAACGAAATTACTGCTTCAGAAGAATTTAAATATCAAAAAAGGTGAATTGCTTGAGAAATTGAAGTATGAGCTATACCATTCACCCAATCCTAAAACATGGTGGGAAAGAGATCTACCATACAGGCTGCGCCAAGAAGCAACATTTATTACAAGAATGCTGGAGGATGCAGTCCAGAAGAAGACTGTACAGGACGCACTATGGGTGGAGAATCAGGCGAAAAAGATTTTTTCGTGGGTTATGACTTTCGAAAAAAATCCCCAGAATGTTGAAATTGAAAATATTGATATGGAGCATGAAATTGATATCAAAGATTTGGAACGTGTAAGGTTGTTTGCACGTATAGGGCTGGCTTCCACAACTATTCTTGGATACTTTATTTTCGGCTCTTTAGGTACGGCAATCAGCCTTGGAGGTGGAATCGTCAGCGAAAAGGCATTCGGTGACAGTATAAATAAGCAGAAGCAACAGCTGGAAAAGTCAATTGATGATTTGTTAAATAAAGTTTTTTCAGAGGCAGTGGTGCTAATGGAGGATAAGCTTCATAATACCTACAGTACAATGCTTAATTATATACGGAAACAGGAGAAGCAATGGACTTTGCTGCAGCAGCAGGCAATTAAGGCAGAGGGTGGAGGTACGCCAATAAACATCGGAAAGTTTGATGACCTTATAGATGAAATAAGCACATTGATGAAACAGCTGGATTGAAAAATGGGGGGATTTGCATGAGTAGTAACGATGCTGGTATTAAATATAAAATATTCGAGGAAAACCGAAGTATTATGCTCAATTTTATTAACCGTGGCATGAAGGTTTTCGAAGAACTGGAATTGGACACACAAAAAAACAGTCTTAAGGAACTAAGTGAAAAAGTTAACTGTGAAAGCTTTAAGGTAATGGTACTGGGGGAGTTTAAGAGGGGAAAAAGCACATTTATTAATGCATTGCTGGGAGAAGAGGTGCTCCCTGCATATTCCATTCCATGTACTGCAGTTATAAACGAGATAAAGTGGGGAGAGGAGAAAAAGGCGGTCCTATATTTCAAAAATCCGATGCCTGACAATCTGCCTTCTACAATACCACAATCTGCATTGGAGCATATAAGAAGATATAGGGGAGACACAGTTCCACCTATGGAAATTGCCACAGATAAATTATACGATTATGTTGTTATTCCTGATCCCTCAAAAGAACAGGCGAAATCTATTGCTGAAACTCCATATGAAAAGGTTGAGCTTTTCTGGCCAGTTAATTTATGTAAAGATCACATCGAAATTATAGATTCCCCGGGGTTAAATGAAGATGGGACTCGCACCGAGATTGCGACCAAGTATCTTCCAAAAGCGGATGCAATATTGTTTGTACTGCTATGCGATGCCCTTGCAAGCGAATCTGAAATGCGTGTAATAGACATGGATGTACGTGGTCTAGGGCATGAGGATATATTTTTCATATGTAATAAATTTGACCAGGTCAGACTGAAGGAACGTGAGATGTTGGTTTCTCACGGTCGCAAGGTATTAGGCAAGAAAACAAATCTGGGAGGAGAAGGAGTCTTTTTTATTTCAGCACGCAATGCTTTAGACGGAAGGCTTGAGAATAATAAAGTTTATCTGGATGAATCAGGAATTTTACAACTGGAGACTGCACTTGCAGATTTTCTGACAAATGACAGGGGCAAATTAAAGCTGCTTCAGCCGTCCAGAGAATTGAATTATGCTATCAAAGAGGCAAGGGAAAAAATAATCCCCTCACAAAAGAAACTGTTAGAGCAAAGCCTTGAGGAAATTGAACAAAAATATAAACAAATCAAGCCCAAGCTAACCGATTTGGAAGTTCGCAAGGCGCAAATCGTTAAAAGAATTGATAACCACAGAGAACGGCTGAAACTGGATGTAAGAAGAATTTCGGAACAGAGGTTGAGAGAAGTTGTAAACAAAATTCCGCAGTGGGTCAATGAAATAGAGACAGATAAAAAAATTGGTATATTTTCAGGCAATTTGCAAGAACAAGCTGAAGGCATTGTAAATGATGTAGTTCAAGGGCTTAAAGACAGAATGGAATTGGAGCAGGATACTTGGCAAAAAGAAGTTTTGAGTTCCCTTATTGAAGAAAGGCTTGTAGATATGGAACAGGATGTAGGAGATAATGTTAACGATTTTTATATAAATCTCGATGATGTCAAGGCAAGTATGACGGGTGCTCTTACTTCCGATAATTCCACATTTAAGGAAGTATCCGGATGGGAAAGGCTTGGAGCAGTTGTCGGAAGCGTTTTCGTGGGGGATATATTTTCAGCCTTTGTGGGTTGGAGGTTCGGAATCAAAGAGATGGCAAAAAACATTGGCGTCCAATTTGGATTGGGTGCAGGTATGTTTCTGCTGGGAGTAACAAACCCTATAACGATTATTCCTGTATTATTGGGCGCAAGCTTAATTCAAATGTTTATAAGAACTAAATCAATGGACGAAAAAATAAAGGAAAAAGTGACACAGGAGATGGTTGGGAAATTGAAGGAGGAAATTTACCCGGTTTCAGAAAAAATGGCAGATGAAATATACAACCAGACCCAGCGTTTTTCCATAGGTGCAGGAACGGGATTGGAAAAGGAAATTAAATCGGTACGGGAACAGGTCGAAGCTGTTCTCAATGACAAAAGGGCAGGAGAACAAAAAGTGAAGACCAAAAAAGAAGCTCTGATCTTTTTGGAAAAAGAAATAAGTGAAATTGATGCAGGACTAACTGATCTGATTTTTACGATTGCTGGTGTAAAAGCTTGAGAGGCAGGAGAAGGATCGCAGTACACCCCTATATTGAAATGTAATAACACTCCTGTATAGGTGTTTTTCACTTGATTTGACTGTAATTTGATAATGATAAAGCCACATATAAAAGTCTGATAAAAACTGCGAGGCTGTTTGGAGAAGAAATTAAACAATTATGCAAGCCGCAGAGAATTAACTCAGTTTAGTCAAAAACACCAACCGATGATTGTTTGGATTACATAGACATAAATTTGGCAAAGCAAAAAGATAGATAAATTGAAAGCAAAAAGAAAATTGGAAATGATACATTGATATCCTGAGGGTGGTAAATGGCTTAAGTGACTACTTTTATGTGACATCACATAGTAAAGTTTCTATGTGATGTCATTAAGTTATACACAGAAGTACTACGTTTTATATTTTTATGATAAAATTTTCAGATTACAGTTTATCTTTGGAAAACTAAAATTAAATCTAGCGAGTAATCATTTTTAAGATAATTGCAGTTACAAATATTGGAAATTTATATTACCAAAACGCCTGATTTCGGGTCGTTTTATTGAAGCTATTAATTACAACTCACATTTACTCTTTACTGATACAAACTTTGTAGCTGTTCATATCCAGCTCTTCCATTATGTAAGTAAGCTTTTTAGGAGAAAAATAGCTTCCTAACCATGGGGGTAAATGGCTGCAAATAATTTCTAATTTACTAAATTGAGCGTTTTCAATAAAGGCTTTTAGTGCTT
Organism: Bacillota bacterium; assembly: GCA_023444055.1. GTDB lineage: Bacteria > Bacillota > Clostridia > Acetivibrionales > DSM-1351 > Ruminiclostridium. The sequence continues at coordinate 68,936 of JAEZRV010000041.1, forward strand.
TCTTTGATGATATCTCAGGATGTTTTTGCTGTAACTCGATCAGATTAAAAAAATATACTCCTGGTATTTCCGTTTCTACTGGTGAAGGAGACAATTCTACTGAAGTAAGAATTTTTTTGTTTGAGTATTCTTCTACATCAGAAAGTATATCATCTAGTATAATATTAGAAATGGCAGTTGTTTCAAAAATTGCAAAGCCCATTCTATCGAAAATAATGTAGGGAATTCCAGACATTGTTTTAGCAATAATAATTTTGCAGTCCTTTAAATTAGAAATGACTGTTTTAACGCAATCTCTAGTATCTGAAATTGAAGATAAAGGAGCTAAGGAATATCTGATTATATCCTCTATCTGCCAAGTATCATTTAATTTGTTATATAGCATGATACTAGAACCTTCCTCAAAATTCGTAAGCTCACTTTCAGAATTTACAATAATAGCAATTTTATTTGACATCAGATCGCCTCCTATCAACATTTTTAGACACAAATTAGTAAAAAAAGGGCAAATCAAGTTGTTGGCTTGATTTGCTCCATTGCAATCCTAAAATAATAATTTACTTTATTATATGTGGGTTTATATAAATAAGCAACTAATATTTGTAAATGACTAAAATATAGACGATATTTGTAAGTATTGCATAAATATGTTGATAAACTACTATATATTATTGACATATTTGTGCATTGTTAATAATTCTAAATGCATATATAATCGAAGTAAGCTAAATGAAAACAACAGACGACGAGGTCTCATATCCCAGTATTATGTGGGTTATGGGACTTTTTTATTACCATAAGCAATGTTGGTTTATTAGCAGAAGTTGTTTTGTTTAGAAGCTTAATAATTTATCAATAGACAAAGAGGTCTTCAAACATATGCAATATGGTATGTTTGAGGGCCTTTTGTTCTAATTACTGATGTATAGAAATACAGTGAAATTTAAAAAATTTAGCCCAAAGCGGGTATGGGAGGTATTATTATGAGACAGGTGGCTATTTATGGTAAAGGCGGAATTGGAAAATCTACAACAACACAAAACTTAACAGCTGGATTGGGCGAAATGGGCAAAAAAATTATGATTGTTGGCTGTGACCCAAAAGCAGACTCCACAAGACTTATACTAGGAGGACTAGCACAACAGACTGTATTGGATACTCTTAGAGAAGAAGGCGAAGACATAGACTTAGATTTGGTTATGAAAAGAGGCTTTGCAAATATCAATTGTGTTGAGTCTGGAGGACCTGAACCAGGTGTTGGCTGTGCTGGTCGTGGTATTATTACTTCAATAGGACTGTTGGAAAGGCTTGGAGCCTATGAAGATGATTTAGACTATGTTTTCTATGATGTATTAGGTGATGTTGTTTGCGGAGGTTTTGCAATGCCAATACGAGAAGGAAAAGCACAGGAAATTTATATTGTTGCAAGCGGAGAAATGATGGCTCTTTACGCTGCAAATAATATTTCAAAGGGTATCTTGAAATATTCAAGTACAGGTGGCTGTAGACTTGGAGGTATTATTTGCAACAGTCGTAAGGTTGACGGTGAGGCAGCACTTGTTGAAGCTTTTGCAAAGGAGCTTGGTTCACAAATGATACATTTTGTTCCTAGGGACAATATGGTTCAAAGGGCAGAAATACATAAGAAAACGGTTATTGATTATGATTCAACCTGTGACCAGGCAGATGAATACAGAGCTCTTGCAAAAAAGATTGATGAGAACAAGATGTTTGTTGTTCCAAAGCCGCTTTCTCAGGATAGACTTGAAGCACTGCTTATGGAACATGGAATTATGGATATATAACGAGGCAAGAAAATGTCCCCCACATCTATAAGTGGCGGGTACCGCTTTGGTTTTCAGGCGGTGAGAATATCTCCCGCCTCGATGAAACGCCGCTGAATGTAATAGCTCGAAAATAAAGTATGTACAAACAAGGTGCATTTTCGAGCCACAAAAACCACAAGTGGTTTTTGACGGTGTATACAATCGAAAAATTTCATTTTGAATCTAGGCGTTATAATACTATATCTCATTTAAAATATAGAAAAGGCATATTTTAAATCACCGCTTACGCGATGCACTGCATAAGCAGTGGCTCATAGTATTGAACAACATTTGCGGGCTTTGCCCTAACGCCGCATATGCGGCTATTTAAAATGTGATTCCACATTTTAAATACAAATTAGTATAACTTTAATTAAGAAAGGTGGATAAAATATGTTACTAATAAGAGCAATTATAAGACCGGAGAGAACCAATATACTACTATCAGAATTACTAGCAGCTGGGTTTCCCGCAGTAACAAAGATGGATGTTTATGGTAGAGGTAAGCAGAAAGGTATAGTAATAGGAGATGTTCAGTATAATGAAATACCTAAAGAAATGTTGATGCTTGTTGTAAATGATGAAGACAAGGATGATGTGGTAAAAGTAATAATGAGAAATGCGAGAACAGGTGAAAAGGGTAATTTTGGAGATGGTAGAATCTTTATCAGCACAGTAGTGGATGCTTATACCATCAGTACTGCTAAACAAGGACTGTAGGAGGGAATGCTTATGAAAGAGATAATGGCCATTATTCGTACTGATAAGGTTAATAAAACTAAAGAGGCTCTTGGAAACGCAGGCTTTCCTGCATTTTGTTGCAGACCATGTCTGGGAAGAGGGAAGAAAAGCCTTGATGCGACGGTTTTAAATTATATTATGGAAACAGGAGAATTGCCGGTATCTAAAGTTGGAGAGGCATTTACAGAAACTGCAAGACTTATTCCAAAAAGGATTTTAACTTTAGTAATTGAGGATGAACAAGTAGATATTGCGATTAAAACTATATTTAAAGCTAACCAAACAGGTAATCCAGGTGATGGGAAAATATTTGTTCTTCCAATAGAAGAAACCTACAAGGTTAGAACTGGTGAAAACATACTATAAAATATCGGGGGTGAGACAAATGAATGTAAGAAATATTGTACTGGATAAATATGGAGCAAAGGTCTATAAAAATCGAAAAGAACATATTATAGAGGTCAATGAAGAGACTAAGCAACAGCCTATTGCTGCAAACACAAGAAGTATTGCCGGTATTATGACTAATAGAGGATGTTGTTATGCAGGATGTAAGGGAGTTGTACTCGGCCCCCTGAAAGATGTTTTAGTGCTGACTCATGGGCCTATTGGCTGCGGCTTTTACTCATGGGGAACCAGAAGAAATAAGGCTAAGCCAGAGGATGGAAGAAACTTTATTGAGTACTGTTTTTCAACAGATCTCCAGGAGTCAGATATTGTATTTGGCGGTGAGAAAAAGTTAAGGCAAGCAATAAAAGAGGCAATAGATATATTCCAGCCAAAATGCATAATGATTTGTTCTACTTGTCCAGTTGGTTTGATAGGTGATGATATTCATGCAGTAGCTGCTGATACGGAAAAGGAATATGGTATATCCTGTATGGCATTCAGTTGTGAGGGATATAAGGGAGTAAGCCAGAGTGGTGGTCATCATATTGCCAATAATACTTTAATGAAAAAAGTTATAGGTACAGGAGATGCAGAGCCTACTAAAAAGTTTACTGTCAATATTCTTGGTGAATATAACATCGGCGGTGATGGATGGGAAATTGAAAGATTTCTTAAAAGAATAGGATATGAAGTAATAACTGTTTTTACCGGCAACGGAAGTTATGAAACAATGAAGAATGCACATACGGCAAATTTGAACATAGTACAATGTCATCGTTCAATTAACTATATAGCAGAAATGATGAAAATAAAATATGGAATTGACTGGATAAAAGTAAATTTTATAGGTCTGGGTGCAGCTATACAATCTCTGAGAGATATGGCAACATATTTTGGTGATGAGGAGCTTATAGATAGAACAGAAGCGGTTATAGCTGATGAGCTTGCCAATATAGCAGAGGAAAAACAATATTACTACTCTAAATTAAAAGGAAAAACAGCAGCACTTTATGTTGGTGGTTCACGTGCTCATCATTATCAGAATTTGCTAGCAGATTTTGGAGTTAAAACAGTACTTGCAGGGTATGAGTTTGCCCATAGAGATGATTATGAGGGCCGAGAAGTTATTCCGACAATAAAGGAAGATGCAGATAGTAAGAATATTGAACATCTTGAGGTCAAAAAGGATGAGCAGAAATACCATGCATATCTGACTGAAGAGCAATACGAGGATTTAAAGACAAAGATACCTTTGGAACAATATTGCGGAATGATTAAAACGATGGATGATAAGAGTGTGGTTGTAGACGATTTGAATCACTTTGAAACTGAAGAGTTTATCAAATTGCTTAAACCCGATATGTTTTTCTCAGGTATAAAAGACAAATATGTTCTTCAAAAATCAGGGGTATATTCAAAGCAATTGCATTCCTATGATTATAGTGGACCATATGCAGGTTTCAATGGAGCAATTAATTTTGCCAGAGATTTAACGATGGGGCTATATACTCCAGCATGGGGATTGGTAACACCACCTTGGAAAAATAAATCGACACTTAAGGCTAAACTAGTAGGAGGTGAGGAGTAATGCTGAATTTGACTAAAAAAGAGATTTCAGATAGAAGTGCACTTAGAGTAAACCCATGTAAAACCTGTCAGCCTGTTGGTGCAATATATGCAGCACTTGGAGTACATAATTGTATGCCTCATAGTCATGGTTCACAAGGCTGCGTTTCATATCACAGAACCTTTTTGAGCAGACACTTCAAGGAACCAGCAATTGCCTCCACAAGCTCATTTACAGAGGGTGCATCAGTATTTGGAGGAGGCAGTAATCTTAGAACAGGTGTAAAGAATGTTTTTGATATATATAATCCAGACATTATTGCTGTACACACTACCTGTCTTAGCGAAACCATTGGAGATGATTTGAATTCCTATATTCAGGATATGGATATTCCTGAGGGGAAGCTGGTAATACATGCAAATACACCTAGTTACGTAGGTTCACATATATTTGGTTTTTACAATATGATGGCAGGTTTTATAAATTATCTTTCTAAATCGACTGGTAAATGCAATGGAAAAACTGCAATTTTTCCTGGGTTTGTAAATCCAGGTGATATCAGAGAAATGAAAAAAATTGCGAATTATATGAAGGTTCCTTTTACAATGTTCCCTGATCAGAGCGGAGTAATGGATGTTCCGATGACAGGTGATTATTCAATGTATCCAAAGGGCGGTACATGTATTCCTGAGATTGTCGGGCTGGGTGACTGCAAAATGGTTTTGGCACTGGGCGAATTGACTAGTGAAGAACCTGCAAGCTTATTGGAGAGGAAATGTAAGGTGCCGTATACACTACTTCCACTTCCTATTGGAATAGAGGCCACTGATAAGTTCGTAATGGAATTAGCTCAATTGTCAAATGAAGAGGTGCCCTATGAACTGGAGGAAGAACGTGGACAACTGGTAGATATAATGCTTGATGCACATGCTTACTTTTATAATAAGACAGTAGCAATATTCGGAGATCCCGATACTGTGCTTGGCTTAACTCGAATGGTGCTTGAAATGGGTATGATTCCTAAGTACGTTTTAACAGGAACACCAGGAGAAAATTTTGTTAAACTGGCAGAAAAAATATTTGAACAGTACGGAGTCGAAGGCTGTACTGCAAAAGCAGCAGGAGACTTGTTTGAATTGCATCAATGGATTAAGAATGAAAAGGTTGATTTAATGATAGGAACTTCTTACGGTAAATCAATTGCAAGAGCTGAAGGTATTCCTTTTGTTCGTGCAGGGTTCCCTGTTCTAGACAGATATGCACATCCGTATTTTCCAATCGTAGGATACAAAGGAGCTTTAAGATTAGTAGAAAAGATTTCAGAGGCACTAATGGATATACAAGATCAGACATGTTCAGATGAAGACTTTGAAATGGTTATGTAGAAGAAATAGATCAACAGCAATGGAGCTGTAGCACAGGATATATCTGTGCTACGGCTTTTTTGTTAAAGGGGGTTGGAGAAGATGGAAGCAACAATTTTAGATGAAAGAAAGGCTTTTATTATAAATGGGGGAAGAGAAAATAGCGGTAGTTCTGCTGCAAAAGGCATCAAATGTGATAGTGATAGCCTGTCCGGTACGGTAAGTCAAAGAGCCTGTGTATATTGTGGAGCCAGAGTTGTGCTAAATCCCATTACAGATGCTTTCCATATTGTTCATGGCCCTATTGGATGCGCAAGCTATACTTGGGATATTCGTGGGAGTTTAACCAGTGGAAGTGATTTATACCGAAATAGCTTTTCAACAGATTTAAGTGACAAAGACATTGTTTTCGGTGGAGAAAAGAAGTTAGCAGCTGCAATTGAAGAGGTTATAGAGAAACATAATCCTAAGCTAATATTTATATATTCTACTTGTATTGTAGGAGTTATAGGTGATGATGTAGATGCAGTTTGTAAACAGGCAGAGAAAAAGCATGGTACTAGGGTTATTTCTGTAAAGTCACCAGGATTTTCAGGTAATAAATCATATGGCTATAAAATGGCTTGTAATGCGTTATTACAGCTCATAGAGCCTCATAAAAATCAAGCAAAAGTTAAAGGTGTAAATATTCTGGGAGATTTTAATCTTGCAGGAGAGATGTGGATAATAAAAAACTATTTGAAGAAAATAGGCATTCCAGTAGTATCAACCATTACAGGTGATGCATGTTACGAAACCTTGATTAAAGCACCAGCTGCACAATTAAATCTAGTACAGTGTGCAGGTTCAATGACTTATCTGGCAAAAAAGATGGAAGAAGAAATGGGAATTCCCTTTGTCAAGGTCAGTTTTTTTGGTGTAGAAGACACCTCTGCATCATTGATACGTATAGCGGAGGCTATTGGAAATGAGGAAAGTATTGAAAAGGCGAAGCAATTTACTAGCATGGAAAGAAATAAACTGAAAAGTTTTTTAGATAAATACAGAAAAAATTTCGAAGGTAAAAAAGCCGCAATCTATGTTGGAGGAGGCTTTAAGGCTATTTCTCTTATTAGACAGTTTATTGAAATGGGGATTGAAACAGTAGTTGTAGGAACCCAAACAGGAAAAAAAGATGATTACGAGTTAATTGTAAACTTGGTGGGAGAGAATACGGTAATTTTAGATGATACTAATCCGGCTGAGCTGGAAGCCTTTATGAAGGCGAAGGGTGCAGACATATTGGTGGGTGGAGTTAAAGAAAGACCTTTAGCTTATAAGCTGGGAATAGCTTTTTGTGATCATAACCACGAAAGAAAGCATGCACTTGCAGGATATGATGGAGTAATAAACTTTACAAAGGAAATTAATCTCTCTTTAAACAGTCCTGTATGGGAGCATGTGAAAACCCAAAAATAATGACAAGTCGAAATGTGCGGGCATACTGTAAACACTATGTATAGGGCATGGTAGTGATTATGTAAATTGTAGACAAAAATATAGGGAGAGTATCTCCACTGATGGGTGCAGAGAATGATTGTGCTCAGATTGGGCGAGGGAGGTTAACATGAGTAAAAATTTAGTTAATTTGAGTGTGAATCCCTGTAAGATGTGTATGCCAATGGGGATTGTAAGTGCTTTTTATGGTATAAAGAATTGCATGACAATACTTCACGGCTCACAGGGCTGTAGCACATATATTAGACGTCATATGGCAACACACTATAATGAGCCTGTGGACATTGCTTCTTCATCCTTGACTGAGAATGGTACTGTTTTTGGTGGTGAGAACAATTTAATAAAGGGTTTAGAAAATTTGATTGAATTGTATAAGCCTGAAGTAATCGGAATAGCAACTACTTGCCTTGCAGAAACAATTGGCGAGGACGTGCCAAGAATACTTAATAATTTTAATAAGCTTCATCCTGACAACAATGTAAAATTTATACCAGTAGTCTCTATGGGCTATTCAGAAACACAGTACGAAGGATTTTTTATAGCGTTAAAAGCTATTGTAGAGAATGTAGAAATGATGCCAGAGAAAAATAATAAGGTGAATATTATTACAGGAATGATATCCCCTGCAGACACAAGATATCTTAAAGCTTTGCTGGATTCAATGAAGCTTGAATACATATTGCTTCCTGATATTTCAGACAATTTGGATGGTCAGCATACAGATTTTTATAATAGATTGCCAGCGGGTGGAACATCCCTTGAAGATATTTCGTTGATGGGTGGAGCAAAGCTTACAATTGAGCTATCTACCTTTACAAATAAGCATAATTCTCCAGCGCAGTATTTATATGAGGCTTATGGGGTGCCTTTTGTTAGATGCAACTTACCCTCTGGATTGCGTGACACCGATGCTTTAATAAATGTACTGGAAAAGGCAGGTGGAATACAGTCAGAGCTTCTACTTAAAGAACGTGGACGTTATACGGATGCTATGATTGATTCACACAAATATAATGCCGAGGGAAGAGCTATTATTTTTGGAGAACCTGATTTTGTATATTCAACAACCCGTCTGTGTGTTGAAAATGGCATTATGCCAGTTCTAGTAGCAACAGGTGCAAAGTGCAGTAATTTAAGAGAGCTGCTAGAAACAGAAATACAAGCTATTGCAGACTTTCTCTATTTAGATAAATTTGAAATTTTAGATAATTGTGATTTTGATACAGTTGAAAAATACGCAGTTGAACTAGGTGCCAATTTGATGATAGGCAGTTCAGATGGCAGAAGACTTGAACAAAAACTAAAAATTCCGCTTGTTAGGTGTGCGTTTCCAATACATGATCAGGTTGGAGGACAACGTGTAAGAACTCTGGGTTATGACGGTTCACTTGTATTGCTGGATAGGTTGACAAATAATTTGCTAAGCCAAAAGGAGCACAGCTTTAGAAGCAAAATGTATCAGAATTATTATACAGAGGAAAAGCAGAATATGTGCGGTGAAGCGAAGAAAAATAATGCTGAAAGGGATGTAGTGATTATGAATAAAGTAGATAATAGAGCTACTAATGAAAAAAAGACCCAAACGCATCCTTGTTTTAATGGCTGTGGCAGCGAATATGCAAGAATGCATCTGCCTATTGCACCAAAATGTAATATCCAATGCAATTATTGTGTCAGAAAGTTCGACTGCCCTAATGAAAGTAGACCAGGAGTTACAACAGAAGTTTTATCTCCAGAGGAAGCATGCCAAAAGTACAAGATGGTAAAGGAAAAGCTACCAAATCTGAAGGTGGTTGGAATTGCAGGTCCAGGGGACTCGTTAGCTGATTTTGAAAACACAAAAAATACCTTGAGCTTAATAAGAAAAGAGGAACCATCGGTTACTTTTTGCTTATCAACAAATGGGCTTTTACTTCCTCTCTATGCAGATGAATTAGTAGAGCTAGGGGTATCACATGTTACAGTAACTATGAATTCAGTAAACACAACTATTGGAGCAAAAATATATAAGCATGTTGACTATATGGGGCATAGATATTTTGGAGAAGTTGGAGCCGCTATCCTAATGGCAAATCAGCTGGCGGGAATAAAAAGATTGACTTCACTGGGAGTTATATGCAAGGTAAATATTGTAATGCTAAAGGGCATCAATGAGTACCATATTCCTGTTGTTGTAAAAACGGCAAAAGAACTAGGCTGTGAAATTACAAATATTATGCAGTTAATTCCTGTGGCGGGAAGTGAATTTGAAAATATTCCGCTAGTAAGTAATAGAGAAATTATGAGTATGAGAAAACGCTGTGAGTCTACTTTAAAACAAATGTATCATTGCCATCAATGCAGAGCTGATGCAATTGGAACCTTGGACAACGACCAATCTATTAACTTCAGAGGGTGTGCAAGCAATAAAAACAAGGTTGAGCAAGAAACAACAGAAGAAAAAACATTATTATTTGCAGTTTCTTCAAAAAGTGGGGTTTTGGTCGACCAGCATTTCGGTCACGCAAGTGACTTTTATATATATGAGTACAAGAATAAAAGCATACGTTTTAAAGAAAGGAGAAGTGTCACTAAGTACTGTGAAGGCTCTGAAGGCTGTGATGGAATGGGTGGTCTAAATAAAGAAGGTAAAATGGAAGCTATACTTGAGACAGTAAAGGATTGCAATGGAGTTTTGGCAATGAGAATCGGTGAGGCACCTAAACAAAAATTAAAGGAACAGTCTATAGAGGCCTTCACGACTTATGACAGGATAGAGGAAGCAGTTAAACTTGCAGCCGAAAAACTTTGTGTCTAGATAATTTTGTTAGAAAGGGAGAGTTTAAAATTATGGTGAGCCCAAAATATCATGTATTCGTATGTACGAGTTGTAGAATAAATGGAACCCAAAAAGGTTTTTGTCACTCTAAGGGGAGCGTAGATTTAGTACAAAGGCTTATGGAAGAAATTGATGATAAAGAGTTGACAAGTGAGGTGATGGTAACTAATACAGGCTGCTTTGGAATCTGTGACAAAGGTCCTGTTGTTGTTATTTATCCTGAGGGGACTTGGTATGGAAATGTATCTGAGGAGGATATTGAGACTATAGTAGAAAGACATTTGGTTGGAGGGGAAAAGGTAGAGGAGTTACTTATCTGAGTAATTTTTAAGTGCCCATGTTGCATATCTCTAAAAAGCGAGGTTTTTCACGCCACATTGCTTTTCTATAAATTTTGTACTCAAACTGGGTGTGGAGGTTAGCTTAAAAAGCTTGAAAAATAAGGTAGTGCAAACATGGTGCATTTTCAAGCCCCAAAAACCACAAGTGGTTTTTGCCTGTGTGGAAGTAGCTTTAAAAAAATCAGCGTACCGCCACGATAGTTTCACTATAATTTTATGCCGAAAGTTGGCGTGGAGGTTAGTATGATTAAAATTACAGATGTTACTCTATGTTCTCTTAACAAGGAGACTGCTCAAAATGAAAAGGTAATAGATTTATACCAATTGTTGTGTAAGACAGGTATAAATTTTATAGAAATTGATGTGCCTTTATTTGAAAGGTTTAAAGATAAAGTAGATAAGGGCATAACTGTTCTGAGAGTTCAGGATCCTACAGATATAAAGTATTATAAGGGTTTTAAAAAATATATTTGTAGACATAGTGGATTTTTTACACAATTGGATACTATTTCTGAAATTCAAATAAATGATGCCAGAGAAATTAACCTAATGAGCAAATTCTCTGAATATAACAACATTAGAATTGTTGGACTGGATGATTTAATGCAGCATGATTATTTATCTGCTTTCAATAAAATAAAAAAGTTGAAATTCGAAATGCTTGAGCTATGTCCTCAAAATAGCTGCTATTGTGCAAGTGCTCTTGCTACTGAATGGATACTAAATGGTGGAAATAATATTGCAGTTAGTTTTGCTGGAAGTGGAGGTTTCGCTGCCTTAGAGGAAGTGATAATGGCACTTCGTATTACTAAACGCCATAAGCCCAATTTAGATTTATCAGTGCTTGTACAGATAAAAAACTTATATGAACAAATAACGGGTAGAGAAATTTCTAAAAATAAGGCTATCGTAGGTAGTGGTATTTTTGAGGTTGAATCTGGAATTCATGTTGACGGTATTTATAAAAATGGTTCAAATTATGAACCATTTGAGCCATCGGTTGTTGGTATGAACAGAAAAATTGTTATTGGAAAACATTCTGGTAGTACATCAATTGAAGTAAAACTAAAAGAGTATAATCTAATATTTCCGCAAAATATGATTACAGAACTATTAGATACTGTACAACAAGAGAGTATCCGTTTAAAGAGAAGTATATCTGATCAAGAATTTGTAACAATTGCAGAGAATTTTATTCAATAAATACATTTTGCGGAGGTTGGACTGGCAATGAAGGAAAAAAAATATCTGATAGATACCACCCTTCGTGACGGAGAACAAAGCCCAGGCTTTGCATTTAATATAGATGAAAAAATAATGCTTGCTCAGCTAATGGAAAAAGCAGGTGTATATCAAATTGAAGCTGGAGTTCCGGCAATGGGAAAGTATGAAAAAGCTGCCATTTGCAAAATTATCGATAATAGAAAAACGGTAAAGATATCAACCTGGAATAGAATGAAAAAAGAGGATATAGAACATTCTTTTGATTGTTGCCCTGATATTATTCATATAAGTGCACCAGTATCCTATGTACATATTTATTCTAAACTTAAAAAAAACAAAATTTGGTTGCAAAATAATTTGCAACAGTGTGTTAGTTATGCATTAGATAAAGGTTATACAGTTACTGTTGGATTAGAGGATGCTTCACGGGCAGATATTACATTTATTATTAGTATTGCTAATCTATTAAAGGATATGGGAGTTGCAAACATCCGATTTGCTGATACAGTGGGGGTTTTGACACCTTCGAGGACATATCAGACAATACGGGACATTATTAGCAATACAGGCATTTCAGTTGGTATTCATGCGCACAATGATTTGGGAATGGCAGTGGCAAATTCATTAGAAGCTGCGAAGGCAGGAGCAGATTTTATAGATACAACTCTTTTTGGAATAGGTGAACGTGCTGGGAATTGTGATATTAGTAAGTTTGCGTGGGCAGCTGATAAGCTTTTTGAGATAAAACCTAGTTATTCCTGTATTAATGATTTAAAAGAGAGTGCCAGATATATTTTATTTAAAGAATAGTAGTCAAAATATTAAGAAGTGGAGATGGGGTGTAAGTGTGAAATTACTAATACAGATAGAGGAGGTGCCGAGTCCATGTCATTTCTGTCATTTAGTTTTGTGTAGAATGTGGGACATGGACATATTTATGAAAGCACGGAGAAAAAACATTTTTATATTAATAATTATAAGCCTTTTGCTACAAGTGGGTTGTGGTGCTGTAACTTCACCTACACAAAATACTTCCGCTGATACATCAAAAGCTACGGCTACAGAAGTATCTGAGACTAATTCTGATAATACTACAGAAAAAACTGAACTTTTTGTAGCAGCGGCAGCAAGCTTAACAGATGCAGTAACTGAAGTTATACAAAATTATAAAAAAGTACAACCGAATGTTGTCATAAACTGTACCTTTAGTTCTTCTGGAACTCTACAAACACAGATTGAACAGGGAGCACCAGCAGATATTTTTATATCAGCAGCAAAAAAACAGGTGGAGGCCCTTGAAAAAGAGGGTTTAGCTAAAGAAGGTACAAAGAAAGAACTCCTTATAAACAAAGTTGTATTAATAGCGCCTGTTGATAATAAAAAGAGTATTACAAATTTTGAGGAGCTTGCAACTGACAAGGTCTCGACGATAGCTTTAGGAGAACCTAGTGGTGTTCCAGTAGGACAGTATTCAGAAGAAATATTTTCGTATCTTAAAATACTAGATAAAGTAAAACCGAAAGCAAACTATGGTAGTGATGTAAGACAAATTCTTACATGGGTAGAAAATGGAGATGTTGATTGTGGAGTAGTTTATGCAACCGATGCAGCTTTATCAGATAAAATAAAGTTAGTATGTGAAGCTCCAAAGAACAGTCATAAACCTGTTATATACCCTGCTGTCGTGCTAAAAAACAGTAAGCACACTGCAGAGGCTGAAGAATTCTTAAATTATTTATCGACACCAGAAATTGAAAATGTATTTAAAAAATACGGCTTTGAAGTTGAGTAAATAAAAATGGAACTGCTTACACAGTGTCTACTGCTAATGATTTCATGTTTTAGATTGAATATAGCAGCACTAAGAGTTCTGTTTATAGAGATAGAAGGTAGAACTTATGGATTTATCACCACTTTATGTATCGCTTAAAGTAGCGTTTACTGCTACAACAGTTACTGTTTTTCTGGGAATTTTGGCAGCCTGGTATGTTTTTAAGGCGAAGAGGTTTAAGGGACTGATTGATGGAGTATTTACTTTACCTATGGTTTTGCCTCCTACAGTGGTTGGATTTTTTCTGCTTATTATTTTTGGGAAAAATAGTTTATTGGGTAGCTTTTTATTGCAGTTTAATATTAGTATTGTATTTACTTGGATAGGAGCAGTAATTGCATCAATAGTAGTAGCCTTTCCATTAATGTATAGAACTGTAAGAGGTGCTTTTGAACAATTTGACATAAGCATGATTTACGCTGCAAGGACTCTAGGTATATCAGAGTTTAGAGTGTTTTATAAAATTGTAATTCCCAATGTGTTGCCAAGTATAGTAGCAGGAACAGTGCTTTCCTTTGCCAGAGCACTAGGCGAATTTGGTGCAACAATAATGCTTGCCGGGAATATTCCAGGAAGAACACAAACAATGGCTATTGCTATATATACGGCAGTACAGGCTGGAGACAGAGCAAAAGCATATAATTGGGTTTTAATTATATGTATAATGTCCTTTACCTCAATAATTCTTATAAATTTTTGGAATAGTCGTCAAAGCAAGAGAACAGCAAAAAGAGGTGATATTTGATGTCACTATACGTTAATATTAAAAAGGTTATGGATAATAATTTTACACTTGACATTGAATTTTCTGCAAATAATGAAATAACTGCCCTACTAGGTGCCTCGGGTTGTGGAAAGAGCATGACCTTAAAATGTATCGCAGGCATAGAAGAGCCTGATGAAGGTACTATTGTTTTAGATGGCAGAGTTTTATTTGATTCAGGAAAGAAAATTAATTTATCACCACAGAAAAGAAAAGTGGGATATTTATTTCAAAATTATGCACTGTTTCCCAATATGACGGTAGAAGAAAACATTGGAATTGGCGCTTCTGCAAATAAGCAGGAACGTAAAAGGATTGTAAAAGAAAAAATTAAATCATTTTATCTGGAGGGCTTAGAAAAGAAACAACCCCACCAGCTTTCAGGAGGTCAGCAGCAAAGAGTTGCACTCGCAAGAATTATGGCATCAAAACCAGATATTATTATGCTAGACGAACCCTTTTGTGCTTTAGACAGCTATTTAAAATGGCAGCTTGAACAGAAAATGATAGATTCGCTATCCAGTTTTCAAGGTACAGTTCTTTTTGTATCACATAATAGAAATGAAGTTTATCGTTTTGCAAGCACTATTGCTGTTATTTCAGATGGGAAGGTTGAGGTGGTAAGCGAAAAGGAAAGCTTGTTTACTGTGCCAAAAAAACTATCGGCTGCTCTTTTAACTGGTTGTAAAAATATATCAAGAGCTGAAAGACTTTCAGAATATACTTTGAAGGCAATTGACTGGAACTTAGTTCTTCATACGGGTAGATTGATAGATGAAGACATAAAATATGTAGGTATAAGGGCTCATTATTTAGAATATACCGAAAAGGATGACTCCCATAATATAATGACTTGTGAAGTAGTTAAAGTAATTGAAAATCCGTTTTCCTATATTATTATGTTAAAAAACAAAAACAGCAATAATTGTTATGGAAATTCACTAATAAGATGGGAGACAGATAAAAATATATGGAGAGAGATCTCAATAAAAAACAAACCCATAAGATTAATTTTTAAGGAAGAAGATTTATTGCTGCTTGTATATTAGATCTTTAACGATAAATTAACTTACTTTTATCTAAAATATATGGTAAAATATTAACATGATACAACGTGTGGTTTTGAAAACGACTTCTAGTTGCCAAAACCACACGTTATTTTTGTACGGCTTAAGAGATTGACTTACGTACGTTAAATTAACGGTATTAAATCCCTTGTAACATAAATATATGCCCATGCCTAACATTCTGCACAAAAATATCAAGTAAATGTACATTACTTGATAGAAATAGTATGGGCTAGGTACCTAAGTAAAAAGATAGGAGATGTTAGAAAAACTATGTATAAGATAGGCGATTTGATTATTTATGGAAGTTATGGAGTTTGTAGAGTAGAAGCTATAGGTGCACCTGATATTTCGGGGCTAGAGGAAAATAGGGAATATTATACACTTTGTCCCTTTTATCAGAATGGCAAGATATTTACACCTGTTGATACCAGTGTTTTTATGAGACCGGTTATTACAAATGAAAAGGCTCAACAGCTTATAGACCTTATTCCATCTATTAGGGCGGATTTGAACACTAGCAGCAATTCAAAATTAGTGGAAGAGCAATACCAAGAATCTATGCAAACACATGACTGCTGTGATTTAATCAAAGTTATAAAGACAGTTTATAATAAAAGAGTGATAGCCGTAGGGCAAGGGAAAAAACTTGGTCAAATAGATGAGCGTTATATGAAAAAAGCTGAGGACTTATTGTATGGTGAATTGGCGGTTGCTCTAGGAATGCCAAGAGAAGATGTAAGAAGCTATATTGAAGGCAGAGTTAATGAAATGGTAGCAGGTTAACTGCAACCAAACAGCTCTGAAAGATTAAATACCTGTTGGTGTTTTTTAGGTCATTATTTTTAGTTTTTTTACAACCCAATTTTTTTATATACCGAGGGTGAGCAACCTTTGATACTTTTGAAGGACCTATTGAAAGTAACGATGCTATTAAAACCAACAGCGTATGCTATATCTGCAATTGACATATTTGATTCTATAAGAAAAAGTTCTGCCTGTTTTATTCTATACTCATTCAAGTAAAGTATAAAATTTTTCTCTGTAATGTCCTTGAATATTCTCGAAAAGTAAGATTCGCTAAAACCAACTGCTTTTGCGACATCTGTTAAAGAGATATCATTCATATAATTTGTATCAATAAACTTAAATGCCTCTGAGAGCTTCTCCATACCTTGTATTTTTTTGACGCTACCATCGTTGTTTTGCAAATTTACTTTATCAGCAAGGAATTTTGATATGATTGCAAAAATATCATGGATTCGGGCACTAATGAAAAACTCAAACCCAAAATCTTTTTTAGAAAAATTCTCAACAATGCTTGTAAAATGTTCTTTGATACCTTGGTGAAAAGGAATATCATTGGTTGATATTTTAAATGTATTTGACATTAAGGCTTTAATAATATTATTATTACCAAATGTACACAAAGAAGAGGAATCAAACTGAATAAAAATTCTTTTACCACAATTATTCCTGTTTGAAAACCCATGAGTATCACCGCTTGCTATAAATAGGATATCGCCCTCATCAAGCATTAGTAGTCTATTATTGACACTTATGTTATAAGTGTTTTTTTCTATATACAAAATTTCTATCACCGAATGCCAATGCACAGGATAGTCAAAGTTATCAAAGGTGTTAACTTCTAGTCTAAATGGAAAACCATCAGCAAAAATACCTTTCTCGTGTAATCCATCAACATACATAATAATCGCCATACCATCATTTGAAACAAAACTCCATTAAGTATTGGTATAGACTCAGAACCTCCTTTTTTGCTAAAATAAAACCTCGATATAGAAATATTATATAATATTTCTATATCGAACAATACAATTTCTGATTTTTTAATTTATTAACTTTAAGAATCTTTAATACTCTTTTAAGGGATTTGCAGTTTATTATACATAATGAATTGTTTAAATACTAGGTTTGAGTTTGCAAAAAATAAAAAAAGTGAGAAAATAGGAGATAAATTTGGCTATTTAGTTAAAATTGACCAAAATTTTGTTGGTAAAATGTTGTAATAAAATATACAGTGTAATGATAGACTGTAAACCTTAAAAAGAGTTTCAAAGCTTCAAATGGAGTATTATTCCATACGGAGCTTTGAAACTCTGTTTATCTAAACCACTTTATTTCCATATAAAATATGAAAATAATAATTTGTACTAATTTTATAAAGTCATGTATTTAATGATTTACTCTAATACAAATGAAGTCTTTAATACATTACTGCCGGTCAAAGATATACTTCTTGAATCAGGTTGGCTTCCGCCTACAAATATTTCAAAATTGCCAGCTTCAAGAATAGACTCTCCATCCTCATTAACTAACATCATATCCTCCGGCGCTAGGCTAAAGATGACCTCTGCTTGTTCGTTAGGAAGCAAGTTTATTTTTTTGATTCCTCTGAGCTGCCATTTAGGGGCAACCACGCTTGTTTCAATATCCTTAAGATAAAGCTGTACAACTTCTTTAGATTCACGATTGCCTACATTTTTAACTTTTACTGAACAGCTAATGCTTTCACCAGATTTTATTTTATTACTTGAAACAGTTATATCGATATATTCAAATTTTGAATAGCTTAAGCCATACCCAAATGGATAAAGGGCTTCATTTTCCATATACTTGTAGGTTCTGTTTTTCATTGAATAATCATGGAAATCCGGCAATTCCTCAGTTGTTCTGTAAAAAGTAACAGGCAGTCGTCCTGAAGGATTTGATTCACCAAAAAGAATAGAGGCTATAGCACGTCCGCCCTGTGCGCCAGGATACCATGCTTGCAAGATAGCAGGTACATTAGCATCAGCCCATGTTACGGACAATGCACTCCCCGACAGAAGTAATAGTATAATTGGTTTGCCTGTTGTATGTACTGCTTCTAATAGCTGTTGCTGCTGACCAGGAAGGTTTAAGTCAAATTTGTCTCCTGATGCATACTCATTTCCTGCATCTCCTTCTTCACCTTCAATACTAGCATCAAGACCTAGACACATGATAACAATATCGGATCTTTCAGCTACACTTATTGCCTCGGCAATTCTATCGCTTGGTCTAGCTAAGCCTTCAACTTTATCCTTATATAGATGGCAGCCTTGGGAATAGTTTATCCTTACTGAATCTGGAACGGATTCGCGAATACCGTCTAGCACAGTAATGTACTCCGAAGCAGTTCCAAAATAGTTTCCTACAAGTGCGTCTCTGCTATCAGCATTAGGACCGATAACCGCTATTGATTTTAAACTATTTTTATCAAGTGGCAGAATACTATCTTTATTTTTCAAAAGAACCACTGAATCTTTTGCTGCCTCAAGAGCAAGTTTATTATGCTCTTTACAGTCAACGACATCATAAGGAATTGATGCATATGGTATATTTTCATCACTATCAAACATACCAAGTTTCATTCGAGTCATCATTAATCGTGAAACTGATTCGTCAATTGTTTCTTCATCTATTAAACCTTCGTTATAAGCGATAAGCAGGTTCAAATACATATTGCCGCAATTTACATCACAGCCATTATTTACTGCAAGGGCTACAGACTCTGGTGCTGTTTTCGTAACCATATGGTTTTCATGGAAATCCTTAATTGCCCAACAGTCTGATGTTACATGCCCTTTAAAACCCCATTCGTCTCTTAAAATGTCTTTTAATAATGTTTTACTGCCACAGCAGGGCTCACCGTTTGTCCTATTATAAGCACCCATTACAGCTTCCACATTTGCTTCTTGAACTAATTTTTTAAAAGCTGGTAAGTAAGTTTCATACATGTCTTTTTTAGAAACAACAGCATTAAAACTATGTCTTTCACCTTCAGGACCACTATGGACAGCAAAATGTTTAGCGCATGCGGCTGCTTTTAAGTATTTGTTATCATTGCCTTGAAGTCCTTCAACAAATCGGATACCAAGTCTGCTTGTTAAATAAGAATCTTCGCCGTAGGTCTCATGACCACGTCCCCAACGAGGATCTCTAAAAATATTTATATTTGGAGACCAAAAAGTAAGTCCTTTATATATATCATGATCATTTTTTCTCTGAAACTCGTGATATTTTGCTCTGCCTTCTGTAGAAATAACATCTGCGATTTTAAAAATAAGTTCTTCATCAAATGTTGCTGCCAACCCAATTGCTTGCGGAAATACTGTTGCAATTCCAGCTCTGGCAACGCCATGCAAGGCTTCATTCCACCAATTGTAGGAGGGTATTCCTAAACGGGGTATGGCTGGAGCATCAAACAGCATTTGTGTCGTTTTTTCCTCAAGAGTCATTTGAGAGACTAAGTCTTTAACACGTTCCTCAAAGCTTAATGTTTCATCTTTATATACTGGTGTTGTTTTCATAAAACCTCCTTGAATAGCCGTTATTATTAAGAGTATAGGTTTATAATACCTTATAAGAAAAAATAATTCATGTCATATTTTGATAATTACTATTCAGTTTATGCCATTGATGAAATTAAATCATATATTATCATAAAATAAAAAATAATAGTGAAATTCATAAAAATATGTACATTACTGTATGTTATAGTATAATATAAAGTGATAAATAGTATTACTATGGTAATGAATTCAATTCTTTATAGCGATAATAAGATTGCTGCTAGACCCAGAAGTGATAGTTATCCGATGCCTTTACTACTAAGACCTAGACTTCAAGCGAAGTTATATTATTTATAGCTAATATGTGTAAAAGCCAAAATCTATAAGTAAAAGGAGAGCTAAGAGATGAAGCTAAGAAAGAGAATTTGTGCACTAAGTATCGCTGGAATAATGTTATTTTCAATGGGTGCATATGCAGGAAGTAACACAGTAAAAATTACAGCATTTTTAAACAAGGGTCTTACTCTAGAGGTGGATGGTGAAGTATTAAAACCTACTGAGAATGACGGTAGTAGACTTTATCCTATCGTATACAATGGACGTACATATGTACCAGCTAAGGTGGTAGCCGAAAAATTAGGAGCATCTGTTGATTATAACAGTGCTGGAAATGGAACTGTTATTATAACTAGTGGAGCAAATAGTGATAACGACGAACAAGAGGGACAACCTATAAAGGATGCAGAACCAAGTGGTAACAGTAATACTTCAACAAATGAAAGTACACCTTCAACAAATGGAGATGGAACGCTAAGCTCGCCTGTGGGATTCAATCAAAAGCATACATGGACATCGACAGAAGATTATCTGAAAGATACTATGTCAGGAACCTTTTCTTACACTGTAAAAAGCGTTGAAAAAATCTCTATAGATGAAGTTGAAGATCTTGGATTTAAAAGACCAGAGGCAAAAGACAATCTAGAATATGCCCTAGTTGATCTTTTAGTCGAAGTTAAGAATGCAGAACTTAAAAAAGGCGATGGAACTGGTTCCGCTTATTTAACAGGTTGGGCTCGTAGTATATGGGGAGTAAAGACGGCAACCGGACAATCAATAATAGGGGCAACAGATTACGGATTTGATGGAAGTTTAAAGGATGCTATAAGAGCAGCATGCAATTCTAAAAAGATAACTCCTGGTATGGAAGAGTCATTTAAAGCTCAAGGCAAAGTTCTTATGACCTTATACAAAGATAAAACAAACTATATGGTTATAAGGAATTATGCAATTAAAGATTATGATAGCAGCTTTATTTATTTCAAATTAAATTAATAATAAATTCTTGATAAATATAATGAAAAACAAAGGACAGTTTTTGCTAGAGAAATGTTATTTAGCAGAGACTGTCCTTTGTTTTTCTAAAGTCAGACTTACAAACATTACTTATTAGTAATAGAAAAGGATGTTTGACGTTAAAGTTCGGAAAAACTCGATATTGAACGATATAATTTTTTGCATATATTTAATAACGAAACAAAATACTGAATTTATACTGTTGACATGAATATTATTCTGGTGTATATTTAATATAACAAATCCTATATAGTTACTATGAAAACGAGGAGGATATAAGGTTAAAAGAAATTAAAAAAATAAAAAAAGGAGGTGCCGAGTCCATGTCATTTCTTTCATTTGGTTTTGTGTAGAATGCGGGACATGGGCATAATTATGAACAGAAAAATGGGTTTTGATACTTTGCAGGTACATGCAGGTCAAGAGGTAGATAAAGCAACAGGATCCAGAGCAGTTCCGATATACCAGACATCATCTTTTGTTTTTAAAAATGCAGATCATGCATCAGATGTGTTTGCACTCCGTGATTCAGCTTATTCATATTCTAGATTTGTTAACCCGACAAATGATGTTTTTGAAAAAAGAATTGCAGCACTTGAAGGTGGTACGGCTGCAGTAGCAGTTGCATCAGGCTCGGCGGCAATTACTTATGCAATACTTAATATAGCAGGTGCTGGTGATGAAATAGTAGCAGCTAATACATTATATGGTGGCACTTATAATTTATTTGCAGCTACACTACCTAGATATGGTCTGAATACAATATTTGTTGATCCTGACGAAATTAAAAACTTTGATAAAGCTATTTCAGAAAAAACAAAGGCAATATTTATTGAAAGTATTGGAAATCCAAATGCCAATATAATTGACATTGAGGCAGTAGCTAATATAGCTCACAAGCATGGTATTCCTCTTATAGTTGATAACACATTCGGAACGCCGTACCTTTTAAGACCTATAGAATTTGGTGCTGACGTGGTTGTACACTCTGCAACTAAATTTATTGGAGGGCATGGTTCCTCTTTAGGTGGAGTGATAGTTGATGGTGGTAGGTTTGATTATACTGCAAGTGGCAAGTTTCCAGGATTCACGGAGCCTGATCAAAGCTACCATGGACTTGTATATTCACAGCTAGGTGGAGCAGCTTTTGCAACAAAAGTAAGAGTTCAGCTTTTAAGAGATACAGGAGCATCAATAAGCCCATTCAATTCATTCCTGTTTATTCAAGGTTTAGAGACATTGTCTCTTAGAGTTGAAAAGCACGTAAGTAATTCAAAAAGAATAGCCGAATTTTTAAATAATCACCCATTGGTTGAGTTTGTGAATTATCCTAGTTTGAAGGGGAATAAGTACTATGATTTAGCTCAAAAATATATTCCAAAGGGTGCTGGATCAGTATTTACATTTGGTATTAAGGGCGACATTGATAATGCAAAGAAGTTTATAGATAGTTTAGAAATATTTTCATTGCTTGCTAATGTTGCAGATGCGAAATCTTTAGTTATACATCCAGCGAGCACGACACACTCCCAGCTATCCGAAGAAGAACTCCTGAAGGCAGGTATTACACCAAATACAATCCGGCTTTCAATAGGCATTGAGGATGCAGATGACTTGATTTATGATTTAGACCAAGCACTTGAAAAGAGCAGGTAGATCAATTGGCTCATTACGGGAAAAATATTTTTTGCAGCAACTGGTAAATCCTATTAAAGGCAATTACCAGTTTTTTTGCATGCAACATAAAAAAAGAACAGTTAATGCATTAACCGTGTCTATGAAGTTCATTGACATTTTTACATATTAAAAATAGAATAGAGTTGTAACTGTTTTTAAATACTGACTATAATGGATTATATAAACAATTTTGTGAGGGAATATGGATGAAAAAACAAAACGAATTATTGGCGATGTAATATGTCCATTTCCGATTAATGATGACAGTGCAGAAGGTCCTGCTAAGGTGTTTGCAGGTCAGGGCATGTTTGTTATATCAGCGAACGGAATTGATATACCTAAAGGAAGCCATGCTCATTCAAGCTATGAATTTGTCATGCCATTATCTCATATGCAGTATACCTCAATACAGAATAAACCAGCTCGTTTTGAAATAAATCAATTGACCCCGATTAACCCTGAACAGCAGCATGGACAGCTTAATGAAGTGACAAATTGCAGACTTATGACTTTTCAGATTAATAAGGACTTGTTTAACGACATATCATATTCTATATTTAAAAAGAGTGATATTACATTTAATAATGAGAGTATATGTATTGGAAATGAAATATTTGCATTGCTTAACCTGTTCAAAGAGGAAATAAAGAACCTTCAAGCAGATAGTGATTTTGCACTTCAAAATATAGTTAACCTTGTTATAATTAATTTGATTAGACAGCTCAAAAGTGATGCACCTAAACTTATATCAGAAAAAAAATATTGCGAAAGAGACAATATAAATCGTTCGATAGAGTATTTACAAGAAGAATACAATAAAAATTTTTCTCTTGAAGAGGTTGCACGTATTGCAAACCTCAGTCCTTACCATTTTATAAGAACATTCAAAGCTTTGACAGGTAAAACACCATATGCATATTTGTTGGATGTTAAAATTGAAAAAGCTAAGGAAT
Organism: Bacillota bacterium; assembly: GCA_023444055.1. GTDB lineage: Bacteria > Bacillota > Clostridia > Acetivibrionales > DSM-1351 > Ruminiclostridium. The sequence continues at coordinate 92,685 of JAEZRV010000041.1, forward strand.
TATTAAAGCTAAACGGTTATACGGTAACTGATGTTTGTTTCAGATGCGGATTTAACAATTTAGAGCATTTTTCATCTGTTTTTAAAAGAAAACTTGGAATGTTGCCGTCACAATACCGCAAATTAATAAAGTGATTATGAATTCATAGCAATAAATCCGAATTGAACAGCAATAAATCCGAAGCTTTTGGCTATAGTAAAATGTTATACTCAAAATATATCTTGTTACGTACAATAACTATAATCAAGGAGGCTTGTTCAATGTTAAAGAAAAGAAATTTAATATCTTTCCTAATTGCAGTAGCAATAATATTTACGAGTGTATGCTCTACTTTCGTAGTGTTTGCTGAAGATGAAGATGAAGGACTATTAGATGAAACAACAATAGAAGAAAATGAGGAGTTACAGACTGAAGATTCAGCAAATACCGGCTATAAAGGTCTTGTAGCACATTGGAAATTTGATGGTGACATTAAAGACTCAACACAGTTCAAAAACGATGGAGAAGCAGTAGGTGGAAAAACAGGTGTCACTTATGTGAATTCTGTAGATGGCAAAGGAGTTAAGCTTGATGGTAAAAGCTATATAAAAGTCAAAGACAGTACTTCACTTGACTTGAAAGACTCATTCACATTTTCCTTCTGGGTATACAAGGAGGACATGAGAAAAAATGGTTTAATGGATGGTGGAGTTCCTTACATAATAAAAAACGAAGAATATGGTGATTTCCCATATGGTGTGTATGAATGGGGTGAACTTACACCTGCAGTAACTTACAATGATGGAAGCAGTGTCGAAAGAGTTGACTCTGAGAAGCAAGTGGATATACAAAAGTGGTCGCTTATATCTGCAACATATGATGGTGAAACCATGAAGATATATATTGACAAGGAACTTGTGAAAAGTGAGCTTGTTAGTACATCCCTTATAAATTCAAATTTACCTCTTTATATCGGATTTGGACACTTTATGACAATAGATAACTATTTTAAAGGTGTTCTGGATGATATGAGAATATACAACACAGCTCTTTCATATAGCGAAATTGAAGATTTATATGAAAATATCGCTACAAAAAATCCTGGCAAGGATTTGATTAATAAGCCTAACAGGTTGGTTGCATATTATCAGTTTGAAAATAACCTTAAGGATTCATCAAGCTTTAAAAATGAAGGTAAGGCAGTAAAAGCCAGCAACTTTAAATATGTTAATGCCATTGCAGGAAAAGGTGTTAAATTTAGTGGTGCCAGTTATATCGAGGTAAAGGATAATGACTCTCTTGATTTGGATAGAGGTTTTACCATTGGAACATGGATTTATAAGGAAAAATCAAATAAAAACCAGCCGATATTTGCAAAATATGGGGAAAGCCATGATAAAAATGCTTGCTCCTATGATCTTGTAGACTGGAATAATGGTACACGCTTGTCCTTGTTCAATTTTATAAACGATGGCAATACAAATCAGTTTGAAACTGATGAAAGTAACGATACCGCAAATGGAAGATGGTTCTATTATACTGCAACATACAATGGAAAAGATAATGATGCTGAAAATAAGGATTCCAATACTGTTAAGCTTTATATTAATGGTAAGCTTGTAAAGACTGAGGAATTTGATGGTGATATATCAAATTCCAGTGGTCCGCTCTGGTTAGGAGGTACAACTGACAGTATTTTCTTTAAAGGAATAATGGATGAGTTCAGAATATATAACTATGCGCTTACACCTACTGAGGTAAAAACGCTATACAGCATGAAGGACGGCTTGGAAGTTGTTACGAAAGATAATAAAGCTGTACCTACAACATTAAGTCCAAAGAAAAAAGTTCAGCTAAATGCTAATTTGCTTACACATAAGTTCACTTCACCGAATTCTACTTTACCTAACGGAAAGGATGAACTGAAAAAACAGAATGTATCTGCTAAAGCTACATACAAATCAAACAATGCAAAAGTAGTAACTGTATCAAAAGCAGGTTTAATAACTGCTGTAGGAAAAGGAAAGGCTGTTGTTACAGTAACTTATGGAACATTTTCAAAGAATATTTCTATTACCGTAAAATAAACAGAATTGACTACTGAAAATGAAGTATCAGCAGTAATTAAGTTATAAATGTTTATCTTTTTTCATTAATATTGTAAGTGTTTCTTTAATTCAGCCTAAAATATTTTATCAATAGAAGAGATTTGCTTTTTAAGAGCAGATCTCTTTTTGGCACAATTCATAGAGATAAGTATGAACAACTATAATATATAGTTTATGAATCTATAAAAGTATTTACAGTGTTATAATAACGTATTGTCAATGGCTGAATAGTTATAACAGAACCCGTGTGTAGAGGAAACCAAATTAAGAGTAGTTGACTTTTATATTTTCATGAGACTATAATTATTATTAAACTAATTTATATAGAAAAGTCTATATAAACTTGAGCTTTATATTATAGATCATGGAGGATAAAAGCATGCCAATTAGAATACCTGACAATTTACCAGCAGGCGAAATATTAAATAGTGAGAACATATTTGTCATGTATGAGGACAGAGCTTATCACCAGGATATTAGACCTCTTAAAATTGTTATTTTAAATATAATGCCTACTAAGATAACTACAGAGACTCAATTACTGAGGTTTCTTGGAAATACTCCTCTTCAAATTGAGCCGATTCTTTTGTATCCAGCATCGCATGTTCCTAAAAATACTCCTGAAGGGCATTTAGAGGCATTTTACAAGACCTTTGATGAAATTAAAAACGATCATTTCGATGGCTTGATTATAACTGGGGCACCAGTGGAACAAATGCCTTTTGAGCAGGTTAAATACTGGGAAGAATTAACTCAGATAATGGAATGGAGCTTGACTAATGTATACTCAACTCTCCATATTTGCTGGGGGGCTCAAGCAGGACTATACTACCATTATGGTATTCAGAAATATGATATTCCAAATAAATTATTTGGAATATTTCCACATACAAAAACTAAGGATTATGTGAAGTTACTTAGGGGCTTTGATGACATTTTTTATGTGCCTCATTCAAGGCATACTGAGGTTAGAAAAGAAGATATTGAAAAAATAGATGAGCTGGAGATACTTTCCGAATCTGACGAGGCAGGAGTTTATTTAGTTGCATCTAAAGATGGAAGACATATTTTTGCCACCGGGCATTCAGAGTATGACCCTCTTACATTAAAAAAAGAGTATGACAGAGATGTTGAAAAAGGATTAGATATAGCAGTACCAAAGAATTATTTCCCTAATGATGATCCTAACAAAGAACCGATTGTCAAATGGAGAGGACATGGGAATTTGCTGTTTCTGAACTGGCTAAATTATTATGTATATCAAGAAACACCTTATGATTTAGCAAGTATAACTAAGAGGAAGAAGTAGAGTATTGGAACAGGAAGACTTTCAGTGCTATAATGATATTTGAGACTAATATAAATTAATTATAAGAGAAATGCGTCAAGTTGAATGTAGGCATCGTCATGTAAAAGTGAACCGACCTTTGTCAAGTAGACAGTTAAATAATTAAAAAATGTATAAATTGATGCGACCACTTTGTTGGTCGCATTTCTTGTGCGACAGGCAGTTGCACATCGAACAGTAAATTTGCTGTTTGATTTTAATATGTTAAGGTCTCTAGGGAATGATACCGAGGTAAAAACAACCATATGGACTTGAAATATTTGAATTCAAACACGCTGGTAAGCCGTATGCCTTAATAGGGCACGTACGGTTTGATAAGGGGGAAGCTATGAAAATAGTTTCCCTACTTTATTGCAAAACCTCTTGACTGATCGGCTACTACGTGTTACAGTATAGTAGTAGTAAGTGTTACAAGATACAAGTTATACACAGTAGTAAATGGAGGATTATGCATATGGAAAATATAACAGAGATGCTAAAAGGTGTTTTAGAGGGTTGCGTGCTAGAAATTATCAGCCGTGAGCAAACATACGGTTATGAAATTACACGCAAGCTCAATGCCATGGGCTTTACTGATATGGTAGACGGTACGGTTTATACAATTCTTGTGCGGCTTGAAAAAAATGCACTTGTAACGGTGGAAAAGCAAAAATCTACAGAGGGACCGCCGAGAAAGTTTTTTACGTTGAGTGATGCAGGATATGAGGAACTTAAAAGGTTTTGGTTAAAATGGGATTTTGTTGCATCAAAAATCAATTCGTTAAAGGACGGTGCAAATCATGATTGATAGATTTATAAAATTAGTCATTGGCGATTTAGAGGAGAAAAAGGAATACCGTCAGATGATGAAACGAGTGAATACCCTGCCGCAGGAATATCGTTTTGCATTTAAAAAAATACAAAGATACATGTATAACATCGGTGGAATAAATGGAGATATGGTTGTTTTTGTTAACTTTAAGGTGTTCATGGGTTTGCTGGAGTTGTTCGAGACAAGTGTGGCAGAAGGTAAAAATGTAATTGATATTACCGGAAGTGATGTGGGGCGTTTTGCTGATGAGTTTATGGCGGCATACAGCACAGACACCGAGACAGTGCGCGACAAGCTAAACCATGAGATAGCTGAATATTTTAATAAGGAGGGCAAATAAATGCTTGAATTTATCAATAAACTGATGGGCGATAAAAAGGAATACAAAGAGCAAATGGCACGGGTGGCAGCTCTACCGGAGGATTATCGCTTTGTCTATGAGAAAATACAAAATTATATGTGGAGCTTTGCAAGTGGTTCGGGTATGGATATGCTAAAAACCCAGTATGAACTTATCGATCTCTTTGAAGAAAGCGTTGCTGAAAACATGCATGTACTTGATGTTATAGGTGAGGATGTTGCAGGTTTCTGTGATGAATTGATACGTGGTAACAAACTTTGGATTGACAGTCAGCGGAAAAAACTCAATCTAGGTATAAAAAACAAATTTGAAAAAGGCGCTATTCCCGATAAAGGTAAAATCGAAAAGGAGTGAAAAATGGATCAGAATGAAAATAGGCAATGGCTTTTATGTCCTATTTGTAAAAATAAAACCCGTACAATGCTGCGAGAGGACACCATACTGCAAAACTTCCCTCTTTTTTGTCCCAAGTGCAAGCAAGAAATAGTTGTCAATGTTAAAAATAACACAGTAACTGTTTTCAAAGAGCCAGACGCTTAGACGCAGAGCCGATAATCATGAAGAATTATCTCATTGGTTATCGGCTCTTTATTTATATCAATTAATTAAAGGAGGCATTCAAAATGCAAAATAATATTATCGAGGTAAAAGGATTAAAAAAGGCTTTTGGTAAAGTTGAAGTCTTAAAGGGGGTGGACTTTACGGTTGAGTATGGAAAAATCTTTGCTCTTTTAGGTTCCAATGGTGCGGGTAAAACCACAACCATTAAAATCTTGTCAACATTGCTTTCACCCGACAGCGGTAATGCGAAAATTTGTGGTTTTGACGTTCTAAAACAAGCCCGCCATGTAAAACCGGTTATAAGTCTTACTGGGCAATTTGCTGCAGTAGACGAAATTCTTAGCGGTCGTGAAAACCTTATTTTGATTGGAAAGCTCCGTCATATAAATGATCCAAGAAAAACTGCTACCGACTTACTGACACGCTTTGGGTTGATAGAAGCAGCAGACCGTCCTGTCGGTACGTATTCTGGTGGTATGCGAAGACGCTTGGACATTTCCATGAGTTTAATAGGTTCTCCTAAGGTTGTTTTTCTTGATGAACCAACCACAGGACTCGATCCCGAAGCAAGAATTGAAGTTTGGAAAGAGGTCAAACAGCTTTCAGAAAAAGGAACAACCATTTTTTTGACAACGCAATACTTGGAAGAGGCAGAGCAGTTGGCAGATAGTATTGCCATTCTTCATGAAGGAAAAATTATTGCAGACGGCTCTCTTGCTGAATTAAAGAAACTTTTCCCTCCTGCAAAAGTAGAATATGTGGAAAAGCAACCTACATTAGAGGAAATATTCCTCTCAATTATTAGTATTAAGGAGGTAAATTAAAATGGGAATTAAAATAAGTCTTTTTTTTAGAGATACAAATGTTATGCTTGGTCGCTCAATGAAACATATTTTTAGAAGTATTGATACCATTATTACGGTGTGCATTACGCCTATCGCTATTATGTTACTAATGGTATATGTTTTCGGAGGTGCGATGGGGGATGGCATGAGCACAGCGGAATATGTAAGCTATTCACTACCCGGCATTCTACTGATTTCTATCTCAAGTGCCATTGCATATACTGCACTTCGTATATTTACGGATATTAAAAGTGGATTTTTTGATCGTTTCAAATCCATGCCTATTTCAGCTTCTTCGGCATTGTGGGCACATGTTCTAACATCTTTAGTTTCTAACGCAATGTCATTAGCAGTTATTTTTTTGGTGGCTTTTTTCATGGGCTTCCGTTCATCGGCAGGTATGTTTAACTGGCTTGCTGTTATAGGAATTCTTGCACTTTTCACATTGGCTCTGACATGGGTTGCAGCTATTGCGGGTTTAAAAGCCAAATCCGTAGAGGGTTCAAGTGCATTTTCCTACCCGCTGATTTTTTTACCATTTATTAGTTCGGCTTTTTTATCAACGAAAACCATGCCGGCTGCTGTACGAGCTTTTGCTGAAAATCAGCCTGTAACCGCTATCGTGGACAGCATACGAGCCCTATTGATGAATAAGCCTGTTGGAAATGAAATATGGATAGCACTCGCTTGGTGCGTGGGTATAATGATGTTAGCTTGGTTTTTTGCTATGAAAGCATATCGAAAGATTTAATGCTGTTTTGTATTGCTCTGTTAAACAGATTCAAATCGAATGAGCATATCACCTAAAAACTCCTCCACTGCGGCTTATCCTTGGAAGCGTGGTTTACGATTTAGCGATGGATACATTAGAGACACGGATGGCTACTTGGAAGGAATGGGAAGCAGTTAGCCGCGCATCTGAAAAAGCTATTTCTGCACCTGAGGGATATGGTGCACCTGAGAAATAAAGCTGATAAAGCTCTGTCTTAACAAAGCAAGGCGCCCTACGTCATAATTCTCGTAGAGTGCCTTGCTCGTTTTTACTTTATTCTGCCACATCCACTGTTACGCCGGACTTGAATTCAACAGTGAAAAGGTCCTTGTGGACGGTGACCTTTTCAATTAGCCGCCGGATCATCTGCATAAATACCAGATAGTTCCCAATCTGGATGACCTTTTATGTAAGCCGTATAATGTTCAATCTGGGCATCATATCTGGTGGACTGCTCATCGCTGTCCGTCGAAACACGACAGTAGGCAGCCGCTCGGAGTTTTGGTTTTTCGTCACCTTTATTTTTGCGGATATGCTTTCTCGCCGGAATTACGGTTACATTCTTTTTGACTTTCATCTTTCTGCACCTACATTTCTATCAAACTGTAGGCGTATTCGGCCTGCTGGAAAGGGTCGTCAAATTGTTGTATTAAATTATAAACTGAGCAAAGTAGCCTGTAAAGTAAGTGTTCAGAAAGTGGTTTCAGAAGCATTTAAAAGATATGCCAAACGATTAGATAAAATATCCCATTAGTATCAGAATATGCAAAAACCTTACATGTTGAGAAGCGGATTAGAGCTCACTTGGAGGAGCTGTTATGAAAAACGCAATGAAGCTTAAGACAATCATTAAAAATATTGCAAAGGAAAAGAGTATTTCAGCCCAGCTTGTTATGCAAAATTTCATGTTAGAAAGATTATTGGAGAGGGTATCGGTTTCCAAATATCAAGACTCTTTTGTAATACCTCAGTACAAATTACGCTTCGCAAACCTATGAGCACCCAGAATATTTGAAGAATCATTGAAATTTCTATACAAATACACCTTTGGGTATATTTCTGTGCCAGGGGGAGGACCGGAACAGGGTTGGTGGTAGTTATATAGGTGCTCATAGGATAATAGAAAAATAATTCTATCTACTTTACATAATATTAAATGTGGTGTGAAAGTGTTACTATAAAAAAAGACAATTACAATTAGGCTTGCCCTAATCATAACTGTCTTTATTATTTATGGCTTATTTCAATTCGCAGTTTCCTCTTATTTTTTGAATACTTCTTATTACAGCATCTTTTGAATTTCCCCAAGGTGCATCATTATATCTATAGTCAAATTTCTTAGTGAACCAGTCCACTTCTTTTTCTACTCTTTCAAGGTTGTTAAGCTGCATTTCCATGACGTTTTTAGTAAATATTGCGCTTTGAGATGTGTTTAAATACTTTGTAGTTGAGCTTAAAAGAAGCTTCAGATGCTTTAAGCAAAAGCCCTTCTTAGATTGGAATATTTCTCTGAATTCGGGTTCTTTAAAATACAAATAAAATATAACATCAACATATCTATCCATCGTATGCTCAAGCTTACTGCAAATAGCGCAGCTATTATCTATTTTATCAAGCTCAGTCACAAGTTCGGATATGAGTTTATCCGTATTTGTTTGTTTAGAGGATAGCTTTTTTGAAATATTTTTGACAATACCTGCATTTGCATCTTGCTCTAAAGATTCAACTTTGCTTTCGAATATTTGCTTAATGTTTGAGTTTTTACCTTGCATAAAGGTATCAATCATTAGGGCAAGTCCAAGCCTATTTACCTGTTTGTTATACATAGCCTCAAAATGTGTTTTGCAAAAGCCAAGCTCATTAGTGGTCTGGCGATGATCTGGCTCCATTAAAGAAGCACCTAGTGCATAATCAATGGCTTCATCCTCGAGCTTTTTCTCTAATACGCATAAAGGACACTCACAATCTACTGAAAAAGCATCAGTAACTGGAATAGTATATATTTTTTCTTTCATAATTATGTCCATGTCCCGCATTCTACACAAAACCAAATGAAAGAAATAACATGGACTCGGCACCTCCTTTTTTTATTTTTTTAATTTCTTTCAACCTTAACCTCCCATTCCCCATTTGGGCAAATAAATTAGTAAAGCTTTCGTGGCGGTAGCAGTTTTTAAAAATATACCCTCAAACTGGAAAACCACTATGTTTATACAAACTTTATTTTCGAGCTGATAAGCTCCACGTAGACTTAACAGCATAGAAATTCAGTAAAAAAGCTGTTTATATTAATGAATCTGTATCAACGAGTTATTTAATACACACAAAATGAATTATATCACTTAAGTTAGTTTTCTGAAATATATTACTTGCTGTAACAAACATTAATTAAGCAACTAACTTTCAACTTTATACATAAAAAATCTATAGGGACTCAGCCTTATTAATGGTTTGCTGACAAAATAATTGCAAGAAATTAATAATGTTGCATTCATGCAAAGGAATTGGATAAATATAAACATTGATTTAACAATTATAAATTGGGTATTATGTTTACAGGTATAAATATAAATAAAAATGCGGATTGATAAGCCAATATCTCAAAAAGAGTAAATTGGCAAGCTACTATGAATATGAAATAATACAAAATCGTAGGGTTTTATTGATATGAAAAGGGGGATAGAGTCCATGCCTGTACATTAATGTGGGGTGTACCAATACGGTTATGGATATAAATATGGAGTATAAAGGTTATTCGATTAGCAGTAAAAATGGGGTTCTAGCAATAGAGGGTGTCATAGATTTTAATTTAACACATATATTTGAGTGTGGACAATGCTTTAGATGGATAAAGCAACAAGATGGAAGTTACAATGGGATTGTTAATGACAAATTTGTAAATGTACGCTTTAACGAGGGTATTTTATATATTTCAAATGCCTCAGAACAGGATTTTAAAGACATTTGGTACGAATATTTCGATTTGGGAACAGATTATTCAAAGATTAAGGCTATACTTGAGAAGGATGAAATTATGAAGGAGGCTATTAAAACGGGCTATGGTATTAGGCTACTTAAACAGGATTTCTGGGAAATGCTTATTTCATTTATTATTTCTGCAAATAATATGATTCCTAGGATAATGAAAACAGTAGATTCATTATCAATGCTAAAAGGCGATTGTATTGAATGTGACTATAATGCGTATAGATTCCCGAATGTAGATAAACTCGCAAATTCAACATTAGAAGAAATTCAGCAATGTAAAGCCGGATTTAGGTGCAAATATATTCATCAAACATCTCAGATAGTATATCAAAATTCTATTACCAGGGAGAGGTTTGATAATTTAGATACTGATATGGCTAGAAAAGAGCTAATGAAGCTTCCAGGTGTAGGACCTAAGGTTGCAGACTGTATATTACTTTTTAGTGGAATTAAATATGAGGTATTCCCAATAGATGTCTGGGTTAAACGTGTAATGGAGGAGCTATATATAAAGAAAGAATCAAATCTAAAAGAGATTCAGAAGTTTGCAAACGAGCATTTTGGAGAATTGACAGGCTATGCACAACAATACCTGTTTTACCATGCTAGATTAAATAGAATTGGTATGTCTAAAGCTGCTAAGAATAAGGCTTAATAACCCAAATATCTATAACGTTTATTCCAGTAAATATAAATGCTGGTATGGGGAACTTTTTAATAATTACTACAATATTATGTAATGTAGACTAAATATTTTGTTTTATATATAAGAAATTGGAGTGGTTTTATGAAGTGTATTGCCATATTAGACTCGGGGAATCTTGTATATAAGCTAGATTCTGAACTTGTAAAAAGAGGTTACAAATTTGAGGTTGTATCAACCCCATGCCATATTGCAAAAGGCGGATGTGGGCTATGCTTAAAATTCCCCGCAGAGTATTTAAAAGTAGTTATAGAAGAGTCAATTGCATGCAATACACCAATTAAAGAGGTGTATAAAATCATACCAAATATTACAAAGAATAAGTATAAAAGGTTGTAGAGATAGCACTTAAACAAAGTAATTTGCAGATTGATGAAGATATACGAAGATAAATAAATCTTAGCTAAATTTACTTTATAGTTTAGTGGTGCTATAATAAGGCTATAAAGTCGGTAGTCAATAGTATTTGAGACTATTTAAGCTTTATTATTAATTTGATATTTTTCCTGAAATGAGCGCGAACCTTTTATTTTGAACCTACATTTGAAATAAGGGAGTCTGCTGTTTGATATCATATGTCAGGCCTTGGTAATTCCGACACAACGGCATTGAACGTTGTGCAACGGCGAAGGACGATTGACGGTATCTCCGGGACACCCACCTAGCTTGGGCTAGGTGTCAAAATACTGGGAACGCCATTTTGGGATTAACTTAAAAATAGAAGGGCAGAGATGCCCTTTTGTTTTGCATAAATTTAAATTAAAATCTTATGTTCAATTGGTTTTAAAATAAAAGACATACAGAGTGAAAGATACTATTTAGTTTTACCATTAACTCAATATATCTATTTTTTTTAATTTTTTATAAACTGGTAATATCAATGTACTTGTTTACAGGAAAAATTAAAACTGTTAAAATTACATTGTTATAGTAGGTTATTATTTTTTCCCTTTTTATAAATAGACAAATTAACAACTACATTTGTTAACAGGAGAAGGTTAAGATAAATAAAAAATAGAAAAATAAAAAATAAAAAAATAGAAAAGGAGATACCTAGCCCACGCTATTTCTGTAAATGAAATTATATTCCTTGATGTTCTTGAACGAAATGTTGGGCATGAGCATATTTATGAAAAATGGACTTATCAATGATGCTAAATTAATAGCGAGCCGAGACCCTGCTGCCAAGAGTGCATTAGAAGTAATACTTTTATACCCTGGTTTCCATGTGCTTGTTTACCATAAATTTGCACATTATTTTTATAAAAAAAGAATATTTTTTATTGCCAGGTTAATTTCACAAATTGGTAGACATTTTACTGGTATAGAAATACATCCTGGTGCAACACTGGGAAAGGGTCTATTTATTGACCACGGAATGGGTATCGTTATTGGTGAATCTGCGGTTATAGGAGATAATTGTACAATATATCACGGAGTAACTTTAGGTGGTACTGGTAAAGAAAAGGGCAAAAAACGTCATCCTACAATAGGAAGTAATGTGCTTATCGGTGCGGGTGCTAAAGTGTTAGGACCATGTACAATTGGAGATAATTCACTTATAGGTGCTAATACATTTGTATCTTTTGATGTTGAACCACATTCAACAGTGGTGGGGGCAAAAGGCAGAATTGTTAAAAAGAGAAATGAAAAAATCACTTCACCGTCTGAGGCACTTGATCAAATACACATGCCAGACCCTATAGCACAGGAGTTATGCAGATTAACTTCTAGAATTGAACACTTGGAAAGTCAAGTTATGGGTAGAAGCAATGGGCCTTGCGCAATAAAAAAGCATAATGGATCATACGTATTTGAAAATAAGGATCAAAATGCAGAAGCTAGTCAGGAATGACAAAAACGAAAAACCTGCAATTACAGTTGGATAGTATATACAAAGAATATACAAAGAATATACAAAGAATATTAAATAAAAAGTAGAAGATAAAAACTATAGAAATTTATAAATGCTAGTATTATTTAAAAATTACAATTTTTAAGTTAGATAAATAAAATTAAAAATTAATATATAAAAAGTGAAGCTTTATGAAAGGAGAAGAAAATGAAGGTTTACAATACGCTTACAAGGCAAAAAGAGGAGTTTAAGCCTATTAATGATAAAGAGGTATGCATTTATTCATGTGGACCAACGGTATATAACTATGCTCATATTGGTAATTTAAGGACTTATATATTCATGGATATGTTAAGGAGAGTACTTGAATATAACGAATATAAACTAAAGCATGTAATGAATATAACAGATGTAGGACATCTTGTTTCTGATGAAGATGATGGAGAGGACAAGATGCTTAAGGGTGCTCGTGAACAGAAAAAGACACCTTGGCAAATAGCTGAATTTTATACAGATACTTTTATGAAGGATATCAAGGCTCTAAATATAGAGGTTCCTGAGATTGTTCCAAAGGCAACTGAGCATATTCCTGAAATGATAGAATTTGTTGAAGGACTAATTGAAAAAGGCTATGGATACGAAACCAGTGATGGAATATATTTTGATATAGAAAAGTTTGAAGGTTATGGTAAATTATCTAGAGCTAATTTGGATGAGCAAATAGCAGGAGCTAGAGTTGAAGTTAATCAGGAGAAGCATCATCCTGCTGACTTTGCTCTATGGAAGAAGGCTCCAAAAGAACATATTATGCAATGGCAAAGTCCATGGGGCATGGGATATCCAGGCTGGCATATAGAATGTTCTGCAATGGGCAGAAAATATCTTGGGAATGTATTTGATATTCATACTGGAGGTGTGGATCATATTCCAGTTCATCATGAAAATGAAATTGCGCAGTCAGAGGCTCTTCTTGGAAAGCCTGCTGTTAACTATTGGATGCACAGTGAGTTCATGATGGTTAATAACGGTAAAATGTCTAAAAGCTTAGGAAACACATACACTATAGAAAACTTGAGAGAAAAGGGCTACGACCCTCTTGCATTCAGATATATGTGCTTAAATGCTCACTATAGGAATAAGTTTAACTTTACATGGGATGTAATGCAGTCAGCTCAAGTTTCCTACGATAGGTTTGTTGAGGGCTGCCAATCACATAAGGATGGTACTGATAATGTTGAAAGTACTGTTATAAATGAATTTCTAAGTGACTTTGAGGAAGCCATAAATGATGATTTAAACATTCCAAAGGCTTTGGGTATTGCATGGAATGTAGTAAGGTATGGCAAGAAATCACAGCAAATATTTGAACTTCTTACAAAGATGAACAGAATATTTGGATTTGACTTGGACAAAAAGAAAGAAGAAAGCAATGAGCCAGAGATATCTCCAGAAATTCAAGCTCTAATTGATGAACGACAGCAGGCTCGTAAAGACAAGAACTGGAAGCGTTCAGATGAAATCAGAGATGAATTAAAAGCAATGGGTATTGTAATAGAAGACACTCCTAATGGAGCAAAGGTTAAGTATATTTAAGTTTTAGTTTTAATATTGGCAATATCATATTTAGGAAATTATTAGTTTTACACCTAGGAAAATCAGGAAAGAAGGATTAATGATAACTGTAGAAAAGTTTTAGTAAATTAGGGTTGGCTGGAACATGAAATATGCTCTTGCCGACCCTTTTGGTAATTTTGCGAATATTCTTAGAACATTCTCAAAACATTATTTGAAAGGCATATTTTAAATCCAAACTAGTTTTACACATGTAGTTCAGTTTGTTCATATTATGTAAATAGAACTATGTGTAAAGGGATAATATTTATGAACAGGCTTCAAGAATTTATATCCATAGCCAACTCAAAAATTGGATCAGGATATGTATATGGAGGTCAGAACAATACACCTCTTACAAGGGAAAACTTAAGCAAGCTTGTAGAGAAATATGGCAGATCTCATTATTACTTTAGTAATTATTCAGCAGAAAGATGGTTGGGAAAAGAATATTATGATTGCTCGGGTCTTATTGTATACACTTTGCAGAGGATGGGACTTATTCCATTAAATTTTGATTATACGGCAAATGATATATATATTAAGCTTTGCAAGAAAATACCAAAGAGTGAGCTGAGAGCCGGTGATTTATGTTTCGAGAAGACTAATTCGGGTATAATTCATGTTGGAGTCTACATGGGTAATGATAGAGTAACCCATGCAAGAGGAACTTATTATGGGGTAGTAAATACACAACTATTTAGTTCATTTAACTTATTTGGAAGATTAAAATTTTTTGCTAATCAGTTTCCAGAGGTTAAGGTAACCTTTATGAACTTAACTAAAAAGGTAGCAATGGATACTATAGTTTTTGAACAACCATATGAAGAATCTGCTAGCATTGGTAAGCTTGTTAAAGGTAAACTAGCAGTTGTTGAAGGGATAACTGACAATAGCTGGTACTTGGTAAATGTAGATGGTAAAAAAGGATACGTTCAATTATCAGCACTCAGTGATTATGATGAGCTACTTGAGGCTCTTGATTTTATAAGTAAAAAAACAGGAATAAGCAAAGAATATTGGTATAAACATGCCACAGACCTTAAATGGTTGGATACTTGTTTTATAAAGATAGCTAAGGGGTTTGGTGCCGATTTGTAACTAATAATACTGATTCGCACATCTTACGATGTTACGTCGCATACTGCGACTATATAAACGGTTGCTAACCGTTTATATGCAACTAGTATAAACTAATAACGGGAGGAATACATATGACAAAGCTTATATCATGGAATGTTAATGGACTTAGAGCATGTATAGGGAAAGGATTTTTGGATTTTTTTAAAGAGGTAAACGCAGATATATTTTGTATTCAGGAAAGCAAGCTACAAGAAGGGCAATTACAGCTTGAATTAGATGGGTATGAGCAGTTTTGGAATTATGCTTCTAAGAAGGGCTACTCTGGAACTGCTATTTTTACTAGAATAAAGCCAATATCTTCTTCCTGTGGAATTGGGATTGAGGAACATGATAATGAAGGGCGTATAATTACGTTGGAATTTGAAGAATATTTCCTGGTAAATGTATATACACCAAATTCAAAGCGTGAGCTTGAAAGGCTTGAATACAGAATGAAGTGGGAGGATGATTTTAGGACGTATCTAAAAAAATTAGAGGAAAAGAAGCCTGTTATTTTTTGTGGAGATATGAATGTTGCACATAATGATATAGATTTAAAAAATCCTAAAACTAATAGAAATAGTGCAGGATTTACTTCTCAAGAGAGAGACAAGCTTTCAGAACTTTTGTCCCAAGGCTTTATAGATACTTATAGAAGTTTATACCCTGATAAAGCAGAAGCATATACATGGTGGTCATATATGTTTAATGCGCGTACAAAAAATGCAGGTTGGAGAATCGACTATTTTTGTGTTTCAGAGTGCTTGAAAGACAGAATAGAGTCTGCTGAAATATATTCTGAAATTATGGGATCAGATCATTGTCCTGTGGGTTTAGTTATCAAATAGTGAGAATTAATTCACAACGTGGATAAGCCTATTTTTAATATATACACAGTTTAGTCCACATTATCCACAGAAATCATGTCCACAAAGTGGATAATGTGTGTAAAAATTGTGGGAAATACGGTGATTAGCTGAGTATAGTTAAAGCAGATGTTTTTAGCTGTGGATAAGCTTCTAATTATTCATTTGTACATTACATAATAAAAAATGTTTTAACAAATATGAGTTTAGTGTATAATTATACTGATTTGCATTTATAGCTTGTTGGACGAAGGCTTTGAACTGTAATTGACTATAGTAAGTTACAGAGACCATTTTATGCAAACTTAGATAAGCAGGGCAGAATGAGTAATAGAGTTGGAGAATATAATGTTTGAAGATATTATTAGCAGTATGCGTAAGGGCTTTGATATTAAGCCAATGGATGTAATGAATCTACATCCTTTAGTTTTGGCATATATTGGTGATGCAGTTTATGAAGTATACATTAGAACTATGCTTGTGGTAAATAATAAGACTAATGTAAATATGCTTCATAAGATGTCTATAAAATACGTTAATGCAAAAGCACAGTCCGATATTATTCATAAAATAAAGGATATGCTTACTCAGGATGAGCTGGATATAGTAAGAAGAGGAAGAAATGCAAAGTCTACTACAGCTCCAAAACATGCAGAGATTACAGACTATAGATATTCCACAGGGTATGAGGCGCTTATAGGTTATTTGTACCTTACGAACGATATAGAGAGACTTAAGTATATATTGATGCTGTCTGTTGAAGGATAATTAATAAGTTCTTAGTGAGAAATCAAACAATAATAAAATAATAGTGAAAGAGTAGGTTTACGTAATGGCTGAAGAAAGAAATAGATTGGGAAATAAGATACGCAATGATAATAAGATTGGACCTAAGTTTCATTTTGGGAAGAAGAAACCATACGGTGAAAATGGGGGCAAAAGATTTGATGAAGATAAGAAGCCATACGGCGAAAAAAGAGGCTCAAAATTTGACACAGACAAGAAATCCTACAGTGATAAAAGAGACTCAAAATTTGATGTAGACAAGAAGCCATACGGCGAAAAAAGAGGCTCAAGGTTTGATGAGGATAAGAAACCCTATGGTGAAAAAAGAGGGTCAAAGTTTGATTCAGATAAGAAACCCTACGGTGAAAAAAGAGGCTCAAAGTTTGATTCGGATAAAAAACCCTACGGTGATAAAAGAGGGTCAAAGTTTGATTCAGATAAGAAACCATATGGCGAAAAAAGAGGCTCAAAGTTTAATACAGAAAAGAAGAGTCCATATCCAGGAGGACCAGAGGTTGAATATAAATCTGTTGTGGAAACTCAAGACGAATTTGTTGGAGAGATTGACAAGCTTGAGGGCAGAAATCCTATAATGGAAGCTCTTAAAGCTAACAGAACTATAAACAAAATATTTGTGGCAAAGGGGGAGCGAGAAGGTTCGATCCGTCAAATAATTGCCATGGCCAGAGAAAAGAAAATTATAATAACAGAGGTTGAGCATGGTGTTCTAGAGAGTATGTCATCTACGAAGTCACACCAGGGCATTATTGCATTTGTTGCTGTAAAAGAGTACGTTGAGGTTGACGACATATTAAAGATAGCCGAAGAAAAAGGACAACCTCCATTTATAATAATTCTTGATGAAATAGCTGATCCACACAATTTTGGTGCAATTCTCAGAACTGCTAATGCTGTAGGAGCTCATGGAGTAATTATACCTAAGAGGAGAGCAATTGGATTAACTTCAGCTGTATCAAAGGCATCTGCTGGAGCTATTGAATATGTCCCTGTAGCAAGAGTAACAAATATTGCCCAGACAATAGAATATCTCAAGAAAAATAATGTTTGGGTTGTAGGTACAGATTCTACAGGCGAAAAAGCGTTTTATAATAGCGATTTAAAGGGCGCAATTGCTCTTGTTGTAGGTAGTGAAGGCGAAGGAATGGGTAAGCTTATACGTGAAAAGTGTGATTTTGTAGTTAATATTCCAATGCAAGGTGAGATAAGTTCATTAAATGCTTCAGTTGCAGCAGCAATAGTTATGTATGAAATACTTAAACAAAGAAGTAAGGGCTAGTTGTTTTATATGGGGCTGTAATGGAGGGTGGACAGAATATTTTGTACAAATGGATACGACGTAACTAATCAATGAACTGAAGTTTTTTATGGTTTTTGATGCATGGTGCTGGATATATTTGAAAAACTGGATAAAATTCGTAGGGGGCAAGTAAAACTTGACATACAGCAGTTTTTTTCATATAATTTATTTATGTCTATATTCTGATTTACCACTCTTTTACAAGCGAAAAACTGGGGGCAACAGTATTGAAAACGAACTTAAAGGTTAATGTTTCTCAAGCATATTGCAATATGCTTGACGAGGATATAATACTTGATGCAAAGGTTGGTAATGAGCGTGCACTTGAGTATATTATTAACAAATACAAAAGCTTTGTACGTGCAAAGGCAAGGACTTATTTTCTTATAGGAGCTGATCGAGAAGATATAATCCAAGAAGGTATGATTGGATTATATAAGGCGATTAGAGATTATAAAGGGGACAAGCTTTCTTCCTTTAGAGCATTTGCTGAGCTTTGTATAACACGACAGATTATTACAGCTATCAAGACAGCGACTAGACAAAAGCATATACCTTTAAATTCGTATGTTTCTCTTAACAAGCCTATTTTTGATGAGGAATCTGATAGAACTCTGATGGACATTATCAGTGAAGAAAGTATCAGTGATCCAGAAGAATTAGTTATAAATAGAGAAGAGTTTCGTGGTATTGAAAACAAGATGAGTGAGATACTTAGCTCACTTGAGTGGGAAGTTTTGACTTTATACTTAGAAGGAAAATCTTATCAAGAGATTGCAGAAGAGTTGGACAGGCATGTTAAATCAATTGATAATGCGTTACAAAGAGTAAAACGTAAATTGGAGAAATATTTAGAAGAAGAAAAAGGCTAATTTGAAAATATTGGTGTTTATGATGCTAGACTAACTTACATGTACGTGTTATACTACACAAGTTGAAAATATTAGAACGTTTTGCGGGTGTAATTCAATGGTAGAATATCAGCTTCCCAAGCTGACCGCGTGGGTTCGATTCCCATCACCCGCTCCATATGCTCCCATAGCTCAGTTGGCAGAGCGCATCCATGGTAAGGATGAGGTCATCGGTCCGATTCCGATTGGGAGCTCCAAACATAAAAAGGGTTCAAGACTTAGGTCTTGGAGCTCTTTTTGTATTTATAGCAGTTTTTAGAGCGAATAATACTATTTTCTCTATCAAATCAAACACTATAATAAATATTTACAAAAATGTTAAATTAAAAGGGTTTATAAATCCAATGTCGAATACTTGCTTATAATATAAGAACTTAGGGGGATAAGATGACATCTAAAACTCAATCAATAAAGTTAAGTGACATTTATTTTGGTCATTCGGATGCTAAGAATGAATTAATGGAAAATAGCGAGAAGCAAAGAATATATTTTAAAGAATCATTCATAATACCAAATAATGTTGATATTAAATATTTTTATAATGGTGGCAAGAGCTTTATATATGGTTTAAAAGGGACAGGAAAAACCGCATTGTTAAGATACTTAAGTATTATGTTTGAGGATATTTATAATACTAAATCATTATTTATTTTGTTCAAAGAAAACATAAAAGAAGAAGATAAGAAGAATTTTGCAAGAGCTTCAAGTTATTTTGATTCAAACCAATTTGAACAGAACGTAGACAATGACCAAAATTTCGAAGAGGTTTGGAGGTGGTTTTTCCATAGAAGCTTAGTTGAGTATATAGAATCTGAAAGTTATAACGTATTTGAAGATGATGAGAACTGGAGAAAATATAAAAAACATGTTTTATCCTTAGAGATAGATGAGCAGAAAAGCGGTTTAAGAGCACTAATACCGAACATAAAGAAAGGTGAGGTTAAGGTAAAAGCTGGAGAAGTTGGAGAACTAGGACTCGATTTTGAATTTACAGATCAAAGCAAAACAAAAGTTAAGTTTAACACTGTTGTTAAAATATGTGATAAATATTTTGAAAACTTAGTACCAACTGGTGACAGATTGTACATCTACATAGACGAAATCGAGCTTTCGTACACTACGAAGAAAGAGTATAATCGAGATGCTCGGTTAATAAGAGATTTAGTAATAGCTGTTGATAGGTTTAATAGGTTTTGCCGATTAAATAAATTTAATGTATTTATCATAAGTGCAATACGTTCTGAAGTTTTAACTGCTATTGAGTCAACAGGAAAAGAAATAAATAAGATAATTGAGGACTTTGGAATTCCAATTTCATGGCACAGATTTGAAGGCGATTACAAAGAACATCCATTAATTAAGATCATACTTCGAAAGATTAGATTAGCAGAACAATCATATTTTAACGAAAAGTGTTTGTTAACTGATGACGAGTTATGGGATAAATATTTTGATCTCATGGTCCAGAATCAAGAAACCGAAAAATATATACTATATAATACATGGTACAGGCCAAGAGATATTGTTAGGTTAATGAATATAGCTCAACAAATTTATCCTGATAATATAAAATTATCACATAATGTATTCGATGGTATTAGAAAAACATATTCAGCAAAATGTTGGACTGAGTTACTTGAAGAAATACGAGCTGTTTATTCCAGCAAGCAGTTGGAAGCTTTATGTCAAATATTTAATGGTTTTACTCAGTATTTTTCATTTGCAGAAATCAATACAAGAGTTGATAAACTCATAGAATATGATTCTGATGTGCAAAACTTAATTTATGAACACAAGCTATCTAATATTCTAAAAAGCCTATATTCTGCAGGAGTCATTGGAAATATATATAAATTTGAGACGCGAGACAGAAATGGTAAAATGAAAGAAAAAAGCAGGATTAGGTTTGTTTTTAGAGGTGATGAAAATTTATTACTAGATAGAAATATGATGATACATAATGCACTTAAACAGTATCTTTCATTAGAAAACTGATAAACTTTACTTAGTACTAGGCAAATTATTTGTATAAATATTGCCTAGTACCATAAATTAATGTAGGCATTAAACACAATATGACTAAATTAATTTCCAGATTAGTAGATTAATTTGTTTTGATAAGTCCGAAATAAGAAACTTAAGATACTCATTAAATAGTTAACTTCTCATTTGAACATATTGTGAGTAAGTTAATTTACTCATGTATTAAAAAATGACTAAATTAATATACTCAATTAGACTAAATTGATAAATTAATTTGTGCATATAATATGAATATGATTATATTTATGGTAGAATGGAAATAATCCAGAATAATTAGTATTGATTTGAGATTATGTACATGAGGTGAGAAGATAATGATGTCCTTTAGAAATGAGAAGATAATAAAAATGAGTGTCCCTATGAATATTGTAAGGACTATTAGCAAAATTAATGAATATAAAGGGAAGCAAGATTTATATTATCAGCAATCTCCAGAAATTATTAAAACATTAAAGGAAGTTGCTATCATCCAAAGTACCAAGGCATCAAATAGTATAGAAGGCATTGTAATTAATGATAAGAGACTTCAAGACATAATGAATGAGAAGGTAAATCCTCAAAGTAGGTCTGAAGAAGAAATTGCTGGATATAGAGATGTACTATCTACTATACATTCCTCAAGTGACTCAATCCCCATAACTTCATCAGTTATTTGGCAATTACATAGGGATTTATATAAGTTCTCTCCTATCTATGGTGGTTCCTGGAAGAATGGAGACAATATTATTCAAGAATCCTTATCCTCTGGAGAAAAGAGAGTAAGGTTTAGACCTGTATCTGCTTTTCAAACACCGAATGCTATGGATGAATTATGCAGTTATTTTAATGACCCTACTTATAAAAATGAAGTAGAGCCGTTAATCTTGATTTGTACATTTGTTTTTGATTTTTTATGTATCCATCCATTTGATGATGGTAATGGCAGAATGGCAAGGATTTTAACTCTTTTGTTGTTGTATAAGTCTGGTTATGAAGTAGGCCGGTTTATTAGTATTGAAAATATTATTGAAGAAAGCAAAGAATCATATTACGAAACGCTTGAGAAATCTTCACAACTCTGGCATGAAGAGGGACATAACTTGTTCCCTTGGTTAGAATATATGCTTGGAGTTATTATTGCCGCTTATAAAGAATTTGAATCACGAGTTGGTACAATTGATGATTCGAGAGGTAATAAGGGTGGAAGAGTAATAGAGGCTATAGAACATTTTGTTAGCGACTTCACCAAATCCGATATTAGAAAAGCATGCCCAGATGTAGGTGATTCAACTATTAATAGAGCTTTAGATAAGTTAAAAAAAGAAGGAGTAATTGAGCGCATAAGTGCAGGCCGGGATGCTCAGTGGAAGAAGATAAAATAATATATAATGTGGCTATTCTGCATTATATGCATTCATAACAAACTGCGTAAATTTTTAAATGACAATTACTAATCCCCATGCTATGCATGGGCGAATAGAGTGAACAGTAGTGTTACTTCGGATAATAAAAAACCTCCTATGCTACAATGATATTGGTTTCGCAGGCCATATCAAAAAACAGAGGCGTCCCGAATGGACAGTAGTAGTTTATCACATTGCAGATGGAATTGCACGTATCACATAGAGAAAATGAAGAATAATATCTGTTTTTCTTGATAAGGAAAACAGTAAATATAAAATTATTTAAAATTTGAAATAATATGTAATTATGGGTTGAAGCATGGTAAATGATTTGGTATTATTATATGGATAAAGGATAACTATTAATTATCGAGGGTTTAAAAATTGATATAGGGGTGAAAAAGCTGATATCTTCATATGAAAGTAATTCTCTAAATGATTTTGTCAATGTAATGCAAAACTTTGAATCATATCATAAATCAACAATTCCACTATGTGCTGCCGAGAATATAATCTCTCCATTTTCAAAAATTCCTCTAAGCTCAAGTTTACAGGAAAGGTATATTATGAATGGTATATACGAGTTTTGCATTGAAAACAACTTTATAGGAAGTGAAACTTTGTATCCCTTTTATAAGTTAATTAATAAGCAATGTACAACACTTTTCGGAAGTACATATGCTGATGCAAGAACTTTGTCTGGGATGAACTCAATAACTACAGTACTTATGTCTTTGACTAAACAAGGTGATTCTGTAATGGTTTCAATGCCAGATTGTGGCGGTCATCCTTCTATTCCAGAAATATGCTATCGTCTTGGTTTGAAAATAGTTTCTATGCCATATAATTATGACAAGTATGATTTTGACTATGAACGAATAAACAAAATATTAAAAAGTCAAAGAATAGATATGATTGTTATTGCCCCTTCAGATATTCTATTTGCTCCAATCTTAAATAGATTAGAAATATCAGAAAATACTATTTTAGTTTATGATGCAACACAAATATTAGGACTAATTGCTGGAAAAATGTTACCCAATCCATTTGTTCAAAACAAAAATACAGTTTTATTAGGAGGGACACATAAAACTCTGCCTGGACCTACCTGTGGATTAATCATGACTCAAAATACAGAGCTTGCTAAACTTTTAGATAAAACTATAAATCCTAAGTACATACGTAATACCCAAATGCACCAAATTGCAAGCTTAATTCTCACATTAATCGAAATGGAATATTTCGGTGAAAGTTATCAAAAGCAAGTAGTTTTAAATGCAAATACCCTCGGCAAATCGCTTGAATTAAAAGGTTTTAATGTAGCAAAAATCAATGATGTGTATAGCCAGACCCATCAGATATTTATACATTTAAACGAACAATTAACTAATTTTTTCTATAAAAAAGCAATATTCTTTGGTATAACCTTAAATAAAAAAGAAAAACTTCTTTTTAGAAACTATGGTCTAAGGCTTGGAGTTCAAGAAATAACTAGATATGGCTGGAATAAAAGTGAAATTACAATTATAAGTGAAATTTTCTCAAATATTCAAAATAATTGTTCAGACCAAAGTACACTACAACTTATTAATTGTTTAAATAATAACAAACAAGTAAAATATTGTTTTGATTCTATATTTATTGAACAAGTTATAGATAGATTACAGCAAAAGTAACTGCATATGCTTTATCGTATTCTGCGATAAGTTTTTATATATATTTGATTCTTGGATTAGGTTATTACTTTCTAAATATTTTGTATAGTCTAGGTAATTAGATGTATTTTCTCCTTTTAGATATAATAGTACAATTTCAGCTTGAATCTTATTATATTGCAAGTCACAATCCTCACATATTTCTATGATGGATATAATTTCTTCGAGCTGACATTCCAAACTTTTATTATAATAAAAATGATTTGCTCCTATCTCAGTTAAAAGAATAGCTAGCCTTGATTGAGTTAATAAATTTTTATCTAAATTTTTGTTCGCAAACTCTAAAGATTTGCCATAATTCTTAAATGCATCGTTATAATCTTCTAAATCTCTATAATACTCACCTAACTCAAAATACAAATTATAGATTAATCTTTTTCCGATACTTTCATACCAACTTAATGCTTCCTTTATACAAACAATTGCATCAGTATAACGCTTTATTTTTCTATAGTATATAGATTGATATTTCTTAGTTGAATAGATAGTATCTTTTAATGTTTCATCGTTTCCAGCTATTGCATATATTTCGTTTATTACTTCATCATAATTAAAACTCATGTTATTCCAAACTAAATTAATACACATTTTACCATTTAAGGACTTAATAAGATATTTCTTTTGATTATACTTTCTAGCTTCGAGTTCACATGCGCAATAATATTCATATGCTTTTGATAAAAACTTTCCTTGATGTCTGTATGAATGAGCTATTCCCCAAGTACATTTTGGTATTGATTTAACAAAATTCAAGCTCTCTGCTTTGGCTTTTAGTATTTCAAAATTCTGTATTGCCATGGTATACTTATTCTGCAAATGATCTAAATCAGCCCAAAGGAAGTGAAAATCAAACTCAATTTGGCTTTCTACATTAACAATACTTGAAAATGAATACGGCATTTTACTAAAATTTTTTACAAAATTAGCTGCATCAATATAATCACCAATTCCCATTATAGCATAAAGATGAGTATAAGTTATTATATTGTATAAGTCTGGAATTTGATTTGCAATATAACAACTCCTATCAAACTTTTTAATCAATTGTCCAACAGAAATTAAGAATGCATAATTGTCCTTCTCAAGTTCCTCATTAATGATATTAATAACATAATTATATTCATATATCAGCAAATCTGAAACTAAGGTATGTAGAACATATTCTCTATTATTTTCATACTTTTTATAATATTTTGCTATTCGAGAATTTATCTCCTCAGTTTGCTTATAGTAATATTCTATTATAATATCCGAAACTTGATCATGTATTTTAAAGGTATTAAGTGTGGGATTTATAATAACTAATGAGTATTGTTTTAATTCAGATATTTTATTTTCAATATTTTCATATCCTAATTCTCTTAGAAGATTATAACTTAACTCAACTTTTGAAATACTAAAGAAAGATGCACATTTTAGTAATTCTAATGAATCATCCGATAAACCACTTAAAGTTTCTATAAAATACTCCTTCATACTTAATAATAAAATCTTATCTGATATGTTTTCATTATTATAATTGTTTAAAATAAAATTCAAGAAAATTGGAAGACCCTGCGAAATTGCAAAAAGATTTTTTAGATTAGCTTCTGAAACCTTTTTATTTTTTTTAAAAGCTAATAATGCTATTTCTTTCTCCTTAAATGGTAGTATTTCAACATCTTCCACTGTATATTTAAAAGTATTAAATCTTTTAATTGAACCTATTATAAAAACATCATTTGGCCTATGTCCATGATAAAATTCTATTACATTTTCAATATCTTTTCTACTACCTTTATTATTTATGTTATCCAAAATTATAATTAATTTAATATTTTTAAAGTTGTATTTTATACTTTCCATAAAATTATTGATATTTGATGAAGTTGTAGAACATGTTTTTTCACTTAATTCATTAACTATATCTGTGTAGCCTGTTTTGTCAGAAATATCAAAATATAATGATTTTACTTTTTTTAAGTTTGATATTTCCATAATATTAGGATGCTCATTTTTAAAGTCCTTGCTTATATTCCCGTTAATAATGTCTGAAATCAACTTTAACAACTCGCTTTTTCCAACACCTTTATCCCCAAAAACATTAATAAGGCTATTACCAGATATTTTTTCAATCAATTGTTGAAATTCACTTATCCTATTAGTAAACTGGGCATGGTTTAGCGAATACTGCCTTATTATAATCTTACTGTGCTTAAATTTATTTTGATATTTAGAAGAATCCTGTATTAATCCAATAATACTAGCAATAGAACCTATAATGCTTAATAACATTGAAAAAGATAAAAAGATAATATTGTCTTTTAAAAACGTACTTACTTGGTCTGAAATATTCTTTGGCATTATATTGGAATAGCTAATTAAAATAATAATAGATATCCCAATCAATAATACCAGTCCACACAATATTAAAATTCCAGTAAAATGCTTCTTTTTCATAATATCACTCTAAACCCTCGATAATTAATAGTTATCCTTTATTCAAAATAACCTTATTTCTAGGATGTTTAGCAACGATAATGGATTTTTGAGCATTAGATGTAACATGAGTATATATCTGGGTTGTCACTATTGAACTATGCCCTAATATCCGTTGGATATAGCGGATATCAACATCTGCTTCTAGCAATAAAGTTGCCAAGGAATGCCTGTACATATGAGGGGTTATATGGGCTGATATTCCTGCTTTATTTACGTATTTGTTTATCATAAATCTTACTGACTGTTCTGAAAGGCGGTTGCCTAAACGGTTTATAAAGAAAAAACCTTCATTATTATTAGTACTAAAAAATGCGTTTTTGTATTTTTTTAATGCTAGAAGTACATCCTCATTGCCAATTTGAACAATTCTTTCTCTTGAACCTTTACCATAAATTTTAATAACTCCATCAGAAATATTGACATCGTTAATAGTTAATGAACACAGCTCTGAGACTCTGGCACCAGTAGCAAAGAGCAGTTCAAGGACAGCTATATCACGTGTTACAGAGTTATAAAAATAGGTGGATTTGTTTTGTGAGAAAGATTCCTGATAAGTTGCCGAGAGAACTGCTTGAATAGTAATAAGTGAGACTGTTTTGGGTAAAAGTGATGGTTCTTGAAATTTTATTTTCATTTTAGAAAAAGGATTCTTTTCTATAAATTCATCATATTCAAGATAATTAAAAAATGCTTTTAAGCAGGCTATCTTTCTTTTTACCGTTTTAGGCTTATAGTTTTTATGAAGGTGAGTTATATAATTTGAAACATTTGATTTGCTTAATTCGCAGTCAGTGTCCTTCATAAAATGTACAAATTGTTTTAGGTCAATTTTATAAGCTTTTAGTGATTTGTCATTTAGATTTTTTTGATACCTACAAAATTCGAGATAGTTAGTGGTTAGATTGTATAAATTTAACATTATATATTGCTCCTTATAATATATTAGTATAAATAATATATTGTTTGCTGGAAAATGTCGAATGTTTTGCATAGTAACTTTAAATATAATTTATGAATAGCCCTATAAACACCAAAACCTATGACAAAAAATTAATTGTGAATACTTTAGAACATGCTATACAAAATTTATCTATAAGCAAAGAAAAAGAGTATCACTAACGTGATGCTCTTTTTCTTTGAAGTTTTCGAAATCTACATGCATTTAAATAAAGCAGACCTCATTGTAATAGGAGTTTATTAAATTAATATGTATAGCTATGCTATACGGATAAACAAATAAAAATATGAGCTTAGTAATTCGCTGTATCAGTTTTGCTAAAAATACTGTTTATCGCCTAAAAGATTATTTTACCTACTGTATCATCAAATATGTTTAGGGAATCAAAGTAGTGCTTGTCTAAATTTTGTTACACTACTTTGAAACATTTTGTGTGTTTTGTTGCTGACATAATATGATATGAAATATACTCTCGAATATAATTTTATACTAAATCAATAAAGAAGAAAAGGTGAAATAAGTCACTGTCTGCATGGTGACTTATTTCACCCTTGTTCTTGTATATATTGTTAACAATGTATAAACATGTTATAATATAAGTGATACTAGTCAGAAAATTTTTAAAGTAACTAGTATATTTAAAGAAATCTGCAGTTAGCATACCCAAAAGTAGGAATAAAGTTTTGAATTGGAATGGGGTATAATGTGTTCGAAATCGGAAGTATAATTGATGGCAAGTTTAAGGTTTTAGAGACAATAGGTGAGGGAGTAACAAGTTTTGTTCTAAAGGTAATTGATATTTATTCAGACAGGGAATTTGCTATAAAGGTATTAAAGCCTAAGATTACATCTAGTTACATAGAACATATTATACGCTTCAAAAGAGAAGCTGCTATTATAAGTAGTTTTGATCATCCTAATATTATAAAAACATACGGTGTTGGTGAATTTGAGGGATACCCTTACGTAATTATGGAATTACTTCAAGGAGCCAATCTGTCTTCTAAATTAATAGACAATAAACCTATAGAAATAAATGAAGCTATAGAAATAACTCTTTATATTGCAAAAGCACTTGAATATGTGCATTCTAATGGGATCATTCATAGAGATGTAAAACCAGCAAATATATTTATTCGTGAGAATTTTGACAGTTACTCAAAAAGAGTTAAGGTTATTGATTTTGGCATTTCTATTTTAAAGGATTCCTCAGAATTGAAAACTCCAGCAGCAATCTCAGGTACATGGGGGTATATGTCTCCTGAGGCTATCGGTATAATAAATAAAGCACTTGATGAAAGAAGTGATATATATTCTTTTGGAATATTAGTCTATCACATGTTCACAGGGATAGCACCTATTTATGGAAATGACATAAATACAATTGTTCATATGCATGCGGCTTTTAATCCACCAAATCCCAGTGATATTAATCCAATTATAGATAGTACTCTTGATAAAATCATTTTAAAACTTATTGCCAAAGATCCAGAACAGCGTTACTCTTCCGTATCAGGGTTTATTTATGATTTAAACAGGTACATAAATGGCGGAAGAAATTTTAATATTGGCTGCAAGGATAAAAGAAAAAAAATAAGTTATTATATGAGTATGGTAGAGCGTGACAGTGAATTTAAGGTGCTATCAAATGCAATTATTAACGCTTCTTACAAGAAAGGAAGCGCACTGTTAATAACTGGGGGATCTGGGGTTGGAAAAAGTAGATTGGTTAAGGAAATAAGGAGCTACGTTTGTACAAGCGATGGACTGTTTTTACAAGGAAGATGCTTAAATAATGAGAATAAGAATCCTTACCAACCTTTTAAGGACATTATTGATGATTACATAAATATATATAACAACTATGATTCTGAAATGCAATATAATGAAACCAGCAGATTAAGAAATGTACTAGGTGGCTTAGAGGCATGTGTAATTACATTAAACCCTAGAGCTTCAAAAATATTTGGAGATGCTAATAGGATATCACATTTAGAGCAAAACCGGGAGTTAAAAAGGTTTCTGATAACATTGGCTGACTTTTTTATTAATTTGGCGCCGGAAAAAAGGTATTGCGTTATTTTTTTAGATGATCTTCAATGGGCAGACTTTGGAACATTAACTCTATTGGAGGAAATTATCAAAGGGATTTACAAATCCAATCTTTTAGTGGTTGGTACATTTAGAGATGACGAAGTTGCAGAAAATTGTGGAATTAAAAAAATATATATGGAACACTCAAATTTACCAACAACTCAGTTAATTAAACTTTATCCACTCAGTTATGATGGTACAAAAAGATTAATTGAGATGGGGTTAGGAGATAGTGTACAGGATTTAGCTACACTTTCAAAATATATATATAGAAAATCTGGGGGAAATCCTCTATATGCAACTAATCTAATCAGAACATTGGCTGATAATTCAATTCTGGTTTTTGAGGGGGATAAATGGATATTAAAATGGGAGAAATTAAATGATTTTGATCTTCCTGAAAATATTGTAGGTATTGTTCTTAACAGATTGTCAAATATAAGTTTATACCATAGAAATGTTCTCGAAAAAGCTGCTATTATAGGGAAAAATTTTGATGCTGAAATTCTAGAAGCGTTTTCATGTATTGGTTGGACAGAACTTGTTAATGTTTTGGATCAGATAAGTGATATACAAATTATAGAGCCATTAAACGAAAAAGGAATGTATATCTTTACCCATGACCGTATAAGAGATGCTGTTTTAGAGAAAATGTCAGCAGATAAAAGAAGACAACTGCATAGTGAACTGGGAGAAATTTTAGAGTCTTTCCCAGATGATAGGAAGGAACACTACTTTTTTGATATTGTACATCATTACATAGAGAGTTTTGATCGAAATAAAGCTATGAAATATATTATTCCTGCTGCCCATAAGTCTAAGGAATCTTTTGCAACTGAGGATGCGTTAAGGTATTTTGAGTTAGCAGAAAAATACATGGAAGATGATGGACGATACAGCTATTACGACTTCATTGGCATATATAAAGAGATGGTAGAGGAATATATTATTGTTGGCGACAGTGATAAAGCTGTAAGTATTGCAAATAAAATACTACCATTCTTTGATAATGTACTTGATAGAGCTAAATTACTGAGCAAGATTGGAACTGCCTATTTTAAAAAAGGTAATTTTAATCAAGCTCAGACTTATCATATTGAGGCACTTAAGCTGTTAGGAGAAGAAATACCAAGTGACAAGCAAAAGCTAAGACTTTGCCTTCTAAAAGAATATTTAAAATATATTTTTTGTAATAGGATTTTTAACAGTAACATTTTGAAAACTAGAGAAACTAGTTTAAGTGACGAAGAAAAAGAAAAATTAGTTATATTTTATCCGTTATGCAGATCGTATGCTATTAGTGATTTGAGTAAAATAAGATACATAACAATTAAAGGCTTAAATATTGCAAGAAAGAGATTAGCAGGATGCAGAGAAATAAGTGTACTTTATACTGGCTACGCAATGCAAAGTGCTATGGTTGGAAACTATAAAAAAGCTATGAAGTATCATGAAACCGCACTTCAAATGAAAAAAGAACTAGGAGACAAATATGGCGTTGCTCAGAGTATGCAACTTATAGCTTATGTACGTTTGTGGCAGGGAGATTATAAAATTGCTATGGATTTAATAAAAGAATCAACGGAAATATTCCAACAGGTTGGTGATATATGGGAATATGCATCGAATTTAAGCATTATAGCAGCTATAAAACAATATACAGGAGATTATGCAGATGCTTTTGAAAAATTGAATCATTATATTGATATTTCTATGAAAATTGAAAATTATTATGGTATTTGCTATGGAAAGGCAAAGCTTGCATGGTGCTACATAGAAAAAGGGGACTTTGATAAGCCAATATCATTAATTAACCAATCAATTGAGCTTGCTGAAAGAGAGAAACTTTGGTTTCCATACTGCTTAGCAATATATTGTTTTGGGGTTATACATTATGAAAAAAAAGAGTATATAAAGGCTAAAGAATGTTTTGAAAAAGCTGTGGAGTTAGACAAAAAATATAGTTTGAATAAAGAAATTTCTGGGAACTCTTTTGTAATGCTTGCTCAATCAAATGTAATGATACTTAAATCTAACAATATGTTACAAAGAAGTTCTAAGTATAAAGAGTTTTCTAAAGTATATAAAGCTTGTAGAACTGCTGTGAGAATTACTCGTTTATGGTCTAATATATATGGCGTTTCATTGCGGGTTATGGCAGGGTATTATGCTTTTAGGAATAAAAATATACTTGCAGAAAAATTATATAAAGATAGTATTAAGCATAATAATAAAATTAATCGTAGATATGAGCTGGGTTGCAGTTTATATGAATATGCATGCTTTCTTAATAAGCGACATAAAAAAGAAGAATGTAAAAAGATCGTTATGATAGCCTACAACTTATTTATTGAGATAGGATCTAAAGAATACATAAAAAAATGTACAGAATTAATGGAACCTGATATAGTAAAATCTTTTGGACATAATGAAGATAATACTATTAATAGCTTAATTGCTAGCAATAAATTCAATACTGTGGTAGAGATGGGAAGAGCTATTAGTTCTATCTTGGATATTGATGTTCTACTTGAAAAAATAATGGATACTGCCATTGAATTAGTGGGTGCTCAAAGAGGTATTATGTTACTGTACCCAGAGACGGGAGATAAAAAGCTTGAAGTTAATGTTGTACGAAATATTAATGGTTATGAAATAACAGGCTCATTGTATGGACTAAGCATGAAGATTATTTCACAGGTAGAAAAAGAATTGAAGCCAATTATTATTTTTGATGCTTTAACTGACAGTGAATTAAATATGCAGCATAGTGTAATATCACAGGAAATTAGATCTGTCATTTGTACTCCTATAATAAATAAAGAGGAGCTATTAGGGATTATTTATCTTGATAATAAACTTGTGTCAGGACTTTTTGATGAAGAAGATAAAAAGACTTTAGAACTAATATGTAGTCAAGCAGGTATATCAATTGAAAATGCACGTCTTTATAAACGCTTGAAAGAATACTCTGAGGAAATTGAAAAGTGGAGTCACAATCTTGAGCAAAAGGTTTATGAAAGGACAGAAGAACTAAATAAAAAGAATATTGAGCTTGAATATATGATTGATAAATTAAGAGAGCATGCGAAAGTGGTTGAAGAACTTGCAGCTGAAAAAGAAAGAAATAGGATGAGCAGAGACCTTCATGACACACTTGGTTATGCAATGACTCTGATTACTACACAGCTTGAAGTTTGCAGTAGGACATGCCTTGAAGATCCTAAGAAAGCTTTAGAGAATATTCAAGCAGTAAATCATACTGCTAAAGCAGGATTAAAAGAGCTTAGGAGATCAATTAATGGTTTTGGTCCTAAAGATCTCGAAGAAAATAGTATAGTAAATTCCTTAAGAAAGCTGGTAATAGAGTATAGTTATTTAGGAATAGAAATAGACTTTGAATTTGAGGGTGAGTGTGATAAATGTTTATCATGTTACAATGAAGTTGTTTACAGAGTTTGCCAGGAAGC
Organism: Bacillota bacterium; assembly: GCA_023444055.1. Lineage (GTDB taxonomy): Bacteria > Bacillota > Clostridia > Acetivibrionales > DSM-1351 > Ruminiclostridium. The sequence goes on from JAEZRV010000041.1 coordinate 125,773, forward strand.
TATTACCAATGCTGTTCGTCATGGAAAAGCCAAAAAGGTAATAATATCTCTTATTATAGAAGATGAATTTATTAGACTTTTTATAATAGACAACGGGATTGGGTGCAGTCAAATTCAAAAAGGTATGGGTTTATCAGGAATGGTGCAAAGAGTGGCTTCTGTTAACGGAAAACTCATGTATGGTTCAAGCGGTGATGGTGGATTTAATATAAGTGTTTATATTCCTTTAAAAGAGGAGGTGCAGAACCTTGATAAAGGTGTTGATTGCGGAAGATAGGCGGCTCATAGCTGATGGCATCAAGTTTATCATTGAGAGTGATAATGAGATAGAAGTTGTTGGACTTGCTATGAATGGAAAGGAAGCATTTGAATTATGCAAAATACATAACCCTGATCTTGTGCTTATGGATTTGAAAATGCCTTCTTATGATGGAATTGAGGGTACGAAACTAATTAAAAATTATTCTTCAGATATAAAAGTATTAGTGCTTACTACATTTGACGACACTGAATGTGTATCGGAAGCCTTAAAAAATGGTGCTGATGGGTACCTATTAAAGGATATAAATGCTGAAAAGTTAATATCTACAATAAAAGGTGTTGCGAAAGGCCTTAATGTTATTGATGAAAATGTTTATCAGAACATAGTTAACAGATTTAACCAGACAGATAGTAAAAAACCTGAATATACATTAACAGAAAGAGAGATAAACTTGATAGAGCTGGTGGTATATGGAAAGAGCAATAAGGAGATTGCTGCAGAGCTTAATATTACAGAAGGCAGGGTAAAAAACATAATTACCAATATTCTTAGCAAATTAGGAATTTCAGATAGAACTTCTTTAGCAGTGTATGCTGTAAAAAATAAGTACATTAATAAAAGGTTTGATTCCGAATAGCGCATTTAAAATATGTTTCAGTTACTAAAGTCAATTATGGTCCGAGGTATCCACATTAAGGTAAATCATGCTTTCTAGCTTATTTTGAATGTAGTTTAGGATTGAGGCTTTAGCCGATTTGAGTTACATATATGCGGGGATTATATAACGAGGCAAGAAAATGTCCACTACTTCTATAAGTGGCGGGTACCGCTTTGGTTTTCAGGCGGTGAGAATATCTCCAGCCTTGTTGAATATAGGAGTTACAAAAAGAAACAGGGGCTTTTCAAAAGCCTCTGTTTCTTTTTAAAGCAAGTACCATACACTTTTTTTAATTACTATTTGTGTCGCCAGAGGTATTATCGAAATAGAAGTTTGCTTGAAAAAAGCGAAGTTTACATTTTGTGCATTCATCGTTTTCTTCGCATATCAAAAAGCTGCAAGCAGCTTTTTGCGAATTTGAGCAATCAAGCAAGTACCATACACTTTTTTTAATTACTATTTGTGTTTTCAGAGATGTCATCAAAGTGGTAGTTTGCTTGAAAATAGCGTGTAGATTGGATTATAGGATGGTTCTATGTAAAAAATGTAAAAATATAGAGAAATATGAAAAGAATTTTATAAAACTATGGTGTATGAACGAACTTTATGGTAAAATATAGTACCAGGGTATTATTGGATATATATTAAATAATTAGAATTAGAGAGAGGATGATTTGATAAAAAACCTTAAAAGCGTGCTGATAGCTATGATATGAATTGTAGTGTACCTTAATAATATGATTTAGTAGAGCTATTTATGGATAGAGGGCTTAGGTGCACGATATTTCTGATGTTTGCTGAACAAATAAGTGTTTATTTGATAGATTTTAGAAGAGGGTATATGGAGTTGTCTGTTTTTAGTGCAAAAAGTTGCTATAATGTGTAAATTGTTGGCGATTAACATAAAATCATATACAAAAGATATCGCTTATGGTAGTATGCACTTATAGTCTTAATGGGATTAAATGTATTTGGTGAAGGAGGCAAATTTATTATTGTGTATTAAGATAAATCATTGTCTATCTTTGTTATAAAATAATTTGATTCCATGATAGTTTAATACTGTGATGAACAACATATACCTTACCTATAAATATTCTTCTAATCCTAACTATAAATGCAAAACCTTAGCTTCTTCACCTTTAGGGTATATGAGTTTTTTAGCAAAGGGCTTTAACTCATAGGATATCTTCCATTTCAATTATTTAGCTTTACTAAATCTATTATTTAAATATTGAATAATTTGTAGTTTAGGAGGGATACAAACGCTTGAAAGTAGAATATTTGAATCAACATATTAACTTTTCAAATAATATTAACGCCATTTTTGAAAAAATAAAAAATGGTGATAATGTGCTTAAAAATAAATTTATTAATGACTATAAGCCATATATTCTGAAAACACTATCCCATTTGGTTGGGAAGTATGTAGATGAGAATAATGAGGAATATAGCATTGGTTTATTGGCTTTTAATGAAGCGATTGATCTTTATGATTTTAAAAAGAACTCAAACTTCTTTAAATATGCAGAGATGGTTATAAGGCATAGAATAATAGATTACATTAGATTTAATAAAAAGTATTTGAAAGATGTTCCATTTTCTTATTTTGAAGATGATGAAGGCTTTGAAGAAAGATACCTAATATGTGATTCTTTTAATCAATATGAAAAGATTGAGATAAGAGAGGAAATACTACTGTTTGAGCAAAAGCTAAAGGATTATGGGATTACTTTAGAGGAACTAGTCGAATGTTCTCCTAGACATAAGGATTCACGTAGCTTATGCATTCAAATTGCTAAGATAATAGCTGAGAATGAAGTTTTAAATGATAAATTGTTTAGAAAAAGGATGTTACCGTTATCAGATTTAATGAAATTTGTTAATGTACATAAACGGACAGTTGAAAGAAATAGAAAATATATTATTGCTGTTACAATTATTTTAAAAAGCAATCTCGAGGGAATAAAAGATTTTTTTACTAATACTGATGATAAAGGAATGTATCTTCAATAGGTACTAAAAATATTATAAATTCATAATAAAAGTTTTTATTATACAAAAGAAAATAATATGTAAAAAAACTTATGAAATTGTGACTGGGAAGCTACAAAAAAGGTAGGCTGTTCATTTGAAATTTGGGTGAGCTTATTTTTATTTGACCAGCTTAAATTAGTACTATGCTAACGCATGTCTATATTGGGAAATAGTTCAATACTTTAGGGAGTTATTTCCTCAAAATAGTATCTGTGAAAACCATTTAGAATTTGGTGAGTTTAGCTAACCCACTCAGCCAATAAAAATTAAAAAAGGGGGTGAAATGAATAGTTCAGTTAGCTCGGTACAGCAAGGGGAGAAAATTATTATTTTAAACTTTGCATAAACAAATAATAATGAAAGTGCTGTTTCGATAAATAACTGAATGTGTGAAATGCCCCGGCAGGCTCTGTGGATAGGTGGTTTTCATAAAAAAAATAATATAACAGGAGGTATTTATTAATGCAAATGCGTAAAAAGGCAATGTCTATCTTATTGGTACTATCTATGTTGGTGACATTATTCGCATCTGGAATTACTGCTTTTGCAGGAACTGCAAATCTAGATGTTAAGTTTTTCAACAATGGAAATTCACAAACTTCGGCTAATACAATATATGCAAATTTTCAGGTAACTAATAATGGTACTAGTGATGTTAATTTAGCAAACCTTAAACTTAGATACTACTATACTAAGGATAGTGGTACTGCTCAAAATTTCTTCTGTGACCATGCAGCAACACAGAGTAAAACTGGAACTTACACTGGTATTACTGGTAATGTAAAAGGTTCATTTGTGACTATGAACCCAGCTACAGCAACTGCAGATACATATATTGAAGTTAGCTTCACATCTGGTACTATTCCAGTAGGTGGATACATGGTTGTACAGACTAGAACTTCTAGAACTGATTGGACAAACTACAATATGGCTAACGACTACTCATTTGCTGTAGCATCTAATTATTCAGCAAATGATAAAGTTACTGCTTATTTAAATGGTAATCTTGAAGCTGGTACACCACCAGATGGAGGTAATCCACCAGAACAAGATCCTACAATAGCTCCAACAGCTGGAACTTTTGATCAGGCAGCTCCTGCAGATTTAACAACAACTTTGACACCTAATGGAAAAACATTCAATGGTATCACAGGTTTGACAAAGGGAACTGATTATACAGTATCAGGCAATAATGTAACAATTTTAAAGAGCTATTTGTCTAAGATTACGACTACTACAAAAACTTTAACATTTGATTTTGGTGTAGCTAATAATCCTGTATATACAATAACAGTTAAGCCTGGACCACAACCAGATGCTCTTAAAGTAAAAATAGCAACTATAACAGATCTAACTCAAGTTGGTCAATCAGTAACAGTACCTGTAACTATGGCAAATGTAGCAAAATCAGGTAATGTTGGAACATTCAACTTCTATGTTGGATATGACAAAACACAACTTGAAGCAGTATCAGTAGATGCAGGAAGTATAGTTGTAAATCCAGCTGTTAACTTCTCAACTAAGATAGATGCTGCAAATGGTAAAATCAGCTTTGTATTCCTAGACAACACAATAGGCGATGAGCTAATTACTGCTGATGGAGTATTAGCAAACATCAAATTCAAAGTATTAGGAACTAAAGAATTAACAACAGCTGTTGCTTTCAATGAAGGTGGAGCATTTGGTGATGGCAACATGACAAAGATTTCTACAGTTAATTTTGCAAACGGTAGTGTAGCTATTACAGAGGGTACACCAGAGCCAGTATCTACAATAGATCCTACAATAGCAACATTTGATAAGTATGCTCCAGCAGATATCAAAGTTAATTTGACAGCTAACGGAAACACTTTCAAAGGTATTACAGGATTAACTAATGGAACTGACTACACAGTATCAGGAAGCACAGTAACAATA
>JAEZRV010000043.1 GCA_023444055.1 Bacillota bacterium
GGGACATTTTCCAGCTTTTCTGGTAATTCTGCTGTGCTCTTTACCAAGCCATCCTCTGAAAGTACTGTGCTTTGTTGGCTATTTTCACCTGCACCCAGTGCTACACTTTCTGCTATACTTTCTGGAACCTCTAAATCCGCGACCGACGTAAGCTTCGTGTTTAGTGTATATTGTGATGTCTTCAAGGTTATCTCCGCCTGTTCGATTATTTCTTGATTTAATCCCTTCAGATGATAAGTAAAGGACAAGCTGGTACATCAAATATAACAAAGTCAATTACATGAGGTTAATTTGTAGGTATAATTTTAACTGTAATTGACTTATGAAGTTATATTGATTAACCAGCTTTTTGGTGTTGCGTAAAATATTAATAAAATTAAAGTCCTTTTGCCTTATTACAAAATCCAATCCAGTTCAAGCGTTATTTGCAACAAAACCCAATAAACAAATCACTTTGATTGTGTAGCCTGTCTATTGTTTTTTCTAACACTATCAATTCTAAAATCATCTTTAAACTCATTATAAAAACTGTCTATCAAACTAATATCATTTAATTTCACCAAAAATGAAATAGGAAGAATATTAGAGTACTCCCCCTCAAAGATTTTTTCATCCCCTAGTATTTCTTTTGCTTTTTTTGCCTGTTCCTCTTTAGTCACTAATTTGTAGGCATTTACACTCTTATGCTTCTCCAATTCCATTTTTAGAGCATCAACCTCTGCATTTTCCAGTCCAACTTTACAGAACAACTCAATATCTACATGTGATAATTCCAGAGTTGTGGCTTTAGTTGTTTCAGTATTTGTATAATCTTTATTACTATCATTTGAGCAAGCAGTAAAATTCAAGCAAAGTAGAATAGCTACAGAACAAAACATTATAGATTTAACTTTATCTAACATATTATATTTCCCCTTAAATTCTATTGATTATAAATGCACCCCAACTATAGTCAAGTTGAGGTGCATAGCTACTACTTTGCAAACGGATCATACTCAATTATCATTTTAGGCAATAGTTCCTTTAACTCTCCAGCCAATTCAATTATCTCTCTTTTTTCATCTTCATTTAACTGCAATTCAGATGATTTACTAAGAGCTTTTTCTACTGCACTCATAACAATATTATATTGTCCAATAAAAATCCTGTTATTGTATTTTTTTATATTCTTACCAATAATTAATGCTAAGACGACATATTCGGTTAATCCCTCCGACATTTCACCATCATACGCATCGAAACAAACGCTAGCAGTTTCAATTGGACTGTTGTAATAATCTCTTGGCATTTTAACTTCAAATGCATAGTTTATAAACTCTTTAACTTCTAATAATGTGTAGTATTTCACAAAATCACTCCTTTATGGTATTAGTCGTTTGTTGTTATTGTGAATTACTTCAATAGTAATATTTTTGTACTTTTGAAGAAATTGAATAACTACATCCTGGCAGCTTAAACATGGTTCCAATTCAGTAAATAATTTAATATTCCCTGTAGCATTAACACTGTTACCAAGTTTGGAGGCAATATCAGAAAGTATCTTAAACTCTGAATCTTTATTCCTTATAGCTGTTCTTCCATCTGAAGTTACAGCATAACAAGCTTGAAAAATATCTTTAGTTGGTTTAACAGATATATCAGCAACTGCATTTTGTGCAGAGCGCGCATCACTAAGTACATTTATTAAATTGTGAGCATAAAACTCGCTTTTCAATCCAGGGATATCAACAGTAGCAATTGCTAAATTTCCGCCACGTTTTAAATCACTTGGCAACAAACCTCTAATTTGCTTTACTCTATTCATTGTAGAATATTCCGTTACTGCATTTATTATTCTAATAGAACGTCTTGATGCTGCACTAGCAACTGCATCTGCTATATTTCCCCCCTTTATAAGTGCCTTAGCCTCGTCTCCATACTTTAGAACCCCAAATAAGGGAAGTATCCCCACCATATCTATACCAAATTGAATTCCATGCTCTTTACTCCATTCCCAATTCGATATGTCATATGAAACATCTCTGATATCACCCGGCAAATCAACACCAAAAATTCCAGTTAACACTTGCCCAATTGTACCTGACAAAGTGACATCATCACAATAGTTTCCTAGAACAACTTGCCTTGCTCCGCCCTTAATATCATCTTTTGCAGTACTAGCGATTAGCCCTACAAGATTTTCACTGAAGCCAGATATAGTTCCATGTTGCAGATAGTATTCTATTTTTTCTGCTACAATTTCCGCCTTCTCAAATTCACCATTAATTATTAATTGATTTCTTAATAAACAAAGAGAATGAATTGCATTCCAAGCTTCTCCGATAGCATTTTGATTAAGAAAATCGCCACAAAAACTAAAAGGTAACCCCATATTTCTGGCAATATTAAACTTAATGTACTCTGGCATTGTTTTTAAGGCATTAAGCTCAGGAGCTAACCTCTGCAAAAAGTTCTGTGAGTTAATAATTTTGTTATACTGACTAGATGATACCACCTTATTGTAATATTCGTTTATTATTAGCACTGATGCACTCAAACTATTCCTCGCATTACTAATTCTAACAGATTCATTGTGAATTTTGCTTGCCTTTTCTACAAATATATCATCGTCAAGTGGAGTTCCTATCTTACCAACTTCATCCTTAATCCACTGATACAAAGTATCTTTGTCAAAATTTATGCTTATGTATCTATCCTTATATCCATAATCAGTTATAAAGCTCCATAGTGCATCATTGTACTCGTAGTTCCATTCACCCGAATAATCATAAATTTTTTGACCTATTTTAGAATCATATATCCAATTTTTTAGCTTTGCTCCATATCCCAGCTTATCAAGGTTTTTCTTTGCTTCCTTAATCTTTGCAGAATTTTGACCTTCACTTTTAACTCCAAAATTTATTGAAAAATGAACCGAAAGCTTTTCAGCCATTACTTTATCACAGGAATTTTTTATTATAGAATAATCATTCCTGCCCATATATTCCTTTTGGAATTTTATAAGGGATGCCTGCGTTACATCTCCATAGTAGCCTGTTGCTCGGGAACTTGATTTTTTACCACCTTTGTCCACCCAACAATTAAGCTTTTGAAGTATTTTTTGAATATTTTTTACATTTTCGCTGTGTTCATGCAGTGTTGCAACCTTTATTATATCGCTTTGAGATGCAATTCCTACGTCTCCTTACGGATCTAGTGCTATAAGCGTCTGCTTGATTGTTAGGTTGTCAACAAAATATGAAGCAAAGTCATATGCATTTACAACTATTTTTCCATTTACATATCTACTGTTATTACTTCCATAGGTTATTGACTTACCCATAAAGGTAACTGTGCTACCTGACAAAGTTGCTCCTGCTTCTTGTACAAGATCTTCCAAGTATTCTTCACCAGTATTCATGTTACCAATGTCACTTACATTTACTTCACCTGTACTTTGAAATAGACTTAGGCTCAAATTCGCAGTATGACTGCTCGCCCCATATGAATTTGCATATACACCTATATAATAGTATCTATTAGAATTTTTATCAAGCCTAACACTTATTTCCTCATTTTGATTTGAGGTCTTGTTTGAGCTTCCTATTACATTGCCCGATGCATCTACAATTGCAAGATTGTAGTCATCTCCCGCCTTTATTCCTGTCAAGCTTATTTTGGCGTTATTCTGATTGTTTAAAAGCTTCGATGTATCTATCATGAACCAGTCAACATCATAGCGGTTGTCCA
>JAEZRV010000014.1 GCA_023444055.1 Bacillota bacterium
CAAGTGGTAGGAGGTACGAACTAATCCACAGTATCATAAAACAGCATAGCTCAACCTCAAGAAAAGGTAAAGAAAAGCTATGACTATATAATACGAGGAGGTACCGAGCCCATGCCATTTCTGTCAGAGAAATGCACATTTCTTTGATGTTCTTGTGCGAAATGCTGGGCATGGGCATAATTATGCAAAATGCAACGCATGATATGATAAATGGATTTGTAAAAGGTAACATAGACAATATAGATATCGAAAGAATTCTAAATAATTTACCCCATCAGATAATATTAAACTTTCTGCAACTGGAAGCTATCATTTCAAATAATAAAATTTGCCTATCAATGGTTTTAATAGGAACGTTATTGATTTTACTAGGAATGTATATTTCAATATATCAAAAGGTAATTTTAAAAAACAGAAAACGATTAGCGCTAATAAATAGAATTAAATACCTGAAGTATATTGAATTGATTACAAATAGGTTCCCTTTAAAATTGTTGTCATACAAACTAAATGAGGCTATTTCATATTTCATGCTTGAGGAAATCATACAAAAAAGCATTGTTGCAATATTTACGCTTCTACTACCAATAGCCGGAATTATATTATATTTAGTATTAAATATAAGTCTAAAACTTTGGTACACAAAAATTATTACCTTATGCTTATGCACTATGTTGCCCTATTACATATTTACACTTGTAGTGGACTACATGAAATACAGGCTGAGATTAAAAATCCCAATACTTATAGATAGCTTTAGAGGTTCGTTTATGATGCATTACAGAATTAAGCCTGCATTACAGGAATGTGTTCTAAATACTAATAAATCATTAGGGAGAATAATGCGAAGAGTGTCTGATAGTAGCGATTTAAATGAAAGTTTACACCTGATTCGAGATAGAGTTAATGATACATGGTTCAACATATTTGTCTTACTTATTTTAAACTATCGCGAAAACGGAGGGGAGCTGATCGCACAGCTTTACAAGCTCAGCAGAAGCATTACAAGGTACAACAATATAGAGAAAAAGAAGAATAAGCGGCTGATATGGTACGAAGTCTTTGCAGTTCTTGTAAGTGTTTTTAGCCTTCCTGCAATTATTCTAATTAATAAAATGATCTTAGGAATTGATTCGGGAGCATATTACGATGCAACTACAGCATTTACAAAGGTAGTTATTTTTTCTATAACTGCATTAATAGTTATACGTGTATTGAGGAGAATGTAGGCATAAGCTATAAAAAGGGGGGACCTCTACTTAGGAATACTACAGCTTATGCTTAAAGATGGAGGTGGAGGTTAGCTTGTTATGGTAAAAATTTATATAGTGAGTTTATTTGTTATAGGTCTTTTGATGGTTATTTGCGGTATTATTTATAAATTACCGGGGGTCACAACAGGTTTTCAAAAGTTGAAGGCTAGAGAGGCTAAAACAATATCTGATGTGCTAGAAAGTATTACGTCTAAAAACATTATCTCAAAAATATTAAATTATCTGGCAAGAGATAAGGATTTCTTTCTAAACAAGTCTATTACAAGGCTAATCGAGCTCAGTGAGGCCGGATTAAACTTGCAACAACTGTATTTTGTTAAATTTATATGTCTTATATTGTGTGCTATCTTAACGATAGTAATTGGCTATACAAATACAATTAACCAAACTAAGCATATTGTTGCACTTTCAGCAGAGGAAAAGTCTGCTCTGTATCAAGATGATACATATGAACAATCAAGATACGAACTGTACAAGAAAATATTAGATGGCGTAGGCAAAGATAGTTTGGGAAGTGCAACTAATACAGAGAAATACTATTTAGTAGAAGAGGAAATTGCAGAATATTTAAATACCTCTGACGAACAAACAATTCGTAAAAAGACAGAGTGGTTTTTAAAAACTTGGACAGAAGTACAGAAATTGAGTTCATTCAAATATTATTATTTACTTATTATTTTTACAGCAACGTTCTTACCTGAACTTTTACTAATCTTAAGGTGGCTGCTAAGAGGGTGTGTTTATAAGAAAGAGATCATTAAGTTAGAGAGCATTTTTGAACTTTTAGCACGAGTAGATGGAGTTAAAACAATAGATATAATTAATGAGTTAGAAAAGTCATCTAAAATATATTCTAAATATCTAAGTAAGTTTTCTGCCATGTTTAAGTACAATAAGCAAACTGCTTTTGATTTCTTAAAGAGCAAAAATATAAAAGGTTTGTCAAAGATGGCTAATATTTTGGAAGTATATAGTTTATCTGACAAGGAGCTGGCCATACAGATATTAGAAAGGGAGGCAATGGAGCGAGATGAACAAATGATTATCACGGCAGAGGAAAGTATTGATTTAATTGATTTAGTGGCATTTTTGAGTATTGCTCCTCTTGTGTATGAACTAACTAGGCTAATGCTTGATCCTATGCTAGATATAGTTTATAAAGCATTTGAATTTATATAACACTTTTCTAAGTTATAGCTCATGTAACATAAAAATTTGGAAACTTAAGACGGGGAATTAACAATGAAGCAAATTGTAATTACTATTTTAATGCTATCTATTGCACTAGCCCTTATAATTGGCGTGATTATTCCAATATTCGGGCATGGTGCTAATACCGGTAATATTGCTGTTTTAAAAGGGCAGGCTGCTGTCACAAGAATTGGGCAGGTGATAAAGTAGATGATTTTTTAGCAGAAATAACGATGATATTCTGATAGAAAGTTTAATCAAATACTAAAATAATACAAAAACAAAAGGAGAATTAAAATGAAAAAAATTATTATCTCAATAGCGATGTTTGCTATAGCAATGGCACTTCTAATTTCAGTAATAATACCTCTTGCAGAACATGGGAAGGAAAATGGTGTTAAGGCTGAAGCGCAGGTTGACACTATAGATACTGAGATTAATTCATTAAGCAGTACGGTGAGGTAGCTTACAAATGCGAAGTTTGCATTTTGTGTATTTAAAATATTTTCTAGAAAGGAGAGCATGATATAAATTTTTATGATTATTATCATGCAAGGAGAATGAAAAACATAATTATCGCTATTATTATGTTTGCACTTTGCGTTGCACTAGTAATTGGTACAGTGCTGCCAGTATCAGAACTTATATCTGATACCGGTGGAGAAGTGTATGATACTGTTAAGCAGCTTAACGATAATATAACAGTTAATTAAAATACAATTCCCCCCTAGCATAAAAAGGAGTATACGAGTAAATATGAACAAAATATATGCATTTATAATAATTATTCCACTAATAGCAGTATTGTTTGTTAAGACAATGGGCTTTTATGAGTTCGATACAAAGCAGAGATATGTTAAAAATGTCGTAGATAGTGTGGCGCATAAGGTAATGATTACTGGTGTAATGACCGCAAATGATAAAGAAGAATTATTGGTCAAGCTGCGTAAGCTTAGTAATTTTAAAGATGACGATATTATCCTTGAATGTGGATATTTGGCTTCGGATGGCACTTTGACAGGCCTTAGTTCTTATAGCCCAGGAAATGTACTCGAGAGAGGCGAAATATTCAGCATATATGTACAATCAGAAGCTGAAAGTAATTTTTCCAGAATGGAGGGCAGTTCAGATTATGATAATAAGCTCTTTTATAAGGCTAAAGCCATTTGCAGAGTTGAAAAAAGTAGAAAGCAGGATTAGACGACATATGTTATGCTTTATACTATATTTTAAAAGTGAAGCTGGGGGAGGCTTTGGCATAGTTTTTGTAGGAATGGGAGCAATACTTTTAGCTTTTATAGTTCTCATTAATATTGCAGATTACTCAATTTTAACTTACAAAAGAAATTCTATTTCAAAATCAATGGATTATGCTATAAATGCGGCAGTGCAGGAAATAAGTATAAATGGAAGTATTCTAGGATTAGCAGATGGATTTTCTGAAGCTTCAGGGAATACAAGTATAGGTGGAGTCAAGGTAGATATAGATAGGGCTAACAAAATATTTTTAGCTGTATTTCATGAAAATTGCAAATCCATTGATTTTAGTATTGATGACGATTTGTTATTATGTACTACGTATACAATGGAGCAAAAGCTAAAATATGTGATTAAAGCTGGTAATGAAAAGATAAATGAAGGGGAGCTTGAAGATCCAGAGCTTTTAGAATCTAGAATTAATCAGATTATAAACCAATATTGGCCAAATTCAGAGGATACAAGTCTGATATTTATAAACGGAAATGAAAAGACGAACATGATAGAGAAGGGTACATATTTATTTGCATTTATCAAGGATATAAAGATACAGGGGCTTTATTCACAAAGAACTACTAGCTTATCTGGTTTTGCTGGTGCAAAAATTGAAAGGCAGATAGTAGAGTGATATTTTACCAAAGAAAAACACAGTTCAGAGATTTAGCATGATTCTCTTTTTCAAGAGAAACATGCCTTTAAGCTGGCTCAGTCAAAAAATACTAGGGCAAAGTATAAACAAAGTTCTTTGATTTATTAGTATCATCAAGTGCAAAACATCTGACATCGCTGATATCAGCTTATGCCAGATGTTTTATATATTACATTTTAAAGACACCTATATTTTCTTCTATGTCTGTTGATAGGGCAGTCAACTCAGAAGCTGTATTGGAGATAGTTTTGATTGCTTCATTTACAGTTGTAAATACAGCTGATGTTTCCTCTGTGTTTGCTGCATTTTCTTCTGCAATAGCTGAAAGACTCTGAATTATATCTAATACTGTTTCCCTTGATCTGTTTAGATCGTCTGCCTTTTTCGAAATATTAAGAACTTCATTAATAGAATTATTCATATAAGCCTCAACTTCATCAAAAACACTTTTTACCTTACTTACATATTCGCTCTGTTGTTGCATAATTTCTTTTACTTCTTCCATAGTTCTAACAGCCTTATCTGAATCATTTATCAATTTGGTAACGATTTGTTCTATTTTTTTTGCAGAACTATTGGACTGTTCTGAAAGCTTTTGAATCTGACTGGCAACAACCGCAAATCCTCTTCCCTGTTCTCCAGCTCTTGCAGCTTCGATTGATGCATTTAAAGATAATAGATTCGTCTCATTTGCTATTGATGTAATAATTAATGTTGCCTCTCTTATTTTAACTACAGATTCATTTGTTGAATTTGTCTGCTCGTAGATAATATCAATGGAATCCCTAGTCTTTATATTTACTGTATTAAGTTCGTCCAATGTTTTCATAGCTATAGTATTTGTATCATACATTTCCAACGCATTACTGTGTAATTTTTTCGCTTCATCAGAAGTGTCTTTTACCATATCTCCAATAATAGAAATACTTTCTGAAGCCTTCTGTGTATCTTCTGCTTGATTACTCGCACCTTCAGCTATCTCCTGTACTGATCTTTCAACCTGCGATACTGATTCGACTGCTACCTCGAAAGTATTAAGAATCTTGTCTGCAGTACTGCTCAAAATGGATGCTTTATCACTTAGCTTTAAAATAGTCCCCTTCATAGTATCGACAAGATTAACTACAGAATCCGAAATCAGGCCAATTTCATCCCCTCTGCCAGTATAGATATCTAGGCTGTTATCATTTGATAAATCAAGTGTTCCAATCGTTTTAATAATTCTGCTTATATCTTTGATATCTTTTGAAACTCTTTTTACCAATAGTTGTGAGATTACTACAACAGCAATTAGTACTATCAGACAAATAACCATTAGTGTCAAAGAAAGTGATCTACTATCAGCATATACCTCATCTTCATTATCCTCAATAACGAAAACCCATCCATAAGAAGATAAATTTTTGTAAACTGATACCATATCCTTATTAGTATTAGTATCTTTATACTCTAGTGTTTCTACATCAATATTTTTGTTATTTTTAATATTATTAATTATATCTAATAAATTACTTTCTTCTACTTTGGTGCCAATTTTTGCATTATCACTATTGTAAATAAAAGTACCTTTATTTACATCAAGCATCATATATTTGCAATGATCCAAACCATCTAATTTTAACGAATTCAGAATCAAGTTGAGCTGTTCGGCATAAATTGCTCCGCCAACATATCCTAACGGTTTTTTTTCATCATTATAAATAGGGTAATACATTGAAATAACAAGCTTTCCTGTTGAAGGTGATGTTATTACACCTGTATTATAAATAGCATCAGAAGCAAAAACAGCATCTTGTAGAATTTTTAAGTTATCGCCCTCACGCAAGGTAACTCCAATAGGATTTTTTACCATCGAAGCAATAACAGTAGAACCATAATTCGCTAAATATATATTTTCTATATTATCATACAGTTTAGCTTGCCTTTCTGTATATGCCTGTGCCGCTTCAAAAGCTGCTGGATCTCCAGGCGCATTTAGAACTGCTTTCAATTCTGAACCTTTGGAATAACTAGATATAAAGTTTTCTGAACTTCTTATATACTGTTCAATAATTTTGCTACGAGCTTCTGTAGCTTCTTTCATTCTTGAAATGATATTCTTATTCATAGTTGCATTGAGACTGAAGTTAGTTACAAGCCATAATATTACAAGTCCTGAAGCAATAGCGAGGGTTACTACCATACTGATTTTAGTTGCCATTCCCTTTTTTTTCATATTTGTTGACGACTTTAATTTTCTCATATTATCCTCCATAATATTTGTTGACGACCAAATTTTCTCATTATCATCCATAGAAAATTATAGCAATTGTAATTAAATCTTATTTAGCGCCTCCTTGTTACATTTATCGACATATTTCTACAAGAACTTAGAACTTTTTAGAAGCCAATTACTGTATAATGTCTGTTTATTTTATTTGAAACTCAATAATATCTCCAATGTTGTAGTGTGGACACTTACATATTGTGTATAGGAAATCAAAGAAAATATCAAGCGTTTCAAATGTTTGGCGTTTTTTGTTATAAACCTAATTTGATTTTTATTTGGCAGGAGTAGTGATAATGCAAAATTCAATATGAAATTTAATGGTTTTAATACCTAACAAAACCATTATAGTGTAAAATAGCATTAGTAAATGCATTACAAGCAGCATTATAAAATACAATATTAAAAGCAATATTATACAAATGGAAAAGTCTATAACAGGAGCTATAATGAAAAAATACAAAAAGGTTTATATTGAGATAACGAATATTTGTAATCTAAAATGCAATTTTTGCCCTTCTACAAGAAGGCTGTTAAAATATATGCACAAAGAAGAATTTTCGCATGTTATATCACAGGTAAAACCATTTACCGATTATATATATTTTCATTTGATGGGTGAACCGCTGTTAAACCCTGAAATAGAAAGCTTTTTGAAAATTTGTCATGACGCAGGGCTAAAGGTGAACATCACCACAAATGGAACTCTTCTAAAAAGAGCAAAGGACATATTGCTTAATGCTCTAGCACTGCGAAAGGTTAGTATTTCAGTTCACAGCTTTGAGGCGAATGATTCTCCTATTGGGTTGCAACAATATATAGCTGATGTAATGGATTTTGCAAAAGAAGCAAGCGAAAAAGGTGTGATTTGTGAACTAAGGCTATGGAATGGAGAAAGTGATGGGATACAAGCCAGTAACAATTTAAATGCAGATATAATAAATATGATAGAACAAACTATTAATATAGACTTTAGCCTGCAAGCTGCTATGAAGCAGAGCAACAATATCAAGCTTCAAAACAAGTTGTTTTTACAATTAGCAAAAAAATTTGAATGGCCTGACATTGATAGAGATGTAATTGATGAAGACGTTTTTTGCTATGGACTAAGAGATCAGTTTGGCGTACTAGTTGATGGAACAGTCGTTCCTTGTTGCTTAGACAGCGAAGGTAATATTTCATTAGGCAATATTTTTTCTGAACCTCTAAATGAAATATTAAATTCGGATAGAGCTCAAAAAATATATAATGGTTTTACTGGAAGAATGGCAGTTGAAGAACTATGTAAAAAGTGCGGTTATGCTAAAAGGCATAAAAGGTAAGTCATGTATTAAGTCGTGTTATAATTTTGAAGCTTTTATACTTTATAAATGATATAATTACTAATAGATTAGCAGAGAATTTGGAGACTAGGTTTATACCATTTTTGCCAAGCAATCACTGTTTATTATATGTAAAGATTACAACCCATGAAAGTAATTATATTTGAGTTTATGATAATAGATATGTATGGTTATAAGCGCTGAGAAAATGAAAAGGAGGCTAGTTCATGCTAGAACTTCAATATAGTTTTGTATTGAATAAAAAGCATGGACATAATTATAAATTGAACATTTTATCTGCCGAAGGCATTTCAAAAAGCTATAGTGAAAAAATATTATTTAATGATATATCATTAGGAATAGGCGAAGGAGACAAAATAGGTCTCATTGGTATAAATGGAACAGGTAAAAGTACGCTCTTGAAGGTAATTGCAGGGCTAGAGACCACTGATACAGGAAGAATAATAAAAGGAAACAGTATCAGAGTAGGTTATCTTGAACAAAGCCCATCATTTGAAGCTGGAACAACTGTGCTTGAGCAGGTTTTTGTTGGGCCCGCACCTATTATGCAGTTACTACGAGAGTATGAGCTTGTTTTAAAAGAGAGCGAGCAAAATCCAGATGATAATAATATGCAGAAGCGGTTGTTAGATTTAATGCATAAGATGGATAGCTTGAATGCATGGTCTATAGAAAGCGAAGCAAAGACTATACTGACTAAATTAGGAATCGAAAACTTTAGCGCCGATGTCGCAACTTTATCTGGTGGACAGAGAAAACGTATTGCGATGGCTGGAGCGTTGATAAATCCTACAGAACTATTGATATTGGACGAGCCTACTAACCATATAGATAATGATTCAGTAGATTGGCTTGAGAAGTATTTAAATACCAGAAAAGGTGCTCTTCTGATGGTCACTCATGATAGATATTTCCTTGAGAGGGTGGCAAATAGAATTATAGAACTCGACCATGGAAGGCTCTACAGTTATCAAGCAAATTACAGTAAGTTTCTAGAAATGAAAGCCGAACGTGAAGAGTTAGAGCAGGCATCTGAAAGAAAACGTCAAAATTTATTAAGAAATGAACTTGAATGGATCAGGAGAGGTGCTCAAGCACGTTCTACAAAGCAAAAGGCTAGAATTGAACGGTTTGAAAAGTTACAGGATATTGATGCCCCAATGCAGGATGATAATGTTGAAATTCAGGTGGGCTCTTCAAGGCTAGGCAGAAAAATTATAGAAATTGAAAACATACAGAAGGCATATGGTGATAAGACAGTTATAACAGATTTCAGCTATATTTTGCTTAGAGATGACAGAATAGGTATAATAGGTCTAAATGGAATTGGAAAATCAACATTACTTAGAATAATTACAGGTGAGACTAAGCCTGATATTGGTAGAGTTGAAATTGGGGATACTGTAAAAATAGGCTTTTTTACACAAGAAAATGCAGATATGGATCAAAGCCTTCGTGTTATAGAGTATATCAGACAGGTTGCAGAAAATATTGAAACAAAGAATGGGAGCATAAGTGCTTCTCAGATGCTGGAAAGATTTTTATTTGAACCTAGTGTACAGTGGACCCCAATATCAAAGCTTTCCGGCGGAGAAAAAAGAAGGCTATATTTGTTGAAAATACTTATGGGAGCACCAAATATTCTTTTGCTTGATGAGCCTACAAATGATTTGGATATTCAGACATTGACTATATTGGAGAGTTATCTTGATGAGTTCCCAGGAGCAGTGATAACGGTATCTCATGATAGGTATTTTTTAGATAGAATAGCAACAAAGATTTTTTCCTTTGAAGGTGATGGGAATATAAAAAAATATTCCGGCAATTATTCAGATTATCGTGAATATGCAATAAGTCAAGCTGCTTTAAATGAAGCTCCAAAAAAATATGCTGATGAGAGTAAGGAAGAAAACGCACAAAATAAAACAACTAGACAAGGACAAAAAGAAAAGCCACTCAAATTTACTTTCAAGGAACAAAAGGAATTTGAAGAGATAGATGGTTTAATAGCGAAGCAAGAAAGTGAGCTAGAAAAACTGAAGGGGGAAATAGATAAATCCTCTAGCGATTTTTCGAAACTTCAAGAGCTATTGGCAAAGCAGCAGCAATTAGAGGGACAGTTGGAAAATTCAATGGAGCGATGGACTTATTTATATGAATTGGCGGATAAAATTGAAAAGAGCAAAAATGGTAACACATAGCGAACAAAATAGTTTATTTTACGGGATGTAGCTTTGTTTTTTTTCGAAACAATGTGAAACTTAAGAAAACGATTGCTTATTAAACATAAATATGCTGTAACAATTAGAAGTTAAGTGAAGGTGCCGAGTCCATGTCATTTCTTTCATGATGTTTTGTGCAGAATGTTGGACATGGACATATTTATATAAAAAAAAGGAGAACAGATGGAACAGTTATTTGAAGCTATGGAACTAAATAAGTCCCTTGTTGATGCACTTAAGAAGGTTAATATTACAGTACCAACTGAGATTCAGGCTAAGGCAATACCTGAAGCACAACAAAACAAGGATTTGATAATTCAGTCGGAAACAGGAACTGGCAAGACTCTTGCATATCTGCTTCCGCTTTTCGAGAAGATAGATACACAGAAGAAAGAAATGCAGGCGATAATACTTGTGCCAACTCATGAGTTAGCTATACAGGTCGAACGGCAGATAGAAATGCTATCTCAAAATTCTGAGTTAAAGGCGACATCTACACCTATTATAGGTGATGTAAATATTCAAAGGCAAATAGAAAAGCTTAAGCTTAAACCACATATAATTGTTGGGACAGCAGGCAGAATACTTGAATTGATTCAAAAAAAGAAGATTTCTGCACATACACTTAAAACTATTATTATAGATGAAGCCGATAGGTTGCTTGATGATAGCTATATTGAGGGGACAAAAGCCGTTATTAAGACAACACTAAAGGAGAGGCAGGTACTTATTTGCTCTGCCAGTATATCTGTACGTACAATTGAGCGAGCAAAGCTGTTTATGAAGGAGCCGTTGTTAATAAAGAGTAGCCCAAAGATGCAGGTTCCAGATACAATTGAACATATATATTTTGTGGCAGAGCAGCGTGATAAATTAGAAGTACTGAGAAAGCTTGTTAGAATGATAAACCCACAAAAGGCTATTGCGTTTTGCGGCAGTGGGGAGGACATTGAAGAAGCTACTGAAAAGTTAAAGTATCATAAGTTAAAGGCAGAAAGCATGCATGGTTCAAATATAAAGATGGACAGAAAAAAGACAATGGATGCCTTTAAATCAGGAAAGGTACAGATATTGGTTGCCACAGACCTTGCAGCAAGAGGTCTTGATATAGAGGGCGTAACTCATATAATTAATTTGGATATACCGGAACGTTCTATGGAATACCTGCATAGGGCTGGTAGAACTGGTAGAAATGGCAATCCAGGTGTTACAATATCTATTGTAACAGAAAAGGAAATTGAATTTATAAAGCAATACGAAAGAGAATTAAATATCAAAATAACGCCAAAGTCAATGAAAGATGGTGTTATGGTGGAATATAAAAAGAGTTCTAAAAAGAATAGCTATAACCGTGATGACAACCAAGCTGCCGGTAATGTTCAACAAAGCACACGAAAAGCTCGCTCAAAAACAGAGGGCAAAGCAACTCGGAGCAATAAATCTAGTATAAACGGGAAGCAATCAACTAACGGTGGCAAGAACCAATATGGCAAACAAACCGTAAGCTTTAGCAGTGAGGATAAGCCTGCATCGAGTAGCTCAAATGCCAGGCCATTTTCAAAACGCAACAGTAAAGATAAGCCGACAGTGAGTCATAGCAAAAATGATAAAACAACAGTAAGTCATAGCTCAAATGGTAAGCCATCACCAAATAGTGATACAAAAAGCAAACCTATGGTATTTAGAAAACCTAAATAGATAATGGTTGTAGCTAAAGAGGGGTTAGTTGACAGAAGGAAAAAATAAGATAATTAGGAGGTTAAGTCTATTGGAAACAACAACTATACCAAAAGCATGGGAAAATATAATGGACTCAGCAAGCTTTATACCAATTACAAGTATGAAGTCTATTGAGCGTTATCATGATACACGTTGGACAAGGGGACTTAGCATTCATGAAACTTTTGAAATGGTATATATTAAGTCTGGAGAAGGTTTATTTGAAATTGGCGATCAAAGTGTAGAAGTTGGCTCTAATGATATAGTTATAATTAAACCCCATCAGCATCACCAGTTAAATGCGAAGTCAGAACATGGCTGTGACTTTATTGTATTATATTTCAAATTCGTGAGTAAGGCTCATAAAGATTTATCTGAGACATCGCTGGCTGATTTTATTAACTTCGTAAGTGGTAAAGCTTCTGGTGCATTTATAAATCTTAAGGTGAGTCAAAAAAATGATATTATAGTACTTTTAAATAGAATACTGGAGGAAAAATCAAGCGATCAACTGGGAAGTGACTTGCTGAATTATTTGATGTTAATGGAGTTGTTTGTGCTAATTTCCAGAGCGCTAAAGGCTGAATGGGAGAATAGCATAAAAAATAAAAGCCCAAAGATAAAAGAACTTATGCAATCAGCTATACAGTTTGTTCAAAATAATTATGAGAGAGAAATATCAATTACTGATATTGCGAGATATGTTTTTTTAAGCCCCAGCTATTTTACAAGAGCGTTTAAAGAAGAAACAGGTTTTAGTCCAATGCAATATCTACTTAATATAAGAATCAAGCGATCTTGCGAGCTACTTGAAGAAACGGACTTAAAAGTGGCAGATATAGCACATTGCGTAGGCTTTTCCAACCAGCAAAGATTTAATGATATATTTAAAAAACAAATGAAAATGACTCCTATGCAATATAGAAATACGGCAAAAAACATTCAAAATTAATAAAAATGACGATAAATAACAGGAAGAACACTTTTTAGTATTAATATATAATTGCTACATGACAATACTAAAAAGTGTTTTTTATTAAACAAGCAAATGTAGGCTTGACAAATTGGTTATTTTAATAAGTTTTATATGTCAACCGAAATATTAATTCTGCTTTTTCATTAGTAGGAATTAATGTCCATATGACTAGGATATTGATATCCAAATTAACATCCTTTATATGAAATTTAGTGTGAGACTTTAAGAGAAAGAGGAGGCGTTATATATGGGAATGACAATGACACAAAAAATCCTTGCAGCTCATGCAGGTATGAATTCAGTGAAGCCGGGACAACTTATAAAAGCAAAGCTTGATATGGTTTTAGGAAATGATATTACTACACCGGTTGCTATTAAGGAATTTGATAAGGTTGGGATAGATAGAGTATTTGATATAAATAAGATTGCAATAGTTCCTGACCACTTTACACCAAACAAGGACATAAAGTCTGCAGAACAGGTTAAGCTTTGTAGAGAGTTTGCAAAGAGAATGGGCATTGTAAACTTCTTCGAAGTAGGTCAAATGGGGGTTGAACATGCGTTGCTTCCAGAAAGAGGACTTGTAGTATCAGGAGATGTAGTTATTGGTGCTGATTCACACACCTGTACATATGGTGCGTTGGGCGCGTTTTCAACAGGAATTGGAAGTACTGATATGGCAGCTGGAATGGCTACTGGAGAAGCCTGGTTTAAGGTTCCAGAGGCAATTAAATTTGTACTCAAAGGAAAACGACGTAAATGGGTTGGAGGAAAAGATGTAATTCTTCATATTATCGGTATGATTGGTGTGGATGGTGCATTATATAAATCAATGGAGTTTACTGGTGACGGTTGCCATGAACTTTCTATGGATGATAGATTTACAATTGCTAATATGGCAATTGAGGCAGGTGCTAAGAATGGAATATTCGAGGTTGATGAAAAAACTGAAGAATATGTAAAAGAGCACTCTATAAGAAGCTATAAAGCTTATAAAGCAGATGAAGATGCAGAGTATTGTTCAGTTTATGAGATTGATTTAGACACAATTAAACCGACTGTTGCATTCCCACATCTTCCTGAAAATGCTCGTACAATAGATAATGTAGGTGATATCAAGATCAATCAAGTAGTTATTGGCTCATGTACAAATGGAAGAATTGAAGATATGAGAATTGCTGCTGAGGTATTAAAAGGCCGAAAGGTGCATGAGGATGTACGTTGTATTATCATTCCTGCTACTCAGAAGATTTGGAAACAGGCTATGAATGAAGGATTATTTGATATATTTATTGACTCGGGGGCAGCTGTAAGTACACCTACCTGTGGACCTTGCCTAGGAGGACATATGGGAATCTTGGCAAAAGGCGAAAGAGCAGTTTCCACTACAAACAGAAACTTTGTGGGACGTATGGGACATCCTGAAAGTGAAGTTTACTTGGCAAGCCCTGCAATAGCAGCAGCTTCAGCAGTTCTTGGGAAAATAGCGGGACCAGAGGAATTGGATTAATTAAAATATTAGTATGGTTAAATGAATGGTTTATTACAGGATATCTTGAGAACGAAGAAAATTTGGCTTGCACAGAAGCGTTGAGCAAAGCGAATTTTTGGAGGATTATATCAGATACATGTACCCAAGTCAGTAAAGCTAAGTGAACGACTATGAGTGTGAGGAGGCAAAAATATGAATGCTAAAGGCAAAGTTATAAAATATGGAAACAACGTTGATACAGACGTTATTATACCTGCAAGATATTTAAACACATCTGATCCTGCTGAGTTGGCAAGTCATTGTATGGAGGATTTAGATGATAAATTTACAGAGAGAGTTCAAAAAGGTGATGTAATGGTGGCAGGTAAGAACTTTGGTTGCGGCTCTTCCAGAGAACATGCTCCAATTTCTATTAAAGCAGCAGGGATATCTTGCGTTATTGCTGAGACTTTCGCCAGAATTTTTTATAGAAATTCAATCAATATAGGACTTCCGATTATAGAGTGTCCTGAAGCAGCTATAGATATAAATGATGGAGATGAGGTGGAGGTTGATTTCGATAAAGGAAACATCAAGAACCTTACAACAGGTAAAACCTATCAAGGTCAGCCTTTCCCTGAATTTATGCAAGAGATAATTTCTGCAGACGGACTAATTAATTACATTAAAAAAGCTTAAATTTAATCGAGAATAGCAAAATTTAAAACAAAGTGCTCGGATGCTAATACAAAAAAATCTTATCAAATAAAGATAGTTTTTAAGTTAGTACGATGTATTTACGTTACTGTAAGAAGAATGGAGATGGGAAAATGAATTACAAAATTACTGTACTGCCAGGAGATGGTATTGGACCTGATATAGTTTCTGAAGCTTTAGAGGTTTTGAAAGTAATTGGACAGAAATATGGTCATAGCTTTGAACTTACAGAAGCGGATCTTGGAGGAATAGCAATAGACAAACATGGAGTACCGCTCCCACAGTCTACAATAGATGCTTGTAAGAGCAGCGATGCTGTATTATTAGGGGCTGTAGGTGGTCCTAAATGGGATAAAGTACCTGGGAATCTAAGACCTGAAGCTGGCTTGCTTGGAATTAGAGCAGCTTTAGGACTATATGCAAATCTAAGACCTGCTATTATATATAGTGCTTTGAAGGATGCTTCTCCACTGAAAACAGAAATAATTAGTAATGGAATTGATATTATGGTTATTCGTGAGTTAACTGGTGGAATATATTTTGGCAAAAGGGGCAGACTTGAAACAGATGGCGTAGATGCTGCTTTTGATACAGAAATGTACAATAGAACAGAGATTGAGAGAATAGCAAAGGTTGGCTTTGAAACAGCTATGAAGCGTGGTAAGAAGTTAATGTCTGTAGATAAAGCAAATGTATTGGAAAGCTCAAGATTTTGGAGGCAGGTAGTGGAAGAAGTTGCGAAGGATTATCCGGAGGTAACTTTAAGCCACATGTATGTAGACAATGCAGCAATGCAGCTTGTGAGAAATCCTGCACAGTTTGATGTAGTACTCACAAGCAACATATTCGGAGATATATTGTCTGATGAGGCTTCGATGATAACAGGGTCTATAGGAATGTTGCCATCTGCAAGTTTAGGAGCTACGAAGCTTGGATTATATGAACCAATACATGGTTCAGCGCCAGATATTGCAGGACAGGATAAAGCAAATCCAATAGCCACAATACTTTCTATTGCAATGATGCTCAGATATTCACTTGACTTATCTGAGGAAGCTGATGCTATAGAAAAGGCAGTAGTTAGTGTATTAGATAAAGGCTATAGAACAGGTGACATTGCATCAGCCGGAACTACTGTTGTTGGAACAAAAGAAATGGGAAGAATTATTAGGGAAGAGCTTTAGATTCCTCCCAGGTCGCTCAGTAGCAGGTTTGGGGTTGGCTATATGCAAGGAAATTATAAATACCCACGGAGGCGACATTTGGGCAGAGAATAATCAAGAAGGTGGGTTCACTGTTGAATTTAGTTTGCCAGTTTAGTACATTGAATATTTGCTGCAGTTGCCAGAGTGTCATTAATATAAATAAATAAGCCGTTTAATAAAGCATAAGCTATGCGGATTAAACGGCTTAATATCTGCCATCTATACAAATCTATATTGAATTCCTGGCTTATCGCTAATTATGTATTGAAAGTTTATTTTATTTGAATGTACAGTTCCTTGATTTATGTATGTCAATCTTTTTGGCATAGTCAACGAACATTGATAGTTTGATAATTTAACATCATCAAAAACCTGAATATAAGTTAATAAACTCAAATCATTATATTCACAATCTAAATCTGACGGTATTTCAGCGACAACTTCCGGGAATTCATATGAGCTGATAATTGATATGTTCTGAACAGCTTGAGAAGCAATTGTTGTTTTATTTAGCTCAAAGATTGTTTGTAAGGAATGGTAGTACTTTTGATTTCCAAAATTAGGATTTAACATTCTTTCTGTAACTTTTTTAGGACTCATTAAGGCTGCATCAATTTTAATGCTTTGAGGAATTAAAATTCCATCTGGCAGCATTTGAGAAACAAGGTTCATACATATTGAAACCTGTGGCTCCTTTTGTAATGCATTCTGCATTGTCTCAGTCAAAATAATATGTATTGGTTTAATACTATCAGCTCTAAACATAGTAGCATCACACTGAATGATATTAGTTACATAGCTCTGTGCATTGAAAGCATTAATGTTCCTTTTAAGAAATTCGATACTTGTAGGGTTTATTTCTAAAAAAGTAAAATTGATTTCTTCACTTGTAAAAACTGTTGTCATAGGGATAGCCAATGTGGCAAATGGACCAGTACCTGCATACAATATGTGTATGCAAGTATTAGGGAATTTCTCCTGTGCTGCTTTTATTCCAGCATATAGTCCTCTTAAAAAATATTTGGTTCTCATCATTTCTTTCACACACATTGCAGCCCATGTGGTTCCAATAGCTTTTCCTTTGGGTAGATAGACATCCTCTCTATTCTCGTTGTCGTCTAATTCTAGCCCAGATGTTTTAAGAAATAATGAATATAAATCATCTATAGCTTTTGTTATTTCACTATAATCATCTTCTGGTTTAAGAAGAATGTCAGTTATAGTTCTTAATTTTTCAATGTTGTTTTGCATTATAACCTCCGTTGCCCATTTCGGATAAAAAATATTGGTAAACTAACCACGGGAAAACTTTATTCTCAAAGTTAAACAATTTTTTATTAAATGTAGGGCATTATAAAATTTTAGTTGGTAATACTGTTATATATATAAAATATTATAACTAATTTCAAATACTATTAAAAGTTGAATATTAACTACATATTTTGTAAATAATACGCATTGGTAAGATAATAAATATCGTGGAGGTTAGTATAAAAGAAAGTTAATTTCTACTATCAAAAAGAAGACGTACCTCCACATAAAGTCTTTCAAAATTTTATGCTCAATGTGGGCGTGGAGGTTGGTTAGTATGAATAATATTCAAAATATTTTAGGTCTAAATGCAAGTGAAAGTATTAAAAAGATATTTTTACTTTTAACTGGCTGGTCATCTGCTATTATATCATTATTTTTGTATCCATTTGTTTTTGGAATGATGGGTGTAATTTGTGGAATCCTTGTAACTAAAAATAACAAAAGCAGAATCGGAATTTACCTTGTTGTATCTTCAATCGTTCTCATGGGTGTAGGTCTAGCTTTAAATACCAGAATTATGCCAAGAGTTTAATATAAATGCATAGTAACCAGTTTAACTCTATACCGGAGGGAAGGATGAAAGACTTGAATTAAACAAAAAAGGAGGTGCCGAGTCCATGCTGATACTTTAGTGATGTTTTATGCCAAATGTGGAGCATGGATATAATAATGAGCGAGCTTATTAATGGCAACCTATTAATAATTGGGGGAGCTGAAGACAAGTGGGGACAAAGCTCAGTTTTAAAGCATGCAATTGAAATGTGTGGAGGTACTGAAGCTAAAATAATTGTTCTAACCACAGCAACACAGAAACCACAAGAGGTGGGAGAAGAATATAGAGCAGTTTTTACGCGTCTCGGAGTAGAAAATATAGATATTCTGAATATTGATAGTAGGAATGATGCAAATAATGACTCTGTGGCACAAAGAATATCAAGTGCGGCAGGTATTTTTTTTACTGGGGGAGACCAACTGCGTATTACAAGTATATTGGGTGGAACAAAGACATATAAAGCTCTATTAGACCTTTATATGCGGGGAGTACCGATTATCGGCACAAGTGCGGGAGCATCTGCAATGAGCAGTACAATGATTGTGGATGGGAATGGTAATTCAGCTGCAAGGAAATGTACGCTAGGTATGTCTCCAGGGCTAGGATTCCTAAATCAAGTGATAATTGATCAGCATTTTGAACAAAGAGGGAGATTAGGCAGATTGCTTATAGGAGTTGCACAAAATCCAGCTATATTGGGTATAGGAATAGATGAAGACACAGCGATCAAGGTTTATGCAAACGCCTCCTTCGAGGTGGTAGGGACAAATTGTGTAACAGTAATAGATGGTACTACAATTGAAAAATCAAATGTTTCAGAGCTTAATTCAGAAGAGATAATAGCATTATCAAACGTCACAATACATGTTTTGCCTTGTGGCTCTAAATTTGATTTAAACAATAGAACGGTAAAATAAACTAGATATCTATATTAGGAGGTATTTTCAAGTGCAGATTCAAAGCATTTATTGCTTTCAAGGTAGAAATATATATAGTCATAGACCAGTTGTTCGAATGATAGTTGATATAGGAATATTTGAGGCTGGTCCTACAAGAGAAATACCTGGATTTAACAAGAAACTGCTCGAACATTTTCCAGAAATTGCTGAACATACTTGTGGATTGGGTTATGTCGGCGGCTTTGGAGAAAGATTGATTGAAGGTACTTATATAGGCCATGTTGCAGAACATTTAATAATTGAAATTCACAATAAAATGGGTTATCCAATAAAGTACGGTAAAACTAGGCAAATTGGAAACACATCAAAATATTATATTATATATGAATATATGAATGAATCCTTTTCTGTTGAATGCGGAAAGCAAGTTATTGAGATAGTTAAAGCCTTTGCAGAAAATAGAGATATTGATATTGGTAAGATAATTAATGATTTGAAGAAGGTATCCATAGAAACTGACATGGGACCTAGTACAAAGGCAATTTATGAAGCGGCAAAAAGAAGAAATATTCCAGTATGTAGAGTAGGAACAGGAAGCATCCTGCAATTAGGATATGGAAAAAACCTCAGAACCATTCAGGCATCACTTTCGGACAGTACAAGTTGTATTGCAGTTGATATTGTATCTGATAAGCAATTAACAAAAAAGATTTTGATGGACAATAATATACCTGTTCCACATGGACTTGTGGTACAGAGTTTGGAAGAAGCATTTGAGGCAGTTCATAAGCTTGGTTTTCCATTAGTTATTAAGCCTATTGACTCAAATCAAGGTAAGGGCGTAACGGTAAACATAACATCAGAAAGGCAAATAATCGAGGCTGTTTCTGAGGCAACAAAGTATTCTCGAAAGATTATTATAGAGAAATATATACACGGCAAGGATTATCGTGTATTAGTAGTAGGAAATAAAGTATGTGCAGTTGCTGAGAGAAGACCTCCAGAGGTTGTTGGTGATGGTGTTAGTACAATTTCAGAATTGGTTGATTTGGAGAATATGAATCCACTAAGAGGTGGAAATCATGAAAGACCTTTGACATACATTTGGCTGGATGAAATAGCAAAAAATTACCTTAAAGCTCAAGGGCTTACCACTGAGAGTATTGTAGGGCTAGGACAAATTGTGAGGCTAAGGCAGAATGGAAACTTAAGTACCGGAGGCACAGCGAGGAACTGCACAGATGAGATACATCCCCAGAATGCATACTATGCAATAGCAGCAGCAAAGGCCTTAGGCTTAGACATTGCAGGAATTGATTTTGCAGTAGAAGATATATCCCAGCCAATAGATGTTAATGAAGGCGCAATTATTGAGGTGAATGCTGCTCCCGGACTCAGGATGCATCTCTATCCAAGTGAGGGGGAACCAATTGATGTGGCAGAGGAAATACTTAAAATGATGTACCCTGATGATAGCAATACTAGCATTCCAATTGTGTCAATAACAGGAACAAATGGAAAAACAACTACAACCAGACTTATTAAACATACTCTTTCATTAATGGGACTAAATGTAGGGATGACTTCAACCAGCGGAATATATGTAGGAGACAAATGTGTTCAAAGAGGTGATACTACAGGACCTATAAGCGCATCAATTGTATTATCAAATAAGACAGTTGATGTAGCTGTATTAGAAACAGCAAGAGGTGGAATAGTGAGAAAGGGTCTTGGCTATGAACTTGCGGATGTAGGCGTTTTGGTTAATATAAGCGATGACCACCTAGGGATTGATGGTATAAATACCATAGAGGAACTTGCAAATACAAAAGCCCTTGTTATTGAATCTATTAAAACCAATGGATATGCTGTGCTAAATGCCGATGATAGCATGACACCCTATATGCTAAGTAAGGTTAAAAGTAATGTAATTATGTTTAGTAGGTTAAAGGCAAATGCATTATTTAAAAAACATTGCAAAAATCCTGACAGCATAGCGGTATATGTAAAGGATGGATATATATGGGTAATTAAAGATGCAAAAAAGATTCCATTGATAGATCTAGAAGATATCCCAATAACATTTGGAGGGCTCGTTGAGTGCAATGTTGAAAATGCTCTCGCTGCCGTATCTGCTTTATTGGGTTTAAACGTTCAATTGGATATCATTAAAAAAGGTTTAAGTACCTTCCAACCAGATGTAGAACTGAATCCAGGTAGATTTAATATGTTTGATATGGGTGAGTTTAAAGTAATGCTGGATTATAGCCACAACATTGCAGGCTATAGTGCTGTTTTAAAATTTATACAAAGATTAAAGTCTAAACGTTTAGTAGGTATTGTAGGTATGCCAGGAGATCGGATGGATTCAAATATAAAGGAAGTAGGAGAATTATGTGCTAAGTCCTTTGAAAAAATATATGTAAAAGAAGATATTGATTTAAGGGGACGTAAAAGAGGGCAGGTTGCAGAATTAATTGAATCAAGTATAATAAATTCTGGAGCTAAAAGAGAAAACGTAGAAATAGTATTAAGTGAAACAGAAGCGCTCAAAAAGGCAATGCTAGATGCTAGACCTGGCGACATAATCACACTATTTTTTGAAGAATTAGATGAAGCTATTCAGGTCATAATGAAGTTTAAGAAGGAACAAGAAACAACGGACTTACTGCTAGAAAGTAGCCTAAAAACAAGAAATGCTGATTTTAAGAGTAAGATCAACTCACCTACTGTCTAGTGGCACAAAAGAATTCATAATTTTAAGCTTACATTTATACACCATAAAACTCCATATAAATAATTTAATAAATCTCGGATTTATTCCGGGATTTATTTTTAGCCGAGTAATGTTAAAATTAACTTTGAAATCAGGTTTATTGACTTCTATATGGTGTAATATAAGAAAATGTAATATAATGTTATGAGAAATTGTAACATTTATTCTTTTATTGAAATCCGATGTACTGCTTAGCTTAGGGGGTCAAAATGCCAGAGGTTTATTATTACGTTAAGCCAGAGGATGTGTTAAACATCACCGACTGTGGACTTAAATTGTCTACATTTCATGATAAGGAAGTAAAAATTGAAGGTGAAATGAAGCAATGTTTTTCAGCACTTTTAAACCCAAAGGATGACATTGAACTATATAAATCACCTTCTTTTAGCTGCTTAAAACTTCAAGTAAAAAGTGAAAAATGCTTTGTCGCAGATAGGTTTATATATGAGACCGCTCTAAATCAGGATATAGAACTATACTACAAAACGATAATTCCAATAGATAAATATATGTTTGGAACATACAGGCTTCCAGAGTGCCTTATAACTACTACTATTTTGCCAGGAGAGGCACAAGTTTTGAATAAAAGAATTGATTCTCCAATTTTATATACGAATTCTGAAGAGCTATATATAAACAATATCTTGCAAGAGCTTAGGGACAATTACCCGGAAATTGATGACACATTACTGTACGTATTTCTTGATATTTTAACGGGTATGGGGAAACTCGAAAAAATAGAAAACTCAAATATCGGTATGTCTATTTTTAAAAATGAGTTGGGTAGGACCTATTGTATAAAAAAACCTGACATGAAATTATTTTATCCTTAAACTTACCGATAATAGTATGGAGGTTAATTTGAAAAATCTGATTTTAGAAAGACTAAAGCAGACAAAAGAGTACATATCTGGTGAAGAATTAAGTGAATTATTCAATGTTTCAAGAACAGCGATATGGAAGCATATAAATGAACTAAGAAAAGACGGTTATAATATAATATCATCTACAAATAAAGGTTATAGCCTTGTTGGAACACCTGATTTGCTGGATGGCAGAGAACTTAAAATTCCTGAAGGTCAGCTAATTGGAAGAGATATTTTTCATTTTAAAGAGATAGATTCTACTAATAATTATGCAAAAAAAATTGCAAATGACGGTTGCCCACATGGAGCCATTGTTATTGCTGAAAAGCAGACGATGGGACGAGGAAGAGTAGGAAGGGAATGGAAATCATGTAACAGTAATGGATTATGGTTTTCAGTTGTGCTAAGACCTGATTTAGAACCTGAATATATAAAGATAGTTACACTTGCTGCAGCAATCGCTGTTGTAGAGGGAATATTTGAGGCTCAAGGAATAGTTTGCGGAATCAAGTGGCCAAATGATATAATATTAGAAAATTATAAATTAGGTGGAATTCTTACAGAATTGAGCGCTGAACCTGAACGGATTAACTATGTAGTGGTTGGCATCGGAATTAATATTAATCAAGACAAAAGTGATTTTGACGATGATATTAAGAATAAAGCTACGTCGCTTAAGATATATTCAGGTGGAACGGTTTCTCGTGTTAGGGTGTTAGAAAGTATTCTAACTAGATTTGAAGAAATATACACTACAATGGTACAAGGTAAAACTCAAGAAATAGTAAACAAATGGAGCAAATACTCAGTAACTCTAGGAAAAGAAGTGAAAATTAAATATAGGGATATTGAATATATTGGTTTAGCTCAAGCCATTACTTCAGATGGCAAATTAATTGTTAAATGTAATGATGGAGTTGTTAGGGAGATACAAGCAGGCGAAATCCAGGTTAGGGGCTTGCTTGGATATACATGAGGATATAAAAGGCCTTATGTCTTTCGCAAAATTTTGTGCGTTAAGATAGTGTGGAGATTAATATAATGCTTAGGAGGAATTTATAAGTGGTTAAAAAGAATGAGTACCATAAAAAGAATGATTTTTCGAAGGATGTACAAGCGAGTGCATCTGCCCCCTCAAATTCCACTCAAAAAAGTGGAGAGTTTCAACATAAAGAAAATAATTTAAGGAACAACCGTTCTCCAAGAGACAATCAGCAGAAAGAATATCAACGCAGAGACCCAAGGAGAGAAAATACCACACGTGTTAACCAAGCAAAAGATAATACTCAAAAAGAAAGCACACCAAAAGAAAACACATTAAGGGACAATACTTCAAGGGAAAACCATCAAAAGAATTATCATAGGGAAAATAACACTCAAAATAAAGATAACAATAAGGAAAATAGAGAACCATATAGACAACATTATCAGAGAAACGCAATTAAACCTAAAACAGAAGAGACAGTTGAGGACATTGCTGCTGATATTGCAAGAATAGAGAAAGAAATAGATCTCGAATTAAAAGAGATAAAGAGTATTAGACTTGGTCTATAGTTCTACTGTTGTGGGAGGACATATGATTCTTGGTATAGATGTTGGGAATACTCATACTTTATTAGGTGTGTTTGAAGGCAAAGAACTTTTAGCAAACTGGCGAATCAGTACCGATAGAGATAGAAGTGCAGATGAGCTGGGTATGTTGTTGTTAAACTTATTTGCATATGGAAAATTGAATGTGGAAAAAGTTGAGGCAGTTGTTGTAGCATCTGTTGTTCCATCTCTGCTTTATACACTGGAACATTCAATAAAGAAATACTTAAGATTAGATCCTATGATAATTGGTCCAGGTATAAAGACTGGAATTAATATTAGATGCCAAAACCCGAAGGAAGTAGGAGTTGACAAGATTGTAAATGCTGTGGCTGGATATGAGATTTATGGGGGGCCTCTAATTATTATCGATATGGGAACGGCTACTACATTTTGCGCTATATCGACAAAAGGAGAGTATTTAGGCAATGTAATATGCCCTGGGATAAGAATAAGCACAGAAGCCCTTTATCAGAAGGCAGCAATGCTTCCTAGAATTGATTTGATAAAACCTGAGAATGTCATTGGTAAAAATACTGTGGCTAGTATGCAATCAGGTATTTTCTATGGATATGTTGGTCAAATTGATTACGTTGTTAAGCGTATGAAGCATGAAATGAAGGAAGAAACTATGAAGGTGGTTGCTACAGGAGGCTTTGCAAGACTAATTGCCGAGGAATCCCAGGTTATAACAGAAGTGAATCCTACATTAACGTTAAATGGACTAAGGATAGTATATGAAAGAAATATAAGTTAAAAAAATATTGAAAAAGACGATATTCGTCTTTTTTTAATATTTTTTTAATAAATTGAGAATACTAAATACAAAAAAATTTTTTCATGATGAATTGAACAAACCAGTTTAGCTATTAAAAAAAGCTATTGAAAATATTTTGTATACATTGTTAAAACATTAACCCGATATTAGCAGGATGTGCTACATTACTAGATATATTTTTAACAAACAGCCTATAATAACATAATGTTTCTCAAAAAAAGTATTTTTAACATTTGTATCTCTAAAAGTAATATGGTACTCTATTAACAATTGCGAAAATTGGAGGGATTATTGTGGCAGGAAAAGGGTTTAAAGTGGCAATAATTGGTTGTGGATTTGTTGGAGCATCAGCTGCTTTTGCAATGTCAATAAACAACTTAGTTTCAGAAATGGTATTAATCGACGTTAATAAAGAAAAAGCATTTGGTGAAGCATTAGATATCAATCATGGCTTATCATTTGTTGGACAGATGAATGTATATTCAGGTGATTACTCAGATGTTAAGGATTGTGATGTAATAGTAGTTACAGCTGGAGCAAACAGAAAACCTGGAGAGACTCGTTTAGACTTAGCTAAGAAAAACGTTGCAATAATGAAGGATATTACTGCAAACATTATGAAGCATTACAACAAAGGTGTAATCTTAGTTGTATCTAACCCAGTTGATATTTTAACTTATATGGTACAAAAGTGGACTGGATTGCCTGCAAGTAAGGTAATTGGTTCAGGAACAGTATTGGATAGCTCAAGATTTAGAAACCAAATTGCAAATATTTTAAATGTAGACGTTAAAAATGTACACGGTTACATTATTGGTGAACACGGTGATTCACAAATACCAGTATGGAGTGCAACACATATTGCCGGTACAAAATTCGATGACTATATTCGCAAAAACAATATAGTTGTTGACAAAGAAAAAATACTTAACGATGTTAAAACTGCAGGTGGAGTAATTATAAAGAATAAGGGAGCTACTTACTACGGAATAGCTTTATCTATCAATAGAATTTGTGAATCTCTTTTAAAGAACTACAACACTATAATGCCAATAGGTACAGTTGTTAATGGACTTTACGGAATAAATGATGTAGCTCTAAGTCTTCCTGCAATAGTTAGTGGAAGCGGATGTGAAAAAGTTCTTGAAATTGATTTAACTGATGATGAATTGAAGGGCCTTCTACACTCTGCAGAGCAAGTAAAACTTGTTCTTGATGAAGTAAAGAACATTTAAGCAAAAAACTTAAGAACCGATTTGAAATTTAAAAGCGAAACTTAATCAAGTTTCGCTTTAAATTTCTATAAATTAGTTGTGAAAGTTTTCACAAAAGTGTATAATAAGTTCATGTGATAGAAATTATCTTAAATATAAATTTTGGAGGTATGAAAAATGGGTACTATTTATGAAGATTCACTTAAAGCACACGAAGAGTGGGCTGGAAAAATAGAGGTTGTTTGTAAAGCACCATTAAAGGATGCTAGAGATTTGTCATTAGCATATTCACCTGGAGTTGCTCAGCCATGTCTCGAAATTCAGAAGGATGTTGAAAACTCATACAAATATACTAGAAGACACAATCTTGTTGCTGTTATAACTGATGGTACAGCAGTTTTAGGTCTTGGAGATATCGGACCAGAGGCTGGTATGCCTGTTATGGAAGGAAAATGCTGTCTCTTTAAAACTTTTGGAGATGTAGACGCTTTCCCTCTCTGTATCAGATCTAAAGATGTGGACACAATAGTAAACACTGTTAAATTACTTGAAGGAAGCTTCGGTGGCGTAAATTTAGAAGATATTTCTGCTCCTAGATGTTTTGAAATTGAGAAGAGATTGAAAGAAGAATGCAATATTCCAATATTCCACGATGACCAGCATGGTACTGCAATAGTTACTGCTGCAGGTCTTATCAATGCATTGAAGTTTGTTGGAAAGAAAATAGAAGAGGTTTCAATAGTTGTTAATGGTGCTGGTTCAGCTGCTATCGCTATTACAAAGCTTCTTTTCTCAATGGGTCTCAGAAAAGTTGTTCTCTGTGATACAAAGGGTGTTATCTATGAGGGAAGAGATAACCTCAACCCAATCAAAGCTGAAATGGCTAAGATCACTAACCTTGAAGGTAAAAGAGGTTTATTGAAGGACGTTATCGTTGGCGCCGATGTATTTATCGGAGTATCAGCACCAGGAATGGTTACAGGTGAAATGGTTAAGACAATGGCAAAGGATCCAATCATATTTGCATGTGCTAACCCAACTCCAGAAATTATGCCTGAGTTAGCACTTGAGGCTGGTGCTGCAGTTGTTGGTACAGGTCGTTCAGACTATCCAAATCAGGTTAACAATGTTCTTGCATTCCCTGGTATTTTTAGAGGTACTTTTGATGTAGGAGCTCGTGAAATAAATGATGAAATGAAGATTGCTGCCGCTTATGCAATTGCTGGATTAGTTACTGATGCAGAAGTAAAGGCAGATTACGTTATTCCATCTCCATTCGATCCTAGAGTTGCAAAGGCAGTTGCAGCAGCAGTTGCTGAAGCAGCTAAAAAAACTGGTGTTGCTAGAATTTAATCCTATTTAATTAATAAAATTGCAAATAACAGTTTTCATTTGTTATTTGGACAAGTTAAAAAGAGGCTGTCATATACATATGGCAATCTCTTTTTTTTGGCTAGGAATTTAGAAACAAATCCAGTATAGTTCTACGTTAAAATTACTAAAAATTTATTACACCTTTTATCAGCTGTATTCTATCATTTTCCTTAAAAAAATAGTGCTAATAAGATGGAAATGAAATAAAATTAAATTATTGCGTCAAATAGCGAACTATTTCCCGAAAATATAGCTATCAGAGCCTCAGGATGCTATATGAGAAAAAGTTTAGTAAATAATGCAAAAGATTAATGATTAAATATGTGCTATACTACAATAATAATATGAATTTTTGGTTTTAGAGGGGTTGAAAAGGTTGAAAGAAATATAAAAACAAATAAAGACTAACTATTAAAAGTCAAGTATTAAAATGTTATTTTTAGAATAAAGTGCAGAAATGTATTTTAGATATTTATGAACCTTGAAAACTGCATGACA
>JAEZRV010000002.1 GCA_023444055.1 Bacillota bacterium
CATAGAGTTTCAAATATCTGGCAATAATTTAAATATAATATTAAATTTAAAGTTTTAGTACTTAGGAAATACTTAACCAAAAAGAGTTAAAAAGTAATTCCATACACAAAATTATTTACAGTCCCTAAAGCTTTATAAGTTCAGTTTGTATGCTGCAAAACAAAGGGGTTGTTTCAATTTATTTCTTTATCACAAGATATACATTTACAATTGGAAAGTAAATATATAACGTGATTAAGCTCTATTAAAACAACTCCTTATCTTTTGCTGGAAAGGTTATGCTATTTTATGTATAATTTTTTATCTAACCTTCTATAAGGTTGTTACTCTCCCTCAAATAATGGTGTTGAAAAATATCTCTCTGCTGTATCTGGAAGTACTGTTACAACTGTTTTTCCCTTACCAAGCTTTTTTGCTAATTTTAACGCTGCTGCTACATTAGTCCCACTGGAAATTCCACACATTAATCCTTCTAGCCTTGCTAAATCCTTAGCAGTTTTAATTGCCTCATCATCAGTAATTACACAAATATCCTCATAAATATTTTGATTTAAGATTTGTGGAATTAGTCCATCTCCTATTCCCATTTGAATATGAGTTCCAATGGTTCCTCCAGCCAAAATTGCAGCATTTTCTGGTTCAACTGCCCAAATAACAATACCTGGATTTTGTGCTTTTAAAACCTCGCCTATGCCAGTAATAGTCCCACCTGTTCCAATTCCTGAGCAAAACCCATGAATAGGCCCTGCAACCTGTTCCATAATTTCCAAACCAGTATGATGGCGATGCACCATAGGATTTGCTATATTTTCAAATTGCTGCGGTACATAAACATTTGGATTTTCTTTTGCCATTTGAAGTGCTGTTTTTAAACATTCATCTATACAATCTCCAATATTTCCTGCATCGTGTATCAATTTCACCTCTGCCCCATAGTGCTTAACTAATTTCCTACGTTCTTCACTAACAGAGTCAGGCATTACTATTATCGTCCTATATCCTTTTACTGCTCCAATTAGTGCCAATCCTATTCCCTGATTTCCACTAGTTGGTTCAACAATTATAGTATCTTTTGTTATAATTCCATTATCTTCTGCTTTTTTAATCATATTATAAGCAGTTCTAGTTTTAATGGAACCTCCGACATTTAACCCCTCAAATTTAACTAACACTTCTGCACTATCTTGTTCATTCATATGATTCAGACGAATTATTGGTGTATGACCTATTGCTTCTAGAACATTATTACATATCATAAAAAAAATCCTTTCTCCATAATGTTAACATTTTTATTATAATACATATATTTTAAGATGTAAAAAAAATAGTATATACCGCCATTGAATATTCTAAAATAAAGCATATTTATATACAAAAGTTCATAGTATTTAAACAGCGCTTAATCTTATAACCGAAAATTGCGTGGAGGTTAGCTTTAAGAATTTAAAATGCGGTAATAGTAATGAGCTGCATACCTCTGCAAGCAGAGGTTTCCCACAGAATGTTTTATTATTTTTTGTGCCAATAGTTGGCGTGGAGGTTAATATGAGTTATACCAATCCTTTAGGTTTACCTCAGGGTGTTGCAGACAAAATAACAAATAAACTCAGACAAATTATCATAGCTGAGCTTGTCGCTATTAATGGATACAAAAGTCATATTGCTAATTCCAATATGACCAATATTAATAAGGCATGGCATCATATTATGCTAGATGAAAAAAAACACTACACCCAATTAATTGAACTACTTAGAAAATACGATCCAGTTGAGTTAAAATATTCGTTAACTCACCACGAAAGTACATCAAGCAACATATCACAAATACAAATATATAAACCTAATTATGATAAACAAATTATATTAAATAACCTACGTGACGATATAAAGGGTGAATTAGAAGCCGTTATTCTATACGAAGATGAGCTAACTTATTTTTCTCACAAAGATATACGGACTACTATTAAAGGAATTATAGATGAAGAAAAAGAACATACTGAGCATCTTACAGAAATACTAAATAGATATGACCCAGATTTTTCTATTTAAGTCCTGCAAAAAATATATAAACAATTTCTTTACAGCCTCAAATCAAAGGATATGAGGCTATTTTCTTTTAAAGTTCTGCTTTTTCCTAAAACCCAAGTACCCAACTTCAGCCAAATATTAACTGACTTTATAACATATTTATACAATTTTGTATGTTTAGTGTTGAAGTTTCTAGTCATTTTATGGTATTTTATTAGTAGCAAATAGTTATATTTTATACTTTTATAGAACAAATATTATTGTAATAATTTTTTCGCTATCCTGTAAGTGGTTAAGTATTACATACATTATGCGTTTGGGGGATATTATATGAAAAAAAGCAATTTAGTACTACGGGAATTTAATAAAACAAAAAACTTAGCAAAATGGACTTTAATAATTCCTGTTTTAACATATTTATTTTTACTTGTAATTGCTTTTCAAATCAATACCTATCAAATAACTATACAGATAGGAGACGCTGTTATTCCATTTATTTCTCTGGGCGGAATAGTATCCCAATTCCAAATGCTTCTTTTTATATTGATGGTCGTCTTTTTCAGAAAACGTGGAATAATCTCAGTTATAACACTCTGTAGCATTCAAGGTATTATGCTAATATTCCCTATTGTTATAGGTAAAGTTTATACTTCTATTGCAGGAGTCGCAATATTAATAACAAGTACTGCTGTTTCCGTATTAATCTACTTCTATTTGAAAAAGTTAGAACATAATCAGAATATTATAGTTAAATATGCATTTACTGATACCCTTACAGATCTGCCTAACCGTAGAGCATTTAACGATTATTTGAACCAACTAATCAATAATTACAGCAGTGATAAAGATAATTTTGCATTAGTAATGTTAGACCTTGATAATTTTAAAAATATTAATGATTCAGTTGGACACAATGCAGGTGATGAAGTCCTTTGTGAAGTTGCTAGACGTTGGAAAATCGTCCAAGGTAAAGATGATTTCCTTGCAAGACTTGGCGGCGATGAATTTATAATAATAGTAAGAAATTATGGTTCTATTGAAGAACTTGAGCAGAAAATTAAGAAATATTCAACTGCAATATCAAGTAGATTTACTGTTAATAATTATTATTTTTATATCTCAGCAAGTTTTGGTATTGCATTGTATCCAAACGATTCAAAAGATCCATCAGAAATTTTCCGTTATGCCGATGTTGCTATGTTTCATTCAAAACTCAATAACAACTTAAATATTAGCATGTACAACAGTTCTATGACTGAGGCAATAGAAAACACTGTTATTTTAGAACAAAAAATAAGAATAGCATTAGAGGAAAATAATCTTTACTTTGTATTACAGCCTCAATATAATACTAAAACAAAGAAGCTCAGAGGTTTCGAAACTCTGGCTCGTATTAAAGATGAATCTGGAATACCAATAAGTCCTGCTTCATTCATTCCAGTAGCAGAGAGAACAGGTCTTATTACTATTATAGATAACTGGGTTATACGCAATTCTATGATATTTTTCAAAAACTTTTTGCACACATCTAACCAAGATCTTATTCTATCAGTAAATATTTCTGTATTACATTTATTGCATAAGGGTTTTTTAGACGAAATTAAACAAATGCTTGATGAAACAGGATTTCCTGCAAGTAAGCTTGAAATAGAAATAACAGAGTCCGTATTTATCTCATCAATTTCAAAAGCAATAGAAACCTTGAAAGAGTTAAAGAAAATAGGAGTATCTATTGCATTAGATGATTTTGGAACAGGTTATTCATCACTTAGTTATCTATCAAAGCTGCCTATTGATCTATTAAAAATTGACAAATCCTTTATTGATGAACTCCTTGTGAGCGACTCAGAAAGAAATTATGTTGAAGCAATTATTTCAATAGCTCATATTATGAATTTTTCAGTATTATCAGAAGGTGTAGAAAATCAAAAGCAATTGGATATCCTCTCCTGCCTTGGAAGTGACTATATTCAGGGTTATCTGTGGGGCAAACCTATGCTTCCAAATGATGCCTTAAAACTTTTAGATCTATAGTCTAATTTAAAACTAATATATTAAATTAATGATCACGTATTTTTTATATTTCAATTTAAATTTGTTTTAAAAATAATGTAAATTATTGTTATACTTGGTATAATCATAATTTACTCTTTTATTAAATCAGCATAAATTTTATACATATATGCAGATTTATGTTGATATTTGTATCTAATTTGTGTTATTTTATAATTAGCATAAATTAATTTATTATTTTGTTATATTGTACCTTCTTATACTTTACTATATTGGAGTAAAGTTGGTTTAAAAATATTAAAATAATATGCAGGAGACATTTTATGAGACAAAATAATTCTGGTCATAAAGATTTTAATAAAACAATTCAATTACCTTATTTTACAATTTTTATTCCTCTTCTCTTTTATATAGTGATTATTATAATAACAAATACATTCAACCGTTATAAAATTGATATAAGTGTAGGTGACATTTTTATTAGTCATTTAACATTTAGCAGTTTGATGACTCAATTACAGATGTTTATTCTTATATTTATGATTATATTTTATAGAAGGAGTGGATTTTATGCAGTTATTACGACCTGTAGTATACATACTATTTTTTTATTAATGCCTATTATTATTTTGGGTGTATATTCCTCTATTGCAGGGTTAGCTGCAATGTTTACTAGTGTAGTAGTATCATTATTAATATACCTGTATTTAAAAAAGGTTGAAAGTCATCAAAATACTATAACACAGGTTGCACTAACAGATACTCTTACGGGTCTTCCAAATCGTATAAATTTCAACGATTATTTGTATGGACTACTTGAAGACGCTAATATTGAGAATTTAAAATTTGCTGTCATTATGGTAGATATCGACGATTTTAAAAATATTAATGATTCAGTTGGTCATGATTCTGGTGATGAAGTCCTTTTTCAAGTTGTACAACGATGGAAAGTTGTTCAGTGTGAAAATGAATTTATTGCAAGGATTGGTGGAGATGAATTTATATTAATTATAAAAAATTATGGTACAGATGACGATTTAAACCAAAGTATACAGAAATATTCTAATGCTCTTTCAGAAAGATTCACTGTAAAAGATAATTATTTTTATATTTCAGCAAGTTTTGGTGTAGCCCTATTCCCTAATGACACAAAAGATTCGTCAGAATTATTTCGTTTTGCCGATGCTGCAATGTATTATGCCAAAAACATTGCCAACGTTGATATAAGCATGTATAAGCCATCAATGACAGAAATAATTGAGACTAATATTTTATTAGAGCAAAAAATAAGAGCAGCATTAAGTGAAGATAGATTTTACTTTGTATTACAACCTCAATTTGATACTAAAACAAAAAGGCTAAGAGGCTTTGAAACTTTGGCTCGTATGAAAGATGAATATGGTAATGAAATAAGCCCTTCAGTGTTTATTCCAGTTGCGGAAAAAGTAGGTCTTATTACTAGCATTGATAACTGGATTATGCGTAATACAATGATTTTTTTCAAAGATATGTTAGATAAAACTAATGAAAAGTTTATGCTCTCAGTAAATATTTCTGTACTTCATCTATTAAATAAAAGCTTTTTAGATGAAATCAAACAGATGCTTGATGAAACTGGATTTTCTCCAAATCAATTTGAAATTGAAATTACCGAATCTGTATTTATTTCATCAATATCAAAAGCAGTTGAAGTTTTAAATGAATTAAAGAAAATTGGTGTTCAAATAGCGCTTGATGATTTTGGAACAGGCTATTCTTCA
Organism: Bacillota bacterium; assembly: GCA_023444055.1. Classification (GTDB taxonomy): domain Bacteria; phylum Bacillota; class Clostridia; order Acetivibrionales; family DSM-1351; genus Ruminiclostridium. The sequence goes on from JAEZRV010000002.1 coordinate 5,802, forward strand.
CTCAGTTATTTGACTAAACTCCCTATTGATATACTTAAAATTGATAAATCCTTTATAGATGAACTTCTTGTTAGTGATTCTGGAAGAAATTATGTTGAAGCAATTATTTCAATAGGACATATAATGAATTTTTCAGTGTTATCAGAAGGTGTAGAAATCCAGGAGCAAATCGATATTCTCGCTAGTCTTGGGAGCGATTATATACAAGGCTATGTGTGGGGTAAACCAATGCAAAAAGATGAAGCTTTAAAGATTATTGGTTTAGTTGAGGAGGTAAGCTGATTGTGTTTGTTATATTATATATATCAAAACTACAGCAAGGATAAACTTCATCTTGTAAAACTTACATAGATAAAAGACTTCTTCCTTTTCTGTGTACTTACCAAAAGATGCAGTTTATCCTTTTGCAACAATAATTTAATCTTTCCTTCTAAAAATATTTATTCTTTTACCAGTATCTTAACTATTTCTGAAATATACATTATATGGTAGTCTTTGTTCGGATACCATTTCTGATCATTTTCTTTAACGTCAAAATTCTCTGGAGTTATTTCCCCATGATATTGTTTTTTACATACCAAAATCATATTTGCCTCTTCGAAAGCAACTGTTCCATTTATAAAGAATGGTGTTAAGCCCGCTTGCCCAACTTTATCTGCATTTCGTCCAGATACCGTTCCACAAATATTTAAAGCCTTTTTGTAGGTTTCATCATAGAATGAAATAGTAAATAAATCGTTTGAATCAACAAATTCCTTAGTGTATCTTTGAGGGCGTAGATATGTTGTTGCAACATTTTTCCCCCACATAATTCCAACCCCACCCCAGCTAGCTGTCATTGTGTTGAACTTTTCATTATTGCCTGCTGTTATGAGCATCCACTCTTTTCCTATCTTTGTAAATGGGTTAAATGATAATTCATCTGCCTTAATTTCTTTATAGCTCATATTAATCCTGCCTTTCTAATATTTTTCTATCAATTATCAATATTGTTATATCATAGTAAATATGCTTTATGCAAGTATAGTTATTTATAAATATTAATCTTATCATATATAAAGTCACTATTCAGCCATATAATATAGATTATTAACTCAGCTTTCCCACATCAAAAGTACATTGGTTTTCATACTTATCAATGGTTTGTTGACGAAATAATTGCTTGAATTAGTAATGGTTCACTATATAAAATTATATTTTGCAGACGACACATAAAAATTAACCACTTTTTACTTTTCCAAATATCATTCTTTTCCCATTATCCCATAGAGTATACTAGACGGAAATTGTGTTCCACACTGATTGCATTCAATATATTCACGGTTACTTGTATTCTCACGTTTATCATATTGATATGATAAAAATTCTTCTGAATTTCTTAACCCTGGATTATCTGAATCAATTTTATATGAATAGACATAGCTTGCTTCATGCTTTAGAGTCAAATCACTACCGTTGCATATTGGGCATTTATATTCAATTTCTTTCATGTCGTTTTATTTCTCCTTGTATTATATAGTCATAGCTTTTCTTTACCTTTTCTTAAGGTCAATAGTTAGTTTTTAATTTCATCTCTAATTATTATTACTTAAAATTATAACTATAATACATTTAAATCATTACCTAGGACGCAACAAATAGACCGCTCCAAAGCTTTTATAACGTAAAGAAATACCATTATAACTTCTTTAAAAACTCTATAGCATTAAGCAATAATTCCCTGTTCAAATTAACCTCGTCATCATTATTCACATGTAGTGATAGCATTATCCTTCTGCTAAATGCTGCAGCACCAATAATTCTCTTTGCATTTAGCACTAATGGTGGAACAAAAACAAAGTCTGTAAGTTCGTACTCATTGTATTTAATCTCTATAGGCAATTTAGTGAGATTTGTAATGCTAATCCCCTTGGGATTTCCACTATATCCAAACATTTTGCTAAACGTCTTAGCAGTCTTGTTACTATAATCGCCACACGCCTCAAAGTAAATGGCATCAATCAGTGTCGGTTCAATATTACTCATGAACTGTAATAAAAAATATTTCTTCGCTGGGTTGTTTAATTTATCATAGATTAGCTTCTGCACTTTTGTCCCATTCCAAACGAAATCCTTCTTTTCATTATAGTGATATTTTATTGAAACTCCAGTAGCAAAGCCTCCCATGCCAGTATTTCCATCTCTCCTAAAACTAGCCGCCATTCCCACATCACTTAATTCACCCGATGCACGAATAAGTGCTGTTGTAATCAAAGTATTAATAGTCAGATTATTTGCTTTTGAAAATTTGTATATTTTATCATAATCTTCATTTTCTATGTAATATGTATCAATTAGAGTTTCATGGCTATTCCAATACTTATAGTACATCAAATAATAATCATTAAACTCAAATATTTTTCCAGACTTTTGCCATTTTTTGTTCATACTTTTTAGCAGCCATGTCATTGGAAACCTTAACTGGGTTTCCTTTGGAAGACTGTCCATATCAAAAAGATTAATTTTCTTATATTCTATTTGTATACCAGAAAGTGATTTCAATATATCCTGCAATAAATAGGCAAACGAAATTCCATCGCCTGCAATGTGATGTACAATAATCAAAAGAGAAATTCCTGATTGTGTGGTTTGATAAAAGAAGCGTACTAGTTCTCCCTTATCTATTGCAAAAGGGATTTTTTGTTGTTCTCTTACAACATTTTTCCAATCTTTTGTCATAGGCTTAATTGCAAGCTTTTGATTTTCTGCTTTACAAAAATATGCTATCCCTTCTTTATCAAGTATAACTTTTTGATTAAGCATCTCATAATGATTTACAGTATGTGTAGTTGCATCTATCAGCTGTTTTTCCGTTATACTCCCTTTAATATCAGCTTTAAACGCTATGTTATTTACGGGAGAGAATACCCATGTTCGCTCTTTGTCGATTTTATGCATGGCTGGTTTCCTTTCCTACATTCAAGTTAATAACTTACCCAATATATCAATGGGCAATAATGACATGTACCAACCTCTATTAAACGATACTATAAATTTATAGTCACCTCCACGTCACTTAAGAAGGACGAGCTAAAAAAGTAAGGATTAAAACATTAAATAAAACAGTGTTTCTATAATTATAGAATTTACATATTCTTCCACAGTCATAGAATTCCACCATCTAACTTATAAAACTATTATTGCTTCCTAAAGATATCAATCTTCTTCATCACGCAGACAATTTAATAGTTTACATCACTCCATCACATTTTGTACTTCAGCAATAAAGCTCATAAATAAAAGGAGAAAGTCCTACATCAGCAAAACAATGTAAGACTCTCTTAATAATTTTAATAAAAACAGCAACAATCTCGAGTAAGTTAACTTATGCTACTTATTTGTTATCGCAGCCTGTGCAGCAGCTAGTCTTGCTATCGGCACACGGAAAGGTGAACAAGATACATAATTAAGCCCTGCTTTATGGCAGAAGTCAACAGATGATGGATCTCCTCCATGCTCACCGCATATTCCTAGCTTAATATCTGGCCTTGTCTGTCTTCCAAGCTTAGCAGCCATATCAACAAGTCTACCTACACCTATTTGGTCAAGCTTAGCAAATGGATCATTTTCATAAACCTTCTTAGCATAGTAATCCTCTAAGAATTTACCTGCATCATCACGGCTGAAGCCGAAAGTCATTTGTGTAAGGTCATTTGTACCAAAGGAGAAGAACTCTGCTTCCTTTGCAATCTCATCAGCTGTAAGAGCAGCTCTAGGTATTTCTATCATAGTTCCTACTTTGTATTCTAACTTAACACCTGCTTTTCCAATTACTTCAGTAGCGGTCTTAACAACTATTCCTTTTACAAATTTTAATTCCTTAATGTCTCCAACTAATGGAATCATTATTTCAGGGACAATGGACATGCCCTTCTTATTTACATTGATAGCAGCTTCTATAACTGCTCTTGTCTGCATTTCAGCAATTTCTGGATATGATACTGCTAAACGGCAACCTCTGTGACCCATCATTGGGTTGAACTCATGAAGGTTTGCAACTATACCTTTAAGTTCTGCAAATTCCATTCCCATCTCTTTTGCAAGAGTAGCTATGTCTTCATCCTCTTGTGGTAAAAATTCATGAAGAGGTGGATCCAAGAATCTTATTGTTACAGGATATCCTTTCATAGCAGTGAACAATCCCTCAAAATCGCTTCTCTGCATTGGCAATAACTTGTCAAGTGCTTTTCTTCTCTGCTCTTCTGTTCTTGCAACAATCATTTCTCTCATTGCAGAAATTCTGTCAGCATTAAAGAACATATGCTCTGTTCGGCAAAGTCCGATACCTTCTGCACCAAATTTCATTGCTTGCTCAGCATCTGCAGGAGTATCAGCATTTGTCCTTACTTTTAATGTTCTAGTCTCATCAGCCCATTGCATAAGTGTTGCAAAGTCTCCTGTCATTTCAGGATCAACAGTTGGAAGCTGTTCACCATATACATTACCTGTAGAACCGTCCAATGAAATCCAATCACCTTCAACATACTTCTTTCCATTTTTATCAATAAAATATTTCTCTTCTTCATTTATCTTGATTTCACTACAACCAGCAACACAACAAGTTCCCATACCACGAGCTACAACTGCAGCATGTGAAGTCATTCCTCCACGTCCAGTTAATATTCCCTGTGATACATGCATACCTTCAATGTCTTCTGGTGAAGTCTCAAGTCTAACAAGTATTAGCTTCTTTTCACCCTTCTTTGCAGCTTCAGTTGCATCCTCTGCATTGAAGTAAACCTTACCAGTTGCTGCTCCTGGTGATGCTGGGAGACCTTTTGCAATAATCGTTGCTGCTTTTAATGCCTTTGTATCAAAATTAGGATGTAGAACTGCATCTAATTGCTTAGGTTCAACTTTCATAATTGCTTCTTCCTTAGTAAGCATATTTTCAGCTACTAAGTCAACTGCAATTTTTAAAGCTGCTGCTGCTGTTCTCTTACCATTTCTGGTTTGAAGCATAAATAGCTTGCCTTTTTCGATTGTGAACTCCATATCCTGCATATCTCTGTAATGCTTCTCCAATATACCAGCAATCTTAACAAACTGCTCATATGCCTCAGGATTAACTTCCTTCATTTGCTCCATAGGCTGTGGAGTTCTAATACCTGCAACAACATCTTCACCCTGTGCATTCATTAAGAACTCACCGTAGAGTTTCTTTTCACCAGTTGAAGGATTTCTTGTAAATGCAACACCTGTTCCGGAATCATTACCCATGTTTCCATAAACCATTTCCTGTACATTTACTGCTGTTCCCCAATCACCAGGAATATCATTTAATCTCCTATAAACGATAGCACGAGGGTTGTCCCATGAGCGGAATACTGCTTTTATTGCCTCCATAAGCTGTATTTTGGGTTCTTGTGGGAAGTCAAAGCCTTTTTCATTTTTAAATAGAACTTTGTATCTTTTAACAATTTCCTTTAGATTATCAGCTGATAAGTCAGTATCAAATTTTGCGTTATTCTCTTCTTTTACTTCATCAAGAATTTTCTCAAACTTAGATTTTTCAACTTCCATTACTACATCAGAAAACATCTGAATAAATCTTCTGTAACTGTCATATGCAAATCTATCATTATTTGTGAGACTTGCAAGTCCCTCTACAACAGAATCGTTTAAACCAAGGTTTAAGATAGTATCCATCATACCAGGCATTGAAGCTCTTGCACCTGATCTAACGGAAACTAAGAAAGGATTTGTTGGATCTCCGAATTTCTTACCTACAACATTTTCTGTCTTAGTAAGCGTTTCATAAATCTCATCTTCAATTTCTTTTGCTATGCTTTTGCCATCATTATAATATTTTATACATGCTTCTGTAGTTACCGTAAACCCTCTTGGAACTGGAAGTCCTAAGCTAGTCATTTCAGCCAAGTTAGCCCCTTTTCCACCAAGAAGATTTTTCATTTTTGCACTTCCCTCATTGAAAAGATAAACATATTTTGACATAAAAGCCCTCCTGCAAAAAATTATATTTATAACAAAATCGTATAATGCATACAATTTTTGTTTTCACTATGTTTTACAAGCCTAATATAAATAATACAGTAATAGATGTTTATATGGTTTTCAGTACATGTTTTGATATAACTTCACAGTGATATTTGGTGTATGGTTTGATGTAACTCATAAAGATATTTGGTATATAGTTTTACGTAAATACTAACAAAATGCAGGCGAAATTACGCCTGCATTTGAATTCACAAATCAAATCTATCTGCAAAATATGAAGCTGAGTTTTCTATTTCAACTGTAGTCTGTTTCATAGTATCCCCTTATCCATAGTAACTGACTTTATTTTTGCTTACCTATAGCTATTTATTCAATAGGTGTTTCATCAACTAAAATCTTTTCTTTGTTTGTTCTTACAAAAGTTATTTTACCTTCTGCTATTTCATTTATGGCAATAGTAACCTCTTTCTCAGAATTAACCCGTGAAAGCTTTGGTGATCCATCTACTAACTGTCTAGCTCTTTTAGCAGTTTCAACTACCAATGTATATCTACTATCTGCTTTCTTCATCAAATCATTAATTGAAGGATAAATCATTCTAAAATACCTCCCGTTTTAGTATAAACTTTTTAGTATAAACTTTATAATTTAACATTTCTATTTTATTATTCTCAACTTAAATATATTAAATCCAACTATTTTTAATAGCAACTTATTACTTTAACAATGTATTTAAAAATTCTGTATTTCTTGATGGCTTTAATCGCTCAGCATCTAATATTTTTTCTATATCTAAGACAGCATTGTTAATGCAATCATTTAAAACAACATAATCATATTTAGGTGCATACTTCATTTCCTTAGAAGCCTGCTCCAGTCTTTTTTCAATAACATCAGTGCACTCAGTTCCTCTGGATACAATTCTTCTTTTCAGCTCTTCAAATGTCGGTGGGATAATGAAAACAAGAACACAATCTGGATACTTCTGCTTTATCTCAAGAGCACCCGCAACTGTTATCTCTAGAATAATATCTAAACCGTCATTAATACAAGATTCCACATATGATTTGGGAGTTCCATAATAATTATCACAATATTTGTCCCATTCAATCAAGTCATTCTCTTCTATCATTTCCAAGAATTTATTTTCTGAAACAAAAAAATAATTTTTGCCTTCAACTTCGCCTTCACGTGGCTTTCTAGTCGTCGCTGATACAGAATACTTTGCAGTTTCTCTTTGCGATAATAACTTTTGACAGACTGTACCTTTACCTGTCCCAGATGGACCCGACACTACAACTAATAACCCTTTTTGTTGCATGACGTCCTCCTAATCCTCAATTGTATCATCATCATTTGTATCAGTATCCTTTGTATTCAGTCTGTGAGCAACTGTTTCGGGCTGAACTGCTGACAAAATAATATGATCACTATCCGTAATAATAACTGCTCTTGTCCTTCTGCCATAAGTTGCATCTATTAGCATTCCCCTATCTCTTGCCTCTTGAATAATTCTCTTTATGGGGGCAGATTCCGGACTAACTATAGCAATTAATCTATTTGCAGAAACAATATTTCCAAATCCAATATTTATTAGCTTCATTCTAACCTCCGCACCGACTTACGGTGTAAAAATAATTGTTTTATTGTTTGTGTTATTCAATATTTTGAATCTGTTCTCTGATTTTTTCAGTTTCACTCTTAAGTTCTAGAACGTTCTTTGTTATCATAATATCATTTGACTTTGATCCTATTGTATTTATTTCCCTATTTATTTCCTGAACTAAGAAATCAAGTTTTCTGCCTACAGACTGATTTTTAATACCTAATATATCCCTTAGCTGATTCAAATGACTTCCAAGCCTTACCAATTCTTCATCAATACTACATCTATCTGCAAAAATTGCTACTTCCATAGCAATCCTGTTTTCATCAATAGTTTGTTGATTCAAAATATCTTTAATTCTATTTTCAAGTTTTAACTTGTATTCTGAAACAACTTCTGGGCTTCTATTTGAGATTTGTGAAATAACAGCTTGCATATTATCTGCTTTCTGCAGCAAGCTGATTCTTAATTCATTACCTTCTTTTTCACGCATTTGAATTAAAGATGTTATAGCTGATTCTAAAGCATTGCTTAATACTTTCCAAAGCTGCTCCTCATCATCCTCATTCTTTTCAATTCTTAAAACATCAGGAAATCTTGATACTAAAGATACACTTATGTCATCAGCTAAATTGTACTTTTGTTTGAGCTTATCAATAGCTTGTATGTATGCATTAGCTAAAGCCTCGTCAAGTGTTACACTCTTAGAATCCTCTGAGCGGTCTTCAAATGAAACAAATATATCAACTTTTCCCCTAAAAAGACATTTAGAAACTATTTCTCTTACACGTTCCTCTAAAAAGGCAATCTGTCTAGGCAACTTAATATAAAAATCTATATATCTGTGATTCACACTTTTAATTTCAACAGTAAATTCCTTACCATTTTCACTATAGGTTCCTCTACCGAAACCAGTCATGCTCCTAACCATATATCCTCCACTAGATGAGCTTTAAAAAACAAACAATCTCGTTTAGTATTATAACACAATTTTGTATTATTTAAATCACTTTTTATTACTTTTCTCTATTTTTTATCAATTTGCTTCAAATTACTAATTATTATAAATCAGCATAACACATATTTTATACTAACTAAATTCGATCTAAAATGAAAAAGATAATCTTTTTATTTAAGCAGTGGCTCATATTGAACAATATTTGCGAGCATACCCTAATTACGCATATATGACCATTAAAACGTTATTCCACATTTCATACACCAAGAAGTATAACCACAAATAAAGAGCGTATTAAACGTAAAATGGAGGATTCTATCCCCCATTAAATATGTAAGTCTGTATTAAACCTATGATATTTTTAATACATTTTCAATCGCTTGCTGTACTCTTGACTTATCAAATGGTTTAACCACAAAATCCTTAGCTCCCATTTTAATAGCATCAATAACCATTGATTGTTGACCCATCGCAGAAACCATAAGTATTTTTGTGTTTGGGCTTGCTTCTGTTATCCCCTTAATTGCCATAATACCATCCATCTCTGGCATTGTAATATCAAGAGTAATTATATCAGGCTTATGCATCTTTGCTTGTTCAATAGCTTCGTACCCATTTGTGCCTTCACCAACAACTACGTAGCTTGTATTCTCTTCTATCATTCTTTTAATTAATGTCCTCATAAATACAGCATCATCAACAACCACAAACTTTATTTCTCCCATTAGATACATCTCCCAATTCATACATAATTAGTGATAAAGCAACAATCCCAGCTGTTTCTGTTCTAAGGATTCTCGGTCCAAGCGTTAATTTCTGTATGCCTTTAGTCTCAGCCAGGTGTATTTCTTGTTCAGTATATCCACCTTCTGGGCCAATAAAAATTGAAGCTGTTTTAACATCAGAGTATTTCGACACTATAGATTTAAGTACAGTTGCACTTTCTTTTTCATAAGGTATTACTGACAAATCTAACTTTGAAGCAAACTCAATAGCTTCATCAAATTTAATTGGCATCCCTATTTTAGGAATAATTCCTCTGTTAGATTGTTTTGCCGCTTCTAAACTAATTTTTTGCCATCTTGAAACTTTACTATGTGCATCTTTATTAGTATTAATTTTAGAAATACATCTTTCAGTTATAACGGGAACTATTTCACTTACACCAAGTTCAATACATTTTTGAACAATTAAATCCATTTTATCAGCCTTAGGTAATCCTTGGTATAATGTTACCTTCAAATTAGGTTCAGTTAGGTTTTTCTCCTTACTGATAACATCAGCAAGGATATAATCCTTAGTAATTTCATATATTTCTGACGTATAGTCAAATCCATCACAGCATACTGTTACAATATCGCCCTTCTCGGATCTCAGAACTTTTTTTAAATGCTGATAATCCTCTCCGACGATAGTTATTCTATTTTCGCATATTTGCGAGTTACTTACAAAGTATCTTGACATTTGAACACCATTGCCACCCATTCACCCATTTCCAGGGTTTCTATACAAGACATGTTGCTTTTTGCACAAGCATCAATTACATCTTGCTTTCTTTCTTTAATTATACCAGAAGTAATAAATAAAGAATCTTTCATTTTTAAATAATACGGTATAACTGATGCTAAGTCAATAATTACATTTGCTATAATGTTTGCAACTATAATGTCATACTTCTTTTCATCCTGCTTAATATCAGTTAAAACTCCTCTAAAAACATTTATTTTTGAGTTCTCTTTATTTTCGGAAATATTTTCAGCAGCCACCTTTACTGCAACTTCATCAATATCAATAGCTTCAACTTTTTGTGCTCCAAGCTTTGCTGCAATTATTGATAATATGCCTGTACCGCAGCCAACATCTAGAACTTCAAAATCATTCTTTATATATTTATCTAAAAGTTTGGAACACATTTGCGTTGTCTCGTGAGTTCCGGTTCCAAACGCCATTCCTGGGTCCATTTCTATAACAACATCATTTGGCTCAGAATTATACTCTTCCCATGTAGGCTTAATAATAACCCTATCTGTAAGTCTAAAAGGCTTGTAGTACTTTTTCCATGATGTAGACCAATCTTCATCATCTATTTCACCATAGCCGTCTAAGCCCTTACCAACATCAAGAAATTGGGAAATGTTTTTTAGTCCATCGTTTATTTGCTTTAGGAGATTATTAATTTCTAAGCCATTTTGAAAATATGCTTTTATAATAACATCCTCACCTAATGATTCAAGAAACTCATCATCAGCATAATCTAAGGTGTTTGGATTTAAAATTTCCTTTCGTATATCAAACGGATCCATTATTGCAACACCGCCAGCGCCCATAGTTGTGAGCATCTCGCACACTGCATCACTTGCTTCCTCCGTCGTATTTACTCTTATTTCATACCACTTCATAAATATATGCCATGCCAATGCCCAGACATTTCAAAAAACCTCAACAAAATGTATATTCCTCGATAAGAATAGCTAGGCTTGGCATCTCCTTTTCTTTATTAAAATTTCTTTCAATCTTTTCCCCAAAAGTCTACTTAAATGCATCTTTCATTTTATCAAAAAAGCCTTTTCTCTGCTCGTGGGTTTCATCACCGCTAATTTCAGCAAACTCCCTTAATAAATCTTTTTGTTTTTCACTTAATTTTTTTGGAACTTCAATATTAACTTTAACGTACTGATCTCCGCGTCCATTTCCACGCAAAAATGGTATTCCTTTTCCTCTAAGTCTAAATACTGAACCGGTTTGCGTTCCCTCAGGTACGGTATACTTTACTTTTCCATCCAATGTAGGCACTTCGATTTCTGCACCAAGTGCTGCCTGTACAAAAGTTATTGGTTCCTCACATACAACATCATTTCCTTGTCTCTTAAATAATGGATGTGGTTTTACTCGGATATTTATTAGCAAATCTCCGCTCGGACCGCCTTTAGAGCCAGGATCTCCTTCGCCCCTTAACGAAATGGTTTGACCATCATCTATACCTGCTGGTATATTAACTTTTATTTTAACATTATTTCTAAGCTTGCCTTTCCCATTACATGCTGGACATGGGTCAGTAATAATCTTACCTTCTCCTCTACAAACATCACAGGTCTTAGCGTTAACGAACTGACCAAATGGTGTATTCTGCTTGACCTGAACCTGGCCTGTTCCATTGCAATGCTTACAGGTTGAAGCATCTGTACCTGGTTTTGCTCCTGTTCCGGTACATTTAGAGCATATTTCCATTCTTCCGATTGTTATCTCTCTTTCAACACCAAAAGCTGCTTCTTCAAAAGAAATCTCTACTGCATATTTTAAATCTGCACCCTTTTGAGGACCTCTCCTTGACCTTGATCTCCCACCGCCAAATCCTGTACCTCCAAAGAAGGATTCAAATATATCACCAATTCCACCAAAATCAAAATCTGAGAAGCCAGCTCCTCCACCGAAACCATTAGGGTCTACACCCGCATGACCATATTGATCATATATGTTTTTTTTCTGAGGATCACTTAATATCTCATATGCTTCATTAACCTCTTTAAACTTAGCTTCTGCACTTTTATCACCTGGATTAACATCAGGATGATATTTTTTTGCCATATTTCTATATGCTTTTTTTAATTCCGCATCAGATGCGCCTTTATTAACCCCTAATACTTCGTAGTAGTCTCTTTTTTCTGCCATCAAATTCAACTCCTGTCTAATTACAAAACATTAAAATACCTTCAGAAAAATTAGCTTACACACTAAAATTCCAGTTTGTGCTAAGCTTAACGTTTAATCAAAGGTGTCACACAATCAGTAAGTCAACACGCCTATGTAAACCCGGCTACATTGTACTTTTCTAAAGCATAAAACAAGCCAGAGCCTTGTATTACCAGCTTTGGCATGTATTTCAATATAATATTGAACAAATACTTAAAGTTAATTTACCCTGTTCGTACAAAGGATTGCTCCATACTACAAAAAGCTGCTCGCAGCTTTTTGAAATGCGAAGAGCACGATGAAAACACAAAATGTAAACTTCGCATTGCTATAGGGGCTATTTCAGCCCCTATACATTATTATATATTTATTTGTCTTCGTCAACTACTTTGTAGTCTGCATCAACAACATTATCATCTGATTGAGCTTGTTGTCCTCCAAAGCCTGCAGCATTTGGATCAGCACCTGGTGCGCCTTGAGCTCCAGCTTGTTGATATACCTTTGAAGAAATATCATAGAAGGACTGCTGTAACTCATCAGTTGCTTTCTTAATAGCCTCTGTATCATTACCTTTTAGAGCATCCTTAACCTTGTTTATACCATCTTCAATCTTTGCTTTGTCCTCAGCGGATACCTTATCGCCAAGATCTTTCAAAGATTTTTCAGACTGATATACTAATGAATCAGCATTATTTCTAACATCTATTTCTTCTTTACGCTGTTTATCTTCAGCTGCAAACTTTTCAGCTTCTTTAACAGCCTTATCAATATCATCATCTGAAAGATTAGTTGATGCTGTAATTGTGATTTTCTGTTCATTTCCTGTTCCTAAATCTTTAGCTGAAACATGTACTATACCGTTAGCATCAATATCGAATGTTACCTCTATCTGAGGAACTCCTCTAGGTGCAGATGGAATACCTGTAAGTTGGAATCTTCCTAAGCTCTTGTTATACTGAGCCATTTCTCTTTCACCTTGTAGAACATGAATTTCAACACTGGTTTGGCCGTCTGCTGCAGTTGAGAATACTTGGCTCTTTTTAGTTGGGATAGTAGTATTTCTCTCAATTAACTTTGTGAAAACTCCGCCCAAAGTTTCAAGTCCTAATGATAATGGAGTAACATCCAAAAGAAGAAGTCCTGTAACATCACCAGTTAATACACCAGCCTGAATAGCAGCTCCAACAGCAACACATTCATCAGGATTTATTCCCTTAAATGGTTCTTTTCCTAAATACTTTTTAACTGCATCTTGAACAGCTGGAATTCTTGAAGAACCACCAACTAATAATATCTTGTCAATCTTATCAGGTGTCAAACCAGCATCCTGCATAGCCTGTCTTGTAGGACCCATTGTTTTTTCAACCAAGTCTGCTGTTATTTCATCAAACTTAGCTCTTGTCAAAGTTACATCTAAGTGCTTTGGTCCTGATGCATCAGCTGTTATAAATGGTAAATTTATATTTGATGTAGTTACTCCTGAAAGCTCAATTTTTGCCTTTTCAGCAGCTTCTTTTAATCTTTGCATCGCCATCTTGTCATTTCTTAAATCAATTCCATTTTCCTTCTTGAAGGAATCTGCAAGGAAGTCTATAACTCTATTATCAAAGTCATCTCCACCAAGTCTGTTATTTCCGTTTGTTGCTAAAACTTCAAATACACCGTCTCCGATTTCAAGTATTGATACATCAAAAGTACCTCCACCTAAATCATAAACCATTATTTTCTGATCTTTTTCCTTGTCAAGGCCATATGCAAGTGCTGCAGCAGTTGGCTCATTTATTATTCTAAGTACTTCCAAACCTGCTATTTTACCAGCATCTTTTGTTGCCTGTCTTTGAGCATCACTGAAATATGCTGGAACTGTAATAACAGCCTGAGAAATCGTCTCTCCTAAATATGCTTCTGCATCTGCCTTCAGCTTTTGGAGTATCATGGATGAAATTTCTTGTGGTGAATACTTCTTTCCATCTATTTCTACCTTTCTATCTGTTCCCATATCTCTTTTGATTGAACTAATTGTTCTTTCTGGGTTTGTTACAGACTGCCTCTTAGCAACCTGACCTACCATACGTTCACCAGTCTTTGAAAAAGCTAAAACTGATGGAGTAGTTCTATTACCTTCAGGATTGGCAATAACTACAGGTTCTCCACCTTCCATAACTGCCACACATGAATTTGTTGTACCTAAATCTATACCAATTACTTTTGCCATAATCTAAAATCCTCCTTAATGTAATTATCTTATATAATAAAATTTAACTTTTTATACTAGTTTGCTACTTTAACCATACTATGTCTTACAACTTTGCCCTTCATAACATAGCCTTTTTGGAATTCCTCAATAACAATACTATCTCCTTTTTCTTCGTCATCAACATGCATTACCGCATTATGAAGTTCAGGATTAAATGGATTATCTACTGCTTTAATTGGCTCAACACCAAGCTTTTCAAGACATTCATTCAGCTGCCTCATTACCATCTCCACACCATCTTTTAGTGGATTGTTTTCCATATCTTCAGCAGCTTTTAACGCTCGTTCTAGATTATCAACGACAGGAAGTATAGCGCTTACAGTATCAATGGCAACGTCAAGACTAAGTGCATCCTTTTCTTTTATAGTCCTTTTTTTATAGTTGTCAAATTCTGCAGCTGTACGTTGAACAGCATTTTTATACTCTTCACATTGCAATGTTTTTTCCTCAAGCTTTGCCTTTAGTTCCTCAATTTCAGTATTACTAGTATCTGCTTCACAATCTCCACTGCAATTGCATGATGAATCTGAACCGCAACCACACTCTGGAGCATTAACATTTTCATCTATGTTATTAACTATTTCTTCTTGTGAATTTTCCTTTTTCTTCATTACGCAGTATTTACCTCCTTAATTTTTTTGCTATCCATCACCCAAGAGCTTTATTATCTCCTGATTAATTCTATTTCTAATATAGTTTATTGATGAAACAACCTTTGAATATTCCATTCTTGTAGGTCCTATAATACCTATTGTACCAATCACATGATTGCCAACACTATAAGACGTTGTAACTAAGCTGCATTCCTTTATACCTTCAATAACATTTTCATTTCCAATCTGAATTACTATATCATTATTATTATATAAAGTATTAACAAGAATGTCTGAAACTAATTTTTTCTCATCAAGTATATTTAAAAACTCTTTTGCCTTCTCAACTTCTCTAAATTCCGGGAAGTTTAATATATTTGTAGTCCCCTCAAGATATATCTCAGGTTGATCAATTGTCTTAATCAAGTCTTCGATACCATCAAGAATTGGCTTAATTATATTGTGAGGCAAAGATAAAAACCTTTCAACATCATACCTTAAATCATTTGATGCAAGCATTTCAAGTGTGTATCCTCTAAGCTTTTCGTTTAACAAATTTGAAATTTGTATTAAAGCATCAGGAGAAATTAATTCGTCAACTCTTATTAAATTGTTACGAACGATATTTGTATCTGTAACTATAATAACTAGAGCCTTACCCTGTTCAATAGGAACAATCTGCACAGCTTTTAATGCAGACTGCTTTGAATGAGGTGTTACAGCCATTGTAGTATATTTAGTAAACTTTGACATTACAACCGAAGCATTTCTAATAAGTTGGCTAAGTTCATTAATTTTAATGTCCATAGCATTTCTAATATTTTCTATTTCAGATTGAGAGAGTTCATTAATCTGCATCAATTTGTCTACATATAGCCTATAACCTTTATCTGAAGGAACTCTGCCAGCAGAGGTATGTGGTTGCTCTAAAAATCCCATTTCCTCTAAATCAGCCATTTCATTTCTTATAGTAGCTGAACTAAGGCCAAGTTCATGCTTTTTGGCAATAGTCCTCGAACCAACAGGCTCTGCAGAAGAAATGTAATCATCTATTATTGCTTGCAAAATTCTTAGTTTTCTATCGTCAAGCAGCACTTATATCACTCCCTTATCTGCTGTGTTTTATCTTTGTTAGCACTCTAGGTTGTTGAGTGCTAAACTATATAATTAAAATACCATTAGCACTTATTTTTGTCAAGTACTTTTGCAAAATTATTGCTATTTATAACTTGCTATCCCTTGACAAACAGGATTTCCTATAATTCGCTAGACTTCAGACAAAAATAACCTTGCCTACCCAAAAAGTAGAACAAGGTTACTATAGTCAGTTACGTTTTAAAGCCTTCGCCCGATATCATCGGATATTTAGCTGATATTTAAAGCTCGTATAATCTCTTATATTTATTGAACTTGATTATCTACCTGTTGAAAATTATCAAAAGTAGTAAACCTACCTGTTTTTGCACGATAAACCTCAAAATAGTAAACCATTAAAACAAACCCTACCAGTGTTGAAATAACTGATGTTATTACAGTACCTATAAAAGGAAAATTCCCTAGAATTGAACCCAATATACTGCCACCAAATGTTATTAAAAGAGTTATGCCTAATAATGGCCAAAAGCTACCTTTTACAGTTTTAAATGAGTTCTTTAATCCCTCTATAATTCCACTGTCCTCAACACAAACTGCTGGGAACCATAAGTACATATATACTTTTAAGGCAATAACCCCTACAATAAATACTAAGTAGCAAAGTACTATAAGTATTATTCCTAAAACATTAGATACCAATGCCATAACTACAGAAGCTAAAGCAACAAGTATAATTAGCACTAATGCCAAGCCAATACCAATTGCAATATTTAATAGACCATACAATACATATCGTCCAACAAATTTTGACATACACTGAGTAAAATCACTTAACGTTACACTTCCAGTTTCATATTTTTTATTAATCATTCCATATGTAGCTGGATAAACCAAAATTGTAAATATTAACGCAAGCAAACATCCGACAATAACACTTATAATCATTGGCATAGTTATCATTCCAGCAAAAAAGTTCCAATCAATACTTGTAAAATTTCCTTGCATCATGTCTTGAAAAATTTGCATATACTTCTGAGTTAATTGAATCACAAAACCTGCAGTTCCAATGCTAATAATCAAAGATGGAATCGCCATTGAGATTAAAAGCGGCAATGTTATTAAAAAATTGTTAAAAGTAAGCTTAAAAGCATTTTCTAAGTATTTCATAGTCCCTCCCGCGCCCACTTGGGCATAATAAATTTTGCAAAACTATCAGTACTCCCCCATTTTTATTATTTTAGTTAATTATCATTTATATATGAACTGATAAGACTATTATATCCTACCATTACATGTTGAGTTATAGGATTCTTTGCAGAATCAATTTCTAAATCATTAATTACTTGAATAGGTAAAACCTTTATCCCTGTACCAGTTAAAAAAGCAGCATCAAAACTAGTTAACGAGTCGACGCCAATAAGTGTTTCGATGACTTCATAACCAAGCTTCTTGCATACATCAACTACATATCTCCTAGTTATGCCCACTAAAACATACTCTTCTGGTGACGTATAAATTTTATCTCCTTTTACAAAGAAAACATTTGATTTTCCACCCTCAGTTATTTTTCCTCCATCATTTACAAGTAGAACCTCAAAAACCTTTTTTTCTTCAATTGTACGTTTAACTTCTTCTTTATAGCTAGTATTTATCAGCTTTACGTTTGGATTTTTTCTCATTATGTTGAGAGTACAGCATGATACACCATTATTATATTCTTGGATTGTTGGATAATAGAACTTATTTATAGAAGTAATAGTTATCTGTTCAGCTCCATATTGAAGAACAATTACTTTAATATTACAATCCGAATAGTTATTTAGCTTGCAAACATCCTGAATTTGATTTTTGAGTTCTTTTTTGTTTATAGACAATTCATAATTTAACTTAGTCAATGAAACTTTAAGTCTAGCAAAGTGATCTTCATAAAAAATTGGTACTCCATTTATTATTCTGATAACTTCATAGAAAGCTTTATATTTGTCTGATTTATATAGTTCTAATACTCCTTTGTCTTGTGGTTCTCCATTCACAATACATATATTACCAATATTTTCTTCGAATATCATTTTAATGCCCCTTCGTATTTTTGGTTTTAATAATAATATTAAATATATTAAGTATTATTTTGATAACACATACAAATATAATTTTAGAAATTTATCTTCTTATTATTTATATCTTGAATGTTTTTTATCCCTTTCAATTTTAATAATAGATACATTCTTTGTCAATTATATTAATAAAAACACATTAATCAATTTCATCAAGGGTTAAATTAAAACTAGGAAGAAATTTTTCCATGAAATATGACACTTCTTCAAGCTCTATTTTCTGTATTGTTTGTAATATTGTTTCACTAGCCTTTACAAATTCGTTATTACCTGCTTTTACCTCTTCAATACATTTTACATATGCAGCAATTCTATCAGCAGCCTTAACAATCTTCCAGCAGTCTATATCCTCTGGATTCTTGAAGAACAATGAATAATACTCATCAGCCATTTCTTCCGGCAACATAGAAATTATTTTTTCCTTTGATATATCTTCAATATCCTTGTAAATTTTGCTAATTTGTGGATTATAGTATTTTATCGGTGTAGGCATATCTCCTGTAATAATTTCATTGCAATCATGGAATATTGCAAGTATAGCCACTCTTTCAGGGTTAATTTCACCATTAAAATAGGTATTTCTTATTACAGCTAGTCCATGTGCAATAATAGCGACCTGTAAACTATGCTCCTGAATGTTTTCTGTATAGGTATTTCTCATCAATCCCCATCTGTTTATGTATTTCATCCTAGATAGGAATGCAAAAAAATGAAAATTATCTTGACTCATACTTCCTCCTCAAACTGCAAAAAGAACAAATATTGGTGCTTGGCGCTCGAAATTACACCACGTTTTATAAACTTAAATTCGAGCTGCTAAACCCAATAAATCTCTTCAAAACAACTTCGAGCAAACGAGTCTGTCATTCCTGCAACAAAGTCAATTACCTTTTGTGCATCGCTTACTGACTCATCATACCCTTTATCAATAATGTAATTGTAAAACATTCTATAAACTTTATTTTCTTTGTATTTAAGCTTCTCCAAATCAGTAAGACTTTCAAGTAGATTGTCAAATAGCCCCTCAAGCGTATTCTCAGCAATCTTCTCATAGCGGGTTATCTTCTCAGCCTTGTATATCAGCCTTACATTCTCATTAATAAGGTTTTCAAGAGCCTCACCTTTAGATTTACTGAGCTGTATGCAGTCTTTCCCATAACTGCTTTCTATCATATCACATACTAAGGTATTAATAATTTCCCCATTAGTATTACCAAGTTCATTTCGAATATCCTTAGGAATGTCCTGCATATCCATAAGCTTTACCCTTACAGCATCTTCTATATCCCTTCCGACATATGCAATCTTGTCTACTAATCTTACAATGCAGGCTTCAAGAGTATATGGAGAATCTGAGCGTTTAATATTCTTCAGAGAATCAGGTGTTTTACTCAAATCTCTATGCATAATAAATTCATCATAATTTTCTCCGCAATGACATACTATACCATCTTTGACTTCAAATGTTAGATTTAGTCCACAACTCTCGTTAATTTTCTCCTTTGAAATCCTGGTAGCGAGCTTTTCAACAACCCTCAAGCTATGTATTTCATGCTTAAAGCTTGATGAACTGTCTATTTTCTTCATGCACTTATCAAGTACACGCTCTCCACTATGTCCAAAAGGGGCATGCCCCAAATCATGTCCAAGTGCAACTGCATAGGTTAAATCCTGGTTCATATTTAGGGTTCTAGCTATTGTGTTAGCAATTGAGCCAACGTTAAGAACATGCTCCATTCTGGTACAAATGTGATCGTTTTTAGCATTAAAAAACACTTGAGTTTTATGTCTCAGTCTTCTGAAATCCATAGAATATAAAATTCTATTTCCGTCTCTCTCATAGTCTGTTCTTATAGGACATTTATCCTCATATAATACTCTGCCGAAAGAGTTAATGCTTTTAGCAGCAAAGGGGCTCAACGAATCTTCCTGTTTTTCTCTCAACCTTCTCCATTCCATATACTCACCTCCAGCATAGTTATACTATACCATAAAACTATTGGTATGAACGCAAATATAGCTAAAATCTTAATTATTAGTATAATGCAGAAACGATAAATGTTCTTTTCGTCCAGTTTCTTGTTAATCCCTAACATCAAATTTAATAATTTAATATTTGAGTTCTTAGTATTGAGAGCTGTTTCTTGAATTACCGCTAACCACTAGAGCTATACCACCTGCGACCAAAGAAATTGGTATAAGTATTCCTATTACATTAGATGAGATTGAGCTAATTATCATAATTGCTTCAAAAAATGCTCCTATCCCGCCAACAATTAAGCCTGCAACAAGTAATCCTTTTGCTCTTTTTGAAAATACGTACATTTGTAGAAGACCTACTGCTACAGAAATAATGTATACAGGCCATGTAAATCTTGAAAAGTGCCAATCTGTGGATACTTCAAATAAAAACAATAGACCTATTGTCGTTATAATTCCTCCTGGAATTAGCAATCCAGATTTTCTCCCTGTAAGAAAGAATCCAAGCTCAAAAGCTAATCCAATAATTAATATTATAAACACCCAAAAATCATAGGAATCAAACTTTAAAATCCTAATACCAAATACAGTATCTAGTATTAGAGTAATAGCACCTAAAGCAATAAGCAATAAACCAATGTAATAACTACCTTTCTTCATAAAAAATCCTCCCTAATGGGTTGTTATTTAATATTTCTCAACCATTTTTATAGAAGGATAGCAAAGAAATGCTACGAACATTGAGAAATATTATTAAACCCTAATTATTAAACTATGCATATTATACATATTTTAACTTTATTTTGTCTGATAACGCTTTATCTAAGTGGAAAATTCTTTTATCGCTAGTAAAACAGACACATTATCAGATGTTTTTCAAGGAGTGATTTTTCTCCTGCTATTTTACTACTACACTAATAGCAAGAACCAGTATAGATACTAATATAGCTGAATAATCCCAAAAATTGAAAGAATACTTCTTATAACCACAATTTTTCTTTCTAACATTGAAGCCTCTAAGCTCCGCTGATATTGCACTTCCTTCTATTCGCTTAACTGATGAAATTAGAAGAGGCACACATAGTGGTAATACCAATTTTAATTTTTTAATTGGATTTTTTGTATCGAACTCAACACCTCTAGCCGTCTGAGCTTCAATTATTCCATTCATCTCATTTTCAAATATCGGAATAAAGCGTAATGCAGTTATAAATGAAAAAGCATATTTATATGATATATGAAGCTTCTGTACCAATACATTTGTTAAATCACTCATTTTTGTAACTGTAAGCATTAGTATCAAAGGCATTGTGGCACCAATAAGTCTTAGCACGAGTAATATGGAGAAATTTAGTCCTATATTTGTAATATAAAGATTCATTGGAAATTCAAGTATCTTATCGCCAGTTCTAATTAATAATACTTGAATTACAAATAAGATTATTCCTATTTTCAATAATGTTAATAGTATAGAAAGTGCTTTCTTTCCGATACCTGCCATATAGCCTATAAGAATATTTAAAGCTATAATCACAACTGTAATTAATATATTTTTGCTAATAAAACTACTGATGCAAATCAATAATGCAAGCAGCAGTTTTGTTAACGGATTAAGTTTATGTATGATAGTATCACCTTGGGAATACTCTAAAATTCCTTTCATAGCATACACCCACTCTCTATTTTGTTAGTCATTTCATCTACTGTCAGTATACCTCTAAAATTATCCCCAAGCCTGATTGCTAACTCAGCAATTTGTGGCGGAGTGAGAGATGCTCTTGCTAATATATCTGAATTAACCATAACTTTATTGCATATATCATCTAGCAGAACGCCTCCTTCTCCTATTACAATAACCCTCTTAGCAAAGTCAGATACAAGTTCCATATCATGGCACACCATTATTACTGTAGTACCCTTCTGGTTTAATTCATTTATAATATTCATTATGTGCATACATTCCTTATAATCCAGACCTGTCGTTGGTTCATCAAGAACTAATATTTCAGGAGAAAGTGCAATAATTGATGCCAGTGCAACCTTCTGCCTTTCTCCTCTACTCATAGAATAAGGATCTTTATCACCTATAAAGCCAAAGCTTTCTATTGTCTCAATACATCTCTTTTCTATTTCACTTTTGTCAATTAAGACACATTTCAAGCCAAAAGCAATTTCATCCTTAACAGTATTCTGACAAATCTGCCTATCAGGATTCTGAAATAAAAAGCCAACATGCTTTGCCAGTTCACTTGTTTTAGATTTCTTAGTATCTAAATTGGCTATAGTAACATTACCTAATGATGGCTTTAGCAATCCGTTAAACAGCTTCATAAGTGTGGTTTTACCCGCACCATTTCTGCCTACTATTGCTACAAATTCACCTTTTCCAATTGTAAAGCTAACATTTTCAAGTATGTTCTTTTTATCATAAGCAAAGCAAACATTGCTAAATTTTATCATTTATAACCTCCGCGCCGACTTGTGGTACAAAAACCTTCTTCACCATAATTTCTGCTTCATCAATATTAACAGGCACAGCACCATTATATAATTTTTTTTCAATCAAATTATTTGCTAACGTGGCAACTCTAGGGCAATTAACTCCTATTTGCTTTAAAATTTCTGTATCCTTTAAAACCTCTTGTGGAGTTCCATCTAAGAAGCATTTGCCCTCATTTATTATTATTAAACGCTTTGAAAACTCACTTAGAAGCATGATTTTTTGCTCTACTACAATGATGGTTATTCCAAATTTCTCATTAAGCATACGAAGCATATTAAAAATTTGCAGACTGCTTTGAGGGTCAAGTTCTGCTGTAGGCTCATCCAAAACTAATATATCAGGCATAAGAGCCGCAACTGCTGCTATTGCAACCTTTTGCTTTTGGCCTCCACTCAAGGTACTTATATTTCTATAGCGCAATTCTTCTATTCCCACCATTTTAAGGATGTCAGTTACTCTATTCTCAATCTCACCATGTGAAACGCCGAAGTTCTCCAGTCCAAATAGGATTTCATCTTCAACTACTGATGAAACCATTTGCCCATCAATATCCTGAAAAACACTTCCTACAGTTAATGCAAGTTGTGAAGGTGATGCTTCTACAGTATCAAGACCATTAACATTAACCTCTCCATAAAAGTCACCTTCAAAATGATGCGGAATAATACCATTTAACGCATATGTAAATGTTGATTTTCCAGCACCGCTATTGCCAATAATGCCAACGAAGTCACCTTTTTTTATGGATAGGTTTACTCCACTTAATGCAAAATCTTTACTTTTCTTATATCTAAATGAAAAATCTTTAAACTCAATCATAATTATGTCCATGTCTCACATTTTGTACAAAACTCAATAATAGAAATGACATGGACTCGGCACCTCCCTTAACTGTATAATTAATTTCTTTCAGCCTTATGTCCATGTCTCACATTTTGTACAAAACTCAATAATAGAAATGACATGGACTCGGCACCTCCCTAACTGTATAATTAATTTCTTTCAGCCTTTCACCGTTTCTATGTAGTTAATAATATTTCTGCTAAATCTTCTGATATATTAATTTGTTGCCTCTGCTTCAACACGACCTAATGCCAGCTTTAAAGGTATGTATAATATCTGTACAATTACAGCATTTAATACCGCTGTACCCAAAATAATTGTTATAAACACGCCTATTGGTATGGTTTCAACACTAGCTCCTGCATAGAAAGCAGCATATAATATACCTATGAAAGAAAAGCCACTAGCTAAGGTGCTTATAAAAGTTCCGATTATTGGTTTTAATGAGAATTTACCGATTTCTATAGGAAGATAAACAAGCAATACCATTACCATAGCTCCGATAGGTTCGCTAACCACATTGATATAAGGTGTTCCGGGGAAAACCTGACATAAAGCACCTGCTAAAACACCAATTATTATTGCTTCTCTAAATTTTGGTCTGATTAAAAGTATAGCTAGACAATACATGGCAATTATGAAATTAGGCTTCATAACTGTAAACATTGATCCTACAAAAAATTTAAGCACCACTCCTACTGCTAATAAAACTCCAACGAGGATAACATCTGAAATGGAAAGACCTGATTTCTTTTCCTTTAGTACAACTCTTTTTTCCATAAAAAAACCTCCACAAACATAATATTAGTAGAGGTTTTGAAGATTCATCTATATAAATCATAAAACATTATAATCCAAAATCAGTAAAACTTAATTATTAGCAAGCACTAAACTAAAGTTCTTGCTGTTTCTCATCTCATCTAAGCTCATCTCTTCTCATCTCCACTTAATAAAAATATATCATTTTTTTTAGGATTTTGTCAATACAAAACAAAAACACATATATGCCTTTATATGCCTTTATATGCCTTATCTTCCCTTATGCTTCTCTTTCTTCTTTTGCTGTTTAGCTCATATTTAAATGCTTTTTCTTCTTCAGATTTTTGCTTATTATATGGGTATCAAAAAAGATTGTTAGCTTACTTTTTGATTGATTAGATAAACTCAAAATCATGTTCCCTTCCGCTCATTTAGATATGTAGCTTGTAAATCAGCTATATGAAGCAAAACAGCTAATGGGAATTGCTCATACGCATGGCTCAAGCTGTAAGAGCCACCTTTTACAGCATCATCAAATCCTCCCATATGCCATCTGATAGCAATTGATTCCTCCCTAGTTAATCGCATAAAGCCAGAAATTATATACACTGACTTTTCTCCATGTCCATAAGGCAATTTATCATCAATTATATATATAGGCACTTTTTGCCATACTCCATTTTCATCTTTTTTGTTTCTTAATTCTACGTCATAAAAATCAACCTTGCACAAATCGTGCAGAAGTCCACATATCGCAACCTTTTCCTGTTCTTCTGCTGTAGCAGCCTCAAGGCTTAGGTAGCCATTTTCACTGCAGTATCCATCTGCAAGACGTTTGAATACATTTATGCTGTGAGTACAAAGTCCACCCTCACATGCCAAATGATATTTTGTTGATGCCGGTGCAGTAAAGAAATCTGAATTTTCCAACCACATTAAAAGTTTCTGGGAACCCTCTCGTTTTATGTATTTTGTAAATAGTGCTATAAATTCATTCTTTAAATCATTCATAACTTGTCTAATCTCCTTATTAATATATAAATCTATTATTATTTTGTTTCAATAAGCATCTATTATAAACCCTTATTATTTCAAGATTATCTCATCTGGAAAAGCAATTCTTCTTGAAACATTCCACATTTTATCTATGTATGCTGTCGTATATTTCTGCTCTATATAATGATAATAATAAGCTGCTTTATTAGTCAACACATAATAACCATCCTTCTTGCAA
The DNA here is from genome assembly GCA_023444055.1 of Bacillota bacterium. GTDB lineage: Bacteria > Bacillota > Clostridia > Acetivibrionales > DSM-1351 > Ruminiclostridium. Next base: position 31,431 of record JAEZRV010000002.1, read on the forward strand.
ATCAATCTCAACCTCTCCAAAAGCCAAAATTCGAAGCCATACATTTTCCGAAGAGGTTCCCCCACTATTTCTTCAAATTTGTCAGGATAAATCCTCATAGAATACGCGCTCCAAAACAAATAGTATACAGCACGCTGTCTCTTTGTAAAACTCAGTGTAAGAGAAGTTGGAAGACAATTATGCTCAGTCCTCTTTATATAGTCATTTATTGAAAATGTATTTATTTTAAAGCTATCCTTAAGCAGTGTTGTTGCAGAAACACCGAAACCCAAAAAACTGTCCCTCGTCACTGAAGAGTATTTATCTGTATTATGTTTTGCAAAGGTCCATACAGATGTTCTGTCAACATTTATGCTTTCACAATACTCTGAAAGTACTTTTAGCATTCTTTTCTTTGCTTTCTCTGGCATGGGCTTATATTCATTTTTTGCAAATGTAAAATCAATAAATGGATAGGTTGAAATTTGAGTTGCTCCATTATCAAATGCAGTTTGTATATCATCAGCTATTATTTTATCTGTTTGACCCGGAATTGCAAAAATCAAATCAATATCAATTACGTCAAAGTCCATTTTTTGTACAAGTTGAAGTTTGTCGACAAAGGAATGTCCATTTCTTCCTAATTTTTGTAGGCACTCTTCATGAAATGACTGAACACCTATACTTACCATTGTTACACCAGCTTGTTTTAGTTTATCTAAATTATCCTGTGTAATGTCATCTGGATGAAGTTCTACACCTATTCCACCCTGAATAATATAATATTGCTTTAGATTAGCAATAATTTCTTTTAAGTGTTCAAGCATTAATACAGGTGTTCCTCCACCGAAATATAGGCTTGTAACTTTTTTCTTCTCCTTCTGATTTTTGCCGACTAAATCGATTTCCTTTAGCAATGCTTTTTTATAATGAGCGGCTGTCTCCGAGCAGTATGTAACTTTGCAATAGGGGCAAAAATCGCATATAGACCTGCAAAAAGGAATATGTACATACAAGCCTAATGTTTGTAATTTCTCAAACTCCAAGCAATTTGAGTATCGATTTTCAAAATGAAATGGTTTAAACGACCTTGTTAGCCAAACTCTCATTAATGTTGTAAGTAGCATAAATATACCCATGCCCAACATTTCGCACAAGAACATCACAGAAATTGCATGGGCTCGGTACCTCCTATTCTATTTTTTAATTTCTTTCAACCTTTTCTCACTATATATATTTTAGATATGTCGTAAGCATTTCAAAAATCACCTTGATATTTCCATTAAAAATCAAGGAGTATTCTGCTGCAAAAAAGTAACCACATTTGTCACACAAGCCCTCAACATCAACGCATCTTCCGCAAATAGACTGCTTTCCATTTTCCATAACAACACATTGGTAGCATGGAGTTTTAAAATTGTTATCTATGATATATGGAAATGCACTTTTCAGATTAAAAACTGGATATCCAGCTTTTATGAGATCAGAAATCTCGTTACAGCAGTTCTCCTTATCTTGTTTTGTCAATTCAAGATACTTTGTGCCTGGATATGGTGTATGAAAATTAAAAGATACCGCTCGGATATTTTTCATATTTTTTGCCGTATTACACACATCTTTAATATCATTTTTATTAATTTGATTAATTGCCATGTATAAACAAATATTATCTCTAGTGGCATTTTCTATATTATGTAATATTGTATCGTATGTATCTCCGCGTATCATATTGTGGCTTTCCTTCCCGCCATCCAGACTAAGAAGTATCAAGTTTGCCTCGGGCAGATTCAATTTAAAAGTGCCGTTAGTTACAACATTCACAATGAGAAAACCAATTTTTTTGGCTTCTGTAACTAAGTCTCTCAAATTCTTTTCTCCGTCTTGCCACAAAAATGTTTCACCACCGCAAAAAAACAATATTCTAATGCCTTGCTTAAATAAAGATATCATCTCATTTCTTATTTGAGTATAAGGATGAACAACAGCTGTAATATTGTTTACCGAACAGTGTTTACATGCAAGATTGCATTTGTCTGTGAGTATAATAGTTCCAAGTATTGGCTTCTTCCAGCCAAATAAAATTGTTCCAAGTCCAAAAGCAGAAAAATGTAATAACGATTTTATTTTCATAATAATCTCCAACTCCTTTGAGCCTAAAAATTGGTAATCAGTTATACGTTTTTGTCCGATAACTTTTTCTGAACTGTTTTGGAGTTACACCTTTGCGTGATTTAAATATTTTAATTAGATGACTGCAATCTGAAAATCCTGTTTCCTGACTAATATAGTTTAAATCATAATCTGTAAATATCAAATAATCTTCTACTTTGCTAACACGGATATATTCGATAAAGTCTTTACATGACTGACCATATATCTGTTTAAATCTTTTTGCAAAATAAGAATAGCTCATGCCACACTTTTCAGCTATATCTTCAACCTTCAAAGATTCTGCTGAATGTATATCAATATATTCACTAATTGTATGTATAGATTCATTTTCGCTATGCACTTTTACTATCTTAGTGGTATCAAATCCTTTGCTCCTCCAATATCTCAATATTTTCATTAGCAGCGTATAAAGCTGAGCATTAAGAAGCATATCGTATCCATAATCCTTACAATTTATTTCTGAAATGCATTTTTCAAAAATCTCCTTCAGATCATTTTTATTCATATTATTAGCCGGAATATAAATATTTGCTACGCTTGAGTTTCTAGCTGTACTGAAAATCAAACTCATTTTTGGTGAATATTCAGTTGAAAGTCTAAGCCTATTAATATCAAATTTAAGAACTGCATACAAAGGTAACTCCTCATCGTCTGAATAAATTGAGTGTATAGACTTTGAATGAATAATAATCATATCATAAGGACTCAAGTAATAAACATTATTGTCTGAAAATACCTTTATTTTGCCCTTTATCATATATATAATTTCGAAAAAATAATGCCAGTGTGGTTTCACTGGGAAAATTTCATTTTTCGAATCAAACCAAAAGCATTCAACAGGAGAAACTAGTGTGTTACTGTTCTCAAATAATTTTTCCATATATCATATTACCCCCGAGAATAGATTTGTACAATTTTTATATAATATTTATTATAGCATTTTTTGCATATACTGTTATGCTTTATTTGTATTTAATAGAATAAATACATTAATCATAGAAGCATTACAATTTGTGTTTCGATGTACCAGCGAATTGAGGTTGACTGAAAATGCAAAGTTTACATTTCGTGATTCATTGTTCTATTCGCACTTTTCGAGCAATAATTACTATATACAGGCTTGTACTTAAGGAGGATATGGAATGAAAATTTTACTAATTGGTGGAACAGGTACTATTAGCACTGCAATATCCAAAAAATTAATTAAAGAAAAGCATGAACTCTATTTATTAAATAGGTGTCAAAACAAAATCACCCTACCTGATGGATATCAATCAATCTGTGCTGACATAAACAATGAAGAAGATGTGGCACAAAAGATTTTAGGCATGACATTTGACTGTGTAGCAGATTTTATAGCATTTGTACCATCTCAGCTAGAAAGAGATTTTCGACTTTTTAATGGAAAAACAAAGCAGTTTATTTTTATCAGCTCTGCATCTGCTTATCAAAAGCCGATTTCAAATTACACTATTAATGAAGGAACACCACTTGCAAATCCTTACTGGGAATATTCGCGTAACAAGATAGCCTGTGAAGATTATCTAATGAAAATGTACCGCGAAAACGGATTCCCAGTTACAATTGTTAGACCAAGTCACACATACTCTGAAAGCTCTGTTCCTCTTGGAGTTCACGGTAAAAAAGGCAGTTACCAGGTTATAAAAAGAATGTTAGAAGGGAAACCTGTCATCATTCATGGGGATGGAACTTCACTTTGGACAATGACTAATAGCCAGGATTTTGCAAAAGCTTTTACTGGCCTGATAGGAAACTTACATGCAATCGGAGAATCTGTTCAGATTACTTCAGATGAGACCCTCAGCTGGAATCAGATTTATAAATCAATTGCCAATGCGCTGGGAATTGATTTCAAACCTTATTATGTACCATCTGATTTTCTGGCAAAGGCAGGAGATTTCGATTTTGAAGGAAGTCTAATTGGCGACAAGGCTAATAGTGTTGTATTCGATAACAGTAAGATAAAAAAGCTTGTTCCTGATTTTCGTGCAACTATACGATTTGATATCGGAATTAGAGATTGCATTAATTATATAATGAGTCACAGTGAGTGTCAGCAGGAAGATCCTGAGTTTGATAAGTGGTGTGACACAGTGATTAATGCATTGGAAGCTGCACTAAGCATAGTAAAGAATAATGCCTAACTCAGAAAAATCTATGAAAAAAAAACTTAGTAAGAAATAGCAAAAATGCATTGAAAATATGCAATAATTTAGGAGGATATTATGATAGATGTAAACGGCAAATGGGCACTTATTACAGGTGCATCAAGAGGAATTGGATATTTGACTGCGCTTTTTATGGCATCTAAGGGCTGTAATTTAATTCTGCATGCCAGAAAAAAAGAAACATTAGAAAGCCTTGCTAAAAAAATTGAAATCTTAGGAGTCAAAACCTATCTGACTGAAGCTGAATTATCTAACCCTAATGAGGTCAAAGCAATGCTTCAGGATATTGACAATTCAGGAATACTGGTAGACATAGTTCTTAATAATGCAGGACTTCAAGTAACCTACAGAGAAGATTATTTTTCCACAACTTCAGAAGATTACGACTTAAGTTTCCGTGTTAATACTACTGCACCTATGATGATTTGCTATCACTTTATGCCTGAAATGATTGAGCGTGGTTTTGGGCGAATTGTAAATACAAGTAGCGGAATTGACAAAGAACCACAGCAAGGGCCTTATTCAGCCTCAAAGGCAGCACTGGATAAAGTAACGAGAGACTTAGCAACAACAGTCGATGGCACAGATGTAATGATTAGTCTTGCTGATCCGGGCTGGTGCCGTACTGATATGGGAGGCCAAAATGCACCAAATAGTCCTGAAAGTACAATTCCCGGCATCTGTTTAGGCGTATTCTTAGATGACAAAAAAAGCGGTCGTTATCTTAATGCACAGGATTACAGCGGTTTAACAATAGAAGAAGCTGTTGACAAGGCTATTAAATTGAACTGATTTATATATGCATTCATTACATACTAAAGGCCAACAGCAGCATACTTATGCAACTATTGGCCTCAAATTTAAATATATTTAAGTGGGGAATACTTAAAAAGTTTAAATTGTTTTAAATTTTATTTGTTAAAAAAACTTTTATAAAAAACTTTTGTTAAAACCTTTTGTTAAATATTTATTTGCTTAAAAATTAATTAACTGGAAGTGTAGTTACAGTTCCAAGTAAATACTTCTTCATAATTGCAAAATCAAGAGCATCTACTGAATTATCAACATTTAAATCTAATATTTTATTATATGTACTCTGTGGATTCATTAATTGACTCTTTAATGCTGCAAAATCAAGCGCATCAATATTTCCATCTTTATTAGCGTCTCCTATTTTTTCTGTTGGAGTTATGTCACCAAAAAAGTTAACTTTTTGCATTTCTGCAAATACAGCATCAGCTGCTGCATAACTACCAGCTTGAGTTGGATGTATACCATCTGATAATATGTATTGTGAATATTTTCCATCAAATGTAGGTCTTAAATCGTAGAAATATCCTTTTGGTATTGTTGAGCTAAGAACAGTATTCTGAATCAATGGTCTTAATTTAGTCAAGTTTGGATTTAAAGTACCTGCCAAACCTCCCTGAGCATCAGGGTAAAACATATAGAATACTTTAATTACTCCATCAGTTTCCATTTGCTTTATTAATGTTTTGAAAGCATTGGATGCTCCGTCAACACTGCCCATCATACAGTCGTTTCCGCCACCATCCATGATAACGTACTTAACTGCACCTGAATTTACACCATTTTTGAACTGTTGAGGAATGGTAGGTGATGAACCTCCGTTAAGCAAAGTTCCACTTACAGAATTATCACGGAAACGGTCATTTGTATCAAGTATTCCTGCTTTCCTTGCGTTTTCCTCCAATCTCTTTGTTATGTCATGTGACAACGCAATGAACGAGTCTCCTATAACAAGGACCTCACTTCCCTTGATTGTTGCAGCAGAAACATCTACAGGTGCTATAATGCTCCCAGTTAGGGCACACATAACAGCCACTGCTGCAATTTTACATAGCATGTTTTTCAATTTCATTACAAATCTCCCCTTCGTAAAAAATTTGGAAAAATACTTCTATTTCTACTTTAGTTATATCATAGGGATTAATACTTTTCTTGACATCTCGGGTGTACAAAAATGATAAAAAAAGTTATTTTATTTAGCAAGATTATTAATATTCTTATTTTGTTTGTCTTTCCGGTACTTACGAGGTGACATTCCAACTTCCCTTTTAAAGCTGTGCGAAAAATAATCCGAACTGCTATACCCAGACAAAATAGCCACTTCCTCTATCTTGAGGTCTGTTTCAGCCAAATATGTTTTTGCTTTATCCAGCTTTATACAAGTAATGATTTCACTAAATGTCTTGCCGGTAACTTCACTCAAACATTTTCCCAAATAAGATCTTTCATAATGAAATTCCTTTGCTAATTGCTCCAAAGTCAACGAATCGTAGTTGTCTTGTATATACCTGTACACTTCTGGAAATATATCATTGAAAGGCTTTTTCTTTTGTGGTAAAACACATGATGAGTTTTCAATGCCTCTAATAATATATGTACAAAGAATTTGGATGTAATTGCAAAAAACATCCTCAGAATATGTATCTCCAGTTTTAAATTCATAAAATAAGTGCTGAAAAATAAAACGTATATCCCTGTCATTCGAGATACTGCATATAAGATAATCCTGTTCCTTATTATCAAAGCTTTTATGCAAAAATGAGGACAACACACTATTATGCTTAAGCAAGCCAAAAAATGCTTTCTGAAACAGACTTTCGTCTATTGATACCATTAGGATTACATCATCATCAGTATGATAAGAACAGTACTGCCTATTAGGTAAAGTTAAAAACAAATGTTTTTCCTTAATTACATACTGTTCTTCATTTATAGTCAAATTTAAACTACCTTTTAATACATATGTAATTGCATATACACTTGCTGTATAATATTTATTTGAACGATAGCAGTCATCCCTGAACACCATAGCCGAAAACTGCATTGGCACAGAATATGTATTTTTTTTCGATTGTGTTGGTAACAGGTAAGTAATATTAATTGGAATTTCATCAATAAGACGGCATAATTCATCTATATCTTCAAGATTCCAATTTAAAAATTCAGGAATCGTAAGATAATCATATGTTCTGCCACTTTCCTTAAGAATTATAGCTGCTTCATACGTAGTGAGTTCGCAATTTTTTTCATCATAATACTTTCTTACAACTTGGTTTATATCTCCAATTTTTACATATTCACAACTAGCTTTTTCCATATAACTCCCCTATATAAATACTGATTCTTCCCACTAAATAATTCTAGTAGAAAAAAACATTAGTATAATTATTTATAAGTATTAAATTCCATTTTAACCACTAAAATTCCTTTTAAATATTAAAATTTTATTTATTATTAGCTTAAAGTTAGACTAAATTTAAAAAACGATAGAATATAAGAAATATTCTATCGTTTTTTATGATGAATTACGTTTTAAAATGACATTAATATTTATAACTTTACTCAACTTTCCATTGATAAGTTGAATACCTACGATTTTTTAACTAGGAAAGTTGAGTAACTTTATCCTTTGCGTTATTTACTATCAATTTCCCTTTAAATTGATCCTTTAAATTCTGTTATGGTACCCAATAAGTACTGTTTCATCATAGCAAAATCGAGTGCATCAACTGTTCCGCTGCCGTCTAAATCAGCTAATTTTGTATTTGTAATTAATTCTGATCCTAAAAGGTGTTTTTTAATTGCAACAAAGTCAAGAGCATCTATCTGACCATCTGAATTTATATCTCCTAACTTAACTGGAGGAGTAAGATTCTTGAAAATCAACTGAGAATACTGGTACAAGCTATCCTTCCAGAACGTAAAATCATGATATCCTGGAGCACTATACCATGTATGAGGAACATTATTCTGATTCAAATAATCATGTACACCTTTTGCATTGCTGTATAAACCATCCTGCTCACCGCAGCCTACCCAGATTACTTTCATTTTTTTAGCGGCATCAGCTGGGTTCGGAACTAATGTGCTTGGAGCATATGTATTAGGTGCAGGAGAAAAGCCGCCTGCATAAGCAAACTTATCCATATATTTCAATCCAAAGTTCAAGGATTGTCCTCCACCCATTGATAATCCACCAATAGCTCTATTTTCACGATCAGTCAGTACTGGATAATGAGATTCAACATATGGAATCAAATCATTTAATAAATCATATTGGAAGTTTTCAAAAGCTGCTACTTTGTCCGCAGCATAAATATCGCCAGATGCTGAATCATTTGCCATAGCACGGCCGTTAGGCATTATTACAATCATTTGGCTCAACTTATTCTGAGCATAAAGATTGTCTAGAATTACATTAGGACTTCCACCATTTAACCACTCAAGATGATCCCCTCCGATACCATGAAGCAAGTACAGAACATTGTACTTCTTGTCAGTTGAATATCCAGGTGGTGTATACACCGTAGCCTTACGAGTAGTTCCTGTTGTTTTTGAAGAATAAGTTATTGTTGTAACATTACCATGAGGAATATTGTTGTTCACCTTGTCGAATCCTGATGGTGGTGCAGCAAATGATATACTTGCACCCAAAGTCATTGCTGCAAGAAATGTAACTGTTAGAGATTTTAGAAATTTTTTCAACATTTTGTGTTGTCTCCCCTCAATTAATCAATTTTGGAAAAATAATCCCAAACACATTTTTCCATTATCTCAATTATATTATAAATATATTATAAAAAGTGTATTTACACAATTACACCTCTAAAAATCTCTGTTTTTACCCCTAAAAATCTCTTATTTTTCTGTTATAATTTCTGTTTTTGTTTAAAAACTTATAATTTTTTTCTAATAACTTCTGATTTTATCTGCTAATAATTTATCTTGATATTCTTGTGGAGAATATCCTGTTATTTTTCTGAAAAATCTTGAAAAGGAGGCTGCAGATTCATAACCAACTAACTTGGCAACTTCATTTATTTTCATATTTTCTTTTTCAAGTAATTTCTTTGCCATTTGAATACGTGCGTTGTCTATAAATTCTGATAAGTTAGTACCCATAACCTGTTTATACAATCTCGAAAGATAGGATGGGTTCAAATATACCTTCTCAGCCAATCTAACAAGAGATAATTCTTCGCTCAGGTGATCTTCAATATATTTTTGAATATATTCGATTGTGTTGTCAGCTCTCTTTTTCTGTTCTGCATTCTGCAGTGTAAAAATCACTTCTGAAAGCTGATATATGTACTCAATCTCTTCCTTCCATGTTTTTCGGCTGTCTGTTTTCATTAATCTGTCTATGTCCATGTACAGAGCGATCTTTTCACTAAGCTTATAACGGTTTATGTAAGATAATATGCTTAATGAAACCTTACAGTATGCTTCTAAAGCTGGTTTACAGTTTTTATTTTTGATTAATTTTATCGGCTCAAACATATGGGACAGCACTTCAAAATACTTATCCTTTTGCCCCGACTCAAGGTACAATTCAATTGTATCCAGCTTCCATTGTCTCATAGTTTCAAAGGCTTCGGTATCATAATATTCTTCTTGATTATCAACATTATTGTGGCTAATATCATTTTTAATCTCATTATCAATTAAAAGCATTTCAATGTCAGTACCAATCCTATAATTAAGTAATTGGCTAAGAGAACTGTATTTCCTTGATACTGTTTCCCAATTGCAAGGCTGTCCGCTTAATGCAAAGTTTATTGAAGTTCCTAGTGATTCCATACATGCATTCTGAACAGCTTCAAGGGTTCCTTTCAAAAATGCAACAACTCTCTCAAATAAAACTGTTACATCCTTTTCAATATTATTTTCGTCAAATAAATCTTCCCTAGGCTGAGTGAATATTACAAATCTATAGTTTTCATCCAGCACACATACACTCAGTGTTTTTGTACTCAAATATTCACTAATTATTATTCTTAGAGAATACAGGTATTCAATTTTATCCCAATAATTCAAATCCGCTGAGATATTATTAACCTGTCCCAATAGAAGTAGCAGAGGTTTGTCATGAAACATTTGTATTTCCAGTTGTTCAAATACAGACTTACTTACACTTATTGATTTATCCTCATTAATTAAATGAATAAAGTAATCCTGTTGGAATAGCTCTAAAGCAATATTTACTTGCTCCTTTGCCCTATTAATTAAATCCTCAGCTTTTACTTCAGCACGTATAGCCTCAAGAGCTTTTTCAACTTCAGCGATTACTTTATCAATATCCTCTGTCTTTAATAAATAGCTGACTCTGCTGTGCTGAATTGCTTTATAAACATAATCAAACTCATCATAGCCTGTTAAAAATATAACTCTGCACTGGGGCCAATTTCTATATATTTCATCAAACAACTGCATTCCGCTAATTCCTGGCATCATTATGTCCGTAATAACTATGTCAATTCTGGTTCTTTTCAACCAATTAATTGCCCCATCACCAGAATAGGCCTTATAGATATCTAAATCAAGATTTTTAATATTTCTGAAAATTTCATATAATCCGTTAACAATCATCTCTTCATCATCTACAATAAGCAATCTGTACATAATTATATCCATGCTCACACATAACGGAAAACCCTGATAAAAACATGGACTTAGTCACCCCCTATTAATCTTAAAATTAATCTTTTAAATCTCTGTCCGGTTCATTAAATGTCTGAATTTCTATTCTCAGTATAACTTTAAGACCTCCCATATCACTTTTAGAAATCTGTACTCCGCTATTTTGACCAAACACCAGTCTTATACGGCGATGAATATTGATTATTCCGGTGGTTTCAGTATCATTTCCAGTATACTTTAGTGCATTTTCCATTTCCATTATATCAGCATCTGTCATACCTAATCCATTGTCCTCAATAATAACATCAAGTCCATTTGTATTTTCTTGAAATCCAACAGATAAAATTTGTGTACTATTGTTTTTTGTTAAGCCATGATTAAAAGCATTTTCTATAATCGGTTGAAGAATAAGCCTTGGTACTTTCATATTATGGTACTTTTCCGGACATTCGCTAAACTTAATCTGTAATTTTGATGTAAATCTCATCAGTTGAATTTCAGTATATACCTTAGCGTGATTGACTTCCTCCTTAAGCAATATTCTGTCCGATGAATTTCTTGTTATAAAACGAAAGTATTCTCCAAGCTGTTTGGTAAATGGAACTAAGTTTTCATCGCCTGTCTGCGCCATAGTATTGATTGCAAAAAAACTATTGTACAAAAAATGAGGATTAATCTGAGCTTGTAGCTGCTTTAGCTCAGCACGTTGCATAAGAATTTTTTGGTTGTAAACCTGATCAATAAGAGTATTTAAATTTTCCATCATTTTGTTAAAGCATTTATAAAGATATCCAAATTCATCTTTTAAACCATGTTCAATGTTAACTTGTAAATCACCGTTTTCAACCTTGTTGAATGATTTAACTAATTTTATTAGAGGTTTGTGAATCAATTTATAGGTTGATAAGGAATAAATTAAAATGAAAAAAACAACCACTGCTGAAAATCCCCATCCCCATAAATAAAAACCGCGAATTGGCTGTAGCATTAGCTCTTCTGGGATATATTTCAAACAAAGCATATTAAGATAATTTGATTTAACATGCAGTATGTAATACCCCTTATTTTCAATTTCATAGTACTCAATTCCTTTAATAATAGTATCTGCTTTATTGATTGATTTTTGAGCTGTCAATTCTTTTATTATTTCTTTTTTACACAATTTTTTATTCTCTTCAGACTGAGTAATAATTTCATCATAATCATCTAGATTAACAAGAAACGAACAACTCTCATCATACATATTGAACCTGCTTAACGCTAGTATAAAAGCTTGTCTATTTAATTCTATAGTAATAATATAATCAGGTGACTGAACATAATTTCTCTGAAAAGTACTTAAAAAAAGTCCTCCTTTATAGTTTATTATTTGACCTGCCTTCGCGTTAGATGATGTTCTTATATTGTCATAAATTTCATTTTCAAAATCATCTATGCCATCATTTGAAGAAATAGTTTTTTTAATAGGATAGAAATGTACGCTTACATTTTTTATGTAATTACTGCTGTTTTTTATTGTAACCAGTCTTTGTTGAAGCAGCCTCATGCTTTCATTTGTCTCGTACTTACTCATTAGCTTGTTTCTAGTTGAAAGCTTAAACAAGTTTTCATCATTTAGGCAATCGTACTGGAGGATTTTTATTCTCCTTATCTCCAATTCTAATCCATCAAGATAAAAAGATACCTGTGCCATATTGGTTTTTGAAATCTCGTTCTTAACATTATACATACTCCATCTAAAAATATATATACCCAGCATATATATAGGTATCATTATAATGAGAAAAGTAACAACTAACCTAAAAAAAATACTTTCACGAAATTTTGTCACGTTCAAAATACCACCCCGTTTTTTTAATAACACAAGCAATATTGTCTAATTATCTTGTTTATTTTATTCGTATTTGTTTTATTTTTTACCTTTTACTATTTTCTACATAATATATTATATTTTATTATTAATTTACATACAAGCACATCATTTCTATGAATCAGAACTTCCCACAAGCTATTAATGTCTTAAATATCCAAATCTTTAATCATATATCCATTAAAAGGGAATATTCTTTCTAAATATATTATATTTCAATACTATTAAACAAGAAATATCATTATTTTAGACTTATAAAATTAGCCCCTTCTATTTTTCAACATGAAAACCCACTGTTAGTCTAATACTAACATAATATTTTTCAACTGTCAGAATACTTATTTTTAACTGTTGACTAAAATTTTAAAAATACGTATAATAAATTAAAGTTAATACCTTAATTGTTTAATGTTTTCTAGGGTTCCGCAGTATAACTGGTCTGTGACCGAGAGAAAACTCGCAGTTCTAAACTGTGTCACGGAAGGACAAAAGCCTGGGAGATATCAAGATGATATCTTTCAGGCTTTATTTTTCTTAATTTATTTTTAGGAGGAGTTTATATGTCTTGGCTATATCTAATAATTGCAGGAATATTTGAAGTAGTTTGGGCAATGGGACTTAAGTACTCTAATGGATTTACAAAGTTATTTCCATCTATAATTACAATAGTTGGAATGTTAATCAGTTTTTATCTATTATCACTCGCAACTAAATCACTTCCTATGGGCACAGCCTATGCAATTTGGACTGGAATTGGAGCTTTAGGTGCAGTAATAATGGGAATAATCCTTCTTAATGAACCATTGAATATTTTAAGAATTGTCTTTCTATGTCTGATACTTATCGGTATAGTAGGGCTTAAAGCTACTTCTTAATAGTGAACAAAAAAAATAAACTTGCTTAATTCATATATCAAGCAAGTTTATGGAGCTGGTGAGCGGAATCGAACCGCTGACCTGCTGATTACGAATCAGCTGCACTACCGACTGTGCTACACCAGCATCTATTCTGTTAAAACAGAACTACCATTTGTAAAATTATTGTAGGTAATCCTCTGAACAATATTTTAGCACCATGAAAACCAAAAAACAATAGATATAGCAATTTTAAATATACCAACAATCGCAATTTTACATGTACTAACATGTTATTACTCTTTACTAATTATTCACAAGACTATTAATTGCTTTCATAGATAAAAGCTATCAGTGTTGATATATATTATTGCTTAAATTAGTCTATTAGTATTAGTATCGCAAGAACGAAAAAAATGAGTCCTAGAATAGATAATAAAACTTCTACTCTTAAGACTCATTTTTAATGCTGTTTTAAGATATTTTGAGCTTTATAAGCTGTTTATACATTTTTGTAGCTAATTAATCAAGCAAACAAAGTATATTTTACCTATAGCTTGATGCTTTCCTACTGTACAATATAATTTACCAGCCTAAATCTGCTTTAATTTGTTTTGCAAGCTGATCAGCCATTAATTGATGAGTTTTTATAGATGGATGCCAATCCTCGCCTAACCCGTTAGCTTGATCCTGCTGAGGGAATTCTATAAATTTTACATTTTTGTCCCCTGCAGAATTCTTATTAGTAACAGCATTTCCAACATATTTCTTCATATTTGTTAACTGTTCCCCTGATAACATAGGTCCTACAGCACAATATATATGAGCATTAGGATACTGACTGCGGACTTTATCTACTAATTTAGAATATTGTGATGTAAATAAAGTACCATCAAGAGCTACAGTACTGATATCATTTGTTCCAAGATTAATAACAACTACTTGTGGAACCCACTTTGTATAATCCCAAATTTTTGTTTTGTCATAAGGCAATATATTTTGATAAAGTGATGGCATTAATTCGTCCTTATTTCCACCATAGTTTTGTACTACTCCTTTTCCTGACCAACAAACAGTTGTAACATCAGCACCTAATAGTCTGCCTGTTATTGAACCATAGGCCATATATGCATTTTCATTCTTATTTGTAAAGTTCTGGTATTGGCTTGTACCTTCATTGCCGTAACCACATGTGATAGAATCTCCTATAAACTCAATTCGTTTAGTGGATGCTTGCGTAGGAGCTAATAGGCTTCCATCTGAAACAGTAAAACCTAAGAATTGTACATCTCCTATCCAAGCTTCCGTTCTTTTAACCAGCTCTACAGTGTGTTTTCCATTTGTCAAGCCGGATGCAAGAGTATAAGAAGCTGAAGAACCTGCTGGTGTATTGATTGGAGTTTTTATAACGCCATCTATTATTACATTGAAATAATTATCTCCCGAGGATTTTAATTTTGCGCTTATTCCTGTTCCAGTAAAGTTAGCTTTAATGGTAGAAGCACTCCATGCGAATTTAGGTCCGGCAGGATCGCTGTTATCAAAACGTCCTATGTACTGAACACCGGGAGCAGCTGGTATTGTACCTTCAGGCAGTGTAGTTATTGTACCTAAAAGATATTTCTTTAGAACAGCAAAATCTAATACATCTATTTTACTGTCAACATTAAGATCCATATATTCCATAGATTCCGTTTGAACCTGATCTAATAAATGCTTCTTTAACAATGCAAAGTCTAAAGCATCAACGCTATTATCCTTATTATAATCACCATATAACACTCCTGAATTTGCCTCTACTGAACTGCCAGAAGCAGCGGTAACAGCTGGTATAGAAACCATTGTTAAAAAAAGCATCGCTAATACAACAACAAATGTCCCTACTTTCTTTATTCTTTTGAGACTCATCATTTACTAAACATCTCCTTTTCTATATTTTTTAATACTCTTACATCTCTCACTCAATTTAAGGATTTCATATTTTTTTAAACCTTTATTAAGTATCTTTTGCTACTTAGTTGTTTCTCATTTGTTTACTTTATTTTTTAGCGCACCTCCTTTTTCCTCACTTTGCAGTACAAATTGTCATAATTTGATGATATTCATCTTAATTGTATAGTTATGCCAATTAAAAAACAAGAAAAAATTAAAAAAACTCTCTGTCTAGTGTAGGCATCTATCATATGCAATTGTTTCCCTATGGCTTTTACAAAGCACATGATACACTCCATTCATTCGGACAGTTCATGGAATGAATGACTTAGGTTTCCCATCATTTAACATACTAAAATCAAACAGCTTCCTTTTATTACAGGAAGCCGTTTTAAAAAATTTATGTATGTTTATATATGTTATTGTATACTGATATACCGTTATTTATTTCAAATATGTTATTGAATACCTCTTACTGTTACTTATTTCAATTCTTTCTCTTTTTCTAATTTGATTTTATCAGCTTTTTCTTTAATAGCCTTTACCAGTGTATCTTCAGGTACATTATCATTTATGAACTGATAATTATTTGTTCTTTTAGTTTTACCGTTTATAATCTTCGTGCCTCCTTGAAGAGGGTTGATAGGTGAGCATGGAACTTCCCATTCGGCTTCTTCATAGCTTGCTAAAAAAAGCATATACCGTTCACCGAGCTGATAATATCCTGAACCTATTTCTGATTCTACATAATCTACACCGTTATAGTTTCCTCCATATTGCTTTACTTTAACGATATCCCCTGATTTTATATTACCCTTGATTGCTTTATCAACTCTGAATTCGGATACAGTATAGACTGAAGTCTGATTATTACTAGATATTCGTAATTCTTCAGGTGCATTAACCTTGATAACCTCACCTACAAAAACCAAATCTGCACTTTTATCAACCTCTTCATAATTTTTGTAATACATATATGAACCTGAAGCTACCAGCCTATTTAATGATTTGCTTGGTTTGTTGTCGCTTAAGTTGATTATTTCGCCAAAAGATACCTTTGTAAAAACTTCAACAGACTGCATATTATAGGCTATTAAAGTTATTATTATTGCTACTATAGCTGCAGTCGGTATAATTAGCTTTTTGCTTTTTAACATTGACATAAAATTCCTCCTAATAATTATAATTGGGAACATAGCCATAGCATGGCCAGCCTAAATTTACAGCATTTTTATCATATGTCTGAGGTGTATAAAAAATGTTATATTTCACCATATTGTCCAATGCATGATAACACATTGTAAAATAAGTATCAACCAATAACATTTATTCAACTATAACCCTTATACACTATAAAGTTTGATAAAATAAAAAACAGGACAATGTTCTATATGACTTTTTTGCAAAAAAAAGAGCAGGGTACATTTTTTGTACTCTACTTTTTAGATATTTTTATTAATTTCTATATATTTTTGTAATAAACAAACAGCATAACCTTAAAAATCCACTTCTGTATCATAGTAACAACACTTTAATAGCTTTTTCATGTCCTCACAAGAAGGCTGACGTGGGTTTGAACCTGTGCAAGCATCTGAGATTGCTAGTTCCGCAATCTTAGGTAGTTTTTGAAGAAATTCTTCTTCAGAAACAATACCCATATTAGCTATAGCACCACCCTGTCCATAATTTTTAATACAATGAGGAATATTTAAGTCATCACTCATCTTGCGAAGCATATTAATTAGCAAATTAACTTTTTCCTCGGTTGTATTTCCACCAAGATTAATAAAGTCCGCAATATCAGCATAACGCTTTGCTACAACCGAATCCTTGCTGTTGTATTTAATAACCTTAGGAAGATACATGGCATTAGCAGCACCGTGGATAATTTGTCCATTTTCAAACACAGCACCAGTCTTATGAGCCATAGAGTGTACAATACCTAACAGTGCATTTGAAAATGCCATACCAGCAAGACACTGTGCATCGTGCATTTTTTCACGTTTGGATAAATCTCCATTATATGAGCTAATTAGATTTTCATAAATCATTTTGATAGCATAAAGAGCCAAAGGATCTGTATATGTAGAATTAGCAGTAGATACATATGCTTCTATTGCATGTGTCATAGCATCCATACCAGTATGTGCAACCAGAGTTGCTGGCATTGTAGCTACAAGATCAGAATCTACAATAGCGACATCAGGAGTAATTTCAAAATCAGCTATAGGAAATTTAACACCTTTCTGATAGTCAGTGATTATAGAAAATGCAGTTACTTCTGTAGCCGTGCCAGAAGTTGTAGGTATAGCACAGAAATGTGCTTTTTTACGAAGCTTTGGCAATCCAAAAGGTACACACATCTGCTCAAAAGTTATTTCAGGATATTCATACTTAATCCACATTGCTTTAGCAGCATCTATAGGAGAACCTCCACCCATTGCAACAATCCAATCGGGTTGGAATTTGGTCATTGCTTCTGCGCCCTTCATAACAGTCTCAACAGATGGATCTGCTTCTATTCCTTCAAATAATTCTACTTCCATACCAGCCTCTTTCAGTAAATTTATAGCTTTGTCAAGAAAACCACTTCTCTTCATTGAACCGCCACCAATTAAAACCATAGCCTTCTTGCCTTCAAGAGTTTTAAGAGCTTCAATAGAGCCTTTTCCATGATATAAATCTCTTGGTAATGTAAAACGTGTCATATTAACCTCCCTGCCCACTTTGGGCGTAATAATTTGTATTTTTTTATTAGAAACAATTATTCAGTAAAATACAGGGCTATTGTGATAAAGTAGAATTTCGCAATTGCTCGACATAATTTTACTTTGTAATTCTTTCATATATTATATAGTATTACATTATATTAGAAAAACAAAACATTTTTTACATCAAAGTATCTAATTGTTTTTATATCCACGACATGTTATAATTTGTCTTAACATGTAAATGCATCAAAATATTATACAGTTAGTTCAGTTATTAGTAATACTATTACTTCTTATTTATGGAGGCTCGAAAAGTATGAAAAATTTAATTGATTTACTTGTAGTTGGTGCTGGACCCGCAGGACTTATGGCAGCAAAATCTGCAGCCGAATTAGGACTTAAAGTGACACTTGTTGAAAAAAATAAAGATTTCAAACAGTTAAGGAGGGCATGTTCTACTCAATTCATTATGGATGATGGATATGAGAACGAATTTATTCAAATAGCCGATGGTAAACTAATATTCCCGAACAACAAGTTTGAAGTCAAATATTCCGGTAAATTAATTGATGTAACAAATAAATACTACTACTCACCAAAAGGACATAGAATCCATTTTGCTCATCCAGATCAAAAGCCATTTGCAGTTAAGTTTGATAAACGTAAATTGGTTGAGGATTTATACAATAAATGTAATGAGCTCGGAGTAGAAATTCTCATGTCAACTCTAGCATGTGGCGGAAAAGACATGGGGCACCATGTCAGTATAGACCTAAGAACTAATGATAAACATCACACTTTAGAGGCAAGAAAGGTTATAATTGCAGAAGGTGTCAATGCATATTTGACAGGGAAACTAGGATTAAATGCAGACAGAACTTTATATGCCACTGCCCATGTTGTTAAATATATACTTCAAGGATTAGACGGTTACGAGCCACATAGTTGGAATCTTTATTATGGAAAAGCATATCACTCTAATGCGGCAGTAATTATTGGCCCAAGTATATATGGAGATGATACTGTAGAATTAACACTTTCAGGCAGTTCAATATTAAGACCAGACTCTATATTAGGTAAATTGAAAACGGATAGTCCAATTAAGGACAAATTCACAAATACACGCATAATAGATAAACAAGGCTGTGCTGTTAAGGCATTTGGAGCATTAAAGAAACCTTATAGCGGCAACATCCTTACAATAGGCGACAGTGCTGCATTTGTTGAAGTAGAAGTTCAGGGAGCCTTAATGTGTGGATTTCATGCAGCTAATGCAATACTCAATGAACTTGAAGGAAATAATGGTTTTGAGCAATATACAAGTTGGTGGGACAAGTCTTTCGAGTTTAATCGTGATGAATACCTTCAAGTTTCTCAGGGTTATGCATTAGTACCTACATATTCAGACGATGAGCTTGATTACCTATTCTCACTCATTGAGAATGTAACATTAGAAGGAACTTATAGTCAATATAAGACTCCTCATCTGATATGGGATACAATTTTATCAAACGCTGAGCAAATTAAGAATGAAAGACCTGAAATATACCAAAAGATATGTAAAATGAATCAGATGACTTTAGCCAATTCCTTTTAAAAGAACTTAGTGAGATTAAATCGCCCCATGCTGGGCGCACACTTATTATGGGATGTTACAAAACAATTCTTAATCACATTATATATGTATAAGGTTAAAATGCCAGATACAATTATTATTGAGATGTATTTTGCAACATCCCGTTCTATTTAGCCCCTATTGAATAGTGCTTCCATGGAAAAGAAAGCCTTATTAACAATTTAGCATTATTAAAGCCATTTATCCCGCAATAAGCCTATTCAAACCATATAGGTGTGGTGTATGCTCTATGATTACTGTCATTTTCTTCTTTACAATAAGCTCTAATATAGCAATCCTGCTCTACATGTATTTTAGTTGTAATCAACCCTTTTCCTGCACTTACAGCTGTAGAATACACTTGCTGTTCCTCGTTCCATCCTTTTTTACCTTTTATTATATAAATATTCAAACCAGCTGTAGTATCAGAGTATGATAGATGCACTTCTACAGTTGCACTTCCAATAGTAAGAGTATCACCCATCCATGACCAAATGAATGTTCCAGCTTTTTTTACCCAAATAGCCAACCCTGGATAAGTTGTCACATAATGATGCCCGAGCCTTAAATTCTCTTTAATCTCTGTCTGTGTAAGATTATCAGAATATACGACTGTATAGCATTTACCAAGGTTATTTTTTGATTCGGTGTCACTGCCTGCAAATGGAAAAACTTTTTCGCCATGTAGCAACCGCTTATCAATCCATCTTGTTGTTGAACCTTTATTTGTATCGCTCCAACCTCCATTTAGAATTTCCATGCCAGTTTCCCCATGAGTGTATGCATAGGTATTTATATTAAAATTCCAAGGCTCTATCGTACCCTTACCCCAATTAGCATGATTTATTGTAACTAACCCATCTCGTGCTTTAATATTATTTATACCTTGTTGGGAATCAGGTGAGGAAGCCTTTCTAAATATGTCTGTTGTACAAGGAACAAAAGCATCATTCATTATTCCGTTACAATGGCAGGTATTACGAGATTTTGTATTGTTAACAAGTTCTGCACATGACAGCTCTTCCCCATACAAAAATGCAAAATTGCTATCTGACAAAGCTGTAACAGTATTCTTTTGAGTTTCAAATTTTTTAGAATTCAGGCAATATGCATGGTCTGTAAGTGTAAGCCAATCTAATCCTGCAACTATCCCAAGAGATTTTAATTCAGGGATTGTATATATTCCATCACCAAAATAATAATCCCATGTGTATTTAGAATGTGAATGAGTGTCTCCAAAATACCAGTTTCCATCCTGTATACCTGGTGCTGGCGGAGGCTTTTGCAAAGTCCTATTATGCTTTAGCTTTACCACTTTTGAAACACTTAGTGGCTTGTTATCTCTTGTATTGTCCCCTTCTACAGTTAATGACAAATTCACCGAACCATTCCGGAAAACTTCCTTCGCCATTTCATCGTCTATATTAAATCTTAAATACGTTGTACCAGTTCTTAATTTTTCATATCGTGATTTTAATCGTCTTTGTTCTGCGTTGGTTAATAAATCTATTCTGCTTCTAAACTCTTCAACAGTGCTCAATGAATCACCGCTTGCGTCAAGATTTTCTTTAATCTCACTTCTATATTCCTTATTATTCCATACCCATTTTGCATTTCTTACACAAATTGAGCCTTTAAACCTTGTATTTGTAATAGTTGCAATTACAGGGAAAGCTCTTTCTTTACATATTACAGGTGGAATAATAATTGATATCGCTAAATCATCACGCATTTCTATATTATTTGAATCTAAGTTTTCATTATCGTGAATAATACTGTTATTTTCATTATGACTTTTACTATTTTTATTAGTTGGAATATGTTTGGTATGTATTTTATTAATTTTATTTGTATTATCATCTGAGCTTGTTTGAGAACTCTTAGAATTTGAAAACTGATTTTTTGTAAATGCCAATCCTATAAGGAATGATACAAATTTTTTCAACTAGATATCCCCCTAACATTAAATAAAATATCAATTGCATAAACCTCAAAAAATTTTTATTAATAAAAAATGAATCCTACTGTAATCTTTTCCTAATTCCATACTAAATAAATATTCAATAAAATGTGTTATATGCATGATATTAATCAACTACAACTCTTTTTAAGTTAACTACTCAACTTTCCCACATAAAAAACCCATCGGTGTTCTGCTTTTAAGTTAATCAGCACTTTAGCCGTCGCACACATTCGCCGTCCATGGCTCATGGTGTGCTAAAAACAACTTAAATATGTTTTGCATTTCAGAAATTGCGACATTGCGTTAATTTTTTCGACATTATTTGCCGATAAAATGTATGATTGGTATTGGAAAGGGGGTGACAATTTGAGAATAAATAATAACATTAGTTCCATAAATGCAAATCGTTCATACAGCATGAATAATTTGCAGTCACAAAAATCGTTGACTAAATTATCCTCTGGGTTAAGAATCAATTCTGCCGCTGATGATGCTGCTGGATTATCTATATCGGAAAAAATGCGAGCACAGATAAGAGGCTTAAATCGAGCTAACACCAACATTCAAGATGGCATTTCATTGATACAAGTGGCAGACGGTGCACTAAATGAGGTACACTCCTTACTTCAAAGAGGTCGAGAGCTATCTGTTCAAGCTGCTAATGGTACACTAACCAATTCTGATAAACAAATGATTCAAGAAGAAACATTGCAGATAATATCAGAAGTAGATCGAATATCAAACACTACAGAATTTAACACGATGAAGCTTCTGAATACACCTCAGTCTAGTAGTTCAGATAGCCAAATTATTAATTCATTAAAGAGTGCTTATTTACAGCAAGCTGAGGCACGTATTCTTGCACAATACGGATTATCTGGAGATGGACAAAATTTGCAGATTGTATTAGATCAGACACCTCAACCTTACTTGGCGGCTGTCTCTTACAATTTAGATGTATCAGGAAAAGCATATAATCAACAGCTTCATGTTGATGTTAGTGATTTTATCCCTGCCACCCTGCCAAACGGTGGAACTGCTCCAATGTACGATGACCGTGTTATTGCCCATGAGTTAGTTCATGCCACTATGGGAAGAACAATGAACTTCGGTGCTCTGCCAAGCTGGTTTAAGGAAGGCACAGCAGAGTTTATTCATGGTGCGGATGAAAGATTATTTGCTGATTCTTCTGGAGGAACTAATTTCGCAGCGGTAGTCAATGAGCTTGCAAGCTGGGAAAACACCTCAATTGATTATTCAGCAGGTTATGCCGCTGTACGTTATATGCATGAGCAAATAAAAGCAAGCGGCGGAAATGGAATTAAAGATATTATGACATATCTCAGCACAAACCAGACAAGTACGCTAGATGACGCTTTGACAAATGCATCTTCGGGAGCTTTCACAAGTTTAGCAGATTTCACATCTGATTTTTCTACAAATGGAGCTGCATTTATGGCCACAATGGATTTATTAAATACTGATACTGGTGCAATCGGTGGAGAAGACGCAGATGGTGGTGCTGCTTTAACTGCTGAAACTGTAATCGGAGACACTGTTAATCTTACAGACAATCCGCTTGCAGGATTTACTGAAATATGGCCTAGTTTAACTCCAAGCACTTTATCAAGTTTATCGATTCAGTCAGGTGCTAATACCGGAGATACATTAAATATTTCACTAGCTGATATACGCAGTAATACACTCGGTATCGCAAGCGTTGACGTTGTAAAAGATGCAAGTAAAGCAATTGATAGTTTTGATTCTGCAATTAATAGTATCTCTCACATAAGAGCCAACTTTGGTGCTTTGCAGAATCGTTTAGAACATGCATTACAAATATCTGATAATAGTGCGGAAAACTTGTCTGCCAGTGAATCTCGTATTCGTGATTTAGATATGGCTAAAGAGATGATTACATTTACTAAAAACAACATATTATCTAAAGCTTCAGCTGCTATGATAGCTCAAGCCAATCAGCAACCACAGTCAGTTCTGCAGTTGCTCAACTAACATACTTATTATGAAATAAACTGATTTATATCTAACCCAGTGAGAGGAAGTTGTTCGCTGGTTTACAAAAAATTTCAATATGCTAAAGAGACCAGTTTAATACTAAGTTGATGTGTTCCAAATAAGTTAGACTTTATAGCATAGTAGCTTTTAGGTTGCTATGCTATTTCTTTATGCAGCTAGGAGGTTGAGCCTGTACTCTACTGGGCTCATCCCTCCTAGTTTCTCTTTACTTTATAAAACTTTCTACTTTTAATAATTTGTATGTATTTGCATTTATATTCATCATAATGGAAATATTGTAATTAAAATATCTATTTTAGTGGTATAATATATATTGTTTATAACCAATTATATAATAACTTTACAAAAGTTGAAGGGATGAATTTAATGTTAGAATATTGCAAATGTGGTTCTCTTATGATTAATGGTAGTTGTACTCACAAAGGTTGTAGCAACAATTTAGCCTCTACGGCAAAAGCTAAAAAGCCACGTACTAAGGCTTCTACGATTAATGTAGCAGCAAAAGCAACAACAGAAACTGCTAAAGCTAAAATCGCCAAAATTCCTAAAGCTTCAAAATGTATTACTTACAAATTAAGTGATTTACCTATAGTAGAAGAATAAAAATTAAGTATATATATTACTCTAGGATAAAAGTTAACGTAAAAAATTCTTTACTCTCTCGTTTAGGGTAAAGAATTTTTTACATTATGTCTTTTTAATTTCAACTTTTAAAGATATACTACTCTTTTGTGCTTTTGTTGCTTTCTATAATACATAGAAATTATATTTGTTAATTTTTATGCAACACCAATTGTTATAAGAATATTTGCAAATACCCTTTGTTCACCTGTAGATATTGCAATTTTTACATTGTCCTTTTTGCAGGCGCTATAAAACTCATAGCGTCCAACTTTATTGAGTTTCACGTCATCTGGAAGTAAATTCTTAAAATCCAAAAATATCTTCGGGTCATCTCCTGTCTCAGGTACCATTACTTCTGCATTTTCAATAGCTACAGTCTTTCCTAAAACCTCTAAGACCTGTGTAACCAAAGGAATTCCATGAGTTAGTCCTAAATATATCTTTGCAGTATTAGCACCAGTATTTGAAGCAAGTGGATAGTTACCATCTGCTATAAGCACTTTGTCACCATGTCCACATTGAGCAAGTAACCCTATTAAATTTGGATTTATACATGTTGTTTTGAGCATAAATATGTCCATGTCCCACATTCTACACAAAACTACATGAAGGAACTGACATGGACTCGGCACCTCCTTTAAAGGTATTAATAATTTTTTCAGCCTTTATTGCCTCATTAGTTTTCACTATAATTATCCTTTTTCATTAAGTCTTTAACTTCTTCTAGTGTAGGTAAAGATGTAATTACTCCCATCACAAGTTCTACAGGTTCACTCCAAGTATTGCCATTATCTTTAGAAATTATTACTTTTGTATACCAATCACTAATATAAAAAATAGCCGCAAACTTTGGACCTACCTTCATTCGTTAGATTTTTGGGTCTAACTTTCGGGGTTCGGTTTATTCACGGCTATTTCAAAAAAATTTTTTAATGTATCATTTTCGCATAACTCTAAACAACCACATTAATAGTAATAAGTATTTATACTACCATCCTCTGTTATAACATTTTCTATCTTAATAAAATTAGCATTACCAAAGGCTCCGCCTTCATTGAATTTTATAGGTGAATTAGTAGCATTATAGCCAATTTTTTTAAACTTAATATTTGCAAAAACACCATCCTGCTTAATCAACTCTTCACCTATTGTATTATCAAGGAATACGAAACTGATTACTCCTTTGGTAAGATCAATTTTACTAGCAAAGTTTACACCCGCATTAGTAATTATATCACCTGCTGTTACTGATACTACTTCTAACTGTGACTTATCATATCCAATATAGAAGTTACATGTTCCAACACCACCCACATTAGAAACACCTGCAAAGGTAACTGGAATAGTAACTGTATCACCTGGTGTAACTGTTGCCACTCCAGCTCTAACAAGAAGAGCTTTATCTGTATCTATTATTTTTACAATAAATACTGGATTTTTTGTTACACCGAAATCAAAAGTAATTTCTTTCGTTCCAGTTTCAAGACTGCTCATATAACTCGTAAGTATTGTTACAGTATTGCCCGAAACTGTATAATCAACACCTTCTTTTAAACCTACAATCCCATTGAAAGTGTTTCCATTTGGATTGATATTTACAGTCATGTCTTTAGGATTATTTTTATCTACTTTAATATAATTAGTAGTCAATGTTGGTGTTCCTGCTTTAACTGCTATTTCTAACACAGGATTCTTATCACTAAGGTCAAAATCAAAGGTTAGTTTATGTGTTCCAACTTTGAGACTGTTCATATATGTATCAAATATTGTTACAGTATTTTGTGATACTGTATAATCAGTACCTGACCTCAACCCAGTAATACCTTTGAATGTATTACTATTTAGATCAAGAGTTATGCTTAAATAAGATGTACTTCCTAAATCATAGGTTACCATTGAAGGATTTATTCTAGTATCAGGAATAGTTGTACGTATTATGGTAATATCACCATTTATTGTTGTTACCAGCATCTTATTAAGATTCAGATCACTAAAAGCCCCAATATTATTGATTTCTACTGGCGTTTTGATTTGAGCTGCAGTAGGTGTCTTTAATTTAAAGTTAATATATGCAAATACCCCATCTTCACTAATGGATTGGTTTTCTTCTGTAGAATCTAGAAATAGGCTAATAGCTCCGCTAGTTGTACTGATATTAGCACTAAAGTTAGCTCCTGCATTTGTAACTATAGAACCTGGCTCAACTGATACTGCTTCTAGCAAATTAGTATCATAGCTCACTTTGAAATTGCAAGACATAACATTACCCATAGTAGCTACATTTGCAAAGCTAATAGGTACTGCTACCGTTTCACCCTCTTTTCCAGTTACTTTCCCAACTGATAAATCAAGCGTATTTGTTTTATCAATAGTGACACTACCATTTTTGAAGAAAATATAAAGTATTTTTGCCATATCCCTATTTCCAAAAGCTCCGCCATCTTTAAATACTATAGGTGTTATTGTATCTTTTGTCCCTAATATCTTAAATGTTATATTTAATAGTACTCCATTAGAATTAATAATTTCTTCGCCTAATGTATTATCTATAAACGCAAGAGAAATTAAACCAGTAGTAGTATTAATTCTACTACTAAAGTTAATATCTGGGTTTTTAATAAGGTTACTTGGGTTTACGGACACTGCTTCTAAAAGAGTTTTGTCATAGTTGACATAAAAGTTAAAAGTTCCTATCCCCCCCAAATATCTAAAATCTTTAACGGTAATTGGTACTGTTACAGTGTCATCCAGAGCACCCTTTGCCGTTCCAATTTCTACAACTCCACAGCAAGGGCAATACACCCCAGATATTGTAAAAGTAGGATTTTTTGTCACACCAAAATCAAAGATAAGTGACTTTGTACCTGATGGCAACTTTCTAATATAGCTCTCAAGTATTGTTACTATATTACCTGATACTGTATAGTCAACCCCTTCAGTCAACCCTCTGATACCAAAAAAAGTATGTCCATTTGGCGTAAGAGTCACTGCTATATCTCTTTCATCATACATAAGATATGAAAATTGGGATGGATTTATTTGTGGTTCTAATTCAGGACGTGTTATAGTAATGCTACCGTCAGTCATATTTGCACCACTACCAAATTCCAATGGTAAAAATTTTAATGGTGTTGTAGTTATTGTGGCAGTGTCCTTTATTTTGAAAGTAATTAAAGCGAAATCGCCATCTGTTTTAATCAGCTCATCGCCTATTGTGTTATCTAGAAATACTAAACTAATTGTACCACTTCCTGAATCAATTTTGCCGGAAAAGTTCTTTACTGGATTTGTTACTATAGAACCTGGTGCTACTGATATTGCTTCCAGCAAGGTATTATCATACTTTATGTAAAAATCTCCAACCCCTACATTACCTGCCTGTGCCACATTTTTAAATGATACTGGTACTGTTACTGTATCACCTGGCATACCTGTTGCTGTTCCAATTATCGCATCATACTTAGGCTTAGGTGTTGTATCCTTAACTGTTAATGTAAGTGTAGGACTATATGTTGAACTGCCAAATTCAAAGGTAAGTTTTGTAATTCCTAACGCTAAGCTATTAAGATATTCTTTTTTTAGCGTAACTGTATTTCCCGCCACCTCATAATCTTTTCCTTGGATCAGTCCGACTATTCCATTAAATAAATTTCCATTAGGAGTGAGAGTTACTGATAAATCTGAGTTAATATACTTGTCATGTGTAAAAACCGTCGGCATTATTGATGGAGTTTGCATACTAGGATCCACACCGAACATAAAATTCCCACTTAAATATACTGCAATATTATCATTTTCACCATATGTACTAAATGTATTAAATGAGTAGTCATTTGATAGGTCATAATTTGTCCAATCGGTTCTTGCAACTCTAGTTTGGATTTCTATATAGCCTCCTGCCGAAAGAGTTCCAGCACCACTTTTGAAGCCTACTTCAAGATATGTGTCCGCAGTTGACATTGAAGGACTCATTTTAACAAATGTACCTGTTACTTTATCTGTAACACCAGTGTATGTCCATTTGTCCAACATACCTGCATGATCACAAAAGAAGTTCTGTGCCTTGTCAGAATCTGCAGTGTAAAAATATCTGATTTTCAAATCTGCTAAGTTTATACTTGATGTCCCATTATTAACTACTTTAAAATTTGCATTTATCATATTGCTTGATGTTGCTGTATTTCCATTATTATTAAACAATATCTGTAAATCACTTGCTGCCGCGTTGACATCTAGTCTTGGAACAAACATTGATATTGCCATAAAGAACACTATCAAAAATATTATTTTCTTTTTACCCATTGTATTACCCCCTAATATTTATTAAATTGCCTTTGAACACTGCTTTCTTTCTATTTACTTGAAAATAAATTCTCACCTCCTTAGGTGTTAAAAGATAAGTAATTTTTTATAAACATTAATAAGATTTAGCTGTTTTTGAGACTGAATGTTATTAATCTATTTCCCTTGAAAAAGTGGTTTTATTTTCTATTAGCATATGCGTATGTATATTCCTTTTTTATATGGTAACATTATACATGAGCTTATCAATTCACTAACATTGTAGTTATATAATGGTATAATTATATTTTATTACTTTTTTTAATATTTTCATACATATTACTGTACTTCATTTAAAATATATGGCTGTCTCTTTTTTCACCATTAAAAAACGCCAACAGCTATTTATATAGCAAGAATTTGACAAGTCAATTATTTGCATGCAAAAAGTAGTCAAAAATAAAAATACTATTATCGACTACTTTTAACTTTGGACTTCAAATCCAATTGATTAATTTATTGATACAGGTTCTGAGACACTCCGTTTTCACTAAAAGTTGAAGCAGAGCTTTCCGCTGAGTTCCCTTATTAAACTTTTGTTCTATTAATATGGTATGGTTTAGTTTTAAGGCAACTGGTCTTTGTACTGTTGATTTGAAATTTTATCTATGTCTTCTACTATTCCCTGATTATCCATTTCGTTTGTATAAAATTCCTCATAATCCTCGTAACCACCCATATCTTGAGGAGTGTCTGCTGAACCATATTTTAAAACATCATTTAATTGATCAAGCCCCTCAAATTCATCATCTTCACGTTTATTTAAATATTTTCTTCCAAATGGTGCATCAAATACTTCATTATAAGACATATCAGGTGTATTTATTTCTGATGCTTCCTTTTCTTTCTCACAACTCATGCAGAATTTAGCCGAAGGCATTGCTTCAAGTCTTTCAAACGCAATTTCTTGTTTACATTTCTCACATATTCCATAAGACCCATTTTCAAATTTCTTTAATGCTCTGTTTATATCATTTAATTTACTCTGTTCATGTACTTTAAGAGCCATATTCATTTCAACGGTATATAGCTCACTTCCTAAATCAGCTGGATGATTATCATAGTTAGAAAGCTCATTTGGAGTATGTTCACTCATCTCAGCTTCCCCATTTTCATGCATTAAATTTAATGTACCATTTATTCTTCCTGCTTCGTTAACAAGTTTTTCTTTTAATTGATCCATTTTATTTGAGTCCATATTTGCCTCCCACGCCTATATTGGGCATAAATTTATTGTGAAATACTCTTTGGCAACCTTTACTTCGCGGTTTTTGGTTCCAACTGCACTAGTGCGCATATACTTTGTTTTTGAGTTATTCCAACATATATTTCTTAAATTTTATTTTGTCATAATATATTAATACTATTCCGCTTATTATATCCATGTTGGTATGCTATCTTGGGCTGTTCATGCTATTCTGCACTATTTCTACTATCTCACTGATAAATTCACCTATATAAGGAAGATTGATTGTTACAATTGACTTTAAAATATAGAGCGTAACTGCACTCAAAATTGTAAAACCAATTGCAATTCCAAAGCCCCTTGCTAGTCCATTAGTAAAATTCGCCCATAGCATTTTTCTAGGATGTTCAATAAAATAAACATAATCGACAAACTTCATTTTCTCCATATTTAATGATATCTCATCAACTTTTTTAGACAAAAGCTTTATAACAGATTTTTCATTTGATTTGTCTTTTAATCTATCTTTTGATTTTTCGTTTGGCATTTATGTTTAGTTTCCCCTTTCACTTACTTCTTTAAAATTTAAGTAAACAAATCAACTTCACATATAGAAATATACAATTAAAATAAATCACTTTATTCAATAGAAATAATAGTTAGCATTCATTTTTTATAACCTCTATATCTTTGTCTCATTTAAGCTAAATCCCACTTTAAAATTCCAATTTAAAATGAAAAATATCTAATATAATTATATTTGTTTAGTTTGGGTTTATTTATACTTAAGAATTTAGTATGTAAAAATTTGCTTTTAGCAATACAAAAACGACCAAACAGAATTCTCTATTACTCTGTTAGGTCGTTTTTTGGTTTAACACCGCTTAAAAGGTGTATTTTAATTTGTATTACTTAACTTTCTCAGTTTAAAATTGTAGGCACACAACTCATCAAATGAACCATTACTAAGTCAAACAACTATTTTGGCAACAAAACATTGATAAGTAGCACCGATAGACTTTATATGTAGGAAAGTTGATGCAATGTTATTCAAGATACCATATCAATACCCTATTTAGATAAATCCATAAGCACTTTTTTAATTAATTCACTGTCTTCAATGTTGCACTGGAATACTTCTCCGATTCTGCGAGGCAAAACAAATTTCAGAATATTATCTTTAACTTTTTTATCATAAAATATATGACTGTAAACTTTTTCAACATCTAATCCTGGTAATGATACAGGCAGTTCAAGTTTTAGTAATATTTCTTTTACGTTCTCTACCACTCCCTCATTAACAACACCTAAATACAATGCAAGTCTGAACGCGCCAACAATTCCTATTGCAACACATTCACCATGCAAAAGTTCAAAATTCTGTACTGTTTCTATTGCATGACCAATTGTGTGTCCAAAATTAAGAATTGCTCTCAAATCACTTTCTTTTTCGTCTACCTCAACAACACTGCCTTTAATCGAGCAATTCTTTTTTGCTAAATATTGCAGTACATTTTCATCATAATTAAAGATTTTTTCAGCATTTTCCTTTATATATTCACAGTATTCTGCATCTATTATAAACCCATGTTTTATAACCTCAGCCAAGCCTGCTGAAACTTCACGTTTCGGCAGTGTTTTAATGGTATGCACATTAATAAATACCAATTTGGGCTGATAGAAGGCTCCTACTAAATTTTTATGGCCATCAAAATCAACGCCAGTCTTTCCTCCTACACTGCTATCCGCTTGCGATAAAAGAGTGGTTGGAACCTGAACAAAATTTATGCCCCTCATATAAGTAGCAGCAGCAAATCCAGTAATGTCCCCTACGACTCCTCCTCCTAAAGCAACTAACGTATCAGTTCTGTCAAATCTATGTTCAACTAGCTTTTGATATATACCATACACAGCTTCTAAGGTTTTATTCTCTTCACCAGGTATGAGAACATGTTTATGAACCTCAAACCCACTCTTCTCAAGCTGCTCTATGCAAATATCAGAGTAGTATTTATTAACATTTTCGTCAGTAACAATTAAAATCTTACTTCCTGTTCTCAGAGATTGTATTGTTTCGCCCAACTCATCAAAGCTTGTAGTAATACATATTGGATAGCTTCTATCCTTTAAATTTACTGTATGTCTAATCATAGCTATGCCCATGCCCAGCATTTCGCACAAAGAACATCAAAGAAATGTACATTTCTCTGACAGAAATGTCATGGGCTCGGTACCCCCCTTCATTTGTTTTTATATTTGTTTCACCTTGCTCCCCCAAACTAATTTATTAAGTATTGCATAATAGACAATTGGGACGAAATATGCTTTATGCAAGTTCCGTCCCAAATTCAGCACAATAACTAATTGCAACTCAACTTTCCCAACTGATAATGCTGAACTGAACCTTCATAAATACCCAAGCTCAACTAAATCTTTAATCTGCTATCAGTATCAGAAGAGTTCAATCAGGATGTCACTTATTCAATAACATCTGCACATCTATTACATAGAGTTGGGTGTTTTTCATCCTTACCAACTGATTCACTGAACATCCAGCATCTTTCACATTTGTCTCCAGGTGCTTGTTCTACAGCAATCTTGATTTCAGGCATTTCATCACCCTTTTGTGCTTCCGCTGTAGCTTCTGAAAGCTTCTTAACTGAAGCATCAGAGATTATAAATATTGTAACTAACTCATCTTCCATACTCTTTATAAATTCATAATCTGCACCATCAGCAAATATAGTAACCTTTGCATTTAATGAGTGACCAATTGTTTTATTTGCTCTTGCAACTTCCAGAGCCTTAGATACATCTGAACGAAGCGCTAAAACTTTATCCCATTTTTCAGCTAATGCCTTATCAATATATTTTTCATTTATTTCAGGCCAGTTGTTGAGCTGTACGCTTTCAATATCGTCACCAGCTCTATGAGGCATAAACTGCCATATTTCTTCGGTTGTAAATGCAAGCACTGGTGTTAGCATTAATACTAACGCATGTAATATTTCATACATAACAGTTTGGGCTGCTCTTCTTTCCTTTGAATCAACTTTTGAAGTATATAATCTATCCTTAATAATATCAAGATAGAAATTACTCATGTCAACAACACAGAAATTGTGTATTGCATGGAACATTGTATGGAATTCATACGTCTTATATGCCTCAGTTACTTTTTTATTAAGCACAGTAAGCTTGTAAAGTGCCCATCTATCTAATTCACAAAGTTCTGAATAGTCAACATTGTCGGTATTTGGGTCAAAGCCATTAATATTTCCTAAGATATATCTAGCAGTATTTCTTATTTTTCTATAAGATTCAGATAACTGTTTTAATAAGTCCTTTGAAATTTTGATGTCAGTTGTATAGTCAGATGAAGCGACCCAAATTCTCAACACATCTGCACCATATTCCTTAATAACGTCAGCTGGGTCAATACCATTTCCCAATGACTTGGACATTTTTCTCTTTTCTTCATCTATAACATATCCATGAGTCAAAACAGTTTTATATGGTGCATTTCCTCTTGTGGCTACAGCTGTTAAAAGTGAAGACTGGAACCATCCACGATGCTGGTCGCTTCCCTCTAGATATAAATCTGCGGGTGATGATAAGCCTTCTCTGTTTTCCAGAACTGCAACATGGCTGGAACCACTGTCAAACCAAACATCCATAATATCATTTTCTTTTGTAAACTCTGAATGTCCACATCCACATTTAGTGCCTGCAGGTAATATTTCAGATGCATCCAATGCGTACCAAGCATTTGATCCCTTTTCTCTAAACAGATCTGCAACTGCCTTTATAGTATCTTCATTTATTAATTCTTTTCCACATTCCTTACAATAGAATATTGGAATAGGTAAGCCCCAGATTCTCTGTCTGGAAATACACCAGTCGCCTCTATCTCTTACCATGTTTGTAATTCTTTCTTCACCCCACTCAGGAACCCATTTAACATCTTTAATAGCATCTATAGATTCTTTTCTAAAACCATCAATTGATGCAAACCACTGCTCAGTTGCACGGAAGATTATAGGATCCTTACATCTCCAGCAATGTGGATATTGGTGAACAATTTTCTCTGAAGCCAGCAATCTTCCATCTTCAGTTAGTCTCTCTAAAATTGCTCCATTTGATTTCTTATAGAACATTCCTGCAAAAGGACCAGCTTCCTCTGTCAATACACCCTTACTATCAACAGGTACAATTACTGGGATTTCCTTGTACTTCTGACAAACAATATAGTCCTCTACACCATGTCCAGGAGCAGTATGAACGCAGCCTGTACCTGCTTCTAGTGTTACATGATCACCAAGAATCACCATAGAATCTCTATCTAAGAATGGATGTCTGCATTGCATTCTTTCTAATTCTTTACCTTGATATTTCGCAACTGTTTCATATTCTGATATTCCAGCAGCCTTCATAGTCTTTTCAACTAATTCAGTTGCAAGAACATAATATTCGTCATTAGCTTTAACGAGTGAATACTCAAAATTTTCATTTAAGCAGATTGCAAGGTTAGCAGGTAATGTCCAAGTTGTTGTTGTCCAAATAACAAAATTAACTTTATCTTTATCGGCAACACCTTGAAAAATGCCTTTATCATCTCTTACCTGAAATTTAACATATATTGAAACTGTAGTATCATCAGCATATTCTATTTCAGCTTCTGCCAATGCAGTTTCACATTCAGGACACCAGTAAACAGGCTTTAAGCCTTTATAAATATGTCCGTTTGTTGCCATTTTTCCAAATACTTCAACTTGCTTTGCTTCAAACTCAGGCTTCAATGTAACATATGGGTTCTCCCAATCAGCTCTTACACCAAGGCGTTTAAATGCATCTCTTTGAACATTCAAATATTTCATTGCAAAACCTTCACATGCTTCTCTGAAAACAACAGGACCTACTTCGTGTCTCTTTAGTCCAAGCTCTTTGATAGCTCTTTGTTCGATTGGAAGACCATGTGTATCCCAGCCTGGAACATAAGGTGTGTGATAGCCTGCCATACTATGATATTTAACAACTATATCCTTCAAAATCTTATTAAGTGCAGTTCCCAAGTGAATACCGCCATTTGCATAAGGTGGTCCATCATGAAGTATAAAGGTTGGTTTCCCTTCTGTTTTCTTTAGTTGCTTATTATAAATGTCCATATCTTCCCATTTTTTAAGGAATTCAGGCTCTCTTTGAGGCAAATTTGCTCTCATTGGGAAATCTGTTTGTGGCAGATTCAAGGTCTTTCCATAATCTTCTGGCATTTTTAGTTCCTCCATAATCAAATTTATTTTTCATTAATTCTTAACGTGAGTCAGCTACTTTTTGGCTAAGCGAACTTTTTACCGCATGTACACACGTACTCAAATAATCGGTAGAAAATACTTGTGGCTTTCTCTAATCGAAAATGTAAACTTCGCATTTTTCAAGCTAAACCTCAATTTTGCTGGTACCACTAGCTATACAAGTAGTAATTAAAAAGCGTATTATCATTGCTTAAAATATAATAAAAGCCCCGTTCCACATAGGGACGAGGCTATTTTCGCGGTACCACCCAATTTATTTGTAATATGCTAAATAAATAATTCAAGTTGGCAAGTCAACTTTCTTATGATAATAATGTAAGCTACCAAATCAGCTTGCTTGAAGCATATCAATAATCACTTCATTCTATAACGGCTATTCACCGGCACACCTTACACTAATAATCATTTCAGGCTGCAACTCATGGATGATTTTCAAAAACTTGAACCTATGAGATCTCACCAAACTCTCACTCTCTTTGAAGCCAACTGTTTTTTACTCTTTCCAGTCATCATTATTTAACATATTCATTTAATATTCTTCCCATAAATTATGGAAAAATTCTTCACAATTATTATTTATAATACATCAATGATATATTTTCGTCAAGGTGATTTGGTTAAAAACATATATCTTCCAAAAACCGTGTAACTATTCCTCCACTAATGTGCCTCGTAAACCGGGTTACTATTCTGCCACTCATTATAAAGTATTAACTTAGCTTTCCTACATACATAAAAAGACTATTGCTGTTTATGCAGTCAAAATAGGGTAAATGAGTCGAATTCGACCCATTTAGACTCCTATCATATATTCAATATTTAGATAAAAAATCTTGATAGTTGTAATTAACACATATTATGCAAATCACATAAGTCTAGTTACATGAATAGAATATAATGTGATTTAAACGAGAAATGAGAGAATTATGGACTATAATTATAATAAAATAATTGCAGACATAAAAAGCGGCAAATATAGTCTGATGGGCACTGGTTCATCAAGGATAGTCTATGATTTGAACGATGGTTTTGTCGTTAAGATAGCTAAGGACATTCGTGGGATTTTTCAAAATGAAGCTGAACACAAAACCTATTTATCTCATAAATCTAACCTCTTTGCGGAAGTAATGGCTGTATCTGAAGATAATCGCCTTCTAATTATGCCAAAGGCTAAAAAAATTAAAAATATTAGACCAGTTTTAAAGTATTATAATGCACGAAGCATCAAATCACTTTTTAACCATGATAAGCTTATTATCAGCGATATACAGGACAATGGATTGAGTACAAATGATTTATATAGAGTTTCAAGTTGGGGATTTATTAATAATGTTCCTTTGATAATTGACTATGGATTAACTCATAGTATTTATAAAAAATTTTATGGTCACAACAGGCTTTTTAAAAAGTATAAGTCAATACATTATTTGTAATTGACTCCTCTTTCCTATATCAAAAGTCTATCGGTGCGGAAACTTATCAATGATTTGTCATCAAAATAATTGAATTTAATCATAAAAAAACTGCCTAAACTTCATAAAAATTTAGACAGTTTTTTATTTGTGCAATATTTATATTCTACCCTGTTGTCAGTCCATCGCTGACAGCTTCAAAAGACGTGTTCTAAGGATTTACATACACATTGAATTCTTCGGTATATGTGTTTGCTGCACTATCTGTAATTTTTAATACAAATTTTTGTCCTAAGCCATAAGCTTGACTTAGTACAGGTGTCCAATTAATCGTATTGGTGGTTGAATTAAATGTTGCACCTGTAGGAGCCTCAAGCATTGTTACAGTGACATCATCCCTATCTGGATCACCTGGATAAACACTTAGTGAAAACTCATCTCCCACATTAGCAATTAAAGAGTCAAATATCGTTTCAAAATAAGGGCAGCTGTTTGTTTTTTCCTGTAGAGGGTGCTTTAATGTTGGATCACCTAATAACATATAGTCAGGTACAGCCTCCCACGATGGAACATCATCATTCATTGGATAGGAAGTATGTCTATCATACCATTCTCCTAACCATAATTTATATGCTTCTCCTATACTCATACTGCAAAGATTTTTAAAGTAATCCGCACTCAAATTGTTCCATATTGAGCCACATACTCCTGTTACATTTACTGTATTTTCATTGTCAAATAAATAAGATGCGCCTAAGTTTTCTATATTATTAGGATTACCCGAAGTAGGTTCTGCATATCTTGATGTACCACAGCC
Organism: Bacillota bacterium; assembly: GCA_023444055.1. Taxonomy (GTDB): domain Bacteria; phylum Bacillota; class Clostridia; order Acetivibrionales; family DSM-1351; genus Ruminiclostridium. The sequence goes on from JAEZRV010000002.1 coordinate 68,895, forward strand.
AAAAGAATGTATGTAATATGCCTTCGGATTTGAAGGACCCATACCTTCTATTGTTGTCCTATAAATAAGGTTACTTGTATCAGTTACTTTTACATTATCCCTCCAATCTGAAAGCTGTAATAAGGTAGGAGCTCCATGTGTTATAATATCCATGAAATAGTATTCATTACTAAATTCACTATTCAAAGTAGTTGTATTTGTGGCATATTTGTCTTGAATCATTTTTACATTGTCAAATGTACTACGAAGTTTAGCATCTGTTTCATAGTAGATTCTCCAATCATCATCAACAAATCCTAGCGCATTCTTTTTTTGAGTACTGATAGTGCTTCTATTATTTCGGAAACTATGAAGCTTTGTCAGATAATTATTTATTACCTGGGCTTGTCCTGCCACAGTGCTTGACTTGCCACCAGCATCAATTCTTCCATAGAACATATCTGGCTTTGAATTTTGAGGTGTTCTTACTTCATTATTTACACTAGATACCTCAAAAATACCATCGTTATTTGCATCAATCCAGTCTTCTGTCATATCTGCAATTCCATCATTGTTTAAATCTACATCAGCGAAATAGTAGTCAGAAATGCTGTAATTATTATTTCCTATATAAGACGTCCATTTAACTACTGGAAATTCAGGATATGAGCCTATAAGTACAAACCCTACATATCCCTGATTATAATAACTCTTAATAACATTCTTTAGTGCAGGAGCTGTTGCACATACATAATCTGCTGATTGATCACTTGAATCATTACTTACTTTTATAAGTGTAGCATTGTAGCCATCTCCATAAACATCATTTACATATGTATTAAGATTAGTAGAAAGTGAATTGTACAATGAGCTTGCTACAATAACCAAGAATTTTTCCTTAGTAGGATCAGGTTCAGTATTTGTAATAGGCTCAGTTCCACAATAAAGTGTATCGCCAATATAAGCTGTTGTATTATTCCAGTCAGCATAGGATGAATCTGTTCCGTTAAAGGAATAGTCATTTGTTTGTGTATAATTGCCCCAAGATGAATTATATATTCTAGACTGTATCTCTATACTACCACCTGCATTTATTGTCCCAGCTGTAAAACCAATTTCAACATATGTATCGGCTGTTGATGTAGCAGTTGGCATATTATAAACTGTTCCTGTTACATTGTCTGTTCCTGCTGAACAATAGTCACAAGAGAAAACCTGAGTTAAATTCTGATCCTTCGTATAGTAATATTTTATTTTAACAGCTGAAAGATTAATATCTTCTGTTCCTGTATTTGTCAGCCTAATATTTGGCTTTATTGTATTAACTGAAGTGCTTTTATCTACATTATACATTTCCAATTCAAGAGATGAGCTTGCATATGCCTTTGTAGGAATTTGAATCATTACTGTCATTATAATTGCCAAAAATAAAAACATTGAAACTACTTTTTTAGATTTATTTCTTAAATTTGTATTCATTCTTTTCTGCCTCCTATTTATGTAATTTATTTATGTTGAATACTGTGTTACATTAATAAAACTATTTGTTAATTAAAACTATGTGTCAATCAAATAAACTTTCCATCACCTCTCCTCAATTTACTAGCATTTAATACAAGGTTATATAAAATATTAATTATGTTTATAGACACAACCAAAATAACCAATTACTAATAATTATTGTCTCCTAAAATATACCACCTCTTTTCTACATAATTTTAGAATACTAAAATTAATAAGTCAACCCAAATTGTGAAATATTTATTAATTTTATGTAAATCTATTTTGTATATCCATTTTTATAACAGATTCTCAAATAAGCTATTTTAGTTATTCAATGTAAATTATAAGCTATTCTACTTATTCTATGTAAATTATAACCATTATTTAACACGTTTTTTACCATTACTTAACCATTACTTAGACCTTACTTTAGGTCTTACTCAGAGTAGATATTAATTTATGTTTTTCAAGATTTGCCCATTGTTAAAAATTTATTTTTTCACAATTACTTTCTCCAATATCGCCATTCCCTCTCTTATCTGCTCTATGCTGGATGATGCAAAGCTTAGCCTTATATAGCTATCCCTGTTTTCATTATTTATGTCATAAAAAACACTTGAAGGTATAAGCAGAAGTCCTTTCTTTTTACACTCATTAAATATATTTTTTGCTGAAATATATGTAGGAACTCTAATCCAGAAATACAATCCTCCATTTGGTTTCTTAAATTTAACACCATACTTTTCTAATTTTTCTAATCCGCTGAGCATAAACTCATATTTTCCTTTATAAATTTCTCTCATGTATTGGTGGTGCTCATCCCATTTGCCACTCTCAATGTATTTATCGAGTGACCTCTGTATAAGTCCCGACGATGAGATATCACTAGAATGTTTTATTTTAGTAAAATCATCAATTAGCAAATTCGGAATAACCATACAACCCGCTCTTAATCCTGGCATCAGAATCTTTGAAAAACTCTTTAAATAAATGACATATGCATTTTCAGTGTCTAGCGCTTTTAATGTATTAGGTTTTACATTTTGATAGCAAAGGTCTGACATAGAGTCATCTTCAACCATGTAAGTATTGTATTTTTCAGCCAATTTAAGCAATTCTTCTAGCTTTTCACGGCTATATGAAATCGTAGTGGGGTTTTGGTAGCTTGTCATTACATAAATCAACTTGGGCTTGCATATTCTCATTTTCTTTTCTAAGTCAACAAGGTCTATTCCATCCTGTTCCATTTTAACTCTGACAACTCTTGCTCCTCTGGATTTGAATACAGATATAGCTCCATCATAGGTTGGATTCTCGGTAATCACGTAGTCTCCAGGGTTCAGTAGCACTTTACCAATTAAATCTATTCCCTGTTGAGCCCCAGAAACTATTTGAATATTATCCTCATTTTCCATCTTTATAGTGTTTTTTTCATTAAAATAGTTAAGCAAAGATTTTCTCAGCGGCTTAAAGCCCTTGCTGTCCTGATAACTAAAGGCATAACCCTTATCCCTTTCTATAACTTCATTTATGCATTCCTTAAAGGATTCTACTGGAAATATTGATGGGTGCGGTGTAGCACTGGCAAAATTGATGGTTGAATCATTATCTGAAATGCCTAATTCACTTGAAGAATATATTTCTTCCTGCTGAATTTTGCTGCCAGATACATAGTAACCGCTTCCCTTTTTAGCAGTAATATATTTATTGTTCTCAAGCTGCTTATAAGCATTGATAATTGTTGCATTATTGACCCCTAGCTCTTCCGCTAAACTTCTGATTGTGGGTAATTTCTCTCCTGGCTTTAATTCACCTTGGGCAATTGACTTTTTTAAACAATTAAATAATTGCATGTATTTAGGTTGATCTGATTCTGTTAATTGTATCGGTACAATCATTAACTTACCTCCATATTTTAAAAATTATATTGACATATTATATTTAACGTGTAAAAATATTCGAAATTATCACTAAATTTTATCAATGTGTTACGATACAATTTAGCATAAACCAAATTTTGTTAAAAGTAAAGGAGAATTTATCTATGACTGAAAGATATAATTTAAATAAGAACCTGGCTCAAATGCTAAAAGGCGGAGTAATTATGGATGTTGTAAATGCAAAAGAGGCTGAAATCGCTCAAAAAGCGGGTGCAGTTGCTGTAATGGCTCTTGAAAGAGTTCCATCTGACATTAGAAAAATGGGTGGAGTTGCAAGAATGTCTGACCCAAAAATGATTAAAGAGATTCAAAGTGCTGTATCAATCCCTGTAATGGCAAAGGTTAGAATAGGGCATTTTGTTGAGGCACAGGTTTTGGAAGCCTTAAATATTGATTACATCGATGAAAGCGAAGTTTTAACTCCTGCCGATGAGGAATTTCACATTGACAAACATAACTTCAAAGTCCCTTTTGTTTGCGGAGCTAAAAATTTAGGAGAAGCTTTGAGAAGAATTGGCGAAGGTGCTGCAATGATAAGGACTAAAGGAGAAGCTGGTACAGGAAACGTGGTTGAAGCCGTTAGACATATGAGAACAGTAACTACAGATATCAGGAAGGTTCAAAGCTCATCAAAGCAGGAATTAATGACAATTGCAAAAGAGTTTGGTGCTCCATATGACCTGATATTATATGTTCATGAAAACGGCAAGCTTCCTGTAATCAATTTTGCTGCTGGTGGAATTGCAACACCTGCTGATGCTGCTTTAATGATGCAACTGGGCTGTGATGGAGTATTTGTTGGCTCAGGTATTTTCAAGTCCTCTGACCCTGCTAAAAGAGCTCAGGCAATTGTCAAAGCAACTACCTACTATAATGATCCACAAATTATTGCCGAAGTATCTGAGGAACTTGGAACTGCTATGGATTCACTTGATGTGAGAGAATTATCAGGAAACAGCCTGTTGGCATCAAGGGGATGGTAGTAAACATTATCTGTAAATCAATAAATACTTCTGCATTATAATATAAATCAGTGGCAGCAGAAGTCAATATTGCAGTCTGAAGCTGATATTAATACTAATTTGCATTTAAAAATGTGATACCACATTTTTAAATGCAAATTAGTAAAAACAATATTTTATTTTCGGCTAATTTAATATAGTAGCTGACGATTCTGAGGTTTTGCAACCAGAAAGTAACCTAAACCTAGTAAAATAAGAAGTATTCCGCTGTTTGGCAGCGCATAACTCCTTGTTTATTTTACTTCATAAAACTTATTACAAGAGGAATTCTGCTATGAAAAAAATAGGTGTTTTAGGCTTGCAAGGTGCTGTTTCTGAGCATATTGATAAGCTTGGCAAATTTGAAAACATACAGCCATGTGTAGTTAAATATAAAAATGAAATTGAAGCTATTGATGCATTAATTATCCCAGGTGGTGAAAGCACAGCAATCGGCAAGCTTTTAGTGGATTTTGATTTAACCAATACTCTAAAATCAAGAATACTAGCTGGAATGCCTGTGTGGGGCACCTGTGCCGGCATGATTATATTGGCAAAAAAAATCTGTAATGATGAAAGACGTCACCTTGAGGTTATGGATATTGAAGTTAAGAGAAACGGCTATGGGAGGCAATTAGGCAGCTTTTCAACAACTGTAAATCTACCCGAAATATCGCCTAATGATATACCACTAGTGTTTATACGTGCTCCATATGTGGTTGATACAGCTCCAAATGTAGATGTTTTATTGCGTGTAAATGAAAACATTGTGGCATGCAGACAGGACAACATGCTAGTTACCTCTTTCCATCCGGAGCTAACAGAGGATTTGAGCTTTCATAGGTATTTTGTTGGTATGGTTAAATAAAAAATTTATATGACCTGATTAACATTCAATTTATTTATATATCTAAAAATACTTATACTATTCATGGATAAACATTAAATTGAGGATAGTTTACTATTAGCATCATATTTGCGATTTCAATATTAAATCGGAAATATGATGCTTTTGAATTTAGAAGTATTTAGCAAAGTCATATACTGCACCAATTAGATGCGATTAATATAATAGCTAAATAGTAACAATATTAGTTATCTCCGTAACATATACTTAACTTGATACCTTGCATTTCCCAATATTAAGATATAACATAATAAATAAGTATGGCTTTATTCTTTTTATAGTGATAATAGCATATTTTTTACCAGTTATCGAATATAGTCGATGAAATTTGGTGGTAAATTGTCTTAAATCGAGCTTAAATTAATTTGATTCATGATATAATAAGTCAAAGAAAAACGTTTAAAACAAAGCATGATGTTTTACGAAATGATTGGGCATATTTATGAAATAAAGGGGGAAAAATCTTGCTTTTAAAATATACAGTAAGTAACTTCAAGTCTATAGCAGATACTATTGAATTTACTATGATTCCAACAGAAGATAATGTTAGACATCAATTTGCAGACACATTAAAGACAAAAAATTCAGAATTTAAAGTACTACGTAGAGGAATTTTTTTTGGAGCAAATGCTTCAGGTAAAACCAGTTTTGTGGAATCTATTGATTTTGCTAGAGACTTTATCGTTGAAGGTCAAAAAAGTGGGAGAGCAATTCAAGTCAACCAATTTAAAGGACATTCAGATAAAGATAATTTTTCAGTGTTTCAATTTGTATTCTATCTAAATGAAAATATATATGAATACGGATTTTCTTTAGATACCGGAAAAGTTTATGAAGAATGGTTAATGCTTATGGATAATAATGAATTCGTAAGTGTATTTGAAAGGACAACAAATGAATCTAATATTACAGTTATAAACATTGAGAAACCAGATGAATTTGAAGCAAATGAAATTCCATTAATAGAAATACTAAAAAACAGTATTAAAGAACAGCAAAAAAACCAATTATTTTTGAATAAAATGAGCGAAAATGCAGTCTCTTTAGCTGAAAGCATTGTTGAATGGTTCAGAAATATTGTAGTGATTTTTCCCGAAAGCAGCCTACGGGGATTAGAATTGAAAGTTGCTAAAGATAAAGATTTTGCAACCTTTTTATCTAATATTCTGTACGAACTTGATACGGGCATAAGTCAAGTAAAATCAACCGGTAAAAAATTCCCTTTAAAGAAGTTGCTTAAGAAAATGGATGTTCCACAAGAAATAATTGATGACATATACGACAAAAAAAATGGTGTTGTTGAGATAGAAGGCAAAATGTTTGTCTTTATCGAAAATAGCGGCGAACCAATTTTGTACGAACTTAAACTTGAACACATGTTAAAAGGTTCGCCAAATCAATTTAATAAAGATGAAGAGTCTGATGGAACAAAAAGGTTATTAGATTTATTGCCAATTCTTTTTCAACTCACAGAAACTAACAAATTATTTATAATAGACGAGTTGGATAGGAGCGTTCATACACTGGTTACAAAGGACTTTTTAAAAAGGTTTTTAGTAAACAGTCAGAATACTCAAAATCAACTTATTATTACTGCCCACGATGTAAACGTAATAGATTTATTCGAAGTTTCTCAGCAGGAGATATGGTTTTTCAATAAAAACAAGGATGGAGTAACATCTATTAAGCCTTTATCCGATTATAAACTAGAAGAGGGTTACAATGCGGATTTAGGTTATTTAGCTGGTAGATTTGGTGGTATTCCAACCCTTAAGGGGGGATATTGATGTCCACATCTCCATTACGTACACGTCAAACGTCCCCCTTCTCCTTAAGTCGACCCAAGGGTGAAGACAGTGTAAAATTGATATTTATTTCTTGTGAAGGTGCTGTCACTGAGGAAATCTATTTTGGTGATATAATATCACAAATGTTAAATAATACCAGAAGCAAAATAAAAATTGCTTCGGCAAGAGCTGACTTTTTTTCATCAGTTCCTGTACAAAGGACGCAAATAGATATTGACGAACAAAACAAATCAACTCCAAGGCAAGTAATGGAACGATTAGACAATTACCTTTCTCGACATAAGTATTGGGATTCAGTCAAAAACCCTGACGATGAATTTTGGTTAATTTTAGACATAGATGACCATACATCAATACATAAAATCGACGAGTGGAATAAGGTTTTAACTGAGGCTAAAACAAAAAATTACCAATATGCTGTTAGTAATCCATTCTTTGAGTTTGGGTTACTATTACACCACGTTGATGTAACTGATGAAGATAGGACATATGCTGTAACAGCTACACAAGATTACCAAAAGACAAAGCATTTTACCAAAAGATTAAAAGACGATGCACATGCCCCTCTAATTGGTTCTGGTTCTGATAAGAAAATACCCAAATCAGAGGACTATACGATGCAAAAAATCAAAGATGCAATTGAGCGTGCAAAAAAACTACATACAGATCCGAATGAATTATGGCCACACAATTTAGGCTCTACAGTTTATATCCTACTTGAAAAAATCATAGGGTTATTACCAGAATAAATTTTTTAGTTCCTAAAATCAAATACTATCGGCTCACAGCCAATAGTATTTGATTTACATATAGCTTGTTACATATTATCATCATTTATAAGCTTGATAAGAGCATAGTATTTACTTATTTCTTCTGCATCTCTTCAATATCAGACAACATACCGATAATTGCATCCATATTAGGAGAATTAAGTTCTTTAGCCTTCTGGAGATGATCTTTTGCCTTATCTAAATTATTAATATCCCGTGTGTTATATAATATTGCTCCCAGCAAAAAATGCCCGCGCGCTGGACTTATTTTTATTAATTGATTTGCATGTTCTTCTGCTTCAGCAAACTTTTCTTGATTTGCCTGAGAAGCTTCCGAAACGCATAGATTCCATAGCACCTGTATTTTAGTCTCATTATTAATACCATATTTCAGCAATTCTTCTGCATGTACTTCGCTCTCATTATATTTGCCTTGAGCACTCTCTGAATCAATTAAACTTGCTAGAACATTTATTTTAATATCTTCATTTTTAGGATTTTGTCCTAGCAACTGTTCTGCTAGTTTTTCGGATTCAGTATATTTTTTTTGATTAATATAGTCGCTTAAAATAGTAAGTTTAGCAGCATATTTATTTTGGTCATTATTGAAGCTATAGTAAAGTCCTCCCAATGTAACCACAATAATTAATATAAATGCAACTGCTCTTGAAAGCTTATCCTTTAAAGTTTCTTCCTTTGCAGTATACACAACAGCTCCAGTAGTCAAAAAGCCTCCAACCAATCCACCTAAATGTGCATAATTGTCAATTCTTTCATTCATAATGCCATAAACAAGATTTATCACTAATGTAGTAATCAAATTTGCACCAAAACTACTTTTTAACAGCGAAGGTCTCTTTATTGCGAAATAGAACATTGCACCCAATAGTCCAAATATTGCACCAGAAGCACCTACAGATACATTTATTGAAAATGCAAAGCTTGCAATTGATCCTACAAAACCAGCTACAAAATAAATAACAACCATATTTATATGCCCAAATAACTTTTCAACCTGTGAACCAACCATATAAAGTGAATAGCAGTTAAGCAATAGATGAATTTCATTTAAATGTAAAAACATCGCTGAAATGAATCTCCAATATTCACCATCTAATATAAGCGAATTGGCTTTTGCACCATAAGGAACTAACAAACCACTATAATCTGTATTTGTTTTTACAGATAATATCTTCAACATCAGCCATACCAATACATTTGCAGCTATCAGCGCGTAAGTAATCCAAGGTGTCTTTGCCTTTAGTTCAATTTGAAAATCCTTACTCCTCTTTACCAATAATTCTTTTATTTCTTCTGTAGTAGTTTCTTTCGAATCAAGATTCTTTGCAAAGTATTTATTCATTGTCTTGACAAGATTTGCATCAAAGGACGGCATAGTAAAATGTTTTTGAACACTTCTATCTGCAATATTTACTGATATACATTTCATAAACTTTTTGTCCTGAATAATGTCTATTTGCCCTTTTTCAATAATATTTAACTTTTGTTCATCAGGCTTATTATCAAATAAAAATAGCTTAAATATATATGCATTAGTGCCATTTATATTTCCTAGCATAGCCGCCCCATTTTCCATTATCTGTGACAGTTGTATTACATCATATTTATTTGCATCAATGACCTCAAGGAATACTGTCGTACCTTGAAAATCTCTTATTAAACCTGTAGGCTCATTGTTAAAATCAAGATTTTCATTAGAGTGTACTAGATTAAAATAGTTTTTTTCAATTAGATATTTTATTAATGAGTTTACTAAATTAGTTTTCATTTATATATTGATCCTCACTTCATCATCACTATAATTTTATATAGCTTAGTATCTTTTATTCTCTGCATAAACCTTAATGTATGTAAAACATTATGTCTTAATATTATGCTTAAATGCATAAATTGCAGCCTGCGTTCTATCATTTACATCAAGCTTTTTAAATATATTTGAGATATGATTTTTTACTGTTTTTTCACTGATAAAGAGCTTTTTAGCTATTTCCTTATTGATCAGACCATCTGCAATCAACTTTAGAACCTCAATTTCTCTATTTGTCATATTCTTTGTAATAGAACTATCTTGTTCAATAAGGGTTATTCTGTTGAACTCCTTAACTAGTTCACCCGTCATATTTGGCTGGATATATGTCTGATTGTGATAAACATTTCTAATTGCTTCTATGAGAACAGAAGATTCTGCATCTTTTAATACATACCCCTCACAGCCGAGTTGTATTGTTCTAAATAAGTATTCCCTATCCTGGTGAAGTGTTAAAACAATAATTTTACAATCACTATTCTCTTCTTTAAGAATTTTTATTGCCTGTAGACCATTTAGTACAGGCATGTTTATATCCATTAAAATAATATCTGGTTTATCACTTCTAGCTAGTAATACTGCCTGCTCTCCATTAGCTGCCTGTGATACAACCTCAATGTCATCCTCAAGCTCAATAATAGTTTTTAGGCCTTGCCTAACCATAGCATGGTCATCAGCAATCATTACTCTTATTTTATTCATTTATTAGCATCCTCCTCGTTATCTATGAGTGGTATTTGTATTTTTATTGTAGTTCCATTTCCTATTTCAGATAAAACTTTGAATTCTCCTTCAAGCAAGGCCACTCTCTCCTTCATACTATAAAGACCAAATCCTCCGCTTAAATCTGAAGCACTCTTTTTTCTATTTATTCTTACAGCATTTGTATCAAACCCCACACCATTATCAATTATAGTAATACGTAACTCTTTATTAAAGTGTTCTAACAAAATTGATGCAGATTTAGCTTGTGAATGCTTTAAAATATTATTTAAACCTTCCTGTACTATTCTAAATACAGTAAGCGAAATAGCCGGTTTTAAATCCTTACCAACATTTCTAACCTTTAATGTCACATCAATTTGGGTATCCTCTTTAAATGATACGATATATCTTTCTAATGTGGGCAATAAACCCAAATCATCTAGTGCCATAGGTCTAAGATTATATATTATTTTCCTAACTTCTTGAAGGCTGTCTCGTGTAATCTTTTTTAGATTACGCAGTTCCACTTTCGCCTCATTAACATTTTTATCAATAAGTTTTTCACATATCTCAGCCTTTATTACTATATTTGACATAGATTGAGCAGGCCCATCATGAATCTCACGTGAAAAACGCTTTCTTTCTTCTTCTTGAGCCTCAATAATTCTAATCCCTAAGTACTGCTTTTGCTGTAGATTATCCAATTCCTCTCCTGCATCTTTTAAGTCACCACTTAGATATTCAAGAACTATACCAACATGTCCAATTAAATTGTCTGCACGTTTAAGAGTCTTTTTGGAGTCCTTAATACGTATCTCAATGTCGTTACGTCTTTGGATTAAAAATCTCTCTTGCTCACGCCTTACGGCAAGCTTTACAAGCAAATTATCAGCATCCTGATATGCCTTTTCAAGCTCGCTCTGACTATATTTATTAAAATCCCTGTTTACATCAAAGAGCTTCTTCTTACTCTCTTTTAAGTTCTGTTCTAGCTCTTCAATTTCACTTATAATTTCATAGACCTCTTTTTTAAGAATTTCCAGCTCATCCTCAAGTCTTCTTTTGTCCAATCTGGAGTTTTCGGCAATTTCTACTATCTCCTTTTTGCCCATGTCAAGAGCTTTGATTGCGTCATTAATGATTTTATCCATTTCAATTGTGTTGTGCTTATAGTTTAACATGTACTTATCCACTCACTATTTTTTATTTTATTAAACAGTCTTATTGGTCATATTATATTATAGGTATATTCTACCTAATAACTCTCTTGCTCACAATACAATTATCCATTTTTGCATAATTATCTATCATAAAATTAAATATAGTATATCATATATTTCTGAAAGAGAAATTACAATAAAAATCTGTGAAATTTATTTCAGACTTTTTGCGAAAATTTTTACTATTTTTTAAATTAAGTGTTGACAACGCTAAACTTACCTCTTATAATGTAAAAGTGCTTAGACGACATGTCCGAGACAGCACTTAGTAATGCGCCATTAGCTCAGTTGGTAGAGCACCTGACTCTTAATCAGGGTGTCCCCGGTTCGAACCCGTGATGGCGCACCAGTTTTTTAAGACAGATATTGAAGTCTTTATTTTTAAAGATTTCTTGTTTTTTAATGTTTATGTTTAATTTTTGATTCTAAATGTTATTTTTATGCGCTATTAGCTCAGTTGGTAGAGCACCTGACTCTTAATCAGGGTGTCCCCGGTTCGAACCCGTGATGGCGCACCAAAAAGACTTCTACAAATTGTAGAAGTCTTTTTTATGTGTTATTTAGATTAGTTTCCCTTTTTATCTTTAATAAGTGGTTTTATAGCCTGATAAATCCTTCCAGCGTTTTTACTATCATACCTTTTAACTAATGCATTATTAAGTCCTTGTTTAGTTTTGTACTTTTCAATATATTGAAATACCTCTTTTGCTTCCTCTTTATCAGAAAGGACTTCAAATATTTGTCCCATCAATGATTTCTGTTTTTGTAAATTACTTTGTCCAGATAAGTCTGTAGCAACATCAATAATTACTCTTTTCTTTTGCCAAAATTTAACCACGCTATTAAAGCCTGCATCATTGCTTATAATGTGAAATGTATCATCTGATTTTTGAGCAATCAAATACCCCAAATACGAAACAAGTTGAAAATCTAGTGCATTTTTTGTTCCCACTTCTACTTTGATATATGATATGTCAGCAACCGCCTCATTAATTCTCCTATGTAATCCAAAAGTTAACTTATCCGCATTTTCACTGTAAAATATTATTACCTTATCATCTTTATTTAATTTTGTAATGCCATTTAAGCCATCACTTTTTACATTTTCATAATCTATAAAATAAATATTCATTTGTCTCTTCTCTTTCGATATAATAATCTTTAACTCAAACTTCGCTTCACCAACTAATTCATGCAATTAATTCTAATCCAACTTAACATTGATCAAACCATATTTGTTGTTGGAACTGAGCTTAAACATGCAGGATAATCCCCCCCTACATTCTCTCATCCATCGAGTATAAATATTTATACACCTTAAGCATATTTTTAGCATCGTCTAAACCTCTATGTTCTTTTCCTTCAAAGGTTTCTCCTATACTAGATAATGCTTTAGAAAGCTTGCAGTTACCCTCACTGATATGCATAAATTTTTGGAACTTTGCCTGTAAATTATTAAATCGTTTGTAATACTTTCCAACCTCTCCTGTGTAATTGTTCATAAAAAGGTTTTTACGCAGCAATATCTGATCATAATTTCCCCATGCTATGAGCTTGATGGACTTGTCCTCATTTTTAGGATTTGAATATTTTTGATTTGCAATCCAGTCATCAAAGCTTCTGAAAACTTCATTAAAGCTTCTTGAATTATCTATATCCTGCTGGCTAATTCCAGTTAGCTTGATGCAAAATTCTGAAAGCACAGGCTCTAAAGCAGGTTTTATAAGCTCTGAAAATTCGTTTGTTATCTCAAAGCTGGAATCAACAGCAATAGCACATATTTCTATAATTTCAGAATATGTGTGTTTGTATCTCTCACTTTTTTCCCAGCATGTAGCTTCAAAATCAATAAGAATAGCCATTTAAGCCCTCATGCTTACCATATTACTTCCAGATAAATTTTATCTACTAATAATGACCATCCATAAATAGCATGATACTTATTATCATATAGATTTTTAATATCTTGATGATTATCAACATACTCGAAAAGATAGTTCTTAATGATTGCACTTTCAATTGAATCCATTTGACTAAATAGTGCTTTATAGTCCTCTTGAGACAATAAAACAGTTTTATGCTCCCTCTTATCACTGTCAATTAAGGCAATATACAAAGATTGCAGTTTCCCATCTATTATAATTTGAGCTTTGCTTTTGTAATCTGCAAATTTCTCTAATGTAGCTGTTATCTTGCCTTGGAGTTCTTGTTCGTTTGCAAATTCCTTTTCAAGCTTTTCAATCCTCTTTTTTTGTTCTATTTCTTTTCTTCTAATTTGTGCGTCCTTTAATTCTGGCATAATGTTCCTCCTCAAAATAACTTTAATCAACTCTTTTTCCTTTTATTAATTCTTCCTTTTGCTTTCTTGTTAATTGCTTAATGCCGTACTCTCTCTTCATTGCGTCTGATTTATTATCAAATCGCTCACTATACGCTAGCTTGACAGGCAACCTGGCTCTGGTATATTTAGCTCCAATGCCTTGATTATGTACTTTTATTCTCTTTTCTAAATCATTTGTATATCCAGCATATAGAGTATTATCCCCACATTCTAAAATATAAACATAATACATTTTAACAGCTTCCTTGAAATTTATTATATATAAAAAATATATTTATCTAAAGCCAAACAATAATAGTGGTAAAACTACACCTATAACCGTTAGTACACACCAAAAAATCAATATATTTTTAATAGTACTTTGCTTTTTGTTAATGTCTTTTGATTCTTCTAACAATTTTAATAAAATAATGTTGTTTAATTGTAACTCAGATAGTTGCAGAGGTATCTTTTTAAAAAAGCGAAATTCGTATAAACCATTCGGCTCGTAACCATACATTGCAAATGGCTCCTCATCACTATCGAACATCAAAGAATTCAACCTTTTTTGCTCCTCTTCTGGCAAATACTCCTTTTCATATAAATCATATTCCTCATAAAAATGTTCAAATAATTTATTCATATTTTACCCACACCCTTATTTATCCCATTAATGTCCCGTATCTACTTGAGCCTCATTTTCGCACATAACAAGTTGGCTAACTAAACGCCCTAAGCTTTTGCTAATTACTTTTTAAAAACTCTAGCCACGACCTTAAGCTCCGCTTATTAATTTTCAATCACTCTAGCCACGACCTCAAGCTCCGCTAATTACTTTTCAATCACTCTAGCCACGACCTAAGCTCCGCTAATTACTTTTCAAACACTCTGACCACGACCTAAGCTCCGCTAATTACTTTTCAATCACTCTGGCCACGACTCTAACCATGCAGGAATCCGACTTGATTTTTATAGGAAATGCCATTACTTCAAAATCGTCATTGTCGCTAATTTTGTCCAGATTGGTCAGATTTTCTAATATCAAAACATTATGGCTTAACAAGTATTTATGAATATCAAAAGGAAATCTATCTGGGGATGGCATATCAAATCCTACCATTTTTATATTATTATTAACTAGCATTTCACAAAAAGATTCATCTAAAATAGGGTGTTTAGAATAGTACTCTTCACTGCCATAGTAACTATCCATCCCAGTATTGAAAAGAACGATGTCTTTCTCTTTTATTTTATCTAAATACGAATCTTTCATCGTTATTAATATTTCATTCCGAGTACGTATCACACAACCCTTGCCGCAAAAATTTTCTAAATCAAAATCACAAATATATTTCTTTAAATCCAGCATATGCATTGGACCATCCACATGTGTTCCCACATGCATTTCTGTTTCAAGACTGTGATTATTATAATGGTCTTTAGCATATACACGAGTTTGTGTCAATTTAACACTTGAATCTCCGGGATAAACTGGCATACCGTTTTCAATTGTTTGCGACAAATCAATTAATTTCATTTGACTTTCTCCATTTTTTAATATTATATCATAGTTTTTAGGAATCTTGTGATTTAATAATATCCGGTCGCTTTAGCATTATATTTATTCATTTGCATACTTTTTTTTGTGTCTTATATCAACAATTAAGCTAAAGCTGCCAACCCATGCTATTCCAAGACAAAATCCGCCTATAACGTCACTAGCGAAATGAACACCTAAATAAATCCTGCTCAGTCCAATAAGCATTATCAAAATGGAAAGCAATGATACTATTAGGTATTTCCATCTAGTTTTTAAATTTATGCAGCACAAATATATGAGGAAACCAAAAAAACTCATGGACACCATTGAATGTCCACTTGGAAAGCTATACCCGCCAATGTCTATAAGCCTTAAAATATCTGGTCTGCTCCTTTGAATGACATATTTAACCGCTACATTTAGCACTACTGCAAGCATTAAATTTATCACAATCATTGAAGTATAGAAAGAACACTTTTCTTTTTTAAAGAAGAATACAATAAGAAGCAAGGCCACAGTTATTAAGAAGCCTTGAGAGCCGAAAAAAGTAATAAATTTCATAATTTCTGTTAATCTAAATGAAATTAATTCTGAAACATTTTGATAAACAAAGTTATCAAATTCATTGGTATTTTGATTAATTACAGCAATCATAATAAAAACAAATATTGTTATAGGCAAACCTATTGTTAATAAATATCTAAACGATTTCAAATTACCTCCTAAATTAGTTTCCATACTAATATCAGTAATATGTATTATATTAAATAAAAGTAACATTATCAATAAAAAAGAATCCAAATAGCCGTTTGATAAATTGAGCAACCTCCATAATTAGGATTTTTAGTTCTGACTTATTGGGGTCACATCAAATGCTTCTGGCTAGGATTCTTTTAAATAGTCTTATTTATAAATCTTAATAATTTCTTGCAGCTATTTGGAAATAAGCTTGTGGATGATCACATACTGGACATTTATTTGGAGCACTTGTACCAACATGAATATGTCCGCAATTAGCACATTGCCAAATAACTTTTTCACCCTTTATAAATACAGCATTTCCTTCAACATTTTTTAATAAAGCACGATATCTTTCTTCATGCTCTTTCTCAATATTTGCAACTCCTTCGAATAAACGTGCTATGTCATTAAAGCCTTCTTCTTTAGCTTCCTGTGCAAATTTTGCATACATATCAGTCCATTCATAATTTTCACCTTCTGCTGCATCTTTTAAATTTGTAGCAGTATCTGCTATTCCATCATGTAGAAGTTTAAACCAAATCTTTGCGTGTTCCTTTTCATTAAGTGCAGTTTCTGTAAATAATGCTGCTATTTGCTCATATCCTTCTTTTTTAGCTTTTGATGCATAGTACGAATATTTATTATGTGCCATAGATTCGCCTGCAAATGCTGACATTAAATTGGCTTCTGTTTTTGAACCTTTTAAATTACTCAATATAATAATCCTCCTAAATTTATTATAATATAAACGACTTTAAGTAATACTATACCACAAACACCTCAAATATTAACGCAAAAATTTGAATTGTTTTGTTTTTGTGTTTAAAAGATATATCCTTGTGGTAATGTATAGACTGCAATCTTTTTTACACAAACAATAAATTTGAGTTATAATAATCAAAGTAGCATAGCGAAAGGAATGATTATCTATGGATAAATTAGTATATAAGAAGGTATCAGATTCTAAAACCGAGCAAATACAAATACTCATGCCTGAGCATATTAATGGCTTTAACCGCCTTTTTGGAGGAAAGCTCATGGAATGGATTGACGTTGTGGCGGCAGTCGTTGCACGCCGACATTCAGGCTGTAATGTAACTACTGCTTCGGTAGACAATTTGCAATTTAAATCGGCCGCATACATTAACAGTACCATTTTTTTAAGCGGTCAAGTGACTTATGTAGGTAAAACTTCTATGGAGGTTAGAGTAACTACTTACGTTGAAAACCTGGACGGCAAACGTCATATGATAAATAGAGCATACTTAGTTCTGGTTGCACTAGATGAAAATGACAATCCGGTACCTGTTCCCGGTCTTATTCTTGAAACTGATGAAGAAAGGCTAGAATGGGAATCTGGCGAAAAGCGCAGAGAACTTAGAAAACAAAGAAGACTTGAAGCATATTAATTTTTTTAGGGACAAAAAGGATTGAAGTGCCGTCAATTAAACGGTTATATTCAATCCTTATTTTTATTTAATACTTTTTAATTGTTTATTATTTCTTGTTGCTTCTTACATTTTTTGTTTCCTTACTTTCTTGTATTAATTAAAATTGAATATTCTCAACCATACTATCCATTCTAGCCATAGCTCTTTCAATCGCTTCTTGACGTTCAATTTCCGTAGTGCCTGTTCCATCAACCAAAAGTTCTTCAAACTTGCTTATCCCTATAAATTTCATAATATCATGAATATAATTCAAACCTTTATTTAATGCAGGTCTAATAATCCAAGGTATATTAGCACCTGAAGATTGAACATAAATAAATGTGCGATTTTTATCATTTAATAATCCATATGGCTTTTGATTTTCAAAAGCAATTGTTTTATCTGCTAGGACTATACAGTGAATATATTCGAGCAGCGGAGCCGGAAAAGAAAGACTCCACATAGGTGCAGCAACTACATAAATATCTGCTGATATAAATTGATCGCACAGTTTTAATATTTGTTTTATTTCTTGCTGTTCTTCATTTGTTAACTTTGACAGAGCTTCTGCACTTGCAATAGTACTTCTGCTCTCAAAATAGCAATCTTTAAGCTGTGGTACATGTTCTTTATATAAATTTAATTCTTCTAAAATCATGCTAGGATGCTTCTCTAAAATACTATTTACTAATTTTCTTCCTACTGTTTTACTTGATGACATTTCTTCGGCTTTCGAGTTGACTGTAATATAAAGTAGCTTTTTCATATATTATCCCCTTATAGTTTATGTTGTTTTTATTGTCTTCATTGTCTTTATAATACTTATTATCTATATAATATTTACACTTTTTCTATTAATATGCTATTTTCATTCCATATTTTTTAGGAATATAAATAATCGTATTGGTTTTAAATCAATAGCAAGTCTATGATTCCCCAACAAGTTGTTTATTTAATTCAGGTGTCTAAAATTTGCTTAGTATCATATCCTAACTCAGCAAATCCTGACCAGAGAAACTCTATTTTCTTAATATGAACTTTTATAAGATTTAGCGCAACTGGCAAGGAAATCACCTCTTCTATATTTAAACCTCTGTTTATCATTACAGAAATATATTCATCGCTTTCTATTTCAATTATTTCAGCAACACCAGCAATCTGCATACCAGCCAATTTACTCATACTTCTATATGATTCAAAAATGCTGATTGATACATTTTGATTTATAATAATATTTGCAAATTTCTCTCCGCCTTCACTAACAATATAAATACATTCATCAATAAACATATATTCTATTGGAGTTGACCTAACGGCTACATTACGCCCTGTACCCAGTGCACATGTGTTATGATTTTTAATAAAATCTGTTATGTAAACTTTAAGTTCCCGCTCATTAAGTGTTTTGCTACTCCTATCTTTTATTTTTTTTATATTAAGAGCCAATTCTACAAATGCATTTTGATCAAACAGTTTACAATCATTAAGCGGAAAGCCTGTTTTATTGCTGAAACTCTTCATCAATTCATAATCCTCACCGCTAAGTTTACTAAGTATAAGCTCTCCACCAATATAGGACTGCAAACAAACACTATCTCCAAGAATATCTGTCAAAGGTTTTAAATACTTATCTGCAAGATTTTTGGCTAAGCAAGAGCATAACAAAATTACCTTTTTTTGCTTAATCCACTCTGCATTCTTTGATACAAATTCAATTATATTTTTGTCCACACTTTCTAAATAAACAGGCGTACATATAACTATAGCACTAAATTTTTTATAATCTTCTTTAAACTCAGATACTTTGCAATATCTTGCAGGTCCCAAAATAAGCGATAAACTCTTTGCAATATATTCTGTAAAACCATATTTACTCTCATATAATATTAATGTTCTTTCCATAATCGTGTCCAAATATTTAGAGTCGTATTGCACTTATCCCCGCCTATATAAGTGCAGTACAGATTCGTGCAAAACAACATAGAAATGACATGGACTAAGCACCTCCTTCAAATATATTAATAAGCTCTTAACACATAACATCCTTGCATCAAATGTATTTTATTAATCGTTATTATAATTATACTTATATTTATAGATTTTTTCCTCATTTTTTTAAACAAATCTAAATAAACCGACCTCATAACGGCTTTTCAGTAAAAAGACTTAATTGCATAAATTAAGTCACTATAAAGGCTCACCGCTCTTAAATTTTTAATACTATATTATGGGTAATATAGATATTTTTATTATTTATTGTATAATAAGTAATATAAATCAATTTTATAATTTTTAAGGAGAAACATAATGAAAACTAAAACGAAAAACATGCTGAAAAAACTAGTGTGTGTAGTACTAACTACACTACTAGCACTCTCTACCTTTTCTATGCCATTTTCTTATTTAGTAGCTAATGCCGAAACTACTGAGCAAGAAACATTTTCATGGCAAAAGTACACCCATTACCTTACAGATCAGGCTTATAAAGGTACAAATTTAAATGGTCAAACAACAAACGACCATATTATATTGAATGGAAACATTATTACTTTTTATGGTTACGGTAAACCCCAGTATATTGATTATTTATTTATGCAAAATGACAGTAGTGATAAAAAGACCTTCACTTTTAAAATTGATGAGGCTGGAATTAATTACCACAGCATGTACGGAGGAGGTTTCCTATTTAATGGAAAAATAGAAAACGATATGCTAACATCATATATGCTGTTATATGAACAAGGAGGTATTGGATTATATAAAGTTGGTCCTGTAAATGCCACTAATTTTAATAATGGAACACAAACTTGGAGTAAAATCACCACATTTGTAAAGACTGGCAGCGTCCATGATATTAAAATCGAGGTTGATTCAAGTATACTAAATATGTGGGATAATGGTACACAAATAGTATCAAATTATAAGCTTAGTCAGGTTATTGGAAACGGTTTTGGACCTATAGCAGTATATAAATCTCATAATTGTACTATACTATCATACTTTACTTTTAGTAATTTAAAAATGAAAATTGCTGATAAAGAAATCGTTATTATTCCGATTCCAAAATTTATTGATGTGGATTCAAGTACTCCATATCAAACTGACTTATCGTGGTCAAGTGTTAATCAAGCAATACGATATGACTTGGAAATTGACGGCAATATTGTTGACGTTGGTAATACTACGTCTTATTCTCATCTAAATTTATTTTCTGGCACCACCCATAAATATAAAGTAAGAGCAATTTGTCCTTTTGGTACCGGAGAATGGAGCGATGAAGTAGGTACTATTACTCTGGGTGAACCAAATACATGGACTAAAAAAGCCAGTATGCTAATTCCCAGAACCAGTGCTGTTACATTGAATGTAAACAAAAAAATTTATGTTTTAGGAGGAATAACCACTACTGGTATCGCTACTAAATCAATTGAAGTATATGATCCTTCGAATAACTCATGGACGGAATCATCTAATATGACTAAAGAGCGGTCTGGTATGGCTGGTGCTTCAATTGGAGATAAAATATACATATTTGGAGGAAAAGAAGCCTCAAAGGCTATTGCTACCTGTGAAGTGTTTGATACAAAAAAGCAAACATGGTCTAATTTACCAGACATGCCAACACCTAGATTTAACACATCAGCAGTTTCAGTAGGTGGTAAAATATATGTAATCGGAGGTCATAACGGCAATCGTTTTATAAATGTCGTAGAGGAATATGACCCTGCTACAAACCAATGGTCATCTAAACAAATAATGCCTACTGCGAGAAGTATGAGTGCAATTACAGCTATCAATGACATTATATACGTAATCGGTGGCTATAATGGTGATTATCTGAATGTAGTCGAGGCTTATGATACCAGTAAAGACATTTGGGAACAGAAAGCAAGTATGACTACAGCAAGACGTAATCTTGGAGTTGCAGCCATAAACGATTTGGTCTATGCAGTAGGAGGAAATAATACAAATGGCGAACTTACAAAATTAGAAATGTATAATCCTGCATTAGATACATGGACAGATAAAATGGATATGCCAACGCCACGAAGCTATTGCGGATTCGTATCTGTATATGGTGCAATTTTTGCAATAGGAGGAGTATTAAAAGGTTCACCATGTGATAATGTAGAGATGTATAATCCTTAAAACCAAAAAACAAAAAATTATTTACAGTTCCAAATAAATAAGAGGTTGTTGTATAACAGAATTCACAACAGCCTCTTATTTCTAAGTATACATTGCATTTTAATAGTTGTAATAAAATATAAACTTAGCAGCTTATATTTTTACACATATATATCTGAAAACTCAACATTTATCCTATCTGAATAAATATTTGAGTCTACAATATAATTTTGATATTCATCTAATTGATTGCTATTCAATTTTATTATCGGAAGTTTTACTGTAAATTCGCTTCCACTTCCAAGCCTACTTTCAACGCTAATTTTTCCGCCGTGAAGCTCAACAAATGACTTTGCCAGTGATAGTCCAATACCGCTTCCTTCATGATTTCTTGATAGTATATTATCAATATTGTTGAATCTTTCAAATATCATATCTAACTTCCCTGAAGGTATGCCTATTCCTGTATCCTTAACTGAAATATAAGTATCCTCACTTGTTACATAAATACTTACAATAATATTTCCGCCTGCTTCAGTAAATTTGATAGCATTTGATAGCAGGTTTAATAAAATTCTTTCAACTTTATCCGGATCCACAGCTACGGTTAGTTCCTTTATACTTTTGTTAAATGTTACATTTATCCGCTTTGCTTTAGCATACTCCGCTACAGAATTCGTAAGTTTCTCTACAAGACGGACAATATTCAAATTTTGCAACTGCAATCTCATAAATCCCGCATCGACTTTTGTAACATCAATAAGATTATTAATTAGTCTTAATAACCTTCTGCAGTTTTGCTTAACAGTTCTTATATGGTTACAATAATAATTTTTCTCTACACTATCCATATTTTTCACTTTCATTTCAAAAAGCTGTGTAGCACTCTGTATAACAGTTATAGGTGTCTTTAGCTCATGACTGATATTCGCAACAAATGTATTTTTTGCGTTATTAGCTTCTTCGGCTTGCAATTTTGCATTTTGCAATTCATTCATCACATTTACATTTTCTGTAATATCTCTTGTTACTACGATGTAACTATCACAATCACCTATTTCATCATATATCAACTTACTTATCTGTGCTGAATACCACACTTCTCTACCATTTATAATTACTGAACAATTAATGGTTTGTATAATATCCCCGTTTTTTACTTTATGTAGAGCATTATCTAAAGCATTTCCTATACTTTCTGGGAGTACTTCATTAAGTTTTTTATCAATAAATTTACCTACATGTATATACAAATTTGCATCTAAGGATTTGTTATACTCAATTAATCTTGTTGAACTATCTAACACAAAAACAAAATCCTGCATAGAATTTAATAATCTGCTGTATTTGCTATTAACTTGCTTGTATTTCTGTTTTGCTATGTTGCTTTCAACAAGTGTAATTACAAGAGAACTATAATACTCAATAATGCTGATAACTTTTTCTTTTGAGAAAATCGGAACATTATTAAGAGCCTTGGTATATTCATCTTCGACAAATCCAAACTCATGAGCTTGATTCCTGAAAAAGCCAACATTTGCAGTCTCACCTTCATAGAAAAACTTTCCAAACACTAATGTTGCTATTTCTACTCCTTCAACAATTACTGGCATAGATATTTCACACGAATTATCAGTATATCTGTACGCTATAAAATCACTATTATTCAAATTCTTTTTGAGTTTTTCGTCAATTACTTTAGAAAATTTTGAATTGGAGAGATTTATTTCGCTGAGATTTATGTAAACTCTCAGACTCATAGTAGATAAAATAGTTTTACCTTGAGTATCAAGTATACTAACTGGCATTCCTGTTATTGAATATAAATTATCTACCATTTTCTGTAATATTTTTAAGTCAATAAGTTCTTCCAATACCCATTCTTTCATTTTAACACCCCAAGTAGGTTTTTATGAACTTTTAAAACTTATCTTTAAATTAAAATTTTTCATAATACAAATCGCTCAAATTCTATAACTCTATAATTCTACATTTTTTCCTATTATCCTTTATTTTTATCGCTTTTCTTTAAGGATATATGAGCTTTTATTGCAAACATGAACTGTTCACCATATTTATCCAATTTAAAAGCCCCAACACCTGACACCTTCAGCATATCTTCTTCACTGGTTGGACACTTTTTACACATATCTTTGAGCGTTGCATCAGAAAAAACTACAAAAGGCGGCACATTTTGTTTGTCTGCTATGCGTTTTCGAATAGCTCTTAGTTCATCAAACAGGACATTATCTACAGGAACTTTTTCATCATCTGCTACAGCCTTTTGTTTACTGATTATTCTCTTTATAGTTACCTTTTTACTTCCTTTCAGTACCTCTACTGCCATTTTGTTTAGCTTAAGCACGGGATATTGATCTCCATATAAAGCTATATAATTTTCAGCAACTAAAAACGATATCAGCTCCTTAATTGTATCCTTTGAATACTCCTTCATAATTCCGTATGTAGTAAGCTTATTAAACCCCATAGTTCTGATTTTTTCAGTATTACTGCCTCGAAGAACATCGGCTACAGCGACACTTCCGAAGCGCTCACCCATTCTCTTTATACAGGACATTATCTTCTGAGCTTCAATTGTAACATCTGTGCTATCAATGTCGTTATTGCAATTTCCGCAGTTACCGCAATGTTCTTTTGTATCTTTCTCTCCAAAATAATCAAGAATATATGCTCTAAGACACCTATCAGTATTACAGTAGTCAACAATTTCATTTAGCTTTTGATATTCTCCCGCTTTATCAATATCTTCACTTCCATTTTCAATAAAAAGCTTATTTGTAATAATATCTGATGCAGAATACAGCATTACACACTCTGCCCTTTCCCCATCACGTCCTGCCCTCCCTGCTTCTTGATAGTAGCTTTCCATATTTTTAGGCATATTATAATGTATTACAAAAGATATGTTTGACTTATCAATTCCCATTCCAAAAGCATTTGTAGCAACCATTATAGGAATACGGTCATTTATAAAGTTTTCCTGGTTAATTGACTTCTCATTTTCAGATAATCCCGCATGATACCTAGTTGCTATATAGCCCTTCTTATTTAGCTTTTCATTTATTGACTCTACAGTCTTTCTTGTAGATGCATACACAATTCCAGATTTGCCTTTAGCATTACTTAAATATTTTAGTAATTGTTCAAATTTATTTTTTGGTTTCAATACCTCTAAATATAGGTTCTCTCTATCAAAGCCAGTTGTAACAGAAAACGGACTATTCAGTTTTAACAGCGTAATTATATCGTCTTTAACAATTGGTGTGGCTGTTGCTGTAAATGCAGCCATTACTGGTCTATGTGCCAATCTTTCCAGCAACTTAGGAATTTCTCTATAGCTCGGTCTGAAATCGTGTCCCCATTGAGAAACACAATGAGCCTCATCAACTGCCACCATTGAAACATTAATAGACTGTACAAGTTCTAGAAAGCTATCAGTCTCCAGTCTTTCAGGTGCTACATATATAAGCTTATATGCCCCTACTTTTGCATTTGCAATAACCTTTCTAAACTCTGCTAAACTAAGAGAACTATTTATAAAGACTGCTTTAATACCTGTTTCACAGAGGGTATCAACCTGATCCTTCATTAAAGATATAAGGGGCGAAATTACAATGGTTATACCATCAAACATTAGTGCTGGTATCTGGTAACAAATAGATTTACCCGCCCCTGTAGGCATTATTGCTAAAACATCTGTACCTTTTAATATTTGCTCTATTATCTCACTTTGACCGTTTCTAAAATCATCATAGCCAAAATACTTTTTTAATAATTCAGTTGATTGCTGTTTGTTCATTATTATGTAGGTGCTCCTTTTTCTATTTCTTGCAGCCTTTGGTATAAATCTTAAATGTACTTCTAGTATATTTTTAATTAATGAAGTTGTCATTAGATTATTAGGACTAAGTTTAGGTATTAGCTTTGCAATATAAAAGATTATCAGCATGAGAAAAATAATAAAATTGTGAAAATACTAACAGATAGCTTACGTTAAAGATGGCTATAAGCCTATAGATTGAAAAATGCGAAGTTTACATTTCGTGCATTCATCGTTCTCTTCGCATATCAAAAAGCTGCAGGCAGCTTTTTGTGGTTCTGCCTGCCTTACTCTTTAATAACTACGCGTACTATTTTAAAACATACCCAGCAAGCACACTTTGCACTTCATAGATATTTAGACTCTTATTAAATGTCTTTTGAATTGGTAACGCCATTCCTGAAAGCCAAATTTTCAATTCAGCATCTAAATCAAGGTGTCCAGCTGTTTCTATACTAAAATGAATTATACTCTTGTAGGGAATTGAATGATAATCAACCTTTTTTCCTGTCAATCCCTGTTTGTCCACTAATAACAGTCTTTTGTCTGTAAATACAAAATAATCTCGAATAAGCTTATATGCTTTTTCAATTCTTTCTCCATTTGCAAGAAGGTTTCCTAATTCCTTTTGAATATCTTCTAATTTAACCTCTGATGCATTACCAAGCAGTCCATCCATCAAACCCATGTTATTTTCCTCCTTAAGTATTTTTCATTAACTTATATTATACCGTTTAACCTTGGGATTTCATAGGTATTTTTTATAATTATCCCTTATTAGTATATTATTGGATTGAAGCAGTTAATCTTCGACTATTTTAGCTTAAAAAAACATATAGAGCTACCACATTCGCTCGATACCTTCGTCTGTAATCTTGATAGCGCCCTCTTTAAAAAGTCTTCCAACAGCTCTTTTAAATGCTGCCTTGCTTATATTGAATTCAGCTTTAATACTTTCAGGTGAGCTACTATCATTTAGTGGAAGTTTTCCGTTATTTAACTCCAATTTGTTCATAATCTTTTGTGAATCACTTTCAATTTCATTGTAGGCTTCATTCCTTAAGCTTAACTCAAGTTTTCCATCCGGTCTTACTCTTTTTACTCTTACTTCTACATTATCACCCACAGCATAATTGCCATATAATTCTTTGTTAGGAATTAAGCCATGATACTTGTTATCTACAGCCACAAAAGCTCCCAACTCTTTGCTAATCTCATATATGGTTCCCTTAACTCTGTCTTTTGCCTTATATGGTGATTCAAAACCTAGCATTTCATATACATTCATTGTTGCACATAATCTATCACTTTTATCTATATATAGACCAACCAAATACTTTTCACCTTCTACAACCTTATCTGATTGTTCCTTAAAAGGCAAAAACAAGTCTTTCTCTAGACCCCAATCCAAAAAGGCACCTATATTAGTATTTTCAACTACTTTTAAAACTGCCAGCTCTCCAATCGTTAGCATTGGCTTTCTTACTGTGGCTATTAACCTATCCTCAGAATCTTTATAAACAAATACCTCTACTTCGTCTCCTACCTCTGTCCCTTCTGGTACCTGACTTTTAGGCAGTAAGATATCGTCATTGTCAGCACTGTTTTCTTTGTTAATGTATACTCCAATCTGAGTCTTTCTAAGCACTATTAATTTTTGTATTTTACCCAATTCTACCATACGTTATTCCTTTTCTTATATTTTATTTATAATTTAATATTTGTATTTTACTGACTATTTACTAGTTCTAAATTTCATTTTATATTTAATTACTATTCAGCCATATAATATAGATTATTAACTCAGCTTTCCCACATCAAAAGTACATTGGTGTTCATACTTTTTAATGGATATTTTGCATGTATTATTTTATTTTATAATGTATGTTTTATATAGGATATTTCAGTTTTCAAAGATACCTGTTTAAGTATACCGTTATTTTATTAATATGAAAAGACTTTATTGCGCACGGAATCATTATTTATAAACCCCCTTCTCTTAGGAGTCTGTTGTTTATTTTTTCCTTAAAACAAAAGATGAGCCGCACACTAAATTTTTATTTTAGTGCGACAGCCCATTCTGCTTCTTATTCTAGTTTGCATGGAGCTGTTGCAAAATGCATCTTATTAATTATATATTGTATCTGTTTTTTTAACGATACATATATAATGTGTTTAAGAATTGTTTTGCAACAGCCCCATAGTCGCAGTATGCGACGTAACATCGTAAGATGTGCAAACGTTGCTCAATACTAATTCATTAGATATTTTAAAAGTTTCTATTATTTCCTATTCTACAATTCTCTATTACCTTGTAATTTCTTTATTTACTTTACTAGTTCTTTAGTTCTTATTGCTTTTTGGGCTTTAGCTCCTGGCGCTTTAACAAAATAGATTATTACAATTCCCACTAGTGATGCAATAGCAGCTATTAAAAACGCTGAAGAAAAGGCTTTTGTTTTGCTGAAGTATGCTACTATATATGACGAAGCAACTGCTCCTACACCAAAGCCTAATAAAACCATACCATAAATTTGTGACCCATGTTTGGTACCCCAAAAGTCAGCTGTTAATGCTGGAAATACTCCAAGAAAACCGCCATAAGAAAAACCTATGATAGCTATGAAAACAAGCATTAAATACGCTTTTGCAAAAGACACTCCGATAATAGAAGAACCTGCTAGAATCAAAAGAATTAGTATTGTTTGTTTTCTTCCAATTTTATCCGAGAACCAACCCCAGAATAGTCGACCAAAAGAGTTGCAACCAGCTATAATCATTACTCCAGCAATTGCTGCACTCTTTGACAAACCACTATCAGGCTGCAAACCAAGTATTTTTGCCATTGGAATCATCATTGAACCTGCTGCAGTAGCACACATAAGAGCGAGTGTTACTAGATAAAACTGTGGCATTCTTAAAACTTCACTAGGAGTGAAATCTTGCACTATATGTGTAGTCTTTTTTATTGATGGTGTCCAGCCCTTTGGTTTAAAGTCTTCAGGAGGATTCTTAATAAAAATTGCTCCTAAAACTGTAACTACTATAAATATATAACCAAAAATCGAAAAAGTTTTTAATACACCCATGTTACTTATAAGTGCTTCTGCAACTGGTGTAAATACTAATCCACCAAAACCCAGTGCTGAAACAATTAATCCTGTAACTAACCCCCTATGGTCTGGAAACCATTTTTGACAGGTTGAAATTGTTGTCGTATACGCCATTCCCATTCCAAAACCACCTAGAACTCCGTATGTTAGCCATAGCATCCAAGGTGTAGACTCTGTTGTAAATTGAGCAAGAAAAAATCCTATTCCAAGAATAATACCTCCTGCAATAATAGCTGGTCTTGGATTTTTTAGCTTATTGTGAATTTTACCTCCGGCCATACTGCCGAAAGTTAGCATTCCGAGTAGTAACGCGTATGCTAGAGTTCCATGTGTTGCTGGCCATTCAAACAATGCATTTGGTGTTGTTTTTCCTATGATTAAGTACGATTGAAATACGCTCCAAATATAAGCTGTACCTAAACACATTTGAATTGCAATACTTGCTATAACTGGGATCCAACGATGGCTGTTAGTTTGTAAATTTCCTCTATTCATTTAATCCGCTCCTTTACCAGGTATATTCTCAATTCTAGTGATAATATCTTAATTTATATCTAAGATTTTAGCCACATGATTTGTATCCAGTTTAGCAAATATGATGAACGTTTTTACCTCTATATTCAAAACATCTAAAATTATATAATAATTAATGTTAATATTACCATCTAATGTTAAATTAGTATTGAAAACAGCGCAAGTTGGCAAGTCAACATTTCCATGTTAAAAGGGACTGTTGCAAAACGATTTCAGTCAAACTTTATTGTTTTAGTAAGTAAATCAGTACCCAAAACAGTATTTGTAAAATTCCCCCTAGCTGCATCAAGGTATTTCTCAGGTTCAGTAAGCGACGGGCTATAATGAGTTAGCCAAAGTTCCTTAACCTTCCCCTGCTTTGCCAGCATTCCAGCTTCTGAAAATGTCATATGCTTTTTAGCTTTAGCCTTTTCAGCATCATTTTCATCGCCATACATGCCTTCGCAAACAAATAGGTCTGAACCACTAATAAAATCCACTAAGCCCTCTATTGGTCTGGTATCGGTACAATAGCAAATCTTAATTCCTTCTCTAGCTTCACCAAGTACCATTTCTGGCTTTACAACTCTGTCAGCTAATGTTACTGTCTCACCTTTTTGAAGATGACTCCAGTAATTTACTGGGATATTCAATTTTTTAGCACGCGTCACATCAAATTTTCCCTGTCTTTTTAGCTCAACGCAGTATGATAAGCATGGAATGGCATGATCAACCCATATGCTTTTTATAGACAAATCATTCTTTAGTGAGCCATTATTTACTAAGCCATTATTTAACAAGCCATTATTTACTAAAGCCTCAGTATTTTCGCCTTTAACTAATTCCATCACCCTTAACTCATACGGCAATTCAGGTGATATAACTGTTAGACCCTCAACCACTTTCCTTAATCCTTGAGGCCCCATTAATGTAAGAGGTTCAATCCTACCTGAATTGCCTAATGTGAGAAGTAAGCCTGGTAAACCAGCTATGTGATCACCATGAAAATGAGTAAATAAAATGGCATCAATAGCCCTAAATCCCCATCCAGCCATTTTTATCGGGATTTGAGTCCCTTCACCACAATCTATTAAAATCATTCTTCCATTATACCTAAGCAGTAAGGCAGTTAGCCTTCTATCAGGCAATGGCATCATGCCTCCAGTTCCCAACAAACAAACGTCTAGCATTGCTATCTCCATTCATTACTGGCTCAAGTTTCCTAATGAAAAGTCAAGCTATACTCAAGTTTATCAATGGTTTGTTACCAAGGAAACCGACTTGTTTTATACACTTATTTAACTTTTCATTTGATAAGTTTGAGCACCTATAATTTTTATCTGTCAAAGTTGAGTTAAAAATTAAACTCGTCTATACATTTAGTATTAGTTTCGAGACATATCTACCTTGCTAACCCTTCTGATCCTGCCTTTGATAGGTGTATTTTGCAGTTCTTTATACACTAGTTCACCTTTATTATTCAGAATTTCAACAAACGTAGATATATCGGCAATGTTTATTATTCCTATATCTGCCGCTGTCATGCCTTTTATATTGCAAAGTGTACCTACAATGTCTACAGCGCGCATTTTTGTTTTCTTACCTGCATTTATATGCAATTTCATTATTTCTTTATTTAGCTGAGCTCCCTTTGTTTCTTTGAGTTCAGGCGCAGAATTTATTTTTTCAACAAATTCTTGTTTTAAATCATTTACAGTTTTTTTTTCAGGTCTTTCCTTTAGCGAAATCTCTTGCCCAATATATTCATGTATATCCTCAAGAAACTTATCTTCGTTTGCAGTTACAAAAGTAATGGCTTTACCTTCTTTTCCTATACGCCCTGTTCTTCCAATCCTATGAACATAGCTCTCACTGTCTTTGGGGATATCGTAATTTATTACAAGCTTAATATCATCTATATCTATTCCTCTAGCTGCAACATCTGTAGCTACCAGATATCTAAAATAACCTGTCTTAAAATCATTCATTACACGAAGTCTATCCTGCTGTTCCATTCCACCATGAAGCTTAGCACAAGAATACTTTAGTTTTACCATCTGATTATACACTTCATCAACTTTTTGCTTTGTATTGCAAAATATAATGCAACTATCAGGATTTTCTACTACAGTAATGTCTTTTAAAAGCTCTATTTTGTCCTTTGGCTCAACAGTATATCTTTCCTGAGATATGGTATCTGCGGTTATATTCTGTTCTTCTATTTCAACAAATATAGGTGAATTCATGTGTCTGTCACATAGCACTTTTATGTCTTTCGGCATAGTAGCTGACAGCAAAATAGTAACTCGTTCGGCTGGTATACTGGCAATTATGGTTTCAATCTGTTCTATGAAGCCCATAGTAAGCATTTCATCAGCCTCATCTAATACAAGATATTGTATATTTGATGTATCAAAAGTACCTCTTTCTAAATGATCTATAGTACGACCAGGAGTACCAACCACAATATGCGTTTTTTGCTTAAGTTCCTTTTCTTGATTATAGAAAGGAGATTTGCCGTAAATAGCAGCAACTTTAAGCCTTTTGAACCTACCAATATTGAAAATATCTTCTTTTACTTGAATAGCAAGCTCTCTTGTGGGTGTAAGCACTAGCGCCTGTGGCTTGTTTTCTTCCCACTCTATCGTCTGGCAAATAGGAATGGCAAATGCTGCAGTCTTTCCACTACCTGTTTTTGATTTGACTATTATATCTTTTTGCTCTAAAACAGCTGGTATAACCTGTGTTTGAACCTTTGTAGGAGTTGAAAAATTCAAAATGCTAATAGCTTTAAGTAGTTCACTGCTTAAGTGATAATCACTAAAATTTACTTTTGTCATTTATTTATCTCTTTCTTTTCTCTGTTAATGTTTTTCTTTGCATTTTAGGAATAATTAATAATTTATTATATCTTACCATATTCTATCGCATTCTATAAAGATTTTCACAAAAAACACATCGAGGACTCGATGTGTTTATAGAAAATAGGTATATGAATTTATCTACCATTACTAACAAGAGTTATTATTTGTTTATCACTTTAATAGTATGGATTGGTGTAGAGTTTGACAAGGTAGAACCTTAATATAATGTGACTGATATTTTAAATTTTCTCCCTGCTTTGCAACTATGGTGTAGTAACCTGCAGGTATATCTTCTATGATAAAGTTTCCATTATTATCTGACTTTGTCTCATATACTGGAAACTTAAGCTGATGACCAAAAAACAAGTATATATCAACATTATTTGTAGTTTCTTTATTCATTTCTAGATATGTAGTTCCAGTTATTTTTCCAGAGTAATTGCCACTTACGATTACATTAAGATTTTGAGTATTTAATTGTACGGGATTTACATCAACCTTTTGTTCTTGATCTAGATCTTGAGAATTATACTGTATGCTGTCCGTTTCTAAGTTTACCTTTTTTCCAGTGCCTTTTTTTGGTTTTTTCTTTACTTCATTCAACTCGGCTTGTAATTCCATATCCCCATCTCCTATTTTACTGTACTTTATTTATTTATGTAGCAGAAGGGAAAACTTCCCCACTGCATTTTCTTTTAATCACATCGAATAAATTTGCCATCACCATCTAATTTGTTAAAAGATTTTGATTTGCTCTCAGCTTCGCTTTCTGATTTTGCCTTATTTTCAGCTTCGTTTTCTGCCTTCGTCTTATTTTCAGCTTTTGCTTCATTCTCTGCTTCATTTTCCGCTTCAACTTCGGTAGCAGATGCTTGCCCTTGATACTGTTTTTGTATTATGGTATTATGATTAATCTGTTTGTTTGTTTGTTTTTGGCTATGGTACTCTTCCTCTTCTAACTCAAGTTCCTGATCAGCGTCTAATTCAGCTTTTAATTTTGCCTTTAATTCAGCTTCTAGTTCAGCTTCTAGTTTCGCCTTTAATTCAGCTTCTAGTTTCGCCTTTAATTCAGCTTCTAATTCAGCCTTTAGTTGATTTTTTAATTGCTCATAATTAAATGACATATCACCCATTTTTTAACTCCTCTTATAATTTTTATGCTTTATGTTAAGCATATAATTTATGTTATGAAATATTTGATAAAAGGTGACTGTTAACCATAATTTTTTATTGATAGAATATTATAAAAGGAATTAGATCTATTTAAGTTAGGCGGAATACTTGAATTCATATTTTTAAATCAACTTTCCCAGTTAAAAATCGTAGGTGTTCAACTTATCAATGGGAAGCTGAATATTTGATAAGTTAGAACACCGATGGATTTTATATGTGGGAAAGTTGAGTAATAATTTATAAATCTGAATTGTTTCTAATTTACAAATCGCTGTTCAATTATTTTTTTCAATTTCCTCAATTAGTTTCTGTACTGCATTTAAATCAGTTGCCCAACTAGTACAGAAACGTACAGCACTATGAGTATCGTCAATTTTTTTCTCAAAAGAATATTCAAAGTTTTCTTTTAATTTCGCTAATACTTCATTTGGAACTATAGGGAATTGCTGATTTGTTGTTGATGGCACCAAAAAATCATACCCATTTTTTATAAAAGCTTCTTTAATAAGTATAGCCATTTTGTTTGCATGACGAGCTATTTCGAAATACAAGTCATTCTCAAATAGTGCAATGAATTGTAGTCCGAGAAGTCTGCCCTTTGCAAGCATTCCACCCTTTTGCTTAATAATATAGCGAAAATCTTTCTTTAGACTTTCATTAGTGATAACTAAAGCTTCTCCAAATAGCGCACCCATTTTTGTACCACCAATGTAGAATACATCACAAAGCTGTGCAATCATAGGTAAATCCAAATCATTATCTTCAGCACATAAAGCGTAGCCTAAACGCGCACCATCCATGTATAAAAACAGGTCATACTTTTTACAGGCTTGGCTAATTTCAGTTAGTTCAGCTTTACTATAAATTGTACCCAATTCAGTAGGGTTTGATATATATACCAGCTTAGGTTGAACTGTATGTTCAAATGATTCGTCCTCAAAATGTTCTTGACAAATGGCCTCTATTTGATTGGCTGTTATTTTTCCATCAGTACTAGAAAGAGCTAGAACCTTGTGCCCTATACTCTCAATTGCACCACTTTCATGCCTATTAATGTGCCCAGTATTTGCAGAAATAACGCCCTGATGAGGACGTAATGCAGCAGATATAACTGTTAAGTTTGTTTGTGTACCTCCAACTAAAAAGTGTATATCCGCATCCTTTCTATTACATTTTTCTTTTATAAGCGTTGCAGCCTTCAAGCAATAAGGATCAACACCATAGCCTGCAGTTTGCTCCAAATTTGTCTGAATTAGTTTTTCTAGTACTTTAGCGTGTGCACCCTCACTGTAATCACAATTAAATCTAAGCATTATATGTTTTCCATCCTCTCACTATTTTAGTCTCTAAATAAGTTAGCGCCTTTTTTAGTCTGAATATTAATTTCTTAGAATATTATTTGTTTACATAATACTATAATACTATAATACTATATTTAAACAATATACTGCAAAGTGTTAGACAGAAAAGTTTGATTACTCTTTAATTACTTTCCCCATTTTTCCCAAAAGATTATCTACTATTTTCGCACACAAAATTACATCCTTATGGGGAATAATATCACTTTCTATTTTGTTAGTGCGGTATAACTCATTAAAGTGTTCGATTTCATATATAAAACCATCTTCAAAGCTTTCACCAAAACATTCCTTCAAGTTATTTTCGCTATCATATAATTCACATTTTTGCGAACCATAAAAATCATATAGTATAATATTTCCAAGAGTTCCATATATACGTGCATCCCTGTTTGTATAAGCAGTCAAACCACAGCTTAGTGTGGCTAAAACTCCACTTTTAAAGCTCATATTAATTGCAGCAAATTCATCAACACCTGTTTCACAGATTGTTGCAAGTCCATTAACAACTTCTGGTTCCTCATTTAATATACCTGTTGCAAATTGAATGGGATACACACCAACATCATACAAACTTCCGCCAGCCAAATTAGGATTAAACAACCTACTCTCCGCATCAAAAACAGCATTATTGCCAAATGAAGCATTAATTAGCTTAACATCACCTATTTTCCCTGTTTGCACCCATTCCTTTGCTTTCTTATAGGCAGGTATGCATTTCATCCACATGGCTTCCATTAAAAGTACATTTTTTTCTCGTGAAAGTGCTACTAATTCTTCTGTATCTTTTTCGCTTGTAGTTAATGGCTTCTCACACAAAACCGCCTTACCTTTATTTAAGCAAAGTCTTACAACTTCATAATGAAAGTTATGTGTGAGCGCAACATAAACCACATCAACCTCTTTATCATTAATTAGTTCATTATAACTGTTATATGCCTTTTTTGCATGAAATTCATCTGCAAAAGCCACCGCTTTGGCTTTATCACGAGCCGCAACCGCAACTAATTCAGCACCCTCAACTGTGTTTAGCACCTTCACAAATCTCTTTGCTATAGCTCCTAACCCAATAATTCCGTATCTTATGTTCATGATTATGCCCATGCCCAGCATTTCACACAAAAACATCATGACAGAAATGGCATGGGCTCGGTACCTCCTTCATTTGTTTTTATATTTCTTTCACACTTCCCCATCGTAATTACCGCTTGTGCGAAATGTATTTTTTTGATTCTATCATATTAAAAGAAAATTATCCAATGCTTAAAATCATAATAAATTCACCATATTTATCAAAATAATCGAAAAACACCTGCAGACATAATATTCTTGATGTTTGCAGGTGTTTTTATATGTACTATTTAATTATATCTTTTGTGTATCTATGATTTGCATTATATCTATTATTCTCATTATATCCATTATTTACGTTTTATAGATTATTTATATTCTTCCTTCAAATAGCCCCACCATTTTTGTATAGCAGCAGAAGCTGAGAAACTTCCCTCAGATATCCAATCATCTTTGAAATTTCCTTCACCATCTAAATTAACGAGTTTGTCTTCATTTCCATTGTCATACACTGATCTAACATTTGTAAATGTAAATGCAACATCCTTTGAAAAGTCAAGAGTAGTTTGAGGAACTCCTATTCCATTGAGAAGAGTTCTTGCATTCATATACATGCTTGGATCTACGCTTTGTGAAGTTTGGAGTGTCATTGTTTCACCAGCAGTATATTCATTAGGTGACCAGCTTGTCAATAGTGCCTCTTTAAATCCTATATCCAATATAGGTGTATTTAATCTTGGATTTAAATGGGTAAATTGCATTTCTGAATATACTTTCCAAACATGCAGATACTGACCACCAAAATCAAACACTCTATGTTCACGTGCTTCTGCTTTCAAATTCAGATTTGATAGAAAAGTTACTATTCCACCATTGATATCACTATTCACATCAACCATAAGGTCAACTATAGCACCGCTATAAAATCTGCCTGAACCACCTTCACCCTTAAATGTTGGTCCATTGTGAAAAGAATCTGAAGCAAAACTGAATGATGCCGTACTTGTACTATAAGGTGCTATAATATCTTCTGTTACTGTTGCTGCTTCAACTGCCACAATTTCTTGTGCAAAACATGGAACTGATGAAGCTAACAATGCTGAAACTAAAACTGCACTAAAAAACTTTTTCATTAACATACTTTACATACCTCCTAATTTTTGTTTTAAAATAGATTAACTTAATAAAAGTCAACACTATTGGCTTAAATGAAATCTATCGTTCTAAGTCTTGGAATAGTAATTGACCTTGCAAAAATGGATATAACGCATTACAATTATATCCAATCCTGTATAAATCGTCAATATATTATTAACATATTTTTACTTTTTTGTGCTTTAGAGGTATTACAATATGTTTTTACATGATATTTGCTAAACTCAATTATAGAAGTCTTTAGCCGATAGTAAGTTATTCATCTATGGGGATAAATGGAATATTATTTTTTACAGCACATTCATGCGCCACTGAAAACTCTTTTCCTTTTATACAAAATTGTTCATTTCTATTAAACACTAACTCTTCAATCGCTATAACACTTGTTGGAATTGTTAATTGCTGAAGGTAATAACAATTAATAAATGCATTTTTCTTAATTGTTTCAACACCTTTAGGTATTTCATACTCTTTTTCTTTTTTATAATATGGATATAAAATTAGTTTTTTCTTTGCTTTATCAAAAAGTACTCCATCTTGTGAAGAATAATATTTATTGTTGCCATCCACATTGATGCTGGTAATATTGGAATCATTAGAGTTAATCGCATAATCACTAATTAATTCCACAGAAGCAGGTACATCTAGGCTTGTTAAATCTTTGCAATATGTAAAGGCATTGCTAAGAATAGTTTTTACACTCTCAGGCACAGCATAATGGCTATTAGTTTTGCCTCCAGGATACTTTATTAGCTTTGTCATTTCTTTATTAAATAAAACACCATCTATAGAAGAGTACTTCTTATTTCTCGCATTTACATTAATACTTTTAAGACTAGAAACACCGTCAAAGGCATCATCTGCTACGTTAATTACGTTTTTTGAAAAGTTGATTTTTTCAAGATTTCCACAATCTAAAAACGCTTTCTTTCCAATATATTTTAAACTTAAAGGAAGTTCTACCTCTAACGAGCTACACTCTGCAAATGCTTTATCATCAATATACGTAACTTTATCAGGTATGACTATTTTCACAATATTTGAGCATCCCCAAAAGGTTGCTTCAGCTATTGCATCAATTTTTTCAGGAAGATTAATACTTGCAAGTCTAGCACAGTCATAAAAAGCACCCTCACCGATCTGCGTTACACTTTGTGGTATTTTTACATTTTCTAATTCAATACAATGGAAAAATGCATATGATCGTACTTTTTTTATACCATCTGGAATTTCATAATGTTTAATTGAATTATTTGATGGACAAACAATAATTTCAGTCATACCCTTATCAAATAAAATGCCATCTCTAGATGTTAAGTATTTGTTATCTTCCCCCACACTAACATTCTTTAAATTCCAGCAGCCAAAAAATACAGATTCACCTATTCCCGAGACATCTTCAGGTATTGTTAGATTTTCCATGCGTACCATACCCGAAAATGCTTTATCTTCAATAGTTCTTACCGTATAAGGTATTGTTAAATTAATTAACGAACGACATGCCCGAAATGCACCTGCATTAATAGTAGTGACGCCTTCTGGTATATTGTAGCTATCTGCTGTATTATCGTCGGAATACCAAACAAGTTCTGTCATATCTTTTGTAAACATAATATTATCTTTAACTATAAAATATTTATTTTTTGCATCAACATCTATAGTTGATATGCCAAAGTCCGCTGAAAACGCACAATCACCTATCTCGTTTATACTAGCTGGTACATAAATCTTTTGCACTCTGCGCTCAGATAAAGCATAATCGCCTATTTTCTCTACACTGTCAGGAATTTTATAAAAATAAATATCTTTCTTATCGTAGTAACGTATCAGCTCTGTCATGTCCTTATTATAGAGAACACCATCTTTTGTACTATATTTTTTGTTTCGTGAATCCACTTCAATTTCCACGTAATCATTGCATTCAAATGAATTTTTATCTATGTAATTAACACTTTTAGGTATATGAATTTTTTTAAGGTAAGTGCGGTAAAAAGCCTTTTCGTGTATAGCTTTTACACTATCTGGTATAGTTATAGAGGTCATTGTTTTACAATCTTCAAAAGCGCTTTCTCCTATTTCTTTAACTCCATTGGGAATTATAACATTTTCATTTAATCCATAGTATTTTTCAAGTACTCCATCGATGATTTTAAAGTCCGAATAAGCCTGAAAGTCATTATCTTTAAAATTATTTATTGCAAATAGTGTTATAAGCGCTAAAACTGCTGATATTACTAATATTGCTGCTGTCAGTGGTTTTGAATGGTTTAGGAAATTTTTTTTGTAATTAATTTTAGTTTTGACTATAGGTACCATTTAATGTGTTCTCCTTGATTTTGAGATTGCTGTGCAGTTCACTTTTATTAAATCCGTTGAACGCTGTTGAATTTATTCTCAATATTTAGACCTCAGCTCTAGCTTTAGTAGCTGCATAAAAGCAATATAAAGAAAACCATGTAAATGATAACTGCGACTACTACTCTAAATACACCACTTTTTTGATTTAGTTTTCATTTAAGACCTACCTATTTACTAAATAATCACTGCTTCACAGTTTTTTTATGATGTCTTAATATAAAAATTCCAAAAATAATCTGAATCAGCAAGACAACTAAAAAAATTACATTTTCAATAATGTTTTTTTCATATAAGCCATCAATTCGTAATGATATGTATTTTGAAGTCTCAATCATTGATTTGATGCTCATAAATCTAATGGGCAGTGAATTAGCAAATGCAATCAGCCCATCAATTATAACTAAAACACCAGTTGCCG
The DNA here is from genome assembly GCA_023444055.1 of Bacillota bacterium. Taxonomy (GTDB): domain Bacteria; phylum Bacillota; class Clostridia; order Acetivibrionales; family DSM-1351; genus Ruminiclostridium. Next base: position 108,579 of record JAEZRV010000002.1, read on the forward strand.
TTCTTATAGTTCTATTACCTATCATTTCATAAATACTTTGATTTGATTTTTTATTGAGCCTATATAAAACAATAATAATTCCTACTATAAAAACAATCCATAATGAGTACTTCCAGCCAAACTGAGTTAAGCCCATTTTGAGATTAACATTAGTAAATATTATGCTCACTTTACCAAGAAGAGAAAAGAATCCTGTAATAACTGTAAAAAGAAATGCAATTCCTAATATTGCTTTATTTTCATTTTCCATAAATAATCCATGCCCAGCATTTCGCACAAGACCATCAGTAATGCGAATAATTTGCAATTTGTATAAGTCGTAAGAGCTGGGCACACCTCCATCCCTATTTTTTAATTTCTTTTGCCCTGAATCCTCAAGCTACTTTAATTGTTTTTTACCCTAAATCCTCAACGCTACTTTAGTTGTTCTTTTACCTTCTCGTCAAAATCTTCGCCCAAATCTTTTATTTCCTTTCCTAGTTCATCTACAAGAAAATAATGATCATATGAGCCTCCAGCCTTATGATATCGATGTTGGTTAACAATAAGTTTTCCTTTAAAAGAACCGCTTTGTATTACTTCTAAAGAGTTCCCCGGACATATGTATTTTTCTTCCTTAGTCTTGATATTAACTACATGCACAGCATCTGACGTAACCCAAGTACGAGTCAAAAAATAAATTTTAGATTTATCAGGAGATACCTGAGGATTAAATATTCCTTTAATTCCTTGTGTGATTTTATCTGTACCCTCATATTGTTTATAGGAAACTAATTTTTCTTCGTTACCGTCGGGATATTTTATCCATAACTCCTGGCTTTCTTCATAATCACCCTTGTCGGATAATTTGATCAGTATAGTGTATTCATCGTTAGGTATTTCTTCTATAGTTGCAAGTTCGCTAGAAGCTCCCACTGTGCTACTACTTTTAGCAGTGCTACCCTCTGCTGCGCTTTTAATATAGTGTCCATTTGAACACCCTAGAATCTGAGTGATTGTGATAAATACAATGAGAATTAAAGTCAAATATTTCATCCTGCTTTTTAAATAATTATTAATATCTATTCACCTCCTAGTGCTCTAAAAATGACCAACATAATATATTCTTCATTTATTGAAATTGCAAATCACATAGTATCTGAAACAACAAACTTTTTTATTGTTACTTTTTCCACATACTCATTTTTAAGCTCTGATAACATCTTCCTTTACATCTTCAAAACAGCAAAATTTCTTCCATGTTAAGAATATTACATTATTATCCTTAATATATTTTACATTGCTAAATTCTGAATCAAACTCTTGTTTACTATCCATTTTATATCTCCACTTTATCCGGATTTAAAGCCGCGTACACATATGTATCCCAATAAATTGGATTTCCTTTTTCATCAATATGAAATGAAACGTTCTTTCTAAAATGGGCTTCTCTCTTTAATCCAATCTTCTCTAGCAGCCTCCATGAAAGTATATTTTGCGGGGCACATTGGGCATAAACTCTATGAACACCTTGCTTAAAAACATAGTCAATCATTGCTTTACATGCTGCACTTCCATATCCTTTATTCTGATATTTCTCATTTAACACATATCCCAATTCTTTAGAATTAAAATCTCTTTTCCCCAAATAAACGTTACCAATAACTTTATGTATTTCCTTTAATTCAATAGCAAAAAATTCATCGCTTTGAGAACGGAATTCAATCTCTTCCAAAGCCTTTTGCTGTGAAAAATTCGGATAGCCTTCAAATTCGGCATTCACTCGTTGCAACATATATTCGCATAAATCATCTTTATCCGTTAGTTCAAAATTACGAATAATAAGATCTTTAGTTTCTATTTTCACATTGGCACTCCTTATCTAATTATATAAATAATCATTACAGGTAGCATTAAACTGGTGTATAGCATGTAAACATAATGAACTTATTTCTTATCATTTTTGAAAAAACCAAATACACTTGTTATTAATCCTATAATAGCAAATATAAGCCCAATATCCGCAATTCCGCTGATCACATTGTTTCCACCAATTATTAATATGCCTCCAAATACTGTTAATTCGATTCCTAATAGTAATATCTGTTTTGAGGATTTGTCTCTTAGACTTCCTTTTTGAAAAATCAACAAGACTGCAACAACCACTATGCATATCATTACAATTAATAATAAATAAGCCATTAAAACACTCCTACTCTTTCATATAAATATATAAGGTATTCTTCTATATTACTACTTATCACCATAAATTGGAATATAAACACCGATTTTAGTCAAAAGAAACCATGTAGCTGGTATTCTATATGCTTTTATCCATCCATGTTGTAAGGATTGTTTTATCGTTTTCCTCCATAAAAGGATGCTCGCTGTTTTCTGAAACACTAAGATGACAGTTGTACTTATCTGCAAAATCTTTAATAACTGCATAACTTTGAAGATTGTCTTTTGCTCCGTATAAAATGTGTGTTGGCACAGTCCACTTGTCAATTGGATGTTCTTTTACATATGTATAATAAAGCCATGTCATTGTATCAACAGGAGTCTGAATTTCCCCTTGAATTCTTAGCTGTTCCTCAGTTATATTAAACCAAACAAACATTTGCTCTATGAGATATTCCATATTTACAATAGGTGATTGGAAAAGGCAGTTTTCAAAATGCCTTTTACGATAAGCATGAAGGCTGAAAAACGCACCTAAACTGCATCCGAACAATGAAACCTTATCCCATTTTTCAAATACGTACTCACTAATTTTAGACAAGTCCGCAATTCCATTAAAAATGTCGCATTTGTAATCTTGCTTTGACCTCTCCCCATGCTCAGGAAGGTCAAAGCTAATTGTTTGATAGCCTTTGCTTGTAGCAATTGCAGCAAAGTCTTCTGCGTCCTCTTTTTTTGACATTTTACCATGAACAAAGATATATACCTTACTGGATTTCTCTCCCCATACAATAGCGGGGATGCTCTCTATGTAAATTTTTTCTTTAATCATCTTTATGCCCATGCCCAGCATTTTGCACAAAAAAATCATGACAGAAATGGCATGGGCTCGGTACCTCCTTGATTTGTTTTTATATTTCTTTCAACCTTTCCTCCATAAATCAAGTTGAACTTAATAAGTCAATTGCTATCAGCTAAAGCTAGTAAATATATTTTAAAATCTTGAATTCTGATAGTTATATGGAATACTTGTTCCAACAACTACATCCTCAATTTTCTCAATAATGAGCCAATCGTCCATATTTCCCTGATGGTCAAAGTCTAATGGTTCAATTTTCTGTACTTCCTCAAACTCAACAAGGCAAAGGCATTTTTTGTACCAGCGCACCTTCTGTTTGTCGGATAAATTTAGCTTACATTGGTTTTCTTCCAGAATACGTGACGTTTCTTCTTCAGTTAGCTTAACAAAATTCTGTACATTCATCACTTTTGCAGATGCTGTGATCTTTGCAGTGCCTTTTTCCATAAAATAAAGCTTTTCACCTTCAAATACACGGCTATGTGGAATTTTTCTTCCAGCTGCACCACGGACTATCATTGTTTTAGTCCCTGCCATTATTTTATCAATAACCCTTTCTCCGGCTTTTCCTGCATTATCGCAATAAACTAAATGCACCATATTTATATACCTTCTCTTTCGTAATATTCTTTATCTTGTTTAAATTTTATTTAGATTATGTAACAATTGATTATTACAATTAACCATTTAGAGTATCATTATTTCCGTAAATGAATTTCCCATTTATACCCATATTTTTTTACCAATAACACGCTTATCCAGTTTAAACATAATGAAAGCACTTCTCAGTTTGCTAATTTCATCAATACACTTTCTGCGAATTCAAATAGTTTTTTCACTTTAGATATCATTTCTTTGTTCACACTCTCCCATACAAAATATGGAAACAGCGGACATTTTGGTTTCGTATCGCCATTTAACTCAAGAGGCAGTGTAAGTCGCGGACGCTTTCCAGTTTTATCGGTTTGATTGCAATAACCGCATCCGTCGCATATTTTAGTTCTATTAAAGACCAAGGCTTTTAATTCAGCGTCCATCTGATCATAAAATTTTAGTACTTTACTAAAATGAGGAACTTTGAATTCAAATACCATCGGGTTTACCTTTCTGAAGTCATATGATATATTCATATGCGCCTTTTGTTTATTGGGATATTCTTTTTCATATCTAACTGCTAACTCCCCATTTTCGCAAGTGTATTCTTTCTCCAAAAAGTATTGCTCAAGTTCTGAGATAAGTGCTGGATTAGCCATTCCGCTGAAAATCTCAGCTGCCGAATATTTCTTATCCATAAAACGCCCATACAGGAAATTCATCACGTCATGTGAGCTAATTTTGCCGTCTTTGGATATGCAACAATGCAGTTTCCACGCAGGAAACATTTCCTTGTATTTGCCATTGATAAAATAACAGCCATCTTCTTTTTCTTCGCAAACAAGTCCAAAAACCAAAAGCTTGTCTTTGTTTTTTTGTGTTATTCGTAGATCTCCTTTGCTAATGAATAAGCCATTTTGTAAGACTTCACCTGCCGAACCCATTTTAATTAAATATTCATAAAAGGCAAAGAACTCCTTTTTAATTTTCTGCATTTTTGCAATCAATTTAGGTTTGGTACTATTCGCTTGCCAATATTCATAGCAATCGTCTGGTTCATTTGTAATATTAATAATTGAAATATTCGAATAAATGGTTTTAATACTTTCATATAAAAAATCATACATTTGCTTTTGTGAATTGTAGCTAGCATTACAATCCTTAACTGGTTTAAAAATAGGATAGGTTGCTAAATAAGGATAGATGACTCTCTTTCCAAGACTATTAAAGGATTGGGCTAACGGTATATAGTAATCCAGAATAACCTCTCCGTTTACATCAGGTGTTGTGAAACGTGAGTGAGTGAACAACTGCATTGACCATTTCATCTGATTTGGGCAAAGTTCATTATTCTTTATTGCCTGCATTGTTATTTCATGTGCGTTGCTACAGACATCATCGGCATCTTTGCCCTTTATCCAGCACTTGCCAATCTTTTCTTTGCCAATTTCATGAGCAACATACCCCTCTGGCACCGTCACTCCTTCTTTAAAAAGCATTCCACAAATATACGAGAATTTGCCATACCCCATATCCAAGTAAATGCAGGTGCCCACATACGCAGGTTCGTAAATATATTCCTGCTGCTTTTCAAGAACAGAAAAAGTTCCATCAGCAAGACATTTGTCCCAAAAGGCCGAAATACTGTTATCTCCTTTATTATGCACTTCTATGTAATACTTTGCTTCTTTACCTACTAAATATATTTTAGGTAAGTCCACAACCTCAAATTTAATAAGATTTGCCATATTAGTCACCTACTATATAATAAATTCGTAACATAGTTACGTTGCGTATTATGTAATTAGAGGTCAAGCAACAAGTCAACGTATACAGAAATTGTTGTTTTGCAACAGTCCCTCCTAAAATATGTTCTTTAGCAATTTCCAACCATTTAATAATATGCTATATTGTGGGCACTTGCTTGTCAAGTAAGTTTATTGGCTTGAGTTAGCCCGATTAAGTTGTACTGTAAATATCATATTATCTGTTAATTTTGTTTGGTAATATCCATCATATATTTTTTAAAATTATCTCCATTTAAAGACTTAATTGTTATTGTAAGATTATTTATATTATAAGTTAAAAAACTGATTTTTTTATCTCCTTTTAAATTCCAATCAGAAGTAGCTGTTCCTTCTCCCAAAATTGATTTAAATAATTGTATATCATCACCAATATTGAAAGAGCGATCGTTTCCGAAATCAATGGTTGTACCATCAATAGGAATAATTTCGTATGGTTTTCCATCAGTTTGTTTGATTTTTTCTATCGAATCAAAAGGAGCACCATCAAAACAGATATAAATGCCTGATTTTTTACAGCAAAATAGCGGTATATAGAATCTTTCGTCTCCAATATATTGTGTCTGGTCTAAATCAGAAATTCCAAGTAACTTGATGACATCACTATTTTTTGTTGATAGTATATTAGAAATCTCACCTATGGAAATAGTTATTCTATCGTCATCTGAGAATGTTGACCAATTTGTACTATCTTGAGAGATAGAGCTCGTTGGAACACTTGTGTTCGAAGTTGCTCTATCACCCTTTCCATTTAAACAAGCAACTAATGAAATAGTTATTGCAAACAAAATAAGTGTTATTAGAATTTTCCGACTCATATTTATCCCCTTATCTATGGTTAACACCAGTGCCTGTACTATTCTCATTTAGCAAATATTTTCACAAAGTTCTTTTGGTCTTTCCTATGTGTATATCCACAATGGCTATAAAACTGATGAGCTTTTTCTCTATTGAAGCTTGATACAAGGCGAACCCCAGCGCAATTATCAGCTTTTGCCCATTGTTCCACAGCCATTAGAAGCTGCTTGCCTATACCTCTTCCTCGATATTTCTCATCAACCGCAATTGCCATTATGTTTTTTAGCGGATCAGAATATGTACATTCATAAACAGCTATGAATATAGCCTACTACCAAATCTCCCTCACAGGCAACCCATATTTTATCTGTTTGCCTATTTAAAATATATTTCAATCTTTCTTTTGTCTTTTCTTCTCGATATTCATATCCAAAGGCGTACTTATTTATTTCGTAAATATAGTGTGTGTCGTTTTCTGTGGCTTGGCGGATTTTGGGCATGGGGGGTACTCCTTTTGGGTTTTGTAAATTGATAGGGTTTAGCGTTTTCTGTCTGAATTCCTCTCCTATAGATATTCGTAATAGCCACATGCCAAAAGCGAATTGTTAATATTTCTCGACACATCCCAATCATTTAAATTGCAGTAATCAAAATCCACTAGTAATGCCTGTGCATCTAATCCTGTTAATTTTATTAGATACACAATATTAACCCCATTGCTAAGCATATTGGTAATCGCTGTCTTTTTATAACTCTCTGCTGGATATCTATAATTATTTTTCTTACCTTTTAATGTTGTCTCCAACATTTCATTTAATTGTAGTCTTTTATATACTCTTGGGAATGTCACATTTATACTATCAGTCGAATTTTTCTTACCTTCACATGAATATAAAAGCTCGAAAATCCTATCTTTTTTTGTGTATTTTTTGCCGAATTTAGTATATACATATTCCAATGTAAATAATATATCTTTTCTGAGATTATTCGGTACCTTTACTTTGACTTCATTGCAAATCATTTCCCGCCAATCTTCTTTATAAATATCACCTAATTGTATTTCTAATATCTGGCTGGTCTTTAATGGCAACAACAAACTAATTTTAATAAATAACCGAGCAATCAATACATGAAAATATGCTGCTTCTTCAGACTTATTGCGAAAATCTCCATTCTCTTTGCTGGATATATATAAATCCATTGATTTTAAATTTCTATTAATCATTTCAATAGATAAAATATCTTTATTACTTACTTCATCTACCTTATCGGAATATTTTTCTTTAAAAGCTGGATTACTAATATATCCATTCAATTCTGAGAACTTCAAATTATTATCAATGAAATAGTTAAATAATGATTTTAAAGCTGCTATATGCGAAACTAATTGAGATTTTGTTCCTATGTTCTTTTCAATTGCATATTCAAAAAAATCATCAATATTAGATTCATACAAGTTAAATACTCTATCAGTTAACTTATATTCCACCAAATAATTTTGAAATTTTTCTATCTGTAATTTGTACTTATTATCAGCTTGCAAAAAATCCTTTACAAGCATGTTAAATCTTTCAAAATTACTCTCTGCCATTTGCTAACCTCCATATGTTTATTATCTCAAAACATCTCAACTTATCCCTAATATATTTCACTTTCTCCTGCAGATATTGCTTTACTTCTGGATTTGCTTTCTTTAACTTATTATAATTTTCACCAATATCCAGACCACGCATCCCGTTTTACCTATGTCATATAAGCAGAGTTTATTTTATGTTAATCATAAATATAATTTTTCTATAGTTTTTGAATCAATTTCTGCTTACTATTATTATATTATTATATTACTATAATGCGCTTTGCCAATTTTAATAAAATGCATTAGTATGGATACCTAAAGTTAGTTATTTGGGGGTTATGTACTTATCCTACTGGTTGAAGGAGATTCTCAGCAATCTTATTTATTTCACTGTCACAATAATTAAGGATATATTGCGGCACAATCTTATATTCTCTTGGGTTTAATTGGAATAAATAATCATTCTGAACATGGAAAGTTTCATCCACATACTTTTTCATCGCACTTCCCCTTTCCATATCCCCATCTTTCATAAGCCTGTATACCTGAACTTTTTCATAACCGCTAGAAGAGCTACGATATAATGCAATCATTTCAGGAATATTTTTAGTGCGAGCATATACAGTTGAATAATGGAACCCAGTAATTTCTCTTTGAATAATTTCAGTTGCTTGCGTTATTTCTTCTAGGCTCATATCTCTTAAATGTCCGTCATCACCTTTGACTTTTGGGACATCTCTATCTTTATGAAACACATTTGAAATCAACTCCCAAACAACATCCTTCTGGTCATTAATCTCAATTAGTCGTCTGTAATAAATCAGTTTATGGATCATATCATTGGAATCAGCGATATTACTCTTACATACGGCAATAAACGATTTCACATCTGTACTCGTAATATTCTTTTCTTCCAGCATCCCGTTTATATTTGCAATAAAATATGCCTTGGCTGCTGGTGTAAAAATATCACGAAGAGTACAAACAATATCAATAATCGGCTCGAAATCATGAGTTAACATTAAAACAGTTTTGTTCTGAAATGTGCCTGCACCTCTAAAGAGCATGGTCATGATAGCAAATTTTTTGTTATTATCAAAAGATGATATAGGGTCATCAAGTATAATAAAATCCGCCTCTTCTCTAAGTGTTTGATACATAAACAATACTAAAGCAAAAGCATTTCTTTCTCCATAGCTTAGATGGTCTTTTACGTTTGTAATACTATCAGTTTGTTCTGTATAACTCAAAACCAAGCGGTAGTTGCTATCAGTGGATTCAATGATAGCAACCTTGTACTGATATCCTGCTGATTCTAAAAAACCATTAATATCCTTGCTATGCTTTTCTATCGTTCGCTTAATCTCTTCCTTTTGTTGAGCAACTTGTCCTTGCAATTGTCCAGCAACGGCAATTACCTCGTTTAATGAAGCATTAATTATATCAATTTTAGATTTTGTATAATCGCAGTTAAGCTGACGATAAAAATTCAAATCAATCAGCTTTTCTCGTAATGCATCTACTACCTTGTCCACATTACTTAAAGAAGCAAAGCCTAAATATTTTAAGCTATACAATTTATCACGGAGGGTTATAACTTCATCTTTTAAGCGCTTTAAAAAATCTATCTGTTCTGCTGATATACCAGTAGCATTTTTAGAAATAATTTGAATAGCTTGTTTTGTATCCTCTGAAAAATAAGCTTCTAAAGAACTAAACACATCGAGAATCTTGCTTAAGGCAGAAATATATTTGCTGTCATATTCCCGACTAACTTTAAGTATAGTTTCCTTGGGCGTTGAAATATTTGACACACAATAGGGACATTTATCTGTAATTTCAAGATAGTCTTTACCTTCTGTTTGCCACTTTAGCCATTTCAAATTTGTTCCCGATGCCCTTAAATATGGGGCATACAGTGTTAGATCATCAGGAATATTCTCAATTCTATTTCCCTTTCCAATTGTTTTTCCAAGATCACCTGCTTTCGAATAACCATTCTGTGTTTTTCCAAAACTATCAATAAAAGTTGTTAAATCTCTAATAAGTGCATCTAACGCCGGATCATCACGAAAGGCAGTTTGTATGCTAGAAATTAATTCAGATATTTTTTGCATATGTTCTTCATATCTTGGGGTCTTAACAAAAATTTCAAAACTATTTACGACTAGCTCATCTTTCCTATAAGCATATGTTTCAATATATTTCTCATCGAAAATAGCAATCTTTTGTATACTATCTGAAACTTTAACACTTGGATTATGTGTATCCTCTCCATCATTGAGATATTTGAAAGGACGTAAATCCGCTATATCTTCGCCAGTAATTGTTGATGATAAAGCACGGGCAATTGTTGATTTACCAGTACCATTAATTGCATACTTGATATTCAATCTACCCTTTTCAATACAGATATTCCCCAAGTCAATATTATTACAATTTGTTATTTCAATATTCATCCTACTTTCCTCTCTATTCCAGCGTTAGTTGCAATATGTTCTTATCCTAATTTCATTATTTCACATACAAGTTTCTTGCATTCTTGTTTATGTATGAATTTAATCCATCTCCACTTTTGGCTAGTACTTTCATTGTTTCAACATTCTCTCTACCTGCACTTTGGTATGAATATTGATATATTTTTGGTGTTCCCTTAAATTGAACATCAATAAAATCAGCACCAAATTCATAAGAAAGCACTCCTGAATCTCCATCAATATCTTTATAAGATGTCATATTAATCTCCTTTCCGTTAGTATTAACTTATTACTAAGTTACTTCCCATCATACCTAAATCCGTTCCAACCCACACAAACCCTATTCCATTTTACCATAACCCCTCATATTTTGTAATTATCTTCTATAAATTTTAAATATTATATATTTTACAATTTTCCTTACAATCACTAATCATCTAAAACTCCATTTATTACCAATAAATATACATCATTTAAGAATTCCCCTCTACTAATATGGTATTTACTCATACAAATAGGTTTACTTTTCCATTCAAGTAACATTTTTTAGCATTTTTCTCTCCTCTCAATCTCCCATTTTATTCCTCTTTACAGAACGCATGTTCTGGTTGTATAATTATATTACGAACATACGTTCTGTGTAGAGGTGATTTTGTGGAAAGGACTATATTGCATTGTGATCTTAATAACTTTTATGCCTCAGTTGAATGTTTATACAATCCGTCAATCAGAGATTGTCCTGTAGCTGTTTGCGGGAGTCAGGATTTACGGCATGGTATAGTGCTTGCAAAAAATTATATTGCGAAGAAATATAAAATTACTACTGGTGAAGCTATTTGGCAGGCAAAGCAAAAATGTCCCAATTTGGTAGTTGTAAATCCCAATTACTCTTTGTATTTGCGATTTTCCAGAGAAGCTAGGGAGATTTATTCCAAGTACACCAACCTTATAGAAGCTTTTGGCATTGACGAATGCTGGATAGATGTGTCTGAAAGCACCAAACTATACGGCTCAGGTGAGAAAATTGCAAATGAGATTAAAGAAACTATTAAAGATGAGCTAGGAGTTACTGCTTCTGTTGGAGTAAGCTTCAATAAAATTTTTGCCAAACTGGGAAGCGACTTAAAAAAACCTGATGCTGTTACTGTTATTTCAAGAGAAAATTACAAAGAGCTTGTTTGGAAGCTTCCTGTAGGTGAGCTTTTATATGTGGGACGTTCTACTCAGAGAAAGCTGAACAATATTGGCATTATGACTATTGGGGATCTTGCTGCTGTCTCCCCTGCATTTTTGAGAAGTCTGCTCGGCAAATGGGGCGACACACTCTGGGCATTTTCAAATGGCATGGATAATTCCGAGGTCATAGCTGCTGACTTTCAAAATACAATTAAAGGTATTGGAAATAGCATGACTACAGCCAGAGATTTAGTCAATAATGATGATGTGAAGCTAACTTTTTATGTTCTGGCAGAAAGTGTTGCAGAGCGCTTACGAAAACACAATTTTATGGGGCGAACCATTCAAGTTTATATAAGAGACAATGAGCTTGGTTCTGTTGAAAGACAGGCAAAGCTTCCGAACCCCAGCTGCATTTCCGGTGAAATAGCGGCTAAGGCTTTTGATATATTCAATAAAAACTGGAGCTGGCAGAAACCTATACGCTCACTGGGCATAAGAGCTACAGACCTTGTTACTGCTGACACGCATATCCAGCTTTGCCTATTTGAAGATCAAAACAGGCGGTTCAAGCAAGAGGCACTTGAGCAAAGTATTGATGATCTAAGGAAACGCTTTGGCCATTATGCTATTCAAAGAGCACTTTTTCTTAAGGATAAAGCTCTTAATGCCAATCCTGTTGAAGACAACATTATACATCCTGTTTCATTTTTCAGGTAGACAGGATGTAGGTACGGTAGTAGTCACACTGTTGCAGTACATTTTGTTCCAAATCTCTGATAAGTGCGGGTAGTATCACAATTGTTGAAGTGCATTTGTTCCAAATCTCTGATAAGTGCAGTAGTAATCACAATGGTTCTAGTACATTTGTTCATTCTTTGAGGTAAGGTGTTGTTAATTATGCGAAAGGTTTATGTTCAAGTAAATGCAGTTTTTTCATCAGATGGAGAGCTTACTCCCAAGTCCTTTGTTTGGGATGATGGCAAATACTATGAGATTGACAAGGTTTATGAGCACAAACCATCTGCAAGCCTTAAGGTGGGAGGTCATGGTATTCGCTATAGATGCAGAGTTATGGGAAAAGATATTTTTCTCTTTTTTGAGGACGGTCGCTGGTTTATGGAAGGTAAATAGAGCCTGTTGATTTATAGAAGTCAAATATAGCCTGTTGGTTTGTCGTGAGAAAATAGAGTCTCCATTGACTTTATAAACTGATATGATATTCTGATATAGCACAAGTAATTTTTTTACTGTTGAAATAAGTTGCTATCAATAATAATTTTATTGATGTTGCGCTAAGCTGCTATTAAGATATTTTATTGATTTTGAGCTATTACCTATGGAGGAATACCCAATGTGCGGACGCTATGCGATTTTCACTGAAGAAGAAAATGAGGAATTAAGAGAAATCATTAATAATATAAATGAACGTTACAAGGATGAGCCTGTTAAAGAAAATTTAGCTTGTGACGAGCTCTCTCAAATTCAAAAGCCTAACAACACTTATACCAGCGAAGTACGTTATAAAGAGAACTCAGCTTATACCCAGCTTTCGCTCTTTCCAGAGGAGCCTGTCCGCGCCGACATTTATCAAGTACCCTCACAAATGAAAACCGGTGAAATATTCCCCACCAATATAGTTCCTGTTATTACTGGTGTTTCTGGAAGTAAAAAAAACGCAGACCTCTTCAAATGGGGCTTTCCAAATTATAAACAAAACAGCGGAGTAATTATTAACGCAAGGTGTGAAACCTTAGCTGAAAAACCCACCTTTAGAAAGTTGCTCCAAAATAACAGGTGCCTTATACCTGCTAGTGGGTTTTATGAATGGAAAACTATTGAAAAGCATAAAGAAAAGTATTTAATCCGTCCTGCATCTGATAAATTAATGTATTTTGCAGGTCTTTACAATAACTTTACTGATAAAAATGGTATTCCCTTTACCAGCTTTGTCATAATTACTACTGAAGCAAATAGTCAGATGTCACAAATTCACACTAGAATGCCAGTTATTTTGAGCAGTGCAGAAGCAAATGGCTGGATGAATGACATTCATGGAAGTGCCAATAATACATGCGTTAGAACCAATACCTGTGATACAGATATTTTAAGCTTGCTAAAGCCATATGATAAGTTTATTAGTATTGAAAAGTCGGTGGGTTGAAGAATAGCAAATGGACAATCCCATATATAATTTATTAGTCTATATTCAACATATATATATGGGTGGGCTGACATCTTGCTTCGTAGGGTCCATTTATCATCAGAGCAATCCTCCAAATAAAGCCATACTAGTAATATAGCTCCACACCACTAATATGGCTTTTAATGCATTATCATTTTATTATTTTACTGTCAGATATAAGTCCTTCAGTATTGCTGTATCATTACCGCCAATTTTACCTTGCTTCTTTTGAAACATACCTAATAGGTTTATTAAGTTTACTTACCATACTTAGAGATATTGCTCTTTCCAGCCATGTAGACGCTTGCTTTTTATTTATATTCAATTTTATTGCAATTTCTTCTAGAGTCATTGGTTGTTTTAGCAACTTAATTATTGATGGAATAACTATATCAAATAAGTCATATGCTACTTCATTTGTAGGTGTTTTTTCTTCTGCTGCTTTTGTACCTTCTAGTGCTTCTATTTCAGTAGTTTTTTCTCCTACATTAACTGTGCCTGTTCCATTAATTACGCTTGCATATTTTTCTGGATCAATTTCGTTAAATATATCTGTATCTCTTTCAGTATTACTCATGAAAATGTTACTTGTACCTTTTTCAGTATCATTTTCACATATGTTGCTTGTATCTGTCTTTGTATCAGTGGCTCCTTCTATCTCTGCTTTAACATAATCTTCTGAACACTCTCTAACAGCCAAATTGCTCTCATACATCCTAAATAAATCCATTTGCTCATTTGAAGGAACTTCATCATTTATTATATTTGATAAACTCTTTTCAGAAAAATCAACAATTGGTATTCCACCTTTTTCAATAAGTTTTACATTTCCATCATATAATTTATTATTCCATATAAAGGTTTTAACCCAATTATTTTTAATATTCTCTGTTGCTCCTGCCCAAGTTCCACCTTTGTTTAAGTCTGATGCAACAACAAAAGCTGCATTTGACAGGCAGTATATATATTTATTTCTGTTCATAGCTCCTCCAGCGGAAAAAGGAGCATCCGGATTGTTTGCGCTTATTAGTAGTAATTGTTTATTAACGATTTTTTCCCTAATTTCTTTCCTTTTTATCCTCTGGGATAGCGAATCTGCTAAGATTGAAACCACCTTACCTCCATTTTCAATTGCCGATTGTTCTGAAGTGGTATCTATCCCTTTTGCTCCGCCTGAAAATATAGCAAAATTTTCACCAACTGCCTTTTTTGCCAAGTCATAAGCAAATCTTACACCCTTCTGATCAATGTTTCTTGAACCGACAACAGCTATTCCATTACTATTTATCAATGATATGTCTCCGCAATAGTAAAATAGTGGGGGAGCATTCTTTTTTAATAGTGCTTTCAGTTTCTTTGGATATTCCTTGTCACTTTTGGTTATCAATCCTATACCTTTTCTTGATAATTCTTCAAGTGCAAAAGCAAGCTTCGCCCCCTTAGATAGCAATGTAGCAATTCTCTCTGCCTTTTCTTCAGAAATGAATAAATTATTTTGAATTTCCTGCTTCGAAAGCAGCATTAAACCCGCTGGTTCCTTAATTTTTGAATTTATAATATTTGTTGCCAAATTACTCCACTCAACTATTGAGAATGGTTTAGCATCCTCATCTTTCAATAAGTGACTGCATAATAAAATAGTTACATAAGCATTATCTGAAAACATTTAATCTTGTCCTCCTGAGCCTGCTGTATTTGCCAGTGCAAACGGATATACAAGCCCTGCTCCCTTTTTTCTAAGTTTATATCCACATACGGTAAATGTCCATCTTGAATCTACCATATCATCAACTAATAATACATTACCTGTGTGAACATTATTATTTATATCAAAGCTTTCCCATGCATTTTTAAACTGCATGTGGCTGTTATTAAATTCTTTTTGTTGTTTTGAATTCATAGTCTTAATAATCGTATCATAATATGGTACTCTAAGTGCTTCGGATAATCTTTCAGCAAAGCTTTTTACAAGTTTAGTCCGTCTAAGTGATGAGACAGCAGTTACCCATTCTATCTCTTTCTCACTTACAAAATCCTTTAAAAGCTCAAAAGAAGCTTTTACCAAATCATCTGAAAAATATTCGTCATCATATTTGTTTTTGCTTACTTCCCTACCCCAGCCAGCATCTCCATAATTACTTAGTGCAATTCCATTCTCGCAACGATACATTTCGTTAATTTTATTCTTACCCTCTAATAATACTCCTGTCGGCCACTGTTTTCTTGCCTCAATTGTATAATGCTCACTTTTTATATATTTTAGTGCCTCTATAATTGTATCTCTTTTAGCTGAAGTTGGGTATAAATCTTTTTGTAAACAATTTCTGCATCGGTTACACTTTTTCGCTAAAGAATCATTTAGCTCCTTAGCGATAAACTCCATATAGCAATCATCTGTTTCAATAAAATCATTCATTCTTTGCAGTTCATATTGTCTTATCTTAGTTATACTTTCACCATATACCAAATCTGGCGACCATGGTATAGGTGACTTATAATACTTTTTATCTTCTTTATATATATCACCATTTATAATTAAGAACTTCAAACAATTATCCAGTCTTTTTGGGGATATATCTATTTCTTTCATAATTCCATATGTAGATAACCCATCACTATTCTGAATAGCTTTTACAACAATATCCATCTCTTTATATGTAGGAAATGCTGTATTAATAAAATAATTAGATATGTCATCGTCTTCACTGCCAGCAAGTAAAATTGCATCCGCTGACTCAATTGCTCTTCCTGCCCTTCCTATCTGTTGATAATATGCAACGACATTACCAGGTTTCTGAAAATGTATTACAAATCCAATATCTGGCTTGTCAATACCCATACCAAAAGCAGTAGTTGCAACAAGTGCTTTCATCTCATTGCGGATAAACATTTTTTCAAGCCTTAATCGCTCTTCTTTTTCCTCAATTTTATCTTTCTTCAAACCTGAGTAATAAGCATATGCATCAATACCACACCTTTTCAGCCATTCGCTTACTAATATGCAATCATGCTTTGTTAAACAATAAATTAAACCGGTACCATACATTTTCCCAATATTTTCAGTCAGCCATGCCAATCTTTCTTCTTTTCTATCTAAATTTATAACTTGTATTGAAATGGATTCTCTTATCAATGGACCTCGTTGTATAATTATATTATTGCCTAGCTGTTCTGAAACATCTTTAACCACTCTATCATTAGCAGTTGCAGTAGTAGCCAATAGTGGTACATTTGGTGGCAAATATTTTACAATATTTATAATTCTTCTATAATCAGGTCTGAAATCATGTCCCCAATCAGAAATACAATGTGCCTCATCAATTACCAGCGAGCCAATTGAACTATTAATCTGATTTAAAACCCTTTTATTAAAATCTTCATTTGCTAATCGTTCAGGAGATATGAATAAAACATCAACCTTATTATTACTTAGTTCTTGAATAATTTCATCCCACTCATCTTCATTATTTGAGTTTATTGTTCTTGTAATTAGTCCGAATTCATTGGCTGATTCAATCTGGTTATTAATTAATGCAAGTAATGGGCTGATAACTAAAGTAAATCCTTTTCCCTCTCTGCGTAATATTTTTGTTGATAGAAAATATATTAAGCTTTTGCCCCATCCTGTTTTCTGAACAACCAACGCTCGTTTTCCTTGTAAAACAGCAATAATCGCTTCTAATTGACCATCTCTAAAAGTTGCATCAACGCCATAAAATTCTTTCAGGCACTCATTTGCAGTACTTATTAATTGTTCTTTATTCATAGAGTCACCTTCGTTTCTTAATTTATAAGCTTTCCTTATACTTTTGTATTAAACCATCCACAAAATAAATAAGTTATACTTGAAAAGTGGTGTTTATTACTTTGGTAACTCTATTATAATATCTAAATTAAGAAAATTATATAAAATTAAACTTTTTATCCCATATAGTTTTTACTTTGGCCAATTTTATTTAAAATATGGCTGAGATTTTCCACCCCACTCATATTTACCAGTTTCCCATCTGAAATTATTGAAATTGGCCCATGTCCTCCACAGATAATGCAAGGCTTCTGGTTAGCGTTACCAATTTCTACAGCAAGGCTTATAATTTGATTTCTCATTTCTGTTGCTTTTACAGAATCAGTATTAACACTCCTCAAAAGGTAAGGTGCAAGAGAATTAAACTCTGCTCTTTCAGGAGTAAAACCACTTATGTTAACAAGAATATCGCCTGTAAACGCAATTCCATATTCTCTGCACACAAAAGCCATCTCTCCGCGCAAATGGCCTCCGCTTCCTTCAAGTACCTCGAATTCAAGATCTGAAACTGTAAATTTTCCAATGCACTGAAGGTTCTTGTGTTCCTCTGGAGTATCCTGATCCAGAATATTAAATCTATCCGCATTTGGTGGAATATATCCTGAAATAATACGGCTCAGCTTACTGTAGCCCAAACCAGTCTCATTATACTCTCTATCATCAGGAACTCCCATATACTGCCGTTTTAAGCTGTCAGCACTCTTTTTATTAAGACAAATAGAACTTCCTTCAAGCTTAGATAAAAGTCCGCAATGGTCAACATCTGCATGAGTAATATATACTCTTTTTATTCTATTTCTCCAGCTATTAAGCAGCTTTCCAAAAACCTCAAACATTTCATCTGCATATATAGCGTAGCCAGTATCTATGAATACAAGCTCATCTGCGGTTTCCAAAACATAAGTATTACTGCCACAGGGCGGTTCAATGCTGTAAAGGGTAACCGAATCGCTAATTATTATCTTCTCGATATCCGCATTAAAATTACTCCCCTGATGCTGACTTATGAAATATGCAAATCTTCGTATATAGTCAAATACCTTATCTGGATTTTCGCCCTTATCCTGAAGCTTTTGCATAATCCTGTTGGACTCAGAAATAAACTCCATCGTTGTTTCAGTACTTAAGTGCAAAAGCTTTTGCATCTCATTAGCAAGTCTGATATAGAATATTGTATTATCCAAATTCTTTTCAGAATCATCATATTCAGTAATATCAACCTGATAAACTTCACTAATATCATCAAGTACCATCTTAATTATTTTAGGATTTTCAATGAGCAGACCCATTTTAAAGTCCTGATAATCAGAATTCGTAGTATTTGAGTTCATATAAGAAATATTAATGTCATACCTGTCAAGAATTTTAAGTATTGGCAGAACAGCTCCTGGCATATCTGGAATTTTTATATTAACCATAACAACTCTGATTTCAGAAATCTTATTGTTAATATAACCTACCGTTCCTAGTTCTTCTGCTATATCAGAAAGAGCATCTTCAGATGCTTCGACATCAATAAACAGCGTATGTAGGTCGACTGCCTTGTTATAACTAACGCGAATGATATTTCCATTGTGTTTTGCAATTATTTTTGATGCAAGCAAGAATGCTCCTGTTTTATCTGGCATACTTGTAATATATGTTTTTTGCGGCATATATACCCCCATGAATATTAAATCTAATCTAATAATTAATATTTACCCATTTTCACAAAATTAAAATATTTTCTTATATAATTATTTATACTATTCAACCAAATATACAAATAAACGATGTCTACTCATACAATATACACCTTAATCTCCATTTTTGTAATTAATAGGTTTCGCCATATTAAATATTTCTAAAACAACGATAGCTGCTTATCGTAATATCCTTTCTTGTATTCGTTAATAATATCCTTCATTTTATACAAAAGCCCGAGTTTCTCGCACTCCTGCTTAGTCATTGACATTAGCTGCTTTGCATTAGGTGAATGACACTCATAGGAATCGCCAAATTCTTTTATATATTTTTCCTTAAGACCTGGGAATAGCTTATCTAACTTGCTAAAATACCACTCTCTCTGGTTTTGCCTTAGCGTTACACCAAAAGCAGGATAAATAAATTTTGCACCATTTTCATGTGCAAGATTTATTATTCCCCGTATGTTTTCTTCACTATCCTCAATATATGGTAAAATAGGCATCATAAGAACTCCTGCAAAAATACCGTTATCAGACAATTGCTTAATAGCAGCAAATCTTTTTGAGGCTACTGCAACATTAGGCTCAATCTTTTTAGAAAGCTCATCATCACAAGTAGTAATTGTTATCTTAATTAGAACAGGTGAATGTTGTTTTATCTTTTTCAGCAAGTCTATATCCCTTGTTACCAAGTCACTTTTAGTTGCGATGGAAATTCCAAAACCATATGTATTAACTATTTCCAGAGCGCCCCGAGTCAGTTCGTACTCCCTTTCAAAAGGGTTGTACGGGTCGCTCATCGCACCTGTCCCTATCACTCCAGTTTTGCGTTTTGACTTAATGTCACGATAAATCAAGGCAAGAGCATTCTCCTTTGCTCTCACCTCATCAAAATTATCTACGTGATAGCACTCACTTCGACTGTCACAATAGATACATCCATGACAGCAACCTTTGTAAATATTCATGTTGTAATTGTTTCCAAACCAGTTATCATTTTCACGATATCCTGATATAACTGTTTTTGCAGGTATAAATTCCATAATATGATTGTTCCTTTTTAGTACACTTATAAAATTCTTACGTTAATATGGTTAGTATGCTGGTGTCTGCTACTTGCTGATTCGCGCTTGGGTCGTCCCACTGAAGTCCAACATATGCTCCTGTCTGCTTTTGTTGCTTCACGCTCTATATACTCCCTGAAATTATCTACTCTTACATCTTACTATTTGTTACTGCTATCATAAGTCCAGCCAAAGTCATTGTGATAAACCATCAGCTTTGTCATTCCACCGTCAATTGCGATATTCTCACCTGTAATAAAGCCTGCTTTTTCGCTACAAAGAAACAATACCATATTTGCTATATCAATAGGTGTTCCAACTCTGCCTGCTGGATGCTGTGTATTGTCTACACCTTGAAATTCAGTTCCGCTAGTGTCAATCCATCCGGGGCTTATAGAATTCACCCTAACCTTTCCTGACAAACTGACAGCCAGCGCATGGGTTAGTGCAGAAATTCCGCCTTTTGCAGCTGTATAGCTTTCAGTATTGGGCTGGCTCATCCTGTCTCTGCTAGATGAAATATTTACAATTGCTGCTCCTTTACTAAAACTGTTCATAAATAATTTCGCCAGCATAAAAGGAGCTGTTACTCCAGTTCGAAGAACATAGTTAAAATCATCATAGGAGCAATTTTCGATACCACCTCGCGAAAAACATGCATTATTTATAAGATAATCCACCTGTCCATACTCAGATAAAACCATTGCTGCAAACTCATTAAGGGCTTTTTCATCTGCAATATCTCCCACAAAATAGTCGTTATCTAACTTATCAATAACACATACATTTGCCCCTGCTTTTTGAAATTCCTCACAAATGACCTTTCCTATACCATTAGCACCACCAGTTACAACAGCCACCTTATTTTTGAACATATTCGCCTCGACTCCTATACAACAAATTATTAAGCTTATTATATCATTATAATACGACAGCAGTATGTCATATTATAAAAACTATTCTATCAAGAATGGATTCACTATACAGGAGTCTATGCTTACTTCAGATTCCTCGTCACCGAGGACACCCTTACTATTAGCTAACGGTTGGCACTATCCCCCGTATCGGACTTTCACCGACTAGAAAGCGCCCATGCTGGGCGCACAATAAAAGGTAGCTGATTAATTCCAGCCACCTTCTATCATAGCACTTTATATTTAATACTTAATTTTATTTTACAATAGCTTTAAAATCCTTATTTTTCTTAATAGCAGAAAAAGCAGACTCATTTTTTGCTACGGCAATGTAGTCATTGTCAAATGAAATTGCTTTCTTAAGACTTTCGATTGCTTTATTTGTATTCTTAAGCAAAGCATATGCACAAGCTTTTTTGTAGTGTGCAGTTCCATTAACCGCATCTGCTTTAATTGACATGTCATACATTTTAATAGCATCAGCATATTTTTTGTTTTTTACCATAGCATCACCCTTATGTATATACAGGTATATATTACTTGGTTTAATTGTTATGGCTTTATCCAAAACTTCCATAGCTTCCTTGTACTTTCCAAGACCTAGTAACGCATCACTTTTATTGGTATATGCATCACCTTTATTGGTATATGCATCAATGTTATTGGCATAAAAATCAATGTAATTGGTATATGCATCAGTGTTATATGGATCCTTTGAAATTATACTATCATAAATTTTAATAGCTTCTGCGTATTTCTTCCATGAATAATATATTTTCCCCTTTTTAATCATCATCGAGAAATCATTTGGTTCAACTTTATTGAAAGCATCAATTGCATTTAAAGCATCCTGATATTTTTTCTGTTCAACAAATATATCTGCTTTAAGTGAATAAAGAGATGAATTTTGTGGTTTTATTTTTATTGCATTATCCAATATTTTAATGGCATCAGAATATTTTTTTTGCATTTTCAGAGTTTCAGCCTTACATTGCATCATGTTGACATTGCTTGGGTCTAATTTAAGTCCAGCATCCAAAGCCTTTATAGCATCAGCATATTTAGTGTACCGATTATAAATTCTTGCTATGTATTCATTAAGAGAAGGTATTTGATATTTAACTAAAAGCGCTTTATATAATTTAATTGCATCCATATATTTGCCCTGATCGCATAATATAGAAGTCTTAAATACAAAACCAGATGAATCAGTATCGTCAATTGCTATTGCTTTATCACAAGTTATTATTGCATCCTTTAGCTTATTTATTCTTTGAAGGAAATATGCTTTACGTAACAATATATAATAGTCATCTGTACTTACCTTCAGTTCCAAATCATACGCTTTTAAAACTTCATCAAATTTGCCCTGTTTAGAAAGTATATTTGCTTTGCTTTCGTATGCATTTTCCTTTAAATCAGCATCACCACTTTTAATTACTTTGTCCAAATCCTTTACAGCTTCAGAATATAAGGTCTGTTCTTCGTATATTGAGGCTCTTTTTAATAACAAATCCAACTCATTTGGTTGTTTTGCAATTGCTTTATTTAAGCTGGCTACTGAATCTTTGTATCTGCACATTTCTAAAAGCAGATCTACCTTATCGATATAAATCTGTTCGTCCATGCCTTCAGGACTGATGCTAATAGTACTATCAATTGTTTTTATAGCCTCTTCATATCTTCCAATTTTCTTAAGGAAGGAAATTTTTTTATTATACGAATAATAGTTATTAGGATTCATTTTAATAACTTTATCATAAACTGCAATAGCTTCATCAGTTTTTCCTTGTTCACAAAGAATATCGGCTTTTGTATCATATGCAAAGGTTTTTGAAGCATCTTGCTTTATGGCATTATCAATTATAGCAATTGCCTCATCTAAATCCCCCTTTTCCATCAGTATCTCTGCCTTTGAAATAAGAAGGGAATAATCATCTGAACAATTAATTATAGCTTTATCTATAGTTTCAATAGCCTCATCATATCTTTCAAGATAAGACAAGTGACTTGCTTTTTCTTCATATGCCGCCATTTCATTTGGTTCCTCTTCAATAGCTTGGTCATATTTTTTTATAGCTTCTGTAATATTACTATAATATAAAGTATTACCTTCTGAAATCAAATCATAATATAAATCAATATCTGCAAATACTACACTGCTAAAACTGCAAAAAAACATTGCTAGAACTAAGACGTAAACAGTAGTTTTTTTCAAAAATTTCATTTTAAAAGCCTCCATTTTGTTTTTTTACTTACAATGGTAATATTACTACTTTCTTACAATTAATTCAATATATTATATAAGTTAACTACATAATAAATCTTTTCGCAAATCTTTTTGTTAAGTAGATTTCGTTTGTATTTTTTGTGGTCTATTTTTTGAATCTGTTTTTTGTAGTCTATTTAGCAACATATTTTCACATAAAATATACTCCTTTCATAGTGGCAGTTCACTTTAACTACATTCCACCATGAAAGAAGCATATAAAAGTCAATTATATCGGCAAACTATATTAAACATTTAGGAAAAGCTTCTCTAAAAATTCGGAGCTTTTTTCAACACATCCAACACATGAAAGCTTTCTCATATTTCTAATATTACTGCATTCCAACGCACCTGCATTTTTTATAAAATAATCCATAATTTCTGCCTCTTTTTCTTTATCCAGCTGCTTTTCATTTACAATGTATTTAACTGCATATAGCGCTCCGCATAATCCATCTGGTGCTCTTCCGCCACCATAGTTTCTGAATTTTTCAATTATATCATCATCTATTTTAAATTCATCTTTAAATGCACACAAAACCGATTGTGCACAATTCATTCTCTGACACCCATTAAGGCCTAAATAATTCTCTTTTGCTTTATTAGCTGACACTTGAAATCCCCCTTTAAATATCGTTTACTATTTTACACTAATAATATTTATTGAGCAACATAACATAGGCAATGTTTTAAGATCATCTACAATTTTGTTCTGTATATCTGAAAGTTCTTTAGTATTTACTTGATCCGTAGCCTAGCCTTAATTTTAATATAATAAATGTATATCCTTTATACTTCACAAAGTGCATTTTTAGGACATTTGTCAGTACAAGCATTACATTTTAAGCAATTAGGATCTGTAACCTTCCCTTCATTTTTATAGCTCAATACATCAATTCCCATAGGACATGTTTTAGTACAGAGCTTACAATTTTTACATTTGTCTTTTTTAAATGTTATATGTTTAATTTTGAAACCAGCTTTAATTTTCGTTACATAATAAGCCATAGTTCCCATAGGGCAAAATACACACCATGTTCTTTGATTATAAATAATTCCTAAAATAATTGTTATAGCAGTGGTTATTAAAATCATTCTGACAAACACTTCTCCAATTTTAACCATATTACCCCATGCAAGTGTTAATTGAATAACAAATGCACTCATTAGTATAATCAGAAACAGATTTCTAAACAATCTACTCCTCATAAACTTAGGTATTCCTTTTTTTAGGCTAATCTTAGATAAGATATTATCATTAAAACTTCCTCTTGGACAAAAATTGCCGCACCACATTCTTCCTCTAAAGACAGCAACAATTGATGGAGCCAGCATACAAACCAAAGCTGCTATACCAATAACTGGATTTACTAATCCAATTGTACAAAATGCAATTAACAAAAGCCATGCCCATTTGTGTATAAATCTTTTGAAACTAACCATTATTTACTCCTTTCAAATCATAAAAATCAAATCAAAACCGTTAACAGCTGAATCGCTCTAAATGAACCAGAAATGACTGTAAATAATTATAAAACAATTCAATATATTTGTCAATCCATATATTCAAATATTACGATATTTACTTCAAACTTTACTCCAAACTTTACTCCAACATTTACTCCAAACTTTATTCCTAATTTTAATCCAAACTCTAATCCATCCAAAATATCAAATCAAAATTTTAACTCAAAATATATTTTTAAGTGTTTTTAGTCCCCTATAATTACTATTTACTTTATACTTACTATGGTCTGTTTAACTTTAATTTCTCAGCATTTTTCATATAATTGATAATAATTTCTCTAATACTATCAGAAATCTCCTTGTGACAATCATGTAAGATATTGTTATGATTTGTATTTTTGATTATTATTTGTTTGCTGTTTGATGATAGCTCTAATAAGCTTTTTTGTGATTCACTCCATCCATAAATATTGTATAACGAACTATCTGCAGTAATAATAGTTATTGGTAAATTTTTAATATCTAAGTGTTCAGACATCTTTAATGAAGTCGATAAAAAGGTTTTTCTCTCTTCTAGTATCATACGGTTATATAAGTTTTTAAAAAGCATTGCTTTTTCTAATTCACAAATATATTTGGGCAGTTTTTTAGTTCTATCAGCAAGACGAGGAATTAAATTAAATAAACAAGCTAATCTTATAATCCCTGTAAAATTTAAGAATTTGAAAATTAGTACCTCAAATTTAAAATTTAAATTTGATAATTTATTTTTATCTGAATTAGAAAATTGAATAAAACGATATGGACCTGCGCCATCAATAATGACCATTCCTGCAACTTCAGACGGATACTTGTGTGCAAACAGGAGCGCCTCCATTAAACCTGATGAGTAAGCTACAAATACATAGGGTGGTTTTTCTCCAGCTTTCTCCAACAATCTTTTTAGGTCATAAGCTATTCGCTCTGTATCTCTGGAAGTTTTGGAATATTCACTCCAACCATAGCCGGGTCTATCATATAGGCAAGTTCTCGTAAACTCTGATACTTTAGATTCTAATTTATAAAAATCAGTGTACGGGCAAAGTGTTCCACATCCACTAGTCATTATCACAGTTGTTTTACCCTCTCCCCTACTTACTATATGCATTTTATGGTCATCAATCTTTATTAATCTTCCAGGAGGAGTAAACTTGTGTTTTTCAGCATTTAACATTATATAATTATACATAGAACTAAAAACTAGGAATATTAACGGAAATATAGCTAAATACATATTTACCTCCACACCTGTAACACTGCACAACAATTTTGCAAAGAACTCAGTATATGCGCTAACTTTTTCAAGGCTGTAAAATCTTTTAAGAATAATGCTTAAAATATTCTACTAATTAACATATAATCAAACTATTTACTTTATATGTTATATTATGTAAAACAACAAGTCAAGCCCTAGATCGAAGAAATGCTCAACTTCTCAATTAGGTACTTTCCAATGCAGTACATATTTTGTTTAACACTATGCACCATATCCTTTTCATCTAAAAAAGTTGAGTAAAAGATTAATTAAAAATGGGCTGTTGAAAGATGGCCCTTAACAATTATATATTGTATCTGTTTTTTAACTGATACAATATATAACGTGTCAAGAATTGTTTTCAACAGCCCATGTTAATTAGTTTACTACTTTCTAATGTTTGATAATTAAAGTCTATTTTGATTTTTAAACAGGCAGCTTGTCAATATTTCCAAGCAAGAACTTCTTAACTGTTGCGAAGTCAATAGCATCAACACTACCGTCTTTATTAACATCAGCAAGCTTCATTCCATTCTTTCCTGGGAATGTGCTTATTTGTCCAACAAGATACTGTTTGATAAGTGCAAAGTCAAGAGCATCTACAGTGTTATCACCATTAACATCTCCATAAACTCCTGCATCAGTTCCTCCAACGAATGTAGTTACTGAGTTTGCAGGTAATGTTGCTGAAAAGCTTGTTCCATTAAGAGCTATATCTGCACCTGCAGCTAAATCCTGAGTTGATGAAGTTGTATATGGTTTAACTGATGCTGCTTCAAAACCATTTAAGTTATATGTAATTGATTGGCTGGATGAGCCATTATTCATAGCAACTACAGCGAACTTACCTGTTACTGGATCTTTGTATGCAGTCACATATACACCTGATACTGGATTTTTTGTAGCTTCAAATCTAACCCATCCTGGTCTTATAAATCTTGAATATTGACCGATGGTAAAAAGTCTTTTAGCAACTTTATAAGTTTTTGCATTCATGTCCATTTGAATTAGAGCTTCACCGTTCCATGTCTTATAACATGCACCCCACCAATATAGCCATGCATTTCCTTGAGGTACAGTCATAAAATCATGAACTTCCTTTGCCCATTTTAAGCCATTTGTAATTGTAAGATCATTGACATTCAAATCCGATACTTCTGTCATCCAAATTCCTTTTCCCTTTGACTTTGTAGTCTGAAGTGGAGTATAAGAATTACCATAATTATGGACACCTACAATATCTGTTCTTTTCACTGCAGTAGCATCATTTAAGCAGTCTATGGCTAACGATTCATTAAAATTCGAGTTTTCGCTCATAATAACCTTTGCTGTTATACCTGCATTATCAAAGGTAGGAACCAAATAGTCCTTCATAAATGTTTTAAACTGAGCTGCTGTCCATTTACATGAAGAGTACGAAGTTTCAAGGTCAGGTTCATTTTGAATTCCGATATGAGTAATCTCAACACCAAATTTTGATTTGTAGTTTTTTATATTTTCAGCTAAATAGGTAGCATAAGCCTGATACTTATCTGTTCTAAGAGATCCTCCTACAACTGAACCATTTGTTTTCATCCATGCAGGCGGGCTCCAAACTGTATAAAGAACTTTCTTAATTCCATAATCTGACTGAATGGTTCTAATCATAGGTATCTGATCATCATTTGATTCTGTCCAGTCCCATGTCGTTTCAGATGGCTGCATAGTCTTATTAGGTCCGTCAGTTGCATTTCCCCATGTTCCGCCATCACCTAAAATTGAACGGAATATCGAAAAGCCTGCTCCTTTTTCTTGTGAAAATAGTAAGTCATATATCTCTTTTTGTTTAGTAGTTCCTAATAAAGCAATATCCTTTGATTGGTGGAAAGCTTCAGATACACCAAACCCATCAATTGTCTGATATTCGGTGTTCCAATTAAGAGTGACCGTTGATGCTGCAAATGTATTTGTAGGTACAAACATTGTTACTACCAGCATTAATACTAGTACAAGGCAAGTAATACGATTTCTTTTCATAATAAAAAACCCTCCTGTTCAAAATATAAGTCATTAATACCTCAACTTTCCTAAATAAAGTCCATCTGTATTCAAACTTATCAATGGTTTGCTACTAATATTTAGTTTTAAGTTGACTATCAGTAATTATCTGATGTAACTTTCCATTTTATAAGTTTGAACACATACAATTTTAGCTTAAAAAGTTGAGTTAAATAAGTATTCCCCACTTATTTTAATAAAGCTTTATTTTGGTAATGATGTTATATTGCCTATCAAATAACTTTTTAAAGTTGCAAAGTCAATTGCATTAACATCACCATCAGCATTTACATCAGCTGCTGACAAATTCACATTATCAGGTTTATCACCTAATAATATTTTCTTCAATAATGCAAAGTCAATTGCATCAATACTACCGTCATCATTTAAATCACCATATTTAATTTCAGGAGTACCTTCACCTGGCTCTTCACCATATAGTAGCTTGCCATTGTCATATACAGGAATATATGGTGACAATCCTTTAAATGATGTAGCCTCATAGTCTGGAGGACCACTTAAATTTTGATAAGACCAGTCATTTTCATTTGAACCAATATTCATGTCTTTATACTTTATTTGTACAGTCGCATCTTTTTCGCACATTTCCCACTCAGTAGGCATAAGCTTTGTTCCTGTAAAATCAACAGTAAAGTAATAAATATTATCTTTATATTGCTTGAGTCCGATTAGCTTAGCGCCCTGATTATCTAATAGTTTTAATTCAACATCATCCAAGCCTTTTCCAGCCTCAAATAATTCTGAAAGATCCATATAATAACGAGCAGAAAGTTTATCTTTCATTGTAGGTGGCCATGAAGAACGGTTGTTAATCTGGAACATGATATTTGTTGCTCCGTAGCCTTCATAAATTATCCACGCTCTACAAAAATACTCAACTATATCATCCTGTGGATCTCTAAAATCTTCAGGCTTAGGCCAGTTTTCTAGAGGAGCACCTCCATACATATCATACATTTTAGCTAAAGAACCAACAAAACCAGCATTATAGTCAGTTGCTACTTCATTTAGCATATAGTCCTTAACATCATCTTTCCATGCGTCATTTGAGCCAGGACCCCCAACCAGCGCACCATATAGAATATGTCTATGATAGCTAGGTGTTTCAAGCTGGCTTGTCCAAGAGCCATGAGCAGTTCTATGATGTGGATGCACTGGTGCATTCTCACCAAATCCAACTACATAACTGCCACCTCGTGGATTGTCCCCCAATGCATAGTTTACTTGCTTTTCAGCAAAATCATTGTATTTCTGCTTTTTAGCTGCTGTACATACAGTATCATCATCAGACCATACAAATGCTAAAAAGGCTGCTGTTGTTGCATAACGTAATGAACCCCATTGTGAAAGCCAAGCTAAACCGCCTGGAGTATATGTAATACTTCCATCTGGCATCCAAGAATCTAAGTTCTTTTCAACAACCTTTATGTATTCAGGATCCTTTGTTATCTGAGCAAGCTTAAGTCCTGCACCATAGCTAACATCATCCCAACAGTGGGTATGTCCGCCTCCTAATTTTGTTGGAGGCAATATTTCTTTAGCTTTATCAAGGTAAGTTGAATCATTAGTCTTTATGTACAACCAAATAGCACCCCAAGCTAAGTCATCAATATAGCCACCTGATGGATATAGCGTATCAAGAGGATTCTTTCCTCTGTATTTATCACCAAAAGCAAAAATTTGCTTAGCATGTTTTAAACATTTTTCTGCATATTCAGGATCTGTTTTTTCAAAAATAAGAGATGCGATGGCTAAAGAAGCGGCAGTTGATCCTGCAACATCAGAACCAGGAGTTTGAGCATTCAGTACGAAAGATTTTCTATCTGTCATATAATCCAGCATCTCATGAGCTACCCAAACAGAGTGGTCAGACTCATTATATCCACACATGTAATATAACACTTCAGGACTTGGATTTGCTTTTATAAAGAAGTCAGTAGCCCATTTAATTTCATCCAAAATATCGTCTATTTGTCCTGACTTTTCAAATGCATCACGATATTCGTATACAGCCCATCCTAATTGACCTGCAGCATATGACATAGGATGCGTAAATTTGATACCATCACCGGCATCTGCCCAACCACCAGTTAAATCAAGGCCAACATCTTTACCGTCGTTCATAGCTGCATCAGTTCGGTAAGGTAAAACATAATCATCAGGTAAGTCTCCTAGGCGATTTGCCTTGTAAAAGAGAATAGCTTTTTGCATTGCTTCACCGTAACTGTAATAAGAATCCCCTGTACGTGGTGAACTAGCAGATTGTGTAACTGGAACATAAGCAAACAAAGTCAACACTAAAGAAGTCACAAGTATAAATGCAGTTGACCGGAAAAATTTCTTGTGTGGAATCCCACATTTCAATTTCTCCATAATTTTTATCTCCCCCTTTTATTCTATTTTTTATTGCAAAATGTAAATTTTGTAATAATCTTATTAATATAATCTTTTGTTAGATAAGTGTAATAGTAATGATTTGAGTATAACTTTACGAAGTTATTTTATTCTTGTAATGTAAATCTATTATTATGTCCATGTCCCACATATTCTACACAAAACCACATGACAGAAATGACATGGACTCGGCACCTACTTTAAATGTATTAGTAATTTCTTTCAACCTTAAATCTCCATTTAATTATACAATGTAGCAAGTATTCTGTACAGGCTAATCTTACAGGATACATTAATGCTTAAGTGAACTAAATTCATTAAAAAACAAAAATTTAGTTCGTATGTTTTTCTGGATAAATAATGCTTTAATTGGTAATAATACCTATTATAAAATGCGTGATTCAAAGTAAATTTTGTTACGTTAAATCAAAAGTTCTTTCAAAACTAATAATTATACGCTAACAATAAATTTAGCAGAACTATGGTTACACATGTTATACATGTTATACATGATTAAACGTGCTGATATAAGAAAAGGGAAACGTCTAATAAAATTTTCTAAATTTTATTAGACAGGGTGATTTTATGAGAATACCTGAACATATAGGAATTATTCCAGATGGAAATAGGCGATGGGCTGTTTCAAAAGGAATGGGAAAAGAAAATGGATATGCAACCGGGCTTGAACCCGGATTAGCTGTTTTTAAACTATGTGAACAAATTGGAGTTAAAGAAATAACCTATTACGGCTTTACTATAGACAATAATAAACGTCCTATTACACAGAGACAAGCTTTCACCGAGGCTTGCGTAAATGCTGTTAAAATGCTTTCTAAGGAAAATGCTTCATTATTAGTAGTTGGAAATAGCGAATCAAGAATGTTTCCAAATGAACTAATTAGCTATACCACTAGAAGAACCTTTGGCAACGGGGGAATTAAGGTTAATTTCCTTGTTAACTATGGTTGGGAATGGGATTTAGGGCACTTGATAACAGCTAGTTCAGGAGCTAAAAGAACAAATATAATGAGTAGCATGAAGTCATCTGATATTTCAAGAATTGATTTGATTATCCGCTGGGGTGGTAGAAGGCGATTAAGCGGCTTTTTACCAGTACAATCCATTTATGCGGATTTCTATGTTGTTGATGATTATTGGCCTGATTTTCAACCTAGTCATTTCTATTCAGCTTTAGAGTGGTATGATCGACAAGATATTACACTTGGGGGGTAACAGCATAAGCTGGCAAGTCAACATTGCTTATGTTAACTAAGCTGTAAAATTGGACTGTTGCAAAAAAATATGATATATCAACGGTAAACTGCTTAAATAGTACTCCCGTGCAGTATATATCTATGGCTAGCTCACGAAATTGACGCTGAAATAGTTGCGGTTCAGAACAAGCACTTCCGCCGACCGTAT
>JAEZRV010000024.1 GCA_023444055.1 Bacillota bacterium
CCAGGGGATACTTGAACAGACCGGAACTGACTGCTGAAAAATTCATACAGAACCCGGTGAAGGATGGAAAACATGACGGCAACAGGAGGATATACAGAACAGGTGACCTTGCAAAATGGCTGCCCGATGGAAATATAGAGTGCCTGGGAAGGGTCGACCACCAGGTAAAGATAAGGGGCTACCGAATCGAGCTGGGAGAAATAGAAAAGCAACTTCTGCAATATCCGGGGGTAAAAGAGGCTGTTGTAATCGACCGGACGGGACATGACGGCGAAAAGTATCTGTGTGCGTATATCGTATCTCAGAGCCAATGGACAGTGGCGGAACTCAGGGAGCATCTTCTGAAGGATTTGCCGCAATACATGATTCCTTCATATTTTTTAAGCATGCAAAGAATACCAGTAACCTCTAACTCAAAATTGGACAGGATGGCACTTCCCGAACCCTCGGATGATATTGTGATTCAAAAGGATTATGTTGCTCCTTCAAATGATATTGAAGCAAAACTTGTGGACATTCTTAAGGATATACTGGCTGTAAATAAGCTTGGGGTAAATGATAACTTTTTTGAGCTGGGAGGAGATTCCCTTAAAGCTATGATGCTGATTTACAGAATACAAAAAGGATTTAATGTTGAGATACTGCTTAAGGAAGTTTTCATATTGCCCACTGTCAGAGGAATAGCCAAACGTATAAAAGAGATGGAAGAAAGTATGTATCTTTCCATCACGCCTGCCGAAGACAGGGAATACTATCCCCTGTCTTCAGCGCAAAAAAGACTTTATATATTAAGTGAAGCTGACAGGGATAATGTAGGCTACAATATGCCCGGAGTAATGACGGTGGATGGTGACATAGATGTCCAGAGGTTTGAAGATGCTTTTAAAAAGCTGATTGTAAGACATGAAAGCCTCAGAACATCATTTGAAATAGTAAATGAAGAGCCGGTACAGCGGATTCATAATAATTTTGAGTTTGGTATCTTGTATGAGGAGGAGACTTTTGAAGAACCGGAAGAAATAATAAAGTCATTCATTAAGCCCTTTGATTTAAGCATGGCTCCATTAATAAGGGTGAAACTTGTTAAATTGCATAAGGACAAGTATTTGCTGTTATATGATATGCATCATATTATATCCGATGGAATATCAATGAGCATATTAATAAAAGAATTTGTTTATATATACAAAGGGTTAAATCTCAATGAATTAGTAATTCAATATAAGGATTTTACAGTATGGCAGTACGGAGCTCTCGAAAGTAATAAATTCAAAGAGCAGGAATTATACTGGCTGGACAGGTTCGAAGGGGAGATACCTCTGTTGAATATGCCTGTTGACTTTCCGCGACCTCCTGTGCAAAGTTATGAAGGGGCAAGAGTAGGATTCTCCCTACCGGCAGACGCAACTGCAAGTCTTAAAAATCTTGCGGTTAATACAGGAACTACAATATATATGATCCTGTTGGCAGCATATAATGTACTTTTATCAAAGTACACGGGACAGGAGGATATTATTGTAGGCTCTCCCATAGCAGGGAGAAGACATGCCGATTTGGAGGATGTTATTGGAGTTTTTATTAATTCTATTGCTATCAGGAACTTTCCTGAGGGTAGAAAAAGGTTTTCAGAATTTCTGGAAGAAGTTAAGACAAGCGCATTAATGGCCTTTGACAATCAGGATTATCAATTTGAAGAGCTGGTTGAAAGGCTGAATATTCCCAGAGACCCCGGCCGAAACCCTTTATTTGATACTATGTTCGTACTGCAAAATATTCGGACGGAAGATATGGAGATTGAAGGATTAAAGATTAGTCCATATTCTTTTGAGTCCGGAATCACTAAGTTTGATATTACTCTTGAGGCTTTTGAGGAAAAAGCAACATTGGAATTGAACTTAAATTATCGTACAAGGTTATTTAAAAAAGAAACAGCAGAAATGTTTTTACAACGTTTTATTAATATTTTGTCTGAGGTTTCTAAAAATCCAGAACTGCCGATTTCTGAAATAAATATTCTTTCAGACAAAGAAAAACAAACACTTCAGGCTTTTAACAACAACTATGTACCATACTTGTCGGAGAAGATGATTTATGAATTATTCGAAGAGCAGGCATCACGTGTACCTGATAATAAGGCTCTGGAATTTGAGAATCAATCCCTTTCCTATAGTGAATTGAATGGGAAAGCAAACAGCTTTGCCCTCGAATTAAGAAAATGGGGCGTAAAAAGAGGTATGGTTGTGCCTATACTGATGGAAGGATGTATTGAAGTCGTAATTTCCATGTTATCAATTATGAAAACCGGAGCAGCATTTTGTCCACTTGATATACGATGGCCGTTGGAGAGATTAAAAACTGTTCTAAGTGAGCTTGGCGAAGGCATTCTTATTGTAGATAAAAGGATAAAGCTGAGAGAAGAAGCTATTGGAAAAGAAATTATGATAATTGACTATAATGAATTAAATTCAATTGAGGAGAATCTTCTTAATGATGCGGTACTGGATGATCCAATATATATAATATATACATCTGGTTCGACAGGAAACCCGAAAGGGGTAGTCATTCCTCATAGAGGAATAATGAACAGACTGTTTTGGATGAACGACAGCTTCGGTACGGAAATGTCCAAATCCGTGCTGCAAACCACAAACCATGTATATGACAGTGCTGTATGGCAATTTTTTTGGCCTCTGATAAATGGAGGCAAGACGGTTATACCTGTACCGTCTTTGGTAACATCAGCTGAATATATTACCGATATTATTAGAAGGAATGAAATAACCCTTACTGATTTTGTGCCATCTGTTTTCAATATTCTTGTAACCCTGTTTTGTGAAATAGATGGAATAAATAATGATTTTAGTTCTCTTAAAGGCGTTATTATTGGGGGCGAAGAAATCGGAGCCGACGCAGTCGGAAAATTCATGAAGTCATTCGAACATGTACGTGTTTTTAATCTTTATGGTCCCACGGAAGCCAGCATAGGATGCGTTTATTATGAAATAACAGGGAAAGAAGATAGAATCCCAATAGGAAAGCCCATATCAAATGTAAAGATATACATTCTTGATGCATATTATAAACCCGTTCCTTTGGGTATTATCGGTGAAATATTTATTTCTGGGGTTTGTCTGGCTGACGGATATTGGATGGATAGCGAAAGAACAGAAGCATTTTTTATGAATAACCCATTTTCTGAAACAGGATACGAGAGATTGTATAGAACGGGGGATTTAGGAAGATACCTGCAGGATGGTAATATTGAATTTGCGGGCAGAGCAGATAATCAGGTCAAAATCCGTGGTTTCAGGATAGAACCAGGTGAAATAGAAAGCCATTTGAAAAAGCATGAGTCAGTGAAGGAATGTGTTGTAACAATCGTAGCAGACTCAACCGGCAGTAAAAACCTATGTGCATACGTTGTAACAAGTGGAATTGTTGAAGTACACAAGTTCAGGGAGTATCTGTCCAAGCAACTTCCGGAATATATGATTCCAACATATTATGTAGGAGTGGAAGAGATGCCTCTTACATCCGGAGGAAAAATTGACAGAAAAGCATTACCGAAACCTGAATTCATCGTAAATTCAGGAGTAGAGTATTGTTCACCCAGAACTGAGTTGGAATTGAAAATGGCTGATATGTGGAAAGATGTACTGGGTGTCCAAAAGATAAGTATCGATGATAATTTCTTCGATATAGGAGGGAATTCATTAAAAGCTGTAATTCTGCTGTCAAGAATTCATAAAGAGTTTGACGTAAAAATCCTGTTGAGTGATATATTCAAGACACCCACAATAAGAGAAATTTCCAGTCTTGTTAAGAGTGCTGCGAAAAGTATTTACTCATCATTAAACCCTGTAAAGGAAAGGGAGCATTATCCGTTATCTTCAGCACAGAAACGCATGCTGGTTTTAAATAGTATGGAAAGGGACGGAACAAGCTACAATATGCCCGGTGCAATGAATATTAAAGGTTATCTAAATTCGGAGAGGTTGGAAAATGCATTTAAAATACTAATAGAACGCCATGATAGTCTTAGAACTTCTTTTCTGTTTGAAGGTAATGAGCCTGTTCAGAAAGTACATAAAAACACAGACTTTGAAGTTGAAAAAATTGAACTGTCTGAAAAGTTACAATTTATAAATGAAAAAGAAGCCGAAAATCGGTTTATTAAAGATATATTGGATGAATTTATACGGCCCTTTGACCTTAGCAAGGCACCACTGCTAAGAGTAGTGCTTATAAGAATATCAAATGAGGAGCACGTTTTAATTTATGATATGCACCATATTATTTCCGATGGCACCTCCATAAAAGTTTTAATCAGGGAATTTGCGAACCTTTATAACGGGGAGGAACTGCCGGAGCTAAAAATACAGTACAAGGATTTTTGCGAATGGCAAAATGACATGCTTAAATCAGAGACTCTTAAGAGGCAGGAAAAATACTGGCTTAACAGGTTTGAGGGAAATATACCGGTGCTGAATTTGCCTGAGGATTTTAAAAGGCCTGCGGTTCAGAGCTTTGAAGGTGATAGTGTAGATTTTACAGTTGATGAGAAATTGACACAAAAACTTTATGCTGCCGCTGCTGAAACCGGAACAACGATTTATATGATATTACTGGCATCATACAACATTCTTCTTTCTTTTTATACCGGACAGGATGACATTATTGTTGGAACTCCCATAGCCGGGAGGCCACACGCAGACCTTGAAAATATGGTTGGGATATTTGTCAACACTCTTTGTATGAGAAATCGTCCGGAAATAGTAAAAACCTTCAGGGAATTTTTGTCTGAAGTAAAGAAAAACTCTTTGGATGCTTTTGAAAATCAAGACTATCCGCTTGATGAATTGATAAACAAATTAAAAATATCCAGAGATGTGAGCAGGAACCCTTTGTTTGATGCCATGTTTTTAATGCAAAATATCGACTCATTAGATATAAAAGCCGGGGAACTTACATTTGCTCCCTATGATTTCAGTAATAAAACAGCTAAAATGGACTTGCTGCTTGAAGCTTATGAAACAAATGGAACAATAAGCCTTAGCCAAGGCTATTGTACAAAGCTGTTTAAAAAAGAAAGTATCAGAAGAATGGCTGAGAACTTTATTAATATTTTGGAAACAGTTATTGACAATCCTGATGTGCCTATTTCAAAGATAGATTTCATCGGAGAAGAAGAGAAGAATCAACTGCTTTATGGCTTCAATGATACATATTGCCAATACCAGTCAGAGACTAAGATTAATGAACTTTTTGAAAAACAGGTAAGAGCCTGCCCTGACAATACTGCACTAATTTGGGGAGATACCCGTCTGACATATTTCGAACTTAACAGGAAAGCCAACCAACTTGCCAGATTATTAAGAGATAAAGGATTGGAGCAGGATTGTCCGGTAGGATTACTTGTAAGAAGAACACCCTTAATATTAATTGGCATACTTGGAATTTTAAAGGCAGGAGGTGCGTATTTACCCGTAGACCCCGAATATCCGGAAGAGAGAATACGGTATATGCTCAGGGATTGTAACGCAAAAATTCTTTTGTCCACAAAGCTGACTGACGATACCCTTGGTTTTGATGGTGACATTATCGATCTTGAGGATGAAAATATATTTTCAGGAGATCATTCAGATCTTGAAAGGTGCGGAACATCAAGAAATCTTGCATATATTATATATACATCGGGTTCTACCGGAAAACCAAAGGGGGTTATGATAGAACACAGGTCAGTAATAAATCTGGTAAATTCATTAGGGAAGGTTATCAGCTTCTCAAGGGGTAAAACAATGGTGTCTTCTACTAGTATTTCCTTTGATTTATCAATTAATGATACCTTAATCCCTGTTTTAACCGGTATGACACTTGTAATTGCGGATGAAGAACAGCAAAGGTCGCCGGAGCTTCTGGCTAGGGCTATGGTAGGATGCAATGTGAACATGATAGCAACTACACCATCAAGAATTAAGCTATTGCAAAATAGCCCTGCAGGTATATCAGCACTTGCCAATCTTACCGATATTATGATTGGCGGAGAAGCATTTCCACATAGCATGCTAAATGACCTGAAAAGTGTAACCCATGGGAGAATATATAATTTATATGGACCAACTGAATATACTGTATGGACTTCGCTGAAAGATCTTACGGAAGAGAATGAAATAAGCATCGGAAGTCCAATTTCCAATACTCGTATATTCATTCTGGACAGGTATGACAAAGTACTACCAATAGGAGTTTATGGAGAACTTTGCATTTCAGGAGACGGTCTGGCAAGAGGATATATAAATAAGCCGGAACTTAATAAAGAAAAATTTGTACCCAATCCATTTGCTGCCGGAGAATGGATGTATAGAACGGGAGATTTGGCAAGATGGCTCTCTGACGGAAATATTGAATTCTTAGGAAGAAGGGACAATCAGATTAAAATCCGGGGGTATCGGATAGAATTGGGAGAAATCCAGTCGAAGCTCCTGGAGCATGAACAAATTACCGAAGCAATTGTTGTCCCTGGAGATGATAAAAACAGCGGAAGATACCTATGTGCGTACATTGTTGCAGATATGAATTTTACTGTGTCGGAATTAAGAAATTATTTATCCGTTACTTTACCTGAATATATGATTCCTTCATATTTCATACGCATTGAGAAAATACCATTGACGGCCAATGGGAAAATTAA
Source organism: Bacillota bacterium (assembly GCA_023444055.1). GTDB lineage: Bacteria > Bacillota > Clostridia > Acetivibrionales > DSM-1351 > Ruminiclostridium. Next base: position 6,692 of record JAEZRV010000024.1, read on the forward strand.
TGTCAAGGAACTTCCCAAACCCGGCACTGATATAAATACAGGCCTTGAATTTAAAGCTCCTCAAAATGAGGCTGAGAGAAAGCTTTTGCTAATATGGTCAGAATTGTTGGGTGTCGAGAAAATTGGAATATATGATGACTTTTTTGACCTGGGAGGTGACTCTGTTAAAGCAACCATCCTTATTTCACAAGTTAATAAGGAATTCAACACAGACATTTCTTTAAAGGAAGTATTCAGGACACCTACAATTAGTGATTTAGGGGGGTATTTGCAAAATGAGCAGGGTGCAAAACATTAACAGTAATCATTTGACAAGGCAGGCAGAAGCAGTATTAATGATTATAAGCAATTTATATAAAATAAAAAAGGTTGGTAGTGTGTTAATAAAAACATGGTTTCTGAGGGGAGACAAAAATGAATAGTAAAATTATTTTAATCTCAATAATATTCATTGTAGTAGTTGCATGTATCTTTCTATTTAAGACATTTGATTTTTCTTTTACATACCTTAGGCTAAGTCTTCTTCACCAAGAGGCACTTACTACTGATTATAAAGTATTTCCATATAGGGAAATTGATAATGGTTCCACGGTTTTTAGTTTCAAGAAGGAACCGTTGAAGGAACAACTTTTTCTGGACAACAATAAAAATATTAAATATATGTTTAATGGATGCTTAAAAACCGGAAGCCTTGATGAGTTGTTTTCAGAAACCAAGACAACAGCCTTTATAGTAATAAAAGACGACACCATATACTTTGAAAAGTATTATAACGGATATAAGGAAGACTCCATAAATACGTCATTTTCAATAGCTAAATCATTTGTATCAGCTTTGGTGGGAATTGCCATAAAAGAGGGGAATATTCAAAGTATAAACGATCCCATAAACAAGTACCTGCCTGAATTGAAAGGGGACGGCTTTTCAAAAATCACAATTAAAGATTTGCTGTCAATGTCTTCAGGTATTAATTATACCGAAAGCGGAGATTTTGCAATTCTTAAGCATATGAGTGATGAGTCCAAATCCTACAGGTACCCTGATTTAAGGAAACTTGCGCTAAATGTTGATATTAAGGAAGACCCGGGGCTGCATTTCAGATATGATAATTATCACCCAATGCTCCTTGGTATGATAATTGAAAGAACCACACATATGACTGTATCTGAATACTTGCAGGAAAAATTGTGGAAGCCGCTGGGGATGAAGTATCCCGCAACCTGGAGCACGGATTATGAAAAGAAAGGGCTTGAAAAGCTGGAAAGTGGCTTAAATGCTCGTGCTGTCGATTATGCCAAATTTGGAAGACTATATCTTAATAAGGGGAACTGGAACGGCCAGCAAATAATTCCTGAAGAGTGGATTTTAGAGTCAGTTTCACCGGATCAAAGGTTAAAAGAGAAAAAAGATTATTACCCTGCGTGGATAAAAAACAGTGGTCTATATTATAAATACTTCTGGTGGGGAGGCAAAGCCGTAAACTCAGGCTATGATTATTTTGCCTGGGGGCAGCATGGTCAGTATTTATATATAGCCCCTCAAAAAAATATTATAATGGTCCGCCTTGGTATGGAATACGGGCTTGATAATTATGATTGGCCTAATGTATTCAGGTACATGGCAGAAAAATTATAAAACGTCCTTGGAGTATATACATGATATAATTTATCTAGCTTTGAAATTTGCAGGATTTGCACTAAAGACTTAAGCTCTGTAAAATGTAAAATATATTTATAAAATTTATTATTTTTTGTGAGGTTAATTTGAAAAAAATAAAACTTAGACATTCTTTAATTATAATTGTAATATGCTTTACTATTTTGATAATTTCGATTTCTTTTTCAGGCTTATTAAATTCAATAAGAAGTAATTACCCCGAGGTAACTGCATGTATTGAATTGAGAGATGTTACAGAGGAAGAATATGATGCAAATTCTCTTGCAGAATATAGCATTCAAAATCTTAAAATTCTTTATGCAGATATTCGTGTAAAGAATTCAAAACATTGCAAAAAGAGGGATATACAAATACCTGAGCTTAATGTAATTGATGGTTTTGACAGGGTTAGGTCCATAAAGGGCGGCAGTAGTGAAACTAATAATCTTTATAAGGATAACAATGCGCAAGCTATGAAGTATGTGATATTTGATTCAACCGGATTGACAATAAATGATATAAAAAGGATATATCAGGATGAATTTATAGCAGTAAACATAACAACAAGAAAAGGTAAGGATATATCTAGAAGTTACAATGTGGGAGAAATGTTAAAAGAGAAGTAATAGTTTGAAAAATACTTCCATATGGTGATAGTTGATATTTTATATTTCTGCTGTAGCCTGGGTGAAATGGAGATTTGCCTGGAAGTTGCATAAGCTTATCTATAGCGAAAGACTTGATATAAAAAGATTTCGGGAAAACCGGGGTCTTTTTTTTGTTTATTTTTTGTTTATCTTAATTATGTAAAATAAAAAATATATGCCTTATGTTGCGCAGATGTGGATGAATTCACAGCAGAGACAAATTGAACTAAAAACGGAGAAAGGGAGCGTAAGGATGAAAAAACAGAGAAATAGTTTTAGAAAAATCATAGGGGCAGTGCTAGTGTTCGCAATACTTTCAGGCATGGTGCCCGGCTGGGGGCCGGCAGCAAACGCGGCACATGCTGAAGGAAATTTGCCTGTCATTGAAGGACAAGCGCCGACAAACGGAGAAGGGGGAGCGGAAGAGCCTGGTGAGTCCCGGATTGAAACAAATACCGATGTTATAGTTCCACTGAATCAGAATATAGAGAACTTAACCCTTAAGAGCTACTCCATAGAGCCCGTCAGCGACCAAATGCTGGAGCTTTTGAACCAGGGATATCCCATCGATTCACCTCCCACCAGAACCATTACTATAACAAATAATGGTGCAGAAAGTCTGTCAAATCTGTCGGTGGCACTTGACAAGGGTTGGAATAGCAGGTTTAAAATCACTAAAGCTCCTGCAGCCTCATTGAATAGCGGAGAGTCCATAACCTTTGATATAAAGCCCATAGACGGAATTTCAGCAGGAATCTATGCTGAAAACATAATAATATCGGCTGAAAACATGACAGCCGTAAAGTTCCGTGTAATCCAGCCTGTAGCTTATCCCCAGATGATGGTTATGCCAATTACAGGGGTACTTTTGACGGGAATGGCAGTACCGGCAGGCGGCGAGAAACCTACAGAAATATACGACTTATCAGTACCGGGAAATGTGGGAAGCTATTTTATATCAGGTCTTACGTGGAAAAATGCTGACGGAGCTCCGCCTACCTTAACTGATGACGGAAAGTTCATGGAGGGTCTGGCCTACAAAGCGGAAATAGAACTTACATCGGCTCCAATTAATAAGTTTCAGACGGCGAACCAGATAGTTATGATTGATAAAGGAATGTCAGGAGCTCCAACCATAAGCGGAGGAGATGCGCCAGGAAACAAGCTGACATTTACAGTGACCTTTGGTGATTCCGGCATAAGTGAGGATTGGGCCGAGGTTGGAACAGGAACACTTGTGACTAACCAAATGACGTATCCGTCATTATTCATGGATGGAGATACTCCCTACATAGCATATACAAACGTTCCTCCTTTTGATCCTAATTTTCCTAGTGAGCCTCATCCGGATTATTATGCAGGAATGGTGAAAAAATTCAACGGACATGCCTGGGTAGAGGTTGGAGGAAGAAAATATACCGCTGATAAAGACGAGGCAGTGTATACCTCCTTGTATGTATACGATGGTATTCCTTATGTGTCCTATGTAGAGCAAAATCCTTATAACAACACGAGTGTGATTAGGGTAAAGAAATACGATGCCATGAAAGACGAATGGACGCTTTTGGGGGATGAGCTGAATAATGGCACAGGGATATTTACATCCATATATGTGGATGAAGGAGTCCCTTATTTGGCATACATGTTGCTTGATATAGTGAACAACGTCAGCATCAATAAAATCGTGGTAAAGAAATATGAGGATGAGAAATGGGAAGATATAGGGATTGCGGGAAGCGATGCTGTTCACTGTAACGCAGGCGTCAAACTATTTGTATCTGAGGGAGTTCCCTATGTCTCCTATGCAATATTTATGGATCCTGCTGATTCCAAGGTAGACCTTGTGGTGAAGAAGTATGAGAGCGACAGTTGGAAAGAGTTGGGGAGAAAGGAAATAGAGGGGCAAGAACCGGATAGGACAAAATTTACCTCCCCCTTGCAGCGACCTGTGTCCTTATATGTGGACAGTGGTATAAAAGATGTAGATGATGACACCGTTTATGTGGCATATTCTAATGCAGATGTAAATCCAATTACTGAGCATTATAAGGCTGTAGTAATGAAGTATAAAGATGGCGTTTGGGGACAGCTGGGTGGTGCCGTGTCCAACGAGGACGGACTATCACCTTCTCTGTATGGATATGACGGAACTCTTTATGTTACATATTCGGGAGATTATCCGTTGATGCTCCATGTAAAGAAGTATGAGGACGGCAGCTGGAAGCCGGTAGGGGAAGGCGGAGTTGCAGAGAAGTCAGCTATGGCTGCTATGTCTATGCATGAAGGAATCCCCCACGTGGTATATATTTACGGGAATGCACAGGCATCGTCAGGTACGGTAAAGAAGTATCAGCCCACAGCATTGCCCACTTATGCAATAGCACCCATTGTAAGCCAAACCCTGGAACCATTGACAGCAGGATATGTGAATGGCACGCAGCAGACCAAGACCATTACAGTGACAAAAACCGGTACAGAGGATTTGGAAAACCTGTCTGCGTCAATCAGTGGAGGAGCAAGCAGCAGCTTTGCAATTACCCAGCCTCTTATAACCACATTAAATAATGGTTCAACCTCCACCACCTTTACGGTAAAAGCTAAGGATGGACTTGACGCAGGAACCTATAATGAAACTGTGACCATATCGGCGGAGAATATGGTGCCGGTTACCTTCCCGGTAACTCAGCAGGTAAATGCAGGCGTACCTGGCGCACCCACCGGAGTGTCGGCAGCAACAACTGGCAGCGGAATAGCCACCGTTACCTTCACGCCGCCTGTAACCAACGGAGGCAGCCCTATCACCGGGTATGTGGCGACATCAAGTCCGGGAGGAATAACGGCAACGGCAGGAGCAAGCCCTATCACTGTAACAGGTTTGACAGACGGGACAAGCTACACCTTTACTGTAAAAGCCGTAAATGCAATTGGAAACAGTGCTGAATCAACACCTTCCAATGTTATAATCGCCGGAGAAAGTGACTCCGACTGGGTATTGGTAGGGAGTAAAGGGTTCTCGGCAGGAGATGCAAGGCAAATGATGCTGGTTGTGGATCATGGAACGCCTTATTTATCCTATGTGGACGCCAATAACAGCGATAAGGCAACTGTTATGAGCTATGACGGTGAGAACTGGGCGACTGTGGGTACTGCGGGATTCTCTGATAGTTCTGTGGGATTTACATCACTGCGCGTAGATAATGGTGTGCCATATGTGGCCTATCAGGATGCTACTGGTTCTTTATACAGGGCTACAGTTATGAAGTATGAGGGAGGCAGCTGGGAGCCGGTAGGAAATAAGGGGTTTTCAGCAGGAAGTGCATCAAATACCTCATTATATATATATGACGGAGTGCCCTATGTAGCCTATAAAGATGGGTATTACTCCGGTGCAGTCACGGTAATGATGTATGATGGGGATAGCTGGAAGCCGGTAGGAAATGCGGGATTTTCGGGAATTTCTTCAATGTTTACATCCTTGTACATTGACGGAGGGGTCCCCTATGTGGCCTTCTCAGATGGTTCAGCCAGCGGCAGGGCGACAGTGATGAAGTATAATGGAAGCCAATGGAGCACAGTGGGAAATGCAGGGTTTTCGGCAGGATTTGCGCAATATACTTCCTTATATGTGGACAATGGGGTGCCGTATGTCGCCTATATAGATAGTGGAAATAACAGCAAGGCAACGGTAATGCGATATAATGGGGATGAATGGGAGCCGGTGGGAAAAGCGGGCTTTTCCACCAGCTACATAAGTTATCCCTCCTTATACATGAATGATGGGGTGCCTTATGTAGCCTACATAGATAGTGCAAGCAGCGGCAAGGCAACAGTAATGAAGTATAATGGGATTTCATGGGAGCCGGTAGGGCAAGCGGGACTTTCGCATGGAGCAGCAGGCTATACTTCCTTGTATATTGATGACGGAAAGATTTATGTGGCTTATGAGGATGGTACAGAGTACGGCAAGGCTACGGTGATGCGATACAGAAACTATAATATAGCTGCCATCGGCAGTCAGAACATCCCTGCCTTGACGGAGGGATATGGCTCCGGTACACAGACAAGTAAGAGCATTACAGTGACAAATACCGGTACCGAGAACTTATCAAACCTGTCGGTATCATTAAATACGGGAGAAAATAGCGCATTTGAAATTGCACAGTTACCTGGCGTATCTTTGAATAGCGGAGCAACCACAACTTTCACGGTAAGAGCCAAGGACGGACTTACGGTGGGAACCTATACTGAAACAGTGACGGTATTGGCAAATAAAATGGCTCCAGTGACCTTTACGGTAACCCAGGTGGTAAATGCGAGACCTTCCACCGGAGGAGGAGGCAATATAACACCTTCCCCCACGCCGGAGCCTCAAGAGACCGGAGTGGAGGTGCTGGTCAACGGCAAGGCAGAAAATGCCGGCAAGGCCACCAACACAAAGGAAGGGAACAGAACTGTAACCACCATTGCGGTGGATGAAAAGAAGCTTGCGCAGAAGCTTGAGAGTGAAGGGAACAAGGCAGTGGTCACCATACCGGTGAACACAAAGGCCGATGTGGTAATCGGCGAGCTGAACGCACAGATGGTCAAGAACATGGAGAACAAAGCTGCCGTGTTGGAGCTAAGGACAGAAACAGCCATTTATAACATTCCTGCACAGCAGATCAATGTAGATGCAGTATCTGAAAAGCTAGGAAAGGATGTGGCCCTGCAGGATATCAAGATGCAGGTGTCCATTGTCAAATCATCGGAAGAAACGGTCAAGGTGCTGGAGAATTCTTCTAAGAAAGGCACCTTCACCATCGTGGCGCCTCCCATAGACTTCAGCATCAAAGGCAGCTATGGCGGCAAGATGGTGGAAGTGGACAAGTTCAATGTCTTTGTGGAAAGAACTGTGGCAATACCGGATGGGGTGGATCCCAATAAGATTACTACCGGAATTATAGTGGAGCCCGACGGGGCGGTGAGGCATGTGCCGACCAGGGTGACCGTTATAAACGGCAGGTACTATGCCAAGATTAACAGCTTGACCAACAGCACCTATTCCGTCGTATGGCATCCCTTAGAATTCAAAGATGCAGAGGGGCACTGGGCAAAGGAAGCTATCAACGATATGGGCTCCAGGATGGTTATAAACGGAGTAGGCAACGACGTGTTCCAGCCAAATAGGAACATCACCCGTGCAGAATTTGCAGCCATAGTAGTAAAAGCCTTGGGGCTGAAGCCTGGCGTAGGGACTGAAAGCTTCAAGGACGTGCAGGATTCCGACTGGTACAGTGGTTACGTCAAGACGGCTGTTGAGTACAAAATCGTGGCTGGATTCAGTGCGGACAGGTTCGGCCCTAATGACAGCATCACCCGCGAACAGGCCATGACCATGATTGCAAAGGCCATGAAGCTCACCTCGTTGAAGGGGGAGTTATCCGAAGGAGAGCTGCAGAAGCTTCTTGGAGCCTTTAAGGATGGAGGAAAAACAGCAGCCTATGCTAAAGAAAGCATCGCTGCATGCGTAAAGACAGGAATTGTGCTGGGCAAGACCGGCAGTACACTGGCACCCAAGGAAAACATCACCAGAGCGGAAGTTGCGGTGATTGTAAGAAAGCTGCTGCAAAAGGCAGATTTGATATAACAAAATGTAGATACTTTTAAAATCAGGTCTCAACGGAGATAAAATTTTCCGTTGAGACCTTTTGTTATAAAGGAGTAGTAATGGCACTGCTGTTCTTAGGAGGAAGCAGCTGGAGCTTGATGGCAAACCAAAAGATAAAATTCATGCAAATATGTGGCAGCTTTGTGGCAACACGCCACAATCAATTTATACAATATATTGCTTATGATATAATTGTGTCAATTATCAGAGGAGTTACAACGGAGGTAATACAATGAACAAGCTCATTTATGCTGCAGATGATGATGTGAGTATTAGAAATCTCATAAAGACCTTCCTGGTTAAAGAGGGATATGAGGTAGAGGTTTTTGAAAATGGTGATGCATTACTTGAGGCATTTATAACCAGACAGGCTGATTTGGTTATTCTGGATGTCATGATGCCGGGTAGTGATGGCTTTACAATATGTTCATCAATAAGACAAAGATCCACAGTACCCATCATTATGCTGACAGCCCGAGATACTGATGCTGATTATTACTCTGGCATTACCTTGGGCAGTGATGATTATTTTGTTAAGCCTGTTAGTCCTATTAAGCTTACCCTGCGCGTAAAAGCTATATTAAGAAGAATAGATATGGATAAAGGTAAAGATGAAACGGATTCAATTGTATACGAAGATTTAAAAATACTACCTCAGGAAATGACAGCATACTGCAAAGAAAAAGAACTGCCTTTCACTATGACAGAATACAATCTTCTGTTGTATTTCCTCCAGAATTCATCCAGAGCTATTTCCAGAAAAGAACTGTTAAATAAAATCTGGGGCTTTGACAGCATAGTTGAGACCAGAGCAACGGATGATACAGTCAAACGCTTGCGGAAGAAATTATCCGATTTTGACAGTACGGTTATTATTGATACCATATGGGGTTATGGGTTTAAAATCAACAAAAAGGAAAAGGATACTGATTATGACAAGCTTTAAGAAAAGACTCCTTTTAATTTTGATAGGGGTTGTGTTTGTTAATTTTTTACTTATAGGGTTATCCTTCAATATATTGATAGGACAATATATCAAGAATCAGGCTGAAAAAGGACTCCTTAGTTCAAGGTATTCAGTACAGGGCTTAGCTCCTACTACACCCATTACAGGCCCTCCTTATAAGCCTGTTAAAGATAAAGAGGGTGTATCTATTGTAAAGGGAGATGAAAAAGGTAAGACACAAGTACCTGATATTCTTATTATTCAGGGGGCTACGGGCTCATTACAAGAAAATATTTCAATCAACGCGGATGTGTTGGATATTATGAAAGCAGTTCCGGCAGAAGCATCTTTTATAGCAACTGATTATATAATATTTGATGAACATAACAAGGTTGTTTATCCTCTGGAATATTATATCTCTAAAGAAACGAAAAACACTGTAGAGTACCTTTCAAATTACTTTAAGGAAAACAGAGACAAGTTTACCGACAGTTCACTGATAAAAACCACTGTTGGCAATAATACATTCTTTGCTTCGCTTCTTTTGAAAGACACATTTAATGCAAACTATAGTGTATTACTGTACACAGATATAACTCCTGCACAAAATTTTGCAAATAAGATTAATTATGTGCTTATAGCCGTACTGATACTTTCCGGAATTGTAACGATACTAGTGGGAATCCGCATGTACGGAGGACTAAATAAGGCAATAAACAGCCTGTGCAGTTACGCTGAACAAATCGGACTTGGAAAATTTGATTCAGACCAGAGACAACATTATAGCTATGTAGAATTTAATCATCTTGCCAATAGTATGAGTGATATGTCAAAAAAATTGGAATCCTATGACATGGAGAAACAGACGTTTTTTCAAAATATTTCTCATGAACTCCGTACACCACTCATGTCAATTCAAGGTTATGCCGAAGGTATTGTACAGGAAGTTTTTGAGGACAATGTGGAAGCAGCTGATGTAATAGTAATACAGAGTGAAAAAATGCTGTCACTGGTAAATGAGCTGTTATATATATCTAGAATGGATAGCGGTCTGCAGCAGTTAAAAAGAACCAGGTTTGATGTTAAGGACGTACTGTTTGCATGTATGGAGGGCTTGAAAATAATAGCTAAAAGAGAGGGGAAAAATATTAGCACTGATTTCCCGAATTATTCTGTATATATTGAAGCTGACCGGGAACAGTTGATAAAAGCAATTACAAATATATTAATAAATTGTATCAGGCATGCTAAGACAGAGGTAAACATAGCCTATGAGGTTGTTGGTAAAGAGATTAAAATAGAAATAACTGATGATGGAAATGGGATTGCATTAAAGGATTTACCTCATGTATTTGAACGTTTCTATATGGGGGAAAACGGAAAATCCGGACTTGGATTATCTATAACCAAGGAAATTATCGAGAAGCACAAGGGGAAAGTCATTGCAGAAAATACAGACTTAGGAGCTAGGTTTACTATATTTCTCTTATTACCGGGGAATAGTTAAGAATAATTGAATAATGTCATCCATTTACCCAATTGGTCCTGCTCGGCAGGGCCAATTTTCTTGCCGAAAGAAAAATACTCTTGCCGCAATTTTGCCGCATATCTTCGCTGATTTATCCTAGATTAAAAACGTATACTTGGTTTTGAAAACAAGTCCAATATATTTCAGGAGGTAAGAATGAAAAAACTAACATCATTGCTTCTGGCAGCTGCAATGACATTTTCTATTGCAGCATGTGACAGCAGCAACAATAACCAAACAAGCAAAAGGGCAAATGAACCCAGCAACAACAAAGAGCAGATTACAGGGGAAATAACAGTTTCCTGCTATGAAGACATGATGTACAACATGTATCTTCACGAGGCAGGGAAGTTGTTTGAAAAAAAATATCCCGGAACAAAAATAACTTTTGAGGGATTGTCGCCAATGCCTGAAATGAATGGGGGCGCATCAGCGGAAGCTGCTGGACCTGCTGCCCCGGTGGGTGTTTTAGGTGAAAAAGATGCATCCAAAAAGTCGGATTATATTAAAAAAATAAATACCGAAATTATGAGCGGTAATGGCCCTGACCTTATTATGACAGATATAATACCATATTATAAATATGCTGACAAAGGTATGCTTGAGAGTCTGGACAAATATATTGAAAATGATGCTGGCTTCAAGAAAACAGATTACAGGGAAAATGTTTTAAGTTCAAGCAAATATAATGGTAAGCAGTATGTACTTCCATTAGGTTTTAACTTTAATCTGTTCAGCTATGACGCACAATTCCTGGATAAGGAAGAGCAGAACATGTTAAAAAACAAAAAGGAATACACTTTAGCAGAATTAGTGGATCTGGCAGGAAACTCCTTTGAGAAAAAGGAAAATGACGTTCTTAAATTATTTGATATATTTGGGGGCCAGGAATTCTTCAATAGCCTTTTCAATACAAGTTATGATAAGTACATAGATATACTGAACAAGAAAGCAAATTTCACAGACAGCAGTTTTTCAAAAATGTTAAAGCTATCAAAAGAAGTGGTTTCAAAAGGATATATAAAGGAAATAATTGCTTTTGATCCTGAAAAGGATGACCTGGAAGCTTTCAGAAAGGCTTTTATGAATACCAGATATTATTATAATTTTCTAAGTAGTTATGACATTTTCAGATTTTTTGATACAGGTGCTTCCGGGGTTATGAAGGGTGATGGCGAAGTAATGGAGATTGGGAAACCATTTTCCAAGACCAGTGCCCTGGGCGGACTTATAAAGAGTGAGAGCGGTAAGAAACCACTGGAAATTTCAATGGGAGTGGTGATGAATTCAAATTCAAAAAATAAGCAGACTGCGTGGGAATTCATCAAATTCATGGCAGGGGAGGAAATGCAGCAATCCTTATTCCTCAATGGCTTACCGATTAATATAAAAGCAGGAGAACAAGCTGCAAAGCGTCAGGTATTAAGTAGTTATGGCAACCCGAAAGTGGATGAAAGTACCGAGGAATTAAACCAGGAGCAAAAGGAAGTGTATGATAAGTACTTGAAGCTTCTGGATGAAATGACAAATTCTCTTGACAACGTAATAATCAAGGACAGTATGCTGGATCAAATAGTGAAAACCGAGGTTAGAGCTTTCTTTGACGGTTCTAAAACACCAGATGAAGTGGCGAAAAACATACAGGCTAAAGTGGAACTATATCTGAATGAATAGAGGAATATCATGAAGGATACAAAACAAAACAGGAGCGGTTTTTATAATAAAGCCGCTCATACCCTTCGAAACAACAAGGCCTTCTTGTTTCTACTTCCCGGCTTATTTGGTTTTACGCTGTTTTATATTTGGCCTTTTATATATTCTATGGGTTACGCATTTGCTGACAAGCCCATAAATGGAAATTTCGCCGGAATACAAAATTTTATAGAATTGATTAATAATAAATCCTATCTCAAAGGTTTGAAAAACACTATATTTTTTATTGGAGTTAGTGTTCCGGTTAATATGCTGCTTTCTCTCATAGTAGCGATGGCAATTAATAAACTGAAAATGGGAAAGACATATTTCTCATTGCTATTTCTCATCCCTCTGGTCATTCCATCAGGCTCGATGGTGTTGTTCTGGAAATCACTTTTTGCCATTGACGGAACAATAAACGGATTTCTCCACACATTGGTTATTCAACCAATCAACTGGCTTGAAACAAGTAATGTACGCTTTGTCATAATACTCATATTCATATGGAAAAATCTTGGTTACAACATGGTCTTGTTTATTTCCGGCTTAAGCAATATACCAAAACAATACTATGAGGCGGGGCAGGTGGACGGAGCGGGAAGGTTTGATGTTTTCCGGCATATCACAGTGGTATATCTGCTTCCCACCTTTGTTCTTGTAATAATTATGTCAATCATAAATTCGTTTAAGGTTTTTAAGGAGATTTATTTGATTACGGGTAGTTATCCCCATGACAGTATATATATCCTTCAGCATTTTATGAATAACATGTTTAATTCGCTGGATTATCAAAAACTTACAACCGCAACTGTTATTCTGGTGTTTTGTATTACAGTTCTGACTCAGCTATTGTTCAAAGCAGAGAGAGGGGTGTCACAATGAAAAAATATCTTAATAAGGCTATTTTATACATATGTTTATTTTTCATGAGTGTTATTTTTACTCTGCCTTTACTGGTAACGTTGACAAATTCATTTATGAGCGAAGCCGCTATCAGTTTTAGCTACACAACAAAATTATCATATTTTGATATCTCAGATAAAATAAAAACTAATTTTATTGATATGAGTCTGATTCCAAAGGCAGCAACACTGTCTCAATATAAGGAGGTCCTGCTTAATCAGCCCTCCTTCATAATTTTATTGATTAACTCAATAAAGATCACGTTTCCAGTCGTACTTGGAAATATTATTATTTCATTATCCAGTGCCTATGGCTTTACAATCTGGAAATGGAGATATAAGGAAATAATTTTTTACATATATATCGTTGTTATGCTTATGCCCTTACAGTCGGTATTAGTTCCGAATTACATCATCGCTGATAAAATGCATATCCTGGACAATTATTTGGCTATTATACTGCCCGGTATTTTTGCACCTTTCGGAACATTTCTACTAAGGCAGAATATGAAAAATATGCCTCTGGAATATTTCGAGGCAGCCTATATAGATGGAGCCAGTCATTTATATTTGTTCCTTCATATTGTTATTCCGCAAATGAAATCCGGTATATCCGCACTATGCATGCTTGTATTTATTGAATATTGGAATTTGGTTGAACAGGCAGTAATTTTTATAAAGGATTATTTCAGGGAGCCTCTGTCAGTATACCTGTCCAGGTTATCATCAGGTATGCTTGGAATAACCTTTGCAGCATCATGCATCTACATGTTTCTGCCACTTTTATTACTCGTTTTGGGGCAAGAGGATTTGGAAGCGGGTATCGAACTTTCAGGTATTAAATAAATTAAACATTACAAGGGGTTATCTCATGAGGAAACATATAAAAACTATTGGAATATGCCTGTTGATACTAATTATTTTACTTACATTCTTCTCTAAAACTATTTATAACTATAATCTGCCTGTTATTACCGGAGTTCTGCCAAAGAACGGGACCTTGACCAAGACTGAAAGTACAACAGGCATTTCAAAGTGGGCAGATATTCAGGAAATTACATGTGCTACCGCAGGAAAGGTAGATGAGCTGCTTGTGAAGGAAGGTGACAAAGTATCCCAAGGACAGGTTTTAGTGAGGTTGAGCTTTGATAAAGCCCAGATTGAAATTGACTTGAAGCAATCGAATATCGACAAAAATAAATTATCAATAGATATCGAAGATATAAACATAAAAATAAACAAGCTTAATAATATTTTAGAAAATGCGGAAAGGAATAATCTGTCCGATTACGAGTTTGAAACTCTACAGGATAAAATAACCCTGGCTGAACAAAAGCTTGCAGATCTAAAGAGTTTACTTGAGGTTGGGGCCGTTGCAAGAAAGGAACTTACCGATGCTGAATTTGAGTTGAAAAATCTTAATATGGCGTTTGAAAATCTCAAGCAAAAGAAAGCTGACGAAATTATTAGTTTAAATAATGATTTAAAAGCAAGATCTCTTGATATGGAAATGATGAATATTAAGATAAAGGGCCTTAAAAACAAGCTTGCAGCTTTTGACAAAACTACTGTTACTGCCCCGGTTAATGGGACTATAACCAAATTATCCATAAAAAAAGGGCAGCAGTTGAATATGAACGACTTAATGGTCAGTATAGGAAAAGGCCATTCTTTTGAGATTGAGTGTAAAATCAGTTCTAAAAATAATTTCATCAAAATTGGAGATACTGCAGAGCTCTCTAATGCAGAGCACAAACTTAAAGGATCAATAAGCGAAATTACACCGGACGAGGCAAATAAAAATTTGATAATTAAACTGGATTCCAAGGAAGTAACCGATGGAGAAGCTTTTAATATAAAATTGAAAAAAGAAAGCAAAAGCAGATATGTATTAATACCAAATAGCTCTATTTATAAAGATAAGGATGGTTATTTCATTTACGGTATAAAAAGGCGTGATGGAATTTTAGGACAGGAATTTTATACTCAGAAAGTAAAAGTAGATATTGGTGATTCCAGTTTAGAGGAGACCGTAATAACAAGCGGAATTACATTTATAGAACCTATTGTACTGATCAGTGACAAACAGTTTATCCAGGGCCAAACTGTTAAATTAAAAAATGAGGGTGATTTTTTTGTTAAATAAAATAACGAAAATATGTTTCATAGGTCTTATTACTTCCTTAATTGCCCTTATTTCTATAGCAGGTTATATTCATGTAAGGAATGAAAAGGATTTATACCTGATAGCACCCAAGAATATAGGTGAACAGGGAATTTACATAAAAGAAATAGAAAAAATCAATGAAGAGGCTTTCTTGCTGACATATGTCAGCAAGCAGCAGAATACTGCAACGACAGAATACTCTAAACATGATATTACCTTGGTATCCACCAATTATACCTTTCCATTTGTATGCAGGTATCAAATGATTAATGGCGGCTTTTTTTCCAGGGAAAATCAGGAGGGTGAAAATAACTATGCTGTATTAAACGAGACAGCGGCATTTAAAATGTTCGGAAATATAAATGTCATTGGCTTAGAATTTACAGTCAATGATAAGGAATATATAATTAAAGGAATTATTAATGATACCAGCCAAGTCCTAAATATCTACATACCTATGCAGTTTACAGAGCAAAATCCTGACTCGTTTATGCTCAGAACTGATGAGTTTAATGGTGTTTCCCGGGAATATATACTTACTAGATTAAAACAGACAGGTATTTCAGATATGAATTATTATTATATAAATATTGGCCTGGTAAATGATAAAATTACCGGAAAAGCTTTTGTTGCCGTATTATTATTACTTGGGTTTTGTCTTGTCTTTGTATTGTTAAGGTGTCTGAAAATATTAAAGCTTCAGATTAACTTTCTAGCACTTGCTTATAAAAAATTATACCTTAGGGATCTGCTGAGAACTCACCCTCAAAAAGTAATAGCCTTTATTGTAAATATCGCTGCAGTTTTTTCTATTGGAGCTATGTTTGTGCTTATAATACTCTGCTATATGAATATGTATTTGCTTTGGAATGAAGCAGGGGTACTACCTGCAGCAATGGTATTAAATTTTGAAGATAAATACATCTTTATTCAAAAAGCAGGTGAATATTCAAACCTCATATTTGTAGCTTATATAGCGTTTTTAATGAGTTTTTTCGCATGTTTTCTGGGGCAACGGCAACTGCATTGACAAGCTAAAATCTGTCGATAAATTATGAAGAAACACAATTTCTGACAAAAATTAGAATTTATATGATATAATATGATGTGAATTGTTGTTAACTCATTATACTTCAAAAATGAGGATATTGCTCTTAGTGTAACCTCCAATGGAATAATGGATTAAGTACTAAAAAGGTGTTGAAACTCCACAGTACCAATAACTAATGGGAGGAATGAAAATGCTTGGAAAGAAGGAAGTGATTTGTAAAAATTGCAGTCAAAATTTTGAAAAATATTTTAATAGCAAAGGTCTATGTAAGAAGTGCAAAAATCAACGTGAGCAGGATGAAATTAGTCTCGGTAGTCTGACAATGACAACACTTGAGAGTTATAAACGTTATATCAAACATATTTCTTCTGAATTGAGTAAATACATGTATTATCATCCGTTGGCATACCGGGATGTAGAAAATCATTGGAATGAAATTATACATAAGTACAGTACTACAGAAGTCGATTATAATAGCATACAAGCCATGAGCCAGAGAGATTATAAAAGTCTCACTCAAGAAGAAGCGATAGCCTTTGCAAGAAGTATAAGTGGGATTAAGCGTTATTTCTATGATACAGGATTACTTTTTTCGTCAAAGCATCAGGTTCTTTTAGATGCAGAGGATGTATTTGCTATCGCCTATACAGTATATCGTAAAGTTGCTCAGTTTGATGATGAGGTGTATACATGTTCCTGTATATTCTTTTCAACTGATTCATACTTACCGGTGCTTATTTCACAAATAGAAACAAATAACATTCAATTGTTTTTTAACAGATGCTGTCATAACCTTCATACGCCTCCATTTGAAATAAAACAAATTAAATCCAACATGGAGTTGTTACTACAGAACACACAACGAATGACAGAGGAAGAAATACTAAATATAGCAGAGGAAGTGCAAAACGGTTACTTTTTTGGTAAAGATGGACTGTATAAAGCCGTGTATGTGGATATTGAGCAACGGATTCAACAAAATGGGTATTTCTGTACGGGAATGGGAATAACAAAAACAGATGAAATGCTTATGGTTTTCCTGTCTAGGGATATTTCTTCAAAAAGTCCAGTAGTGCGCTTTTGGGCAAATATAAACCAACTTATTGAAAATTCGAGAGACATACCAAAACAGGAAAATCAATCTGAAGATGTTTCAATAGGACAAAATAAAAAACCTATCACAGCTGATGAAGAAAAACAAATTGAAAAAGAAAAAAAGCGGGTTGAAAAAGAGGCAGCTCAATTAGTAATAGAAGGACATATATATGAAAAAAGAAAACATCGGAGTTATGTTGTAACTTATATTCAAATGGGAATGTTAGCTCTTGGTTTGTTTATAAGCAGTGATGTTTTGATTATAGGCAGTATTATATTAGCGTGGATATCCTATATCGTCGCCGGATGTTTCGGAAGAGCTTTCAGGGGATTATTTACTGTTAGAGAGGATCCGGATAGTAGTTTTATTGCAGAGATGTTCAGAGACAATTGGTTTGAAGCTGGTGAGGGTGGAATTATGGGTTTTATTTTTGTTTTAGTTATAAGACTCGCTCCTATCATGTTCTATCTGGTAATTAAATTTGGAATTTTTGCGGTCAAATTCCTGCTGAAATCTGCTTTGCCAATTATATTCTTAAAGATATACGACAATTAATGATAATATTTAACTATTCTAAACAATACTTCTCAGGATATAATTACCTCTTATATTATGGTAGTCCTGCAATTTTTATAGTTTATAGTTGGATAACTTTTTGAAAACTGGAAAAAGAAAGTTGAAGCAAGAAGAGATTTGCAACAATACTATAATATATATTATAAGGAGTAGTAAATGCGTAAATTGTATATCAAAATAATAGCGTTTATCTGTATTGTAGGGTGTGTTTTTACATCTGTAGAACCATTGTCTGTGAAATCTATGTCTATTAACTCAGAATATGAGGAGAATTATGTTTTCAAGAAAGAAGATAGTAATATTTGTATTCCTCAGAAAGTATTACGTGTACCTGATTATGAAAACTATTATTTTAAAGATGATATTGATTTAGATTACGACAATGGAAAAACTAATACATATATGTTATATGAGAAAGCTTCAGATGAACCGTATTGTATAGGGAATTTAGACGGAAATATTGTTTTATTTAATAATGATATTTACCTTATAAAAAATGGTATATGTATTGTTAATCAATTTTACTATATAGGAAAAGGTGACGATGACTGCGAATATTGGGTATATTTTGGAAACGATGGAAAGCTGGCTAAAGATACCATAATAAATGGCGTTTTTAAATTGGATAAAAACGGTTTATTTGATTATAGACAGAGTGATCTCTATAAGCGCACTCTTAAGTCAGTAAAAAATTATATTCCTAAAATAAATGATGTAACAGATATTTTAAATAAAAAAAAGACAAGTAATCTGGGTAAGTGGGTTAAAATAGAAGATTATGCAGCCCATAAACCACCGTTTACCACAAATGGTCATTTTGTAAATGGTGAAAACGGTCAGCTTCGATATTGGGCTGATTCTGTGTTTAAAAATACAGCTTTGATACCTTCAAGTTCAATACTAAACATTCAAAAATATGAGGAAGGATATCAATTCTTGCCAGATGATAATTATGACTGGAAAACGATATTAATAGCTGAAAATGAATATTTGAGTGATATATTAATAGAGATGGATGGTCATAATTACTATTTTAACGATAAGGGCTATGCAGTAAAAAATAAATGGGTCTGGTTAGATTATGAATATAATTATTTTGATGGCACAGGAAAGCTAGTGACAAATGACTGGGTGGCAAAGGATGGAGAACTTTATAGACTTGATGGATATGGAAGTATAATGAAAAGTTGCTGGGTCAAGGAAGGT
Source organism: Bacillota bacterium (assembly GCA_023444055.1). Classification (GTDB taxonomy): domain Bacteria; phylum Bacillota; class Clostridia; order Acetivibrionales; family DSM-1351; genus Ruminiclostridium. The sequence continues at coordinate 25,809 of JAEZRV010000024.1, forward strand.
GATAGAAATACCTATCTATCATTTGATGGTACAATTTATTATGCTTTAAAAAACAAAGAGTATGACATATTCAAAAATATATTGGAATTTAGAAAAAAGTATCCTGAAAATGCTGAAGTCGGAATTTGTGGCATATTTGCAAATATGCTTGTTGAGCATTTATTTGGTAAGAAAGCAAAGGGAACAAAGTATGCTTATGATTGGGATAAAATTAAAGTAGGCGATACTATATACGGTGACAATCATATATTTGTGGTCATGGCGAAAGATAGAGATTGCATAACAGCAGCAGAATCAAACGACGGTTGGGACTTGTTAGCACATTATGGAAGAATACCTTTGAGTAAAGTGGATCTTGATGAGTTAAGTAAAAAAGGAAAAATGAGATATACATTTACAACCTACTATTCGTCACCGGCCAAGAGTATTACGGACTTTAAGCCACAGCAAGTAAAGTTATCTGCCAAGAGTAGTAATAATATGGTAACAATTATGCTGGATAAAAGTCAGGGAGCAGTTGGATATTGTATCTATATGTCAAATAGCAAGGATGGTGACTATAAACTGATAAAGACAATAAAGGCTGAAGATGAGTTGAAATATACAACAAATAAGCTATCCGCCGGTGACTATTACTATAAAGCACGCGCATATAGAATTATAAATAATAATAAGGTATGGAGTGAATACAGCAGTATAGCTAAGTGTAACATTCTCAGATAGAATTCAATTTATGAAAAAATGTATAATTATAAGAAAAAAAGTCGCAGCTAATAATTTGCGGCTTTTTTTAAGTTTTATTAATTTCTCAAAGCAATTATTTATTTTGAAAGCGCTTAATCTTGGGGCGCCTTGTTTGAATCTTTATGACCCCAGGATGGCAATTCGGGTGACCATGGAAGAAAAGGTGCCAGGGATACGTGACCTATAGATTTTGTTATGAATTTATGTAAATATCTGGTAAAGCAGTGATCTTTTATGTATAATAAAGCTATAATTTAAAAATTATGGCAATTATTTTAAAATTGTAATATTTGGTGTGAGTTAAATAAAAATACAATGAATGCAAGTGTTGAGTTATAAAAGCTTGTAAAAAACTACTTTCTATAATCTATAAAAAATCTATAAAATGGTGAAATTAGTGATTTTATAGAAGGGAAAAGTGGCTTACGATTGGGCTTTGCAAAAATACTTGAGAAGATCTTTGAAGCAGTCTCTGAAGGGTTCTAGGAGTAATTGCTTAAGGATATATTATATAGTTTTGATATTTAATGAAGATCAAAGCTATATAAAGTAATGTAATATTTATTCTAACAGGAGGATTTGAGAGTATGAGAAATCTCAAAAAGTTAATTGCAATAACCTTAGCGACATGCGTGCTTGCAACATTTTCGATGCCTGCATTTGCTGATGGTGATGCCAAGTCTGATGTCAAGACTGATGCACAGTATTTGGAAAAGCTTAATGTAATTATAGGTGATGGGAATGGTGTAAATGACGATTACCTTGCAAAAGGAACTACAAGAATTCAAGCGGCAGTAATCTTTCTTAGATTGTGTGGATTAGAGGCTAAGGCTTTTAAATTTTCGTCTAAAGAGAACTTTACTGATGCTGATTCATTAGATTGGAATGAAGGAAGAAATATTTTAGCATATCTCAAGGCTAATCCGCAGTTAGGATGGACTGGTATAGGCAAAGGCAAATTTGATCCTAATGGCTCGGTGACCGCTAAGATGATTTACAAGATAATGCTTGAAGCATTGGGTTACAAAGCAGGAAAAGACTTTACGTATGCAAACACAATTAAGTTTGCAGCACAAAAGGGTCTTACCAAAATCAGCACTGTAAAAGGTCAGATAAGCAATGCCAATTTGGTAACTGCACTTATGGAAGCTCTTGATACGCCAGTTGCCGGAGGAACAAAGACTCTTGCTCAGACGCTCGGCTATGATAAGGCAACTAATGGGGAACAAGGGACTGAAAGGGTTACTGTAGATGCGAGTGGTTTTGATGCCAGCGGAAGAGTTGTTGCTTACTACGGCTCACCAGATAGTATTGACGGAGAAATTGAAGATGCTTGGAAGCTTGCTGAACCAGTAAAATTTACAAAGATAAGTTCCGGCAGTACGAGTACAACAGCAACCATGAGGGTGTTGTGGGATGATAACGCTGTGTATTTCTTGGCTGAAGTAAAGGATGCTGACATTTCTGATGCTTCCGGTAATGTTTATGAAAAAGATAGCGTCGAATTTTTCCTGGACGAAGATAATAAGAGATGTGGGACATATGAAGGCGATGATAGTCAGTTTAGAATTAATTTTAAAAATGAGAGATCCTCTGACCATGGTGATTTAACAAATCTGTATTCAGCTGCAAAGGTAGTAGAAGGCGGTTATGTAATCGAAGGTCGTGTTGCATTATCTCAGACTCCATCAAATGGTAAGGTAATGGGTATGGAAGGTCAGATCAATGATGCAACAGGAAGTACAAGAATAGCTACTTTGAATATATTTGATACTACGGGTACTGCTTATCAGGATACAACAAAGTTTGGTCAAATGCTTTTGACTGGTAAAGGTCTCAATTCTATATCAAAACCAAACTTTTATGATTTGAAATCCTTAGTTATGAGTGCAAAGGATATAGAACTGCAACGCTATTCTAACGGTAATGTAGTTGACACACTAATAAAAGATTCAGAAGCTACGATTGCTGATAAAGCTTCAACACAAGCGAAATTTGACGACTTGTTAATTAAATTACAAGCTGCCATTGATAATTTGGTACATAATGACTTATCCTTTGATGAAAAAGAGTGTAGAGAGATACCAAAGGCATATAAGACGTCAGATCCTGAGAGCATAAGAGGATCTATCGTAAGAGTTGACTACAAAACGAATACTTACGATCAAGACGCAAAAGATTTAGACAAGTATATGCTTGTATATCTTCCTCACGGATATGATGCCAACGATAAAACTAAGAAATATGATATAGTATACCTGATTCATGGTAATGCTGAGAGCCAGCATACTGCTTTTGGTGGTGTTGATCAGAATACTGAGCTTATGAGAGCAGTTGATAATTTGATTGCTGCTGGTAAGATGAAGCCAATGATTATCGTTACTCCTACTTGGTATAATACAGCTCCATTTACTGCTGAGAGACAGAAGGAAGATGGACTGTTCCGTATTAAGAATTTCCATAATGAATTGGTGAAGGATATCATACCTACAATTGAAGGAAAATATAATGTATATGCGCAGTCTAACAGTGAAAAAGACTTGCTTGCAGCAAGAAATCACAGAGCTATTGCTGGATTCTCCATGGGTTCCGCCTGCACTTGGTATAACTACATTTATAGTATAAATTACTTTAAATACTATGTTCCAATTAGTTTGTGGTGCTGGCAGGATGTAGACTCAATAAAGAAAGAGGGATATAGTTTTACAGGAACTGATGACGAGATCAAAGCTAAATATCTAGCTGAAATCGCTAAAAAAGCGGGTTATACAAAAGATGATGTACGAATCTTCTGTGCAACAGGTACAGCTGATTTGGCTTACAATGGAATGAACTCCCAGATTGCTGAAATGAAGAAACTTACTGATACGTTTGTTTATTCAGCAGATCTTAGAAAGGGTAACTTCTATTACATAACATTGAAGGGCGGAGCTCATAACTGGACCTGCGTGGATCGTTATTTATACAATATCTTGCCAGATTTATTCTTGGACAACAAATGATTACGTCTTAGATGAAGAAGGCGAAGCAGTTTCAGTAAAGTGAAATAATCTAATAAGAGGACTAGAGGGCTGTTGCAAAAATAGCTTAACGAATTATATCTTGTATCTGGTTTTATAACCTATATATATATAATGTGGTTAAGAGTTGTTGTGCAACAGCCCTCTGCTTCTTGTGTGGTGCGTACAGCGAAGCTGGAGCACCCTTGCCAGTGTAAGTCTGGCACGGGTACTTACCGAAAAGCCCGCCGTGATTATTACTAAATATTTATAATTATACTATAATAACATTAAAAATGAATCAGAAATGGTGCTATGTAAAGAGAATGGGAAAATTAAATATATTGACAAAAATGTAAAACATTAATATTATAAGTGTATTAAATGTAAAAATATGTTTTTTAGTGACATAATGAAAATTCATGTCTATTAAAATTTTAGAGAAATGAATTGATAGTATTTTATGTAGAGTGGAGATAACATAATGCCCAAATATACTTATATGTTTACAGAAGGTAATGCGTCCATGAAAAACCTTCTTGGGGGGAAGGGGGCAAACTTGGCAGAAATGTCGGGTTTAGGTCTTCCAGTACCGAAAGGTTTTACAATCACGACGGAGGCATGCTTGAAATACTATGATGATGGCAATATTATAGGAAAAGAAATTGAAGAGCAAATTCATAAAACTCTTACTAAAATCGAAGAATGTGTGGGCAAAAGGTTTGGTGACCCAAAAAATCCGTTGTTACTGTCTGTACGTTCAGGTGCAAGAGTTTCTATGCCAGGCATGATGGATACAATTCTTAATCTAGGGATGAACGATGAGGTGGTTAAAGTTGTTACTGAGATGTCAGGGAATCCCCAATTTGCTTATGACAACTACCGACGTTTTATCCAAATGTTTGGTGAGGTTGCCATGGGAATTGAAAAGAGTAAATTTGAGAAAATATTTTGCAAGGTAAAGGAAGAAAATAGCGTTGAGGGCGACACAGACATATCTACAAATGATTTAAAAGTGGTTATACAAAGATATAAAGAGCTATTCAAAAATGAGAAAGGGACAGAATTTCCGCAGGAGCCAAGGGAGCAATTGATGGAAGCTGTCCGTGCAGTCTTTGATTCGTGGAATAATCCACGGGCAAAAGCGTATAGAGCAATGCATCGCATTCCGGATACATGGGGAACTGCTGTAAATATTCAGGAAATGGTTTTTGGGAACCTTGGGAATGACTCTGGTACTGGAATAGCTTTCACGCGCGATCCATCTACAGGAGAAAAGAAGTTGCTCGGGGAGTTCTTGCTGAATGCGCAGGGAGAAGATATCGTAGATGGAAGCCGTATGCCTCAATCAATTGAGTATTTGAAGGAACTAAACCCTGCGGTCTATCATCAATTTATACATATTGCCGAGGAGATAGAAAAGCATTATAAAGACATGCAAGATTTGGAGTTCACTGTAGAAAAAGGTAAGCTTTTTATATTGCAGACGAGAAATGGAAGAAGAACAGCTGCAGCGTCGGTAAAGATTGCTGTGGATCTTGTAAATGAAGGCATAATTGAACAGCGAGAAGCGTTGTTGCGCATTAATCTGATTTCGTCGGAGACGCTTTTTTACCCGGTATTTGACGTGCAGTCCATGAGAAAGACTTTCCCGATTGCCAAAGGATTGCCGGGATGCAAGGGGATTGCGGTAGGTCAAGTGTTTTTTGATGCAGATAGGGCTGTAAAAGCTTTTCATAGCGGCGTAAAGGATATAATTCTGTTCAAGAAAGAGATGAATGCCAGAGACTTGGAGGCTATTTATATCGCGCAGGGGCTTTTGCTACAATCTAGGGAATCTGAAGCCTTTGCTATAGAGCATGCTAAAAGATATGGGAAGTGCTGTATAGTGCATTGTAAAGACTTAGAGATTGATGAAAATAGACGCTATCTTACTACTCCAAAAGGGAAATTGTTTGCTGAGGGTGACTGGATTTCCATAGATGGTAGCACAGGAAGTCTTTATGGAGAGAAACTTCCAATGACGAATCCTGCATTTAACAATGAGCTAAGTGTCTTTCAAGAATGGGCAAATGCGACTAGGAAATTATCAGTTCGAGCTATTGCTGAGAACCCGTACGAAGCAGCTAAGGCTATTCAATTGGGTGCTGAAGGAATTGGGCTATACCGAACAGAGCGTACATCTTTTCAACCGGAAAAGCTTTCTCTGATGAGGCAAATACTTTTTTCAGATGATGAAAGGCAAAAAGAAAATGCGTGTGAGGAGCTTTTTATTCTTTTAAAAAGGGATTTCGAAAATCTATTCAGTTATACAAAAGGTTATCCTGTAGCGGTGAGATTGCTGAGCTTTCCGGGGTATGAATACTTCCTGCAAGATTTGGGGGAGAGCTGTGAGGTGTGGGCTAATGCCGCTAGGAAAAACGGAACAGTTCAGCTAGCGAAAAAGGACCACAGAAGCTTGAAAGATGGGCCGTGGATGGACATAATAAAAACACAGTTGCGGGCTGTTATCCAAGTAGCATACCAGAGGAATAAAGATGAACAAAATGTAGATCTGAAAATCATTATACCGATGCTCCGGGAGGTAAAGGAATTGGAATACTTCCGTGATATATCTAAAAAAATAACGAAGGAAATTATGAGAAGTAACGGAACAGAATTCACATGTAAAATAGGTGCTGCAGTTGAGCTTCCAAGAGCAGCGTTGCTCGCAGATGAAATTGCAGAAGAGGCAGATGTTTTATGTTTTGATACAAACCTTCTTACAGCATCGGTCTTCGGTTTTAACGACTTTACTTCTGAGAGGCTACTGCGAGATGACTTCAATCCTTTTGAAAAGTTAGATCAAGCGGGTGTTGGACAGCTTATTCAGCAAGCAGTACTGCGTGGGAGAAATACCAAGCTGGATTTAGAACTGGGGGTTTTCGGACAGCAGGTCGATGATCCAGCGGCGCTCGAATTTTATCAGCGTGCAGGAATCAATTATGTATGTTGCCTGCCGGCTCGTATACCGATTATACGCCTTATGGCGGCTCAGGTAGCAGCAAAAGTGCAAGAATGATAAAAGGATAATAAGTAGGATGAAACGGGAGGCATAAATAGTGGCACAGTGTGAAGGTGTGTTGATAACTGGAAGTACAGGCTTTTTAGGTATACATATTCTTGAGCGAGTTATCATAGATACGCAATATACGGCGTATTGCCTTGTGCGGGGTAATGAAGCTGGTGAGATCGAAGTGCGGTTTAAACAGCTACTCAACTTTTATTTTGGCGGAAAAATGGTAGAACTGCTGGGAAAGAGGATTATTCTTGTTCAGGGTGACTTTACCGAAGAAAATTTCGGCATGGATCTAGAACACTACCAATCTTTGGGAAATGCAGTGAATTGCGTACTGCATTGTGGAGCAATCGTTAAGCATTTTGGCCTGTACAAAGAGTTTGAACGGGTAAATGTTAAAGGAACAGAGCAGGTGATACGATTTGCCCGTGCCTATGATGTGTACATGACGTACATGTCCACTACGGCAGCCGCTCGCTTAGATACCGCCATACCAGGGGATTCTAGCTTTTCGGAAAAGAGTATACGGCTAAAAAGTGCCGGACATTCGGATACATATATTAGGAGCAAGATTGCAGCGGAAGAAGCAGTTTATCGTGCCAAAATACAGGGACTTCGAGGAAGTATTTTTCGAATAGGTGCATTGACAGGAAGATATTCGGACGGTGTTTTTCAATACAATATGAAAGATAATGCAGTCTATAGCAGGATTCAGGTGGTTCTTGCGTCAGGAACTCTACCCGAAAAAATGCTGTATGACTCTATCGAGTTTACTCCGGTGGACTATTGTAGTCAAGCAATTGTAAAACTTCTGATGGATAGGCCAGATGATATTTTTCATCTGGCGAATGATCGTACGGTTACATTCAGGCAACTATTTGATATGCTGAAGGAAATCAATATTTATGCAGAAACGGTGCCAGATGTGGAGTTTTCAGAATATTCGGAGCGCCTAAAAGATTTTAGCCTGAGAGATGAACTTTACGTTGGATTTTATCTCCATCTAAAAAGAAATGCGAACCCGGCGCATAAATTACCACTTTCATATGATTATACAAAAAGCTGCCTTGAGAAAAAAGAGTTTGCTTGGCCTGAAATTAACGTTCAGTATATTGAAAAAGTTGTAAATGATATAAAAAGGAAAAGATATATGATTTAGAAAATGGGGGGATAAAATGAATGAAGTAATTAAAACATTACATAATTTAAGATCGACTCATGGCGATTTTTCACAAAAAGAGGTTTCTGATGAGGATCTAAAGACGATACTCGATGCGTGTGTTTGCGCAGCAAATGCCTCTGCACGCCAAGCTTACTCGGTTGTTGTTGTAAAGGACAGGCAGAGAATAAAGAATGAATTTGCTTATGAAGGAAGTAAGGCGTTGCTTTTCTGCGTAGACTATACACGCATTTATGATATGGCTGGGGCGTTGGAAAAGGAGTTTGATGCTGAAGGGATTCTTTCATTTATTACTGGAGCGACAGATACTTTTTTGGCAGCGCAAACTGCGGCAATAGCAGCGCGATCGTTAGGGATTGACTCCTTGTTTACGAACAGCATATACAGAAGGGATATAGATAGCCTCTATGATGCTTTTAAACTGCCACAAAAATATTGTTTTCCTTTAATTGCGCTTATTCTCGGCTATGCCGAATCGGAGCCTGCTTATCAGAAAGGGCGTATCAGCGGAGCGGGTATCATTCATTTTGATGAATACCGTAGCTTGGAAGACGCGGATGTGCAAAATTTAATTGCACAGTACGACCAGCGCGAGAATAATTTGGGATTAATTCAGGATTGGGAAAAACAAGGATTTAAACATTATCTTGACTGGTTCTATACCTCCTGGTGCGAAAAAATGGATATTAAAAAGGAAAAAGAAGTTTATGATATTCTTGAACGTGCTGCCTTTATAGAACGAACCTTTTAGAAATTCAAGAGAGTCGGATAAATAATGCGGAGGTTGCTGGATTTGTACCTTTTCTGTCTAAAAATATGTAAGTCCCCAATCGATGTGTGATGACATGCGTATATGATAAAACACATCAATACAAATTATGTATTATTAAAAAAATACATAATTTGTAAAATAGTATTTACACATTATGTATATAATGCTAAAATATATAGTAAAATTATAAAAAATCAAACAAAATGTAGAAATAGAAAAATAAAACAAATGTTTCTATATTTAATCAACGTAACACCAATTCCTATAAAAAATTATAGAATTTCTCTGAAATGGAGTGACATTATGTCGACAGAAACAATCATTAAAGGTATTTCAGTGGTTCCAGGGTTTGTCAAAGGAAAGGCTAGAGTAGTGATAAATGTTGAGGAACTGGAAAGCGTCGAGCCTGGAGAAATCGTGGTAATTCCGGAAAGCAACCCTATGTATGCACTTGCAGTTATGAAGGCCTCTGGACTTATATGTGAGAATGGAGGAAGACTTTCACATATTTGTGTGGTTGCTATGGAAATGGGTATACCTTGCATCACAGGCGTGCGGGAGGCAACAAAGCAAATTGTTAGTGGACAATATATAACATTAAATTCTGAACAAGCGGAGATATGTATTGATGGATGATAAAACACGTTTAGACTATTATAAGAAGTCACTGCAATCTGCATGGGGTTACAATGACTATAATGATTGGCCAATCAAAGTAAATTCCATCATGCATCTATTCCTAACAGAATTTGCAGCAGAATTTTTAGAGGATATAAGAGAGGCGAAAGAAAAGAAAAAAACGACTAGTGATATTGCAAAGGCTTTTGGAAATCCCGCCCGCTTTTATAGAATTATTGACCCTGTTATTTTTGGAATGAAGCGTCTAAAAATTAATATTGCTGACCAAAGGAAAATTGTTTTGGAATTATTGGATATTGTAAAAAATATGAAATATGGTTCGGAATTTAATGAGGATGGGATTAATCTCATACTTTCTCCGGATCGAATTACAGCAGTTCTTCAAAGGAATCCCTTAAAACCAGCAGACCAATCTACTGCATCGCTCATTCAAAGATTTTGCGGGATTGCGTGGGCGTATACGGAATCTATATTTTTCAGAGCGCATGAGGTGACGAAGGAAGTACATGGACCTTATCTTTTAAATTGTACAAATGAAAAGTTGATTGTTCGAGAATATCTTCACCTGAATCCAACTGAGATATGGAAGGACATTGCGGAAGTGCCCTATGAAAATATAGTAATCTATACAAAATACAAAAATAGTCTGGATGTGACGATTGATTCATACAATCATCTTTTTCTCCATGGTGGAAATTACGTTAGTGATTTATTGGAGTATGGTATAGAAATTGATGGGGTAGTAGCAGACGTTGATGAGCTTATGAAAATTGTACCGGCAATGCAAAAAACAATTCAGGGTATCCATGAATGGGTAGGAAAGGCTGATTGGCATACAAGAGCAAAACGATATGCAGATATTTACTGGTACAGAAAAAGTCCTCTTAGAAAATTGATTGGGAAGGACTGGAGGGTTCCGCCTGAAATTTATGAAAAAATCCAAAATGGAAGTGCAGATCCAAAACGTTTGGAAAAACTATCAGATGAGGCTATTGAAAGACTGATCAGTATTGTCATTTAATAGCATGCAATTCCTTTGTGGAACGTTTATTCACAATCTATTTGAAGCCTGGTTTACATTTGATGTGTGTGTGGTTTGGTATCTTATTTTAAACTTTAAGTAAAAGAATCTGAGTCATGAAAATTTAAATAGCAGGTATGTGCGTACATATATAATGCGTTGCTGCTGATTTTATGCTATGAAATCATTATATATCTAATGGGTAATTCTACAAATTTTACTTCTTATGAAGGTGAGAAAAATGATCGTTAAATTATTTTTGGAATTAGCTGAAAAACATGGAGATAAAAAAGCTTTAAAGACACGCGATGGAATTTGGACCTATCGAGAGTTATCGGCAGAAATAAGAAAGATAGCGAACTGTCTGCCAAAATGGGGGGCACAAGAGAATGAACCTATTGGTATTGCCTTGCCAAATTGTCGGGAATTTATTGTGCTACTCTTAGCGGCAGAGCTTGCAGGAAGTCCTAGTATACTCTTTGGGGCGGTTCAAAAATCAAGAGAGATTCACTATCATGTAGAAAGATCGGGAGTTCGAATAATCTTAGCAAGTCCTCGCATGGCAAAGTTTATGGTGGAGGCTGGAGGTATAAAACAACCTTGCGAGTATGAACATATTGAGTGCTGGCGATTTGAAAAGGAGAATGAGCAAAAGCTCTTTTTGCCGGGAGATTTTATATGCCAGATGACCAGCGGCAGTGCAGGACTATCCAAAGGAGCTGTACGAACCGGTGAAGCAGTCTTAGATGAAATAAAGAATGTACTTCTGGATATTCAACTATCTGAAAAAGATACTGTCTTGGTAATCCCTCCTATACATCACTCCTTTGGGCTAGTGCCTGGAGCACTTTCTGCGCTGTGTGCTGGTGCTACACTAATTCTTCAGGATGCCTTTATACCAATTGATATCAAAAGCTGTATAGAGGTGGAGAAGGTATCGGTTCTGCTTGCTGTACCCTTTATGTATCATATGTTGAACCAACTCAATGAAGAGATACAGGCTGATTTTTCAAGTCTTCGTATATGCCTTACAGCTGGAGCACCCTTGCAGGCATCGGTAGCGAAAATATTTTTTGAGCGGTTTGGGAAAAGCATTTCTATTATCTATGGGGCGACAGAAACGGGGGTCATGTGCTTGAATCTCGAACCCGATTTGGAAACCATGTCCGTAGGAAAAGCTTTTGGTACAAGAAGTATTATAGCTTTTGACGAGAACGGAAATCATTTACCGCCGGGACAGACGGGAGAATTAAGAACCAGGAGTATTGCTGATGCAAGAGCATATCTGTATCCACAGGAACTCAATGAAACTGTATTTCATGATGGGTGGTACAGTACCGGAGATTTTGGCAGCGTGAATGAAGAAGGATATGTTATGATTGCCGGGAGGAAAAGCAGTATCATAAATGTAGCGGGATTAAAGGTAGATCCAGCAGAGGTTGAAAAGGTGATTTCACTTATCCCAGAGGTAAAAGAGGTAGTGGTTGTGGGACTGGATTCTGGTACAGGAACACAGATAGTAAAAGCGGTGGTAGTACCAACAGAAGTGACCTTAAGTAAAAAACAAATCATTGATATATGCAAGCAGAATCTGTCTGATTTCAAGATCCCTAGAGTTGTTGAATTTGTGGATGAAATTCCAAGAAGCGCTACAGGAAAAATTCTGCGGCATCAATTAGTATCGATATGATTTTAAGGGAGGGATATACATAAATACAATAGATTTGAAAAGAGAGGATTTTATTATTCAGTATCCTCCGGTGAACAGTATGCACAAAATGGATGTGGAAGATATGTGGCAACGGGAACCTTTACATCTTTACATGCACATTCCATTTTGTATTAGAAAGTGTGGTTTTTGCTATTATAAGTCCAATGCAGCGGGCACGAAAGGAGTGCCGGAGGAATATGTGGCTGCACTTATGAAGGAAATTAAGGATTATGCGTCTATGCCTGAAATTCAAAGCCGAAAAATTCGTTCGCTCTATATCGGGGGAGGTACACCGACCTTACTAAGTGAAACGCAGATGGAAGCTATACTTTCGCTTCTCAGAAAAAGCTTTGATTTTATGCCTGATTTCGAATTTTGCAGTGAAGCACGCCCTGGGGAGGAAACGACGCTAAGCAAGTTAGAACTTTTAAAATCCTTTGGGTTGAACCGATTAAGCCTAGGATGCCAGAGTTTGAGCGAAGATATTTTAAAGGCAAATAACTGCAACCATGGTGTCAAAGAATTTTATACGGTATTTGAACATGCCAGAAAGGCAGGCGTGCGAACAATTAATGTTGACCTACTCTCCGGGTTGGTTAACGAGACGTTGGATACGTTTATGACAACGATAGATGGTATTATTTCTCTTAGACCGGAGAATGTTGCCATTTACAAAATGGAAGTCTATCTAAATAGTGCATTATTTCGGAAGCTTAGGGAAGGCACCATCCACCTTATGTCTGACGAAGATGAGGTAGTCAATATTAAAAAGGCATATAAGAAGCTTTTGGAAGCTGGCTATATTCAGGCAGATCATTTCAGCTTTATGACATCACCGGAGCATGACCATGTTCAGCGACGGAGGCAGTGGTACGGTGAGGATATGCTTGGTTTAGGAGCTTCGGCATATTCACGTATGAACGGCTTCTTATCCCAGAATGAATCGCGCTTTCCCAACTATATTGAGATGATTAACGGGGGGGAAAAGGCCGTTGTAAGGGCACATAAAATTTCACAAAAAGAAAAAATGGTGCAACGGATTGTATTGGGAATTAAAAACATGAGAATTGACCGGATAAAATTCCAAATGGATTTTGGCATTGAAATCATGGAACTTTTCTCTGAACAATTAAAAATGCTTGAGAGTGAAGGCTTTATTACGATTCATGACGATGTGATTGAGTGCACCTTTAAAGGGGCGGTATATGCAGATGATATTGCCAGAGAATTCTATTTGCCTGAGCATAAAGAAATGATGCTAGGGCATGCAAAAAGATCGGAGTAAAGCAAACGGAAAAATCGGAAGGTACTTAAAATTATTAGTTTGTTTGGAGGTACGCTGATATGGAGCGACATATAATTGAAGATAAAATTAAAAATGTACTGAGAGAAAATAAATTTGTTGTCTTAAAAGAAATGATTGATTCAATTCACGATGAAACATCGTTACTCAATGACCTTTCTCTGGATTCAATTCAAGTTTTGGAACTAATTGTAGGAATTGAAAAGGAATTTGGATTTGCTTGTGACCCAGGTGAATTAGATTTGGAAATATTTGACCGATTTGCGAGTTTAGTCGATTTTGTCAGTAAAAAAAACGAAGTTACAAATGCTTGCCTACCCTGATTCTTCGTTAATTGAAAGGTGTAATTAAGCAGTAGCTGAATCTGGAGGTGCAACTATAGGTGGAAGATAAAAGCAAAATCAAGGAATTCTGGCTGAAAGAATTATCGGAGGAGATTCCAAAACTCGGATTACCGTTCGATTTTCAGAAAGCTACTTCTAAAGCTTTCGGTGAAAACTGCCTGACAATACAGATGGAGAACGATGTGTACACGAAAGTGAATAGAATTGCGGGCAGCAGCGATGTCCATGTGATTTTATTTTCTGCATTTTATATTTTGTTATGGAAGTATACTATGCAGGAGGATATTGTAATCGGTTATCCGGCTCGACTATCAGGAAGAAGTGAAGAAGCAGTAGGTGTACAGAAAAATTATGATATAAATATTCTACCTGTAAGATATTATATGAACGGAAACAAGACGTTCAAAGAGATAATTGAAGGGGTCGACAAACAGCTGGAGCAGGCGCTGGCACACGGGAGTTATCTGGTGAAAGAGCTTTGGGAGGAGCTTTCGGCTCGTGAAACGAAAAAGAAATCTATGCTGGATGTTGCGTTCTTATTGCAGGAAGTAAAAGACGTTCAATTTGACTTGGCACTTGAAGCATCGGCTTCTGAAAACGGCATCGAATTGAACTTCCGGTACAATGGTACGCTTTTTGTACAGGATACAATCAGCCGCATGGCAGAACATTTTCAAAATATTTTGCGCGAAATTTGTAATAGAATCCATGCACCGATTGATACGGTAGAACTTATCGGGGAGGCTGAAAAAAAGTGTATTCTGGAGAATTTTAATTGTACAGAGGTGTCTTATCCCAAAGATAAGACTCTTCACAAGATATTTCAGGAACAGGTGGAGAAGAACCCAGATAGGATTGCGGTAATCTTTGAAGATAGCTGTCTTACATATCAGGAGCTAAACAAAAAAGCAAACCAAGTTGCATATCGCTTGCGAGAGGAAAAGATCGGACCAGATAAAATTGTAGGCATTATGGTGGAGCGCTCTCTGGAAATGATGGTGGGCATTCTTGCTATTTTAAAGGCAGGCGGAGCGTATATGCCAATCAGTCCAGAATACCCTGAGGACAGAATCCAGTATATGCTGGAGGACAGCGGAGCTACTGTTCTTATGACGCAAACCCGTTTTAAGAATAAAATCCCTTTCAGGGGGAAAACGATTAATTTAGAAGAAGAAACCATATATATCGGAACGGAAGTTGACCCTAAGTATGAAAGCAGTCCTAGGGATCTGGCGTACGTGATTTATACATCGGGATCAACAGGAAAGCCGAAGGGCGTCATGATTGAGCACTATTCGGTTATCAATAGGATTTATTGGATGCAAAAAAAGTATCCTATTTGTACACCAGATGTTATCCTGCAAAAGACACCATTTACCTTTGATGTTTCGGTATGGGAATTGTTCTGGTGGTTTTTTCAAGGGCTTAAGGTGTGCTTTCTAACACCCGGCGGCGAAAAAGACCCGGATACGATGATTCAGTGCATAAGAAAAAATAAAATTACGACGATGCATTTTGTTCCATCTATGCTCAATATATTTTTGGATTACATTAGCGGAAAAGATGATATTGATGCATTGTCCAGCCTGCGGCTGGTTTTTGCCAGCGGTGAAGCACTAAACCTAGTACAGGTGGAAAAGTTTAACCAGTTGCTGTATGCGCGATTTGGTACGGAGCTTAATAACCTGTATGGGCCGACAGAAGCAACAGTAGATGTCTCATATTTCGATTGCTCAAAAAATTTGGATTTGACAACGGTGCCTATTGGAAAGCCCATTGACAATATTCAACTCTATGTCTTAGATAAGCATCATTATTTGCAGCCAATAGGTGTGCCGGGAGAACTTTTCATCGCAGGTGATGGACTCGCCAGAGGCTATTTAAATAGGCCAGAATTGACTATGGAAAAGTTTGTAGAGAACCCATTTGTACCTGGAACAAAAATGTATAGCACGGGAGACTTTGCAAAATGGATGCCGGATGGTAATATCGAATATCTAGGAAGAATAGATTGCCAGGTGAAACTCCGGGGATTCCGCATCGAATTGGGTGAGATTGAAGCAGAAATACTTAAAAACAAAAAAGTAAAGGAAGCTGCTGTTATTGATCTTGCAGAGCCAAACGGTAGCAAGGCTTTGGCTGCTTATGTGGTTGTCAGTGAAAAGGTTTTGGAAACTGAGCTGAGAGAGCAACTGGGAAAAACATTACCAGAATACATGATACCTGCTTATTTCACACAGCTTCCTAAAATGCCACTCTCGGCAAACGGGAAATTAAACCGAAAACTTTTGCCCAAACCAGTAATCAACGTAAAAACAAAGTATGTTGAGCCTACCAATCCAATAGAACAAACATTGGTGGAAATTTGGACAGCCTTATTCGGAAATACACATATTGGTATTCTGGATGAATTCTACAATCTTGGAGGAGATTCAATCAAAGCAATAGAACTCATCCTGCGTATAAAAACAAAATTGAATATTCAGGTGAAGCTAGCGGAGCTTTTTCATGCAAAAACAGTCCAAGGCTTAGCACGGCTGATAAGGGATAAGCAAGCTTCAGAAAGCCACTTTCCTGTGCTGAAGAAAGCAGAAAAGAGCGATTATTATCCTGCGACCTTTGTGCAGCAAGATATGCTGAAGCCACAGAAAATACTGTATGAAAATCGGTTTAATTTAGCTAAAGCGGAGATTTTTAAGGGGAAATTTGATGTTGAGAAATACGAGAATGCTTTGATTAGCATGCTGCAACGGCATGATGCTTTGCGTACCTCTTACCATATTGTGGATGGACGCTATTGCTTTAAGGTCAATGATGGGCTGCGTTTTAAGGTGGACTACAAAAGGTGCAATGAAGAGGAAGCGCAAGAGTACATGGCAGATTTTGTTAGGCCTTTTGATATGAGTGTAGCTCCCTTGCTACGTTCTTCCGTATTACAAACTGCAGAAGACAAATTTTATGTTTTGCTGGATATGCACCATATTATTTATGATGGTGTAAGTATGGCGATATTGGAAGAGGAACTGTGGCGCTTATATAAAGGCGAGGTACTGAGACCGATTGAATTTCAATACAAGGATTATGCTGTTTGGCAGGCGGATCTTTTATCTGAGGGATTTGTTGAATACTATGAGGAATATTGGATAAAAAAGATCCAAGGGTATCAATATACACAATTGCCGATAGATAAGCAGGATTCTGGAACTATAGAGTATAGGAAGGCTATTTTAAAAATCGATGAAGAGACGTATGCCAAGGTGACAAGTATTTGTGGACAATGGGAAATCAATCGCTCTAGTGTCATCATTGCGATTTTAATTTTTGCGTTGGCACAAGAAATTTCACAAAAGGACATCACATTGGGAATGAGGGTTTCCAACCGATTTGACCAGTCGCTTAATGACGTTTTCGGATGCTTTATTGAAAAGGTGGTTCTTCGTTCCAGTGTAGAGGACGAAGAGACAGCGGAAACTTTCTTAAAAAAGGTAAACTCAACAGTTGTAGATGCGATTGATAATGCGGTGTATCCATATGACCTTTTATTCGAAAAGCTGAATGCAATACAGCCGATTGAACATCAAAGGCTGTTCAATATTATTGTTAACTATATGGTGGAGGGAGAGCCGGAGAGCACTTTCCCTAAGGACGAATTCATAGTCGAAAAAACTGTAGAATTAATGAAGGTAGCATCGATTTATGATATAAACTTTAAGATTTTTGATTACCTGAAAACTATGCTGTTGGAGTTTAAATACAAGAGCAGCGCTTATGAAAGTGGACGTATAGAAAGAATTGTTAGCAGTTTTAAGATTATTTTAGATGAGATATTGATTAATCGACACTGCACAGTACAGGATTTGAAAGGACATTATAGCAATATTCCGGCTGATTGGAATCGAACGGAGTAATAGGAGGGGGCATTCGTGGTGAAAAAAATAATTAAACCGGCAATAATTGTTATTTTGGTACTTCTGCTTATTTTTTCAACCTTTGGGGTTGTTCAAACTGGAAATGTAGGTGTACTTTCAACACTTGGTATGGTTTCGGATAACGTGAAGCGTGAAGGAATCTATTGCAAGATTCCGTTTATCCAGTCTATCGAGCAGATGGAGACGCGTACAAAGAAAATCGAATGGATAAACACTGATGAAGCGATTTATGCATTGAGCAAAGATATGATGGATGAATATATTCAGATGGTTGTCACTTACCATATCATTGAGGATAAGGCAGCAACCATCTACAAAAGCCTCGGCATGGCATATGACCAGAATATTATTGCACCATTGACGGTTAATGCAGTCAAGACGTGTTTTGGAAAACATACAGTAGATGAAATTATTCAAAGTCAAGAAAAAATAACAGCCGAAATCAATGATAGTCTAAAGAAACAGTTGTTACAGTACAATATTGTTCTTGAGTTTGTTTCTATTATAAATGTGGATTTGCGTCCAGAATTGAAGGCAGCAATTGAACAAAGCAAGATTGCGGAAAAACAGGTGGAAACACAAAAGTATACGCTGGAAAAGCAGGCATTGGAAGCACAACAGCAAGTGAAAAAAGCGGAAGCGGATAAGAAAGCGAAGATTCTTGCTGCGGAAGCAGAACAAGAGTTTAATCAGAAGGTTTCCGGCAGTATCAATGATGCTATATTAAAGTATAAGGCTTTGCAAAGTCAAGAAAAAGCTATTGAAAAGTGGAATGGTCAATACCCTCAGGTGGTTGCAGGCGGGCAATCTATTCCTATAATTCAATTACCCGAGCAAGAACAGAAGTCAGAGCAGAAAGAAGTCTCCAGTGAAAAAGTTAAGTAGATAATAATCAGGAGACTTTTCAGAAGCGATCCAATGCTTCAACCTTAGGAGGTGTATTTTTTGGGAAAAAGGTTGATGAACTATCTATTTCTTGCTACGTTTTTATTATGCGTAAGCCTATTTGTAATTAAAAGTTTGCCTTCGGTTCTAATGCAGGATGAAATTTTGTTTACATTCTCTGTAACTTCTGACTCTCAGGCAGATTTGAACGATCCCAATATTTCGGATCAAGACGCTAAATGGACAGTCAATAGTCCTGTATTTACAAAAGTAATTGATAGTATTCAAGAACAAAAGCCGAATATGTTGTTCTATCTCGGAGATGGGATTAATGGGTATACCGGCGGTGATATGAACAAATTGAACAACGAGTATGCATTTTGGCGTGGCAGTATTGCACGGCTTTTCGAAGCAGGAATTTATGTTTTCCCTGTTCCTGGTAATCATGAAATGCTTGATTTTGATGCAGAGGCAGTAAAGGATATCACAAATGTCTCTAGAGAAGATGCGTGGCGTGAGAATATGGGTGATATTATTCCAAATAAGAAGCTTTGGGAGAAGATACTTTGCGTACCTTTTACATCTAGTGCATGGAGTGATATGGATTACGCGCAAGCTGATGATGGGACTATTACAACGGATCAGAGCAAATTGTCCTATTCTTTTGATTATAAGGGCGCTCACTTTATTATTATAAATACACTTGCTAGCGGAAATGAATCCCATGTGCCGATTACGCGGCTGAAAGAGGATATTTTTGATGCACAGCGACGTGGTATAAAACGTATATTTATTTTTGGGCACGAACCAGCTTTCTCTTATAAATATGACTCTTCATCCAAACCTAGAGGATTGGATGTGGATACCAAAGCAAGGGATGAGTTCTGGAAAGTGGTCAAAGATTCTAATAGCACTTATTTTTGCGGGCATGAGCACCTTTTCAATGTAAGCCAACCGCAAAATGGTGAGGAATATCAGATTATTGTAGGACCTGCAGGAGGACCATTCAAAGCACAGGAGCCAGTGCGGGATCCGGATATATTGAAGTACAGCTGGGTGACTGTGAAGGTGCATAAAAACGGTCAAGTACATGTGGATGCCTATGGATTTGATCAGAATGAACGCAAAATAAAAGTTTTAAAATGCTGGGACTTATAATTTTTTGAGGAGCTTATATGAAGATAATAGACGCTTACATTTATTTTGCGAAAATGAAACTGATGACTTCAGTTGTATATCGTTTTGAATTTTTCGCTTCTATTATTGCCAGCGGTATGGTTATGTTTTCTACAGTATTTATGTGGCGGACGGTTTATCATGCGGTGACAGTAGTGGATGGCTTTAATGTAGATCAGATGATTACGTATTCCATATTATCCACCATACTTGGAATGGTATTTAATGTTACTGTGGAAGATGCCATCTATGAAAGGGTTATGCAGGGGGATATAGCCATTGACTTTATTCGGCCGACGAACATGATTCTTTGCTATCTTGCAGAAGATATTGGATCATCTACTGGAATTTTGCTTACCCGATGTGCACCAATGTTATTGTTTATTTCAATATTTTTTTATGTACCTACACCTGCAAACGGAGTGGCCTTTTTGCTTTTTATTATAAGCACAGTTCTAAGTTTTTCTATCATATGGATTATGGATGCTATTATTGGTGTAATGCACATTAAAATGGGTGATCTGGGAAGTCTGGCTTTTGCGAAGGATTGTATTGTACTGCTACTATCGGGGAGTATTATACCAATTTGGTTTTTGCCAGAAAAAATCAGACTAGTGCTGAGTTTTTTGCCATTTCAGTATACCTACCAAACGCCGCTTGGAATTTATATTGGAAAGTATATGCCGTATGAAGCGTTATCGGCTATGCTTGTACAATGTATTTGGATATGCATATTGCTTTATGTATTAATTGCAGTTTGGGAAAAAACTAGTAAGAATGTTTTAGCACAAGGAGGTTAAAGCTTATGTTGGAGAAAATAAAACAACATTTTGCAGTAGCGACTTGGCTTTTGTGGCTTTCAATAAGGAAACAGGTCGAGTGGATTTTGACATTAATCAGCTTTGCTATTGCGTTGCCGATAAAGTGTGCAACGGGGCTTGTCCTGATTTATGTTCTGGTTGACAAGTTTTCGCCACTTTACGGATGGTCCTTTAATCAGCTTGTTTTTTTATATGGACTATCCTATGTCAGTGATGGGTTAGCCTCTACTTTTGCGTCTCAGGCAAGAAGAATTGAAATATATGTTACCCGCGGAGATTTTGATCGTTCGCTGGTAAGACCGATAAGTGTTCTTTTCCAGTTTTTATTTCGATTTATTTTTTTGGGTGGAGTAATGGAAGTAATTTCAGGATTGATTGTGTTGATTTATGGTTATAGGCTCTCCGGCTTTTCTTTAACTTTTGTGAACATTGTTAAGATAGCGGTTGTGATTTTGGGGGCTACACTCATAAGGGTAGCCTATTTAATTATTGTTGGATCCATTGCATTTTGGACCAAAAGAAGTGGTCCAATTGTCTGGGTTTGGGATGAAATTGTAAGAAGAACAACACAGTATCCGATTACAATGTATCCCCAAATATTTCAGGCATTATTTACATTTATACTGCCATTTTCATTTATAAGCTATTATCCGTGTTGCGATTTTTACGGATTCAAATCCCAGTTTGATTTACCGTTGAACTTTGTCTTTTGGACACCGGTAATAGGGATTTTCACGTTTATTTTGGCAAACAAGATATTTAATTATGGATTGAAAGTATATGAAAGTGCAGGAGCATGAGGTGAGGATATAATGGCATTAATTGAAGTAGAGAATTTGGTCAAGGAATATACTATTAATAAGAAAAAAAGTGGGCTACAGGGAATGCTCGCCGGCATTATTCATCCTGAGAAAGTGAAAGTAAGAGCTGTTGATGATATTAGCTTTAGTATTAGTAGAGGTGAAATTGTAGGGTATATAGGACCAAATGGGGCGGGTAAAAGCACGACGATTAAAATGATGACAGGAATTTTGCATCCGACATCTGGGTCATTGAAAATCGATGGGTTGTCACCGCAGGAGGATCGTAAAAAAGTCGTAAAAAAGTTGGGTGTTGTCTTTGGACAAAGAACACAGCTTTATTGGGAATTGAGGCTGGGAGAATCCTTTGAGCTTCTTCGGCGGATATATCAGATTGACACGAAAACATATAATGAAAATGTTGATATGATGTGTGAAGTACTGAAAATTCGTGATCTTTTGGATGTTCCAGTACGACAAATGTCACTCGGACAACGTATGAAAGGTGATCTGGCAGCTGCTATGTTGCATTCTCCTTCAATACTTTTTTTGGACGAACCTACCATCGGCTTGGATGTGGATGCGAAGCATGCCATCCGAAAATTTATATCTGAAATTAACCAGCGGTTTCAAGTTACGGTCATTCTGACAACGCATGACCTGGATGACGTTGAGCAGTTATGTACACGTTTGGTGGTTATCAATCACGGAAAAATTGTTGAAGATGGTCCTTTAAGCTCACTTCTAAATAAGCTTGCCCCATACCGGGAGTTGGTTATAGAAATGATGTCACCGCAAGAAAATATATTTCATCCGGCGGCAGATGTTGTAAAACAGGAAGGACATAAGGTGTGGTTACGATTTGCAAAGGATAAAATTACAGCGTCTGAATTAATTTCTGATCTGTCCAAAGCGTATCCGATTAAGGATCTCAATGTACAAGAGCCTAATATTGAGGATGTCATTCGGGAAGTTTACAAAAAATAGGGAGTGAATAGAATGAAAAAAACTAAGTACATTTTTGTAGGTATGACCTCCGGATTTGGTCCGCTGGCCCAAATTATACCAATTGTAAATGAACTTAAAAAGAATGGATATAAAATTATATGCTTTATAGAACGGAATGGAAAAAATATACTGACAAATATGGGAATTGAAATTTTAGATTTTCCTGAAATACCGCTGCCAGATAATGTATATCCAAGTGGTCCCGAATGGTGGAATCTGGATTATTTTTGGGGGAAATACGGCTTTAATGACTACAGCTATTTGGAGCTGTTGATTCAGACTTTTAGTGCCGAAATAGAGAAATATAAGCCAGAACTTATTATATCTGTGCTACATCCACCAGCTGCTATTCTTGCAAGAAAATTTGGTGTACCTTTGGTATGCGTAACGCAGTCTTGTATGCATAAAAACGGAAAAGGAGGGCGGACAACATGGTGGAAAGAGTTGCCCGATGTTCCCTTAACAGCTAGTGCAAATGTAAATCGCATTCTGGAAGAGATGGGACTAGAGAAGATTGAGAAAATGGAAGATTTGAATGAGGGAGATCTTACGATTGTTCCAAGTATTCCGGAATTCGACGTGATTGATCAGAAAAACCTCTTCTATACGGGACCAATGCTTTGGGAAGGATGTAACGAAATACCCGAAGAGGAGTATAAGATAGAAAGAAAAAATCCATATTTAATTTATACATATACAGGTTACTTACAGCGTTCACACGGAAAAGCTTCCGGACTTATGGTGTTGGAAAACATTGTGCATGCATTTAAGAATACTGAATTCGATGTAATTGTATCTATAGGAGTAGGAGAAACTATTCCTCCTGAGATTCCATTAGTAGACAATATTAGAATTGTGGAGTGGGTTCCTGTTAGTAAGGTTATACCACATTGTGACCTGACACTTCATCATGGTGGTCACGGATCTTGCATGCAAAGTCTTGTAAACGGAGTTCCGAGCATTGTTATTCCGACAAGTGATGAAAGGGAATACAATGCACGCCAAATGTCGGAGTTGGGAGTAGGAGTCTATTTTGTGCCAGAGGAAATAACACCGCAATTGTTATTGCAAGGCGCACGGGAATTGGTTCGTGATGAAAAAATTAAAAACAGTGCGAAAAGCTGGTCTGAAAAGATTCACAGCAGAAAATATAATGGAGCAGTGCTAGCAGCTCAAGCAATTATGGATCTAATGAAAGCTTGAAAAATACAGTAATTCAAAATATTAACTAATTTTGAGAGTAGAATCGGATTCGATTCAATTGAGGATGATAGATATGAAAGAGAAAAAAAATACTTTGACCGAGAAGATGGAACTATATCAAGGACTTGAGAAAGGAATTGTTAATTTACTTTTGAAAGCAGATGGTTCCACTACACAGTTGTTAGAGATGCTGGTTAACGATAAGCTGGAAGTCCAGATACACCAGCAAGATTTTGTGAAGGCTGAGCAAATGCCGAAAGAGGTAGCTTGCCACTTTAAAAACGACAATTTATTTCTCTACCGTATTATGTCATTAAACTACAATGGAGAAACTATTTCGGAAAATGTTGTGATTTCACCAAGATCTTCTCTGGATGCTTTTCTACAAAAGAATCTCTTTGATGGACAAATTCCGCTCGGAAAATTAATCAATCAGACCGAACACAAGCGGGTTCCGATTTCACAAGGCATGGTTTATTCTTCTGATGTGCAGCATTTGTTTGCAACATGGAAAATTAAAGAAGGGCTTTACCCGAGCAAGGAATACTTTATTGTAAAAGAACAGGATAATTGGTTTTATATTTGTGAGCTTTTTCATTATAAAACGATTTATAAATATTTTATAAAAATGATTTTAGGATAAAATCCTGCACTGGCAGGTAATATGAGTTAGTAATATGAGGTGTAGGAATTCGAGCAATAAAAGAGACAACGTAAGATATTGGTCGAGGATTTTATGTAAAAATCTATATATAAGGAAGATGTAGTATGAAAAATATGCCTTTAGTGAGTATAATTACACCAACTTATAATCGCAAGCACACGATTTCTAGAGCGATTGAATCGGTAAAAAGACAGACGTACACAAATTGGGAAATGATTATTGTGGACGATGGAAGTAAGGATGAAACCGAACAGATAGTACGCCAATATGCAGAAAAGGACAATAGAATCAAATTTTTGAGTAACGGCGTAAATAAGGGACCTAGTGTAGCTAGAAATACTGGTATAAAAAACAGCCAGGGAGAAATAATAGCTTTCCTAGATTCCGATGACGAATGGATGGAGCATCATCTATATGACAGTGTTCAAGCACTACAGGAAGAAAAAGTAAACGTATGCTTTGCACTATGGTATGAAAAAAATAAACAGGGTGAAGTAAGCTCAATGCATGAAAGTCCAAGTAATAAAGAACGTATGGAATGTGCTTTAGAACATTTACATCCACAAATTGATGGCAATCGCTATGTTTTTTCATCACCAGAGTTTTTTGAGTATAATACTGCTGTAAAAACCGTCAACTGTTATCATATAAACAGTATGGTTTGTAAAAGAGAAGTTCTTGATAAAGTTGGTATGTTCAATGAAAAACTTTGGGCTTCAGAAGATATGGATTTAATTTATCGGATTTTACATGAGTATGATTTTTGCCTATTGCGGGATTACCATTTTACATACAATATAGGCGACGAGGGAAATTTATACGCTTTTATGGATCGGTCAAAGATTAATCTAGAGTGCCTTCTGGTAGATGCTACTCTGGTAAAAAAGCTAACCTTTTTTGGAAAGAATGACTGCAGAATGATGAAGCTGAGAAAAGAACTTGCCAGCAACTCCAAAAGGGTGAAAGATAGAGCAGCCTGTATTGACCGTTGCAACCGTAGGTTAGACAATGCCTACTTTACAATCGGGTATATCAATAAGAAATTGAATAAATCAACTGCGGTCTATTATCTGTTAAAATCACTCAGATATCGATACAGCAAAATAAAGGTGCAGCTTATTGTAAATATTTTACTTCCTTTTGTTTTTCCAAATGTTTATGTGGATAAAAATGAACTTAGAATTGTATAATCTAACCGCTCGATCGGTTACTAAGATGTATATACCATTTCTTCGACCAACTGTAGATGCTGTTAATCATTTAATTAAAGAGTTGATTGAAATACTAACAATACAATAAAGGACTGACGAGTCATATCTGATTAATAAAAAGTAAAATTTGTGATAATGGGTGTAATTTTGTTTCAAAATTAGAATGACTATTGACTTTTGAATACCGGTTTGTTACTATAACATTAGCTAAACGTTTCACGAATGAGGTGATTATATTTCTGTTACAATGAAGGATGTTGCTAAGAAATCAGGGCTCTCAATTGCGACAATTTCAAAATATATCAATGGCGGTAATGTCCTTGAGGAAAATCGTGTTGTTATTGATAAAGCAATTAAAGAGTTGGGTTTTGAAGTTAACGAGATTGCAAGAGGGCTAAAAACTAATAAAACGATGACAATTGGACTGTTGATTCCAAGCCTTGAGAGTATATTTTTTACAAGTATAGTTTCAAATATAGAAAATATTTTAATAAAGAATGGATATAGTACGATAATTTGTGACTATAAGGAAGATAAGGATCTTGAGAAACAAAAGCTTGATTTTTTAGTAAGAAAAATGGTGGATGGTATTATTACTATGCCGATGGGATGTGACTTAGAGGTTATTAATTCAGTTATTAACAAAAACATTCCAGTTGTACTTATTGATAGAGCTCTCAAGGGAGTAGAGTGTGATACAGTACTGGTAGACAATCTAAATGCTTCTTATAATGCGGTAGAACAATTGATAATTCATGGGCATAAAAGAATTGGAATTATCTGTGGGCCAAATGACATATATACTGCTCAAGAACGTCTGAAGGGCTATGAAAGAGTACATGAAGATTATGCTATGGCTATAGATAGTAAACTGATAAAAAAAGGTGACTATCAGGTAGAGAGCGGTTATCGGCTACTGTTGGAGCTGATAAAAATGGAGGAACCTCCAACTGCTGTTCTAGTTACAAACTATGAAATGACTCTAGGTGCCATAATGGCTATAAATGAAAGTGATATAAAAATACCCGATGATATATCTTTTATTGGCTTTGACAATTTGCAGCTTGCAAAAGTGGTAAAGCCGCCATTGTCCATAGTTATTCAGCCAGTTGAACAAATAGGAGAAGTAGCGGCAAATATGATTTTAAAGCGGCTAAAAGGTGACAACTCAAACTTTCCATCAATGATACGGCTAAAAACAGAGTTGGTTTTAAAGGAGTCTATTAAGAATATAGAAAAATAGTTTAATAAATACGTTGAAACGCCTCTGATGTAATTAAATTTTTCTACAATCGAAAAATTTAATTTTGAATATAGGCGTTATAAAAATATTCGAGAAGTGAAGTATTTTGCTTCTCATATATTTTGAAATAGAGCTAAACGTTTAGACTATATAACAATAAATACAGAATAACGTAACGAGGTGAACAATATGGAAATGTTATTGTTAGGAATTGATATTGGAACATCTGCCTGTAAAGTAGCAATATTTGACCTTCAAGGTAAAGTAATATCACAAGCTACAAGAGAGTATAAGGTATATTATCCCGAGTTAGGATTTGTAGAACAAAACCCAAATGAATGGTGGGAATGTGTTTGCACAGCAATTAAAGAGACAGTTGTTTCTTCCAAGATAAATGCAAAACAAATAGCAGGAATAGGTGTTGATGGACAGAGTTGGTCTGCGATACCTATAAATGCTCAGGGTGATGTTCTAAACAATACACCAATCTGGATGGATACAAGAGCATCTGATATTTGCAGAGAAACTGTGAACAGGCTTGGAACTGATAGAATATTCGGATTAAGCGGTAATTCATTTGAGCCTACATATTCAACACCTAAGATACTGTGGTTTAAGAAAAATATGCCCGATGTATACAACTCAACATATAAGTTTTTACAAAGCAATAGTTTTATAGCTTTTAAACTTACAGGACAGATATCCCAGGATTTATCTCAAGGCTATGGTATACATTCTTTTAACATGAATGAGGGTAAATGGGATGGTAGTTTTTGCGAGGAACTAGGATTTGATAGAGATAAGCTTCCGGAAATTTATCAATGTCACCAAATAATAGGAGAGGTGACAAGTGAAGCTGCAGTTCAAACAGGACTTGTAAAGGGTATTCCAGTCGTTGCCGGTGGATTGGATGCATGTTGTGGAACACTTGGTGCGGGAGTTATAAAAGTTGGTCAAACTCAGGAACAAGGTGGTCAAGCTGGTGGAATGAGTATATGCCTAAATTCGTCATTAGGACATCCAAAGCTTATTTTAAGCTTCCACGTTGTACCTAAACTTTGGCTGTTACAGGGGGGGACTGTTGGCGGAGGTGGAGCTATAAAGTGGTTCAAACAGGAGCTTGGAGCATTTGAGGAAATAGAAGCTCTGGCGAAAGGGTCAAATCCCTTTAAAATTATGGATGAAGAAGCTGAAAAAATACCTGTGGGGTCGGAAGGACTAGTATTTTTACCATATATGGCTGGGGAGAGGTCTCCTTTGTGGGACAAGAATGCGAAGGGAGTATTTTTTGGACTGGGTTATAACAAAACAAGAGCCCATATGATCAGAGCTGTTATGGAAGGCTGTGCATTTGCATTACAGCACAATATGAAAACAGCAGAGGAAATTGGTGTGGGCATAAATGAGCTGGTTGCAATGGGGGGAGCTGCTAATAGCAGACTTTGGACACAAATCAAAGCTGATATAACAGGTAAAACTATCAAGGTTCCAACTTCAGATACAGCTACTACACTGGGAGCCGCAATTTTAGCAGGTGTCGGAACAGGATTATACAAGAGCTTTGAACAGGCGGTAGAGGATACTATTATAATTACACGTACACACGAGCCGGATATGCAGGCTCATGTGAGGTATAAAAACAATTATGAAATTTATATTGAACTATATGAAAAACTAAAGGACACAATGCAAAAAGTATGATACAGACAGAAAGCTTTAAATACTTAAATAAGTTTTTTTAAAATAATTGTCATGGTGAGAACAAATTAAAGGAGGTAACAATGAAAGCAGGAGTATTACATGCAAAAGATGATATTCGTTATGAGGAGATACCTATACCTACAGCTTCTAAAGGAGAAGTTTTAGTAAAGGTAAAGGCTACTGGCATATGCGGTTCTGACCTTCCAAGAGTTCTTGGAAATGAAGCGCATTTTTTCCCAATAGTGTTAGGTCATGAGTTTTCAGGAGAAGTGGCGGAAATAGGTGAAGGAGTAACCTCAGTTATGGTGGGCGATAGAGTTGCAGGAGTACCATTGGTTCCATGTCTTAAATGTGATGACTGTCAGAAAGGTAATTATTCATTATGTAAGCACTATAGCTTTATTGGCTCAAGAGAACAGGGGAGCTTTGCGGAATATGTAAAGATGCCTGAAAGAAATGTTGTCAAATTTGATGATAGTGTTTCTTTTGAGCAGGGAGCATTTTTTGAGCCAGCTACAGTAGCACTCCACGGTTTACTTTGTGCAGATTATAGAGCAGGAGAGGATGTTGCAATTCTTGGCGGTGGAACAGTGGGTATGTTTACTGCACAGTGGGCAAAAATATTCGGCGCAAAAAGAGTTTTTGTGTTTGATATTGATAATGACAGATTGGCACTTGCCAAAAGATTGGGTGCTGATGAGACTATCAATACTCTGGATAAGGATTTTAGGCAGCAGGTAGATGAGCTTACCAATAAAAAAGGGTTTGGGTTTGTATATGAAACTGCAGGTGTTGATATAACAATGAAGCTAGCTTTCGAAATAGCGGGAAATAAGGCATCAATATGTTTTATTGGAACACCCACCAAAGATTTGGTATTTACTCCAAAACTTTTTGAAAATATGAATAGAAAGGAATTTAAGCTTACAGGCTCATGGATGTCATACAGTGCACCATTTCCAGGTAAAGAGTGGACTCTAACAGCACATTATTTCTCAACTGGAGCACTAAAGTTTGATAATAGCTTTATATTCAAAAAAGTTCCGCTTAGCAATATTAAGGATGCTTTTGATATGTTTAAAGTACCCGGAACTGTTAAGGGAAAAGTACTGATAGTTAATGAATAAATAAAGTCAATGGCGGTTCAAAAAATAACTTTGTACGAACAAATAACATGTAATTAGCAATATTCAATAAATAAAGGTTTGCATAATAAAAGCTCTGAATTACAAAGCTTTTGATTATATAAACAAATGTAACTATTTACGAATTTATTATACTAGAGGGGGTTGTAGCAATGGCAGATTTACATCCATTGAAGGAATTAGTTGCAAAGCAGAAACAGGGAATACCCGTCGGAATATATTCTGCCTGCAGTGCAAATGAGTACGTTATTGAGGCAGCTATGGAGAGGGCCTTAACATCGGATAGCTATGTGTTGATCGAAGCAACTGCTAATCAGGTCAACCAGTTCGGTGGCTATACTAATATGAAGCCGGTGGATTTCAAAGTATTTGTATATGATATTGCTAAGAAAGTTAATTTTCCGGAGAAAAAAATAATACTTGGTGGAGATCACCTTGGGCCACTTACATGGAAAAATGAAAATTCCAAAACTGCAATGGAAAAATCATGTGAATTATTAAAGCAGTACGTTTTGGCTGGTTTTACGAAGATACACATTGATACAAGTATGCATCTTGCAGATGATAATATCCATGAAAAACTGGACACTGGTGTTATTGCTGAAAGAGGAGCTCTACTGTGTAAGGTTGCCGAAGAGGCGTATGCTGAACTTATAAAAATTGATAAAAATGCATTACAGCCTGTATATGTTGTAGGAAGTGAAGTGCCTATTCCAGGCGGAAGTCAGGAAGAGGAAGAGGGAATTCAGGTTACGAAGGTTTGTGATTTTGAAGCAACAGTGGAAACTTTTCAGCAGGCATTTTATAAGCTAGGACTTCAGAAGGCTTGGGATAATGTAATTGCTGTTGTTGTTCAGCCTGGTGTTGAATTTGGTGATGAGACTATACACGAGTATAACCGTGAAGCAGCAAAAGAATTGTGTCAGGCACTTGAGAAATATCCTAACCTTGTTTTTGAAGGTCATTCCACTGACTATCAGACGAAAGCCAGTCTTAGAGAAATGGTTGAGGATGGAATAGCTATACTTAAGGTAGGGCCGGCATTAACATTTGCATTGAGAGAGGGTTTGTTTGCACTTTGTCTGATAGAAGAAGAAATGTTTAGATACAATCCTGATACTCATCTTTCAAACCTTATCAATATATTTGATGAGGCTATGCTTCAAAATCCTGATAATTGGAATAAGCATTACCATGGAAATGGGATAAAGCTTAGGCTTGCTAGAAAATACAGCTTCTCTGACAGATGCAGATATTATTTACCAGATTCAAATGTACAGAATTCGATTAAAAGGTTATTACAAAACCTTGGAACAGTTACAATACCACTTTCATTATTAAGCGAATACATGCCTATTCAATATAGTAAGGTTAGAAGTGGTAATTTACATAATGACCCTATAAGTCTTTTAAAAGACAGAGTTGTAAACTGCATTGATGATTATTTGTATGCTACTAAGCAAGATGATAGCTCCAAGTTAGTATTATTATAAAAAATAAAAAGGAGATGTATTTTATGGGTAATGATATTATTAATCCAAGTTTAGTACCACAGAGAACATTACGTGGAGGAGACAAGATGCCTTGTATTGGTATGGGTACTTTTGGTTCCGACAGATTTTCAGCTGAAGATATTGCTGCTGCTGTAAAAGGTGCTGCAGAGGTGGGCTTCAGATTGTTTGATTGTGCATCTGTTTATGGAAATGAGCATTTAATTGGAGAGGTTTTTGAAGATATTATGAAGACTGGTATAAAGAGAGAAGAACTCTTTATTACTTCAAAGGTTTGGAATGATATGCATGGAAAAGGTGATGTTTTGTTATCCTGTGCAAAAACCTTAAAGGATTTAAAACTTGACTATTTAGATTTATATTTTGTACACTGGCCTTTCAGGAACTTTCATCCAAAGGGAGCAGCTCCTGATTATCACAATAAAGATGCAAGACCATTCGCAATTGAACAGTATATGGAAACGTGGTATCAGATGGAAAGATTACAGAAGGCTGGCTATGTTAAACACATAGGAGCATCAAATATGACTATTCCTAAATTAAAAGAATTGATTAAGTACTGCACAATTATGCCTGCGGCAATTGAAATGGAGCTTCATCCATGCTTCCAACAGCCTGAGCAATTTAAATTTGTTCTTGAGCACGGTATTCAGCCGATTGGTTTCTGTCCAATAGGTTCGCCTACAAGACCGGATCGTGATAAGACTTCTGAGGACTATGTTGATATTCAGGAACCTGTAATTGTTGAGATAGCTAAAGCTCATAATGTTCATCCTGCAGTTATTTGTATCAAATGGGCTGTGCAAAGGGGTCAAACTCCAATCCCATTCTCAATTTATAGAAACGAATATGCTAGTAATATCCGATGTGCAGTTGAAGATCCATTAACTGAAGACGAAATGAAAAAAATTGAAGGTATTGATAAAAACTGTAGATTAATCAAAGGACAGGTATTCCTTTGGGATGGAGCAAAGGATTGGACAGATTTATGGGATTTAGATGGAGAAATAACAAAATAATAATGACGCTAATTGCGGACCTGGAGGTTTTATGTTAAAAGGAATTCCTTCTATTTTAACCCCTGAACTACTAAAGACACTTATGGAGATGGGGCATAGTGACGAGCTGGTAATAGCAGATGGCAATTTTCCATCAGGCACTTTTGGGAAAAAGGTAATCAGACTAGATGGGCATGGTGTACCAGAGGTGTTAGATGCAATACTTAAATTCTTTCCACTAGATCCTTACGTTGAAAGCCCTGCAGCATTGATGCAGGTCGTAGAGGGTGATAATGTTGAAACGCCAATATGGGATATCTACAAGAAAATAATTAATAAACACGAACCCGAGAATAACAAAGTAGAAAATATTGAAAGATTTGCTTTCTATGAGAGAGCTAGAAGTGCTTATGCAGTAATTGCCACAAGTGAAGCCGCATTGTATGCAAATATTATTCTGAAAAAGGGTGTTGTAATAGAGAAGTAATCATACATACGATATAGTTTTGCAGTAGACCCCATTTTCTATACTTTCAGGTGAACTACCGTGCCAATATCCACTTATCTGCAGTCTTTTATGTAAAGAAATTTGATTTATAAATGGCAGTTTAACCTGAATAGATAGAAACTGGGGGATAATATGGAGTTATTAGAACATATTAAAAGAATTTATTTTAATAAAGACAAGCTAAGTAATGCAGATGCGCAAAGGTCAAGGGAAATATCTATTTTTGAAGGCTGTACTGCTAGAAGTATACTCACTTTGACAAGCGGTGCATTTTTAGTAGGTTTTGCAAAATTTCTTGGTGCAAGTAGTCAAATTTCAGGTATTATTTCTGCAATACATATATTAACAGGAATAATAACGGCAATTTCACCAATAATATATGAAAGAATGGAAAACAGAAAGTTTATTACATGTTTGTTTTGTCTTATAGGCAGGCTTTTACTGGGATTGATGATTGTAATACCGTTTATAAAATCAACACATGTAAATCAGATATCTTTATTAATAGGGGTTTTCTTTATTGCAAATTTATTTTTATCTTTTACTTTACCGGCATCGCAAACGTGGATTCTGGATATAACCCCGGAAAAAATAAGAGGAAATTATTTTGGACGTAGGGAATCAATTATATTGGGTGCAGTTTCAATTATAACCCTTGTAATGGGGCAAGTTCTTGATAGGTATGAAAAGCACGGAAATCAGTTAACTGGATTTATTATACTTTATATATTTGTAATTTGTACTGCAATAACTAATTTTATTTTATTCTCTAAGATTAAAGAACCATGCAATAAGGTACAAAAAAAACGAATATCTATAAAGAACATATTTACGATACCTTTAAAAAATAGAGTGTATATGATAGTGGTTTTACTCATGGCTATATGGAATATAGGATTTCAGCTTGCAGCTCCATTTACCTCTGTCTATTTGATTTCATCGTTGAAACTGGGGTATGGTTTGATAACGATAATGACTGTATTGGCTTCAATTACAAGTGTATTCACGGTCAGATTGTGGGGGAGACTGGCAGATAAAAAATCTTGGTTGTATTTGATGAAATTAATGATTATTCTTCAAGCTTTATGCTTTTTTATATGGTTTTTTATAAATAAAAATACACTATTTTTATTACCAATAGCTCACATATTAGGTGGAGCCGCTATATCAGGAATAAATATTTCGATAAACAATATTCAATACAGATTTTCTCCTAAAGAAAATAAGACCATATATATGGGCTTTTCTTCTGCAAGTAATGGAATATTTGGGTTTTGCGGTACTTTAATAGGAGCATATTTTGTTAAAAATTCTGAAACTTTACTTCTAAATGTTGTAGGCTTCACAATTGGAAATATGCAGATACTTTTTCTTACAGCAGGAGTATTCATTATAGGAGGCAGGATTGTAATTCAAATGCTAAAGAAAGTAGATGAATAGTTGTTTTTAGTAATATACAGGACTTAAAATATTCTAAAATTCAATTATAGGGTTAAAAAAATGGGGAGAAAACATATTAATCATTTACCTATATTATTTAAAGATATATCAATTAAAAACAAGATTTTTATTTTTTATATAATTATTTTAGGGATTTCACTAAGTATATTTGCTTTGCTCACTATTAGCATATCCAATAAGGCAATAACCGAGAAAGCTCAAAGAAATGCGGAACGTGAACTGACCCTTATTGATAAGAGTCTTATGAACTTGGCCATAAATTGTGAGGATTATGCAAGAATATTATCTACTGAGAATAGATTACAAAATCAACTTGAATTAGTGAGAAATAGTGATTTGAATTCAATTCAGAATATAAATGTTGAAAAAACATTAAAGGAAGTAATTAGTAATATTGTACAACCCAATACTAAGATGTCGGCTGCAAGTATTATGTCATTGAGAAACACACTTTTTGACATAGGTTATGCAGACGATTCAAGTGTCTATTCACAGTTTGATAAAAATATGATAAACAAAGTGGTTGAAATAAAAAGCCCTGTTTGGACGAGCTTGTTTAAACTAAAGTATAGTTATGGTGGAGAGGAGAATGTTTTTGCAATTGCAAAATCCATTATCGGAAGAAATACAGGAGCTAGATTGGGAGTAGCAATACTTTATCTTAAGGAAACAGAAGTTGCATCAATATATTTAAACAACATAATAAATGAAAATGATAAGTTTTTTATACTGGATAGTGAAAACAACATAATATCAACTCAGAATAAAGATGACTTATATCATAAATTTAATGAAGAGAAATATTTAGGTAAATATAAACTAAATAAAATTCAAAACGACGAAAGTCTAATAGTCAATATTGATGGTATACAAACACTGGTGACTTTACATAAGTTTGATAAGCTTAATTGGAAGATTATTAGTACTATTCCTATGGATGAAATAACTAGTGAGAATAAAGGAATTACAAGACTGATAATTATTATTGGCGTTGCATGTCTGGTGTTTGCATTTGTAGCATCATATCAATTGTCTTACACAATATCAAAGCCTATTTTAAAGTTGGTTAGAATTATGAAGGAAATAAAGCAAGGGAATTTGGGATTAAGAGCTGATTTTAATTCTAATGACGAGATTGGGATGCTTGGAGACGGCTTTAACAGCCTTATGGATAGAATTAACAAGTTATTGGAACAGATTTATAATGAACAAAGGTTAAAGCGTGAAAACGAATTCAGACTTCTTCAATCACAGATTAAGCCACATTTTCTGTATAATACCATCGAAACTATTATTTCATTTATAAAACTTGATTTAAAGGAAAATGCCATAATGTCAGCAAAGTATCTTGCTGGATTTTATAGAATCTCATTAAGTAAAGGAAATGACATTATAACTATAAATGACGAAATGCTTCTTATAAATAATTATTTATCTATACAAAAGTTAAGGTATATAGAATACATGGATTATGAATTGCAATTTGACGAGGAAATATTACAATATCAAATTCCAAAGTTGACTTTACAACCTCTCGTGGAAAATTCTATTTACCATGGCTTAAAGCAAAAAGAGGATAAAGGCACACTAATAATTAAAGGTTTTAAGCATAAGGAATATATTAATATTGAAGTTTTTGATGATGGAATAGGGATAACCCCTGATAAGATTGATAACATACTTCACAGTTCGGCAGTACAGAATAAGCTTACAGATTTTGGAATTAGTAGTGTAGACTCAAGATTAAAGCTTCTGTATGGAGATGAATACGGTTTAAAGATAGAAAGTGTAGTGGGAGTATTTACCAAAGTCACTGTCAAATTGCCGGCAACAAAATTGTAACAATGCGAAGTTTACAATTTGTGCATTCATCATTCTCTTCGCATATCAAAAAGCTGCGAGCAGCTTTTTGTGTATTTGAGCAATGGCGAGCTTCGCTCCATCGCCGTAAATGCGGCTATTTAAAATGTGATTCCACATTTTAAATGCAAATTAGTATAAAGGGGTTAATGAATATGTACAAGGTTATGATTGTAGATGATGAGTTTTATTTCAGAGAGGCACTAAAAATTTCACTGAAATGGGAAGAACTAGGTTTTGAAATATGTGGTGAGGCTAAAAATGGAAAGGAAGCGTTGCAAAAAATCCAGGAATTGAAGCCTGATATAACAATTGTAGACATAAATATGCCAATAATGGATGGACTGGAGTTTGCAAAGAAATTAAGAGAATTAGGGATTGAAAGTAAAATACTAATTTTAACTGGGCATAGTGAATTTAATTATGCTAAACAAGCAGTTTCATTAGGAGTATACAACTATTTGCTAAAACCAGTAAATGAAGACGAACTAGCTAATTGTTTATGTGAAATGAAATCAGACATACAAAAGGAAGCTAATATAAGAATTGAGGTAGAAAGGCTAGAAAAACAAGTTAAAGAAAACATTCCATTACTGAAAGAAAAGTTTTTAAATGACTTAATACTAGGTAATTCAGTAATAAAATCAGAGGAAGTAGTCGGTAAAACAAAATATCTCCAAATGAATATACTTTCTGAATATTATCAAATAGCAGTAGTTGAAGTCAACTATGATGAGAATCTGGAATGGACTGATGAAGATAAGCAGTTGTGGTTATTTGCTATCAAAAATATTACTGGTGAAATATTACAGGAGTACTTTGAATTTGAGATGTGCTATGACAGAGATGACCGTCTATGCATTATAGTATGCTTAAATGGAAATGAAGTGGAGTCTTTGTTAGAGGATACACTTGAGAGGGTCAAAATATCAGTTAACAAATATTTGAAATTCTTTATCTCAATAGGTATTGGAAACAGGAAGAGTGATATATTTGACGTTGCCAGTTCATATAAAGAATCTATTATTGCATTAAAGAATAAGCTTACTGTTGGTAGCAATAAAGTAATATTGTATAGCTCAGTCGATGATTTAGAGCTAAAGCTCAATTTGTTTACTGATGAACACAGAAGCCAGCTGTTATTATGTATGCGGACAGGAAATAGTGAAGAAATTGATATGATTCTAACCAATA
Organism: Bacillota bacterium; assembly: GCA_023444055.1. Classification (GTDB taxonomy): domain Bacteria; phylum Bacillota; class Clostridia; order Acetivibrionales; family DSM-1351; genus Ruminiclostridium. Next base: position 62,898 of record JAEZRV010000024.1, read on the forward strand.
TATTTAGGGATGTCCGGGGCAGAAATATTCACTGTGAGATACTGTTTGTAGTCTGTGTGGAAATTGTGTCAGTATGCATGGAAATAATTGCTGAAATGGGCATTGGCTTTAAGAAAATATACCAAAATAGCCAAATAAATATATTTGAAGAAATTCAATTAAAACAATCTATAGATGAAATGGAAGGTTGGGTTAAGGGGATATTTACAGATGCAGTTGAATATATCAAAAAGAACAAGACTACCAAAGCATCGCAGCTGATTGAAAAAGTAAAAAAATATATAGCAGATAACTATCAGAATGATGAGCTTGATATAAATATAGTGGCGAAAAGTCTTTTTGTAAATTATGGGCATATTTGTTTTGTATTTAAAAGGGATACAGGTATTACAATAAATGATTATATTACTGAATTCAGAATTAAGAAGGCTAAAGAACTAATTGATAACGGAAATCAGCTGGTTTTTAGTGTGGCAAAAAAGGTTGGTTATGCGGATGCGAACTACTTTGGAAAGTGCTTTAAGAAATATTATGGGCTTACTCCCAGTAAATATATTGAAAATGTAAGTCAAAAGGGAAATTAAAAACGTACAACTTCCGAATGAAAAGTCGAGCCATTCTTAGGTTTACAAATGACTTGTTGTTCAGTAAACCAACTTATTTTATAAAACCATTTAACTTTTCATTTGATAAGCTTAAACACCTACAATTCACTGGAAAAATTAGTCGTTAATAAATGTAAACCGATATTATTTTTTGATGTTGTGGATAATAACAGCTAAATTTACTTATTGCCATAAAATTTTCTCTTCATTAAGGGGGTAGAAATTTATATCATTTATATATAATTCTAAATCTTTCGAAAGAGATATTTAAATCAAAATGGTATAGGAGGCAATAATATGAGTAAATTGAAAAAAATTGCGTCACTTGTTCTTTCAGTAGCGATGGTTGCATCACTGGCAGCCTGTGGAGGAAGTAATACAGCAACAAACAGTTCAGTAGCATCTTCAACAGAATCAACTGCACAAACTGCACAAACATCTGCTCAATCAGGTGAAAAGGTTAAACTGAAGTTCCTCTCTTTAAGTGCTGATGACAATAGAAACAAAATAAGAGAAAACTATATTAAGAAAAATATTGTAACAGAAATGCCTAATGTAGAAATTGAATATGATTTAGGCGGCGGCGGAGATGATTATGCTAATAAGTTAAAAACTTATAACGCTTCAGGAGATATGCCAGATGTATGGTTCTCAGAGCAGAATCTTTCGTCTGTAGTTATCACAGCAGGAAATGCTTTGGATTTAGCTCCGTATGTTGCAAAAACAGGCTTCGATAAGAAATTTACTATGAAAGAAGTAATAGCACCGGATGCAGATGGCAAGATATACTGTGTACAGCCTGGTGCAGACCAATACTTCACACCAAGATTGTGGTACCACAAGGATATCTTTACAAAGAATAACATACAAGTACCAAAGACTTTTGATGAATTAATCAAGGTTTGTGAAACTTTGAAGGCAAAAGGAATTACACCTATTTCTATAGTTGGTAAGGGTGGATGGACTCCTAATCTTCACATGCTTCAAACTATGATAATGGCTGAAGATCCACAGGTTGCAGTTGATCTTGCTAACAATAAAACCGATTTCAATAACCCTGTTGTTAAAAATGCGTTGGGAAGAATTCAGAGACTTGTAAAAGTCGGCGCATTTGCACCGGGTATTACAAATATAGATTATGGTCCAGCTGTTGAAATGTATACTTCAAACAAATCTGCTATGCTTGCAATGTTTACTTGGGAGCTACCAAATCTTGAAAAAGCTTGTCCTGATACTGACTTTATAGTTTGGCCTTCAGCAAAAGAAGGTGTTGATGCAAATGCAGCAATTCAGTACTGGGGTGCACCTTTAAGTGGATATTTAGTATCCTCAAAAACAGCAAACCCTGAAGTAGCTGCTCAGTTTGCAATGTTCTGTGCAACTCAAGACGCTCTGTACTATAACACCGAAAGCAAGTCTATGACTGCTCTTGATACAGGTGTTAAAGTTGAAGGTATGTCTGAATTAGCAAAGAAGAACTTAGATCAGTTTAATAGCGCAAAATTAAAAGTTCCTTCATTATGGGCTGCAGTATATAGCACAAAGATGTCTGCTGAAATAACTACTCTTGACAGCAATCTTCTTACTGGAGATTATTCACCAGATGAATTTATTAATGCTATTAATCCTATATGGGCTAAAAACTTTGCTAAATAATACAAATTCGAAGCTTACAATTCGTGCATTCATAGTTCTCTTCGCATTTTTGAGCAACCAAGCAATGACGAGCGACGGTGGAGCGAAGCTTACAAATGTTGTTCAATACTACATTTTAAATGTAAATTAGTATAATACTCGAATTAAAAATGGTTGTAAGACAATACATATCCCTATATGGAAACTCAATTTCATATAGGGATTTATTAAATAGGTGATTATATGAATAAAAACTATAACAGTAAACTAGCTATTTTTATATTTGCTTTTCCAACATTGATTCTATTTACAGCTTTTGTCGTATACCCAATTATCCCTGAATTAATTATTAGTTTTCAAAATAATGATGGCTTTAAAAGCATGGGATATGTGGGATTTGAAAATTATCTGAATGTTCTTACGTCAGCGACCTTTTGGAAAGCAAATATTAATACATTAATAATAGCAGCAATCTCAACACTCATAGGACTTCCTATTTCATTATTTCTTGCTTTATTAATGGATAGGCAGACAGAAGGTGCAAGAAGGTTTTTCAAACTAAGCAGTGTATTCCCAGCAGTACTTTCGGTTACTGTAATAGGTCAGATGTGGATAGCTATTTATGATCCTCAATGGGGAGTAATTAATAGTGCATTAAGGTCAATAGGATTAGATAATCTTGCATTGGAATGGCTATCCGATAAAAGAACAGTTGTAGTTGCTATTGCTATAGCCTTCCTTTGGCAGTACATAGGCTTAAATGCGTTGCTTTTCTATACTGGTATTAAATCTATACCAAAAACTTATTATGAGGCAGCTACAATAGACGGAGCATCCTTCCTGAAAACTAGTTTGAAAGTAACGATACCTCTTTTACAGGATGTTACTAAATACTTATTGGTATTATCGGTACTTGGATGTATGTCCCAGTTTGCACATGTAAGAATAATGACAGCAGGAGGTCCAGGTGATACCTCAAGGACAGTTATTTACCAATTGTACTATACAGCTTTTTCATCATCCGATTACGGACAGGGATGTGCAATTGCTATTATATTTATAATTGAATGTCTTTTATTCACATGTATAATTAACAAATTTGTTGCAAGAGAAAAAGTAGAATTCTAATGGGAGTGATGAATTAAAAATGAAACAAAAAGTTATTAACAGGATAATCAAGATAACACTAATTATTATAGGATTAAGTTTTCTTTTCCCATTATATTGGATGGTGAATCTATCCTTCAAATCAAAAAGTGAGGTATATGATAATCCGTTTGGTCTACCACAGCAATGGGTTTTTAACAACTATGGTGATGCATTGGATAAGTTTAACTTCTTCAGATACTTCTCAAACAGTGTGATATATTCTATAGGTACAATTATTATTACAATCCTTTTAGGTAGTATGTTTGCATACTGCGTAAGCAGAATGGACTGGAGATTTAAAAATACTGCTTTGACATATGTTTCACTAGGCCTTATTATACCAGTACAGGTTGTAATTATACCTCTTCTTATAATGGTTAAGAATTTGGGACTGAAGGGAACCCATTTGGGATTAATACTTCCATATTCAGCTTTTGCATTATCCTCATGCATTTTAATGCTGTATGCATTTTTTAGAACGTTACCCAGAGAGCTTGAAGAAGCAGCATGCATTGATGGCTGCAATATCTACCAAACATTTTTTAGAATAATACTTCCAACAATCAAACCTGCAATTGCAACTCAATTTGCCTTTATATTTATGAACACATATAATGAGTTCTTTTTAGCATTTATTTTAGCTGCGGATGATAAAATTAGACCATTACCAGTAGGCTTACTTAATTTCTTTGTAAGTATAGGTGTATCCCATTGGGGGCAAATTGGTGCCGCTATGGTTATAACAAGTATTCCTACAGTTCTAGTATATTTATTTGGAAATGAGCAAATAGAAAATGCTCTTACAGCAGGAGCGATTTTGAAATAGCATTGAAATACTAATACGTTTAAAGGAGGTGCCGAGTCCATGTCAGTTTTATCAGAATACATTTTATCAGATATGATAGTAAGATACTTAGTGAATGAAGAAGGTAATGCAGGTTTTGAGATCTTGCCTGCCTGCCTGAAATATAAAGTAACTACCTCCAAAAAGTATAATATTGATCCACTTGTTCAAGTTTTTATCAGAGGCGATGACTTTTCAGGAGGGTTTGCAAATGGACATACGATGAGAAACGGTCAACAGGCCTCCTTGCTTCAATACGAATCGCAAAAGGTTGAAAATATAGAAAACACACAGGTCATAACAACAATACTCAAAAGTAAACGTGGCTATGTAGTAAGGCATATACTTACCTATCATAATGGGCTTAACGCATTTGAGGTAAAGACGGTATTTGCCAATAAATCAGATAGGACTATCTATTTGGAGATGATCTCAAGTTTTTCTATTGGTGGGCTGACTCCTTTTATAGCAGGAGAAGCATCGGAAAGTATGAATATTCATAGGCTCCGCAGTTGCTGGAGTAATGAAGGAAGGCTCATAACGGAATCAGTTGAGGACTTGCAGCTTGAACCATCTTGGTCAGGTCACGGTGTAAGAACAGAAAAGTTTGGTCAGATTGGGTCTATGCCTGTGAGAAAATATTTCCCGTTTTTAGCGGTGGAAGATACCGTTACAGGTGTGGTATGGGCAGCGCAACTAGCCTGTGCTTCATCATGGCAGATGGAGTTATATAGAAAAGATGATGCCCTATGTATATCGGGTGGACTTGCAGACTATGATTTTGGGCATTGGATGAAGGAAATGGAACCTGAAACTGAATTTGAGACACCGACCGCATATTTAACGGTCGGTATTGGAAATGTAGACGATGTATCACAAAGACTTTTGACAATTCAAAAAAATAACTTTAATAAGATAAATAAATTTGACAGACTACCAGTTTTATTCAATGAATTCTGCACTACTTGGGGAAATCCTTCCCATGATAATATCAAAAAGATTGTTGATATTATTAAAGATAAAGGAGTAGATTATTTTGTTATAGACTCAGGTTGGTTTGCAGACGAAGAATATGGCTGGGATGGTACACATGGGGATTGGATAGTAAGTCCAGAAGTTTTCCCCCACGGTCTAGAGGAGACTGTAAGGATAATCAGGGAGGCGGGGATGACTCCCGGAATCTGGTTTGAGTTTGAGAACTGTGGCTTTCTGTCAAAAGCATATAAAAACGACAAACACCTTCTAACTAGAAATGGAAATGTAATAACTTCAGGACTCAGGAGATTTTGGGATATGACCGATCCATGGGTTATTGATTACCTGAGTGAAAAAGTTATATCAATGCTTAAGCAATATGGCTTTAAATATTTGAAAGTTGACTATAATGAAACAATAGGGATAGGTTGTGATGGGTATGAGTCTCTGGGAGAGGGATTAAGACAAAGAATTCTCGCTTCGCAGAAGTTTTTTGGGAAAATTAGGGAGGAGATCCCTGACATTATCATAGAAAACTGTTCTTCGGGAGGACATAGACTTGAACCATCAATGATGTCATTATGCGAAATGGCTTCCTTTTCGGATGCACATGAGTGTAATGAAATACCAGTTGTAGCAGCCAATCTCCATAGAGTTATTAATCCATGCCAATCACAGATATGGGCTGTGCTACGGAAAGAAGACAGTAAAAAAAGAATTGTATATTCTATTATTAATACCTTCCTTGGAGTAATGTGCTTATCTGGTGATGTTTATGATTTGGATGAAGAACAGTGGAATGTAATTGAATCGGGAATCAGTTTCTACCGTTCCATTTCAAATATTATATTAAATGGCACAACTTACTTCTTTGGCTCAAAGCTTAAAAGCTACAGAAATCCTAAGGGATGGATGGGTATAATAAGAAAGCTTGATGATGAAAAGGAAGTACTTGCTTTGATTTATACATTCCAAGGAGATTTCACTGATATGTTGGAAATTCCTATTGGAAATAATTATGAAATTTGCGATATCTACTGTGCTTCCGATAATCGTGTTTTACTCATGAACGAAAACCTTTGTGTAAACATGAAGGATGAGTTCGAAGCAGTCGCTGTCCATTTAAAGTTGAAAAGTGATAATAATTAACTAAAACTTCTCAGTTAAATATATTGCTTAAAGTGTGGTAGCATTATCAATATACTTTCGAATTGTTTTGGCAACAAACCATTGATAATGCTACCACACTAATATATTTTTTATGTGCGAAGTTTGAGTTAATTATAGTAAATAAATCAAACGATACATAGCTTAATACGGGAGTGGAAAAGATGGATACTCAAAATAAATGTTCTTCCTTATTTATTAATATTATGCCATTGACTGAAAATATCATAAGAGTTGTATATACCAAAACCAAAAAAGAACCTGAGAATAGTATTCTTATTGCGGAAGATTTCAAACCTATGATCAATTTGGACATAGATAAGTACCTATCCGTGGATGACTGCATTTTGTTTAAAAACAAACAAGGAGAAGTAATTTTAAAGGAAACAGAACACAGCTTAACCGAAAAAAAAGTTCTTACATATTATGTAGACGGCGAACCTGTAATAAAGCACAAGCAGACAGCAAATGGTGAAGTAGCTTATATTGAAAATGCCAGAAATAAATATGCAGGTACATCGTTTGAGGGAAAGCTTATTTTTTCCATAACAGAAAAAGAGGGTATCTATGGTCTGGGTCAGCATGAAGATGGGATTTATAACTATAATGGAAAGAGGGAATACCTATTTCAGGCAAACATGAAAATATCCATTCCCTTTTTGCTATCCTCTCGAAATTACGGAATATTAATTGATACGGAAAGTGCTGTGATTTTTGATAGCAAAAAAGGGGAAATAGCATTCACAATTGATACGACAAATGAGCTTTCGTATTATATTATTACTGGAGAAAGTTTTGATGAAATTATTAAATCCTTAAGAAGCTTGACAGGAAGAACACCAATGCTGCCGAGATGGGCGTATGGCTATGTTCAATCTAAGGAACGATATCAATCTTCTGAAGATATTTTAAATACCGTAATGCAGTTTAGAAATTCAGGTATTCCAATAGATTGCATTGTACAGGATTGGTTTACCTGGGAAGAGGGCTTATGGGGAGATAAACATGTAGACAAAGAGAGATATCCGGATCTGAAAAGTCTTATAAGCAGACTTCATGAAGAGCACGTAAGAATTATGGTTTCTATTTGGCCTAATATGGCGGAGGGTGGATGCAACCACCGTGAGTTTAAGGAAAAAGAACTTTTATTGCCAAATACAACTACCTATGATGCATTTAACGAAGAAGCAAGAGCTGTTTACTGGAGGCAATGTGAAGATGAGTGGTTTTCAGCAGGAGTAGATGCATGGTGGTGCGATAATGCTGAACCCTTTTCCGACGCCGATTGGAACAGAGAGGAAAAAAGACCGGATGAGCTGCGTTATATGTTGATTGTAAGCGAATCTAGAAAGTTCATGGATTGGACGCGTCTTAATTCATATGGTCTTTTACATTCAAAAGGTATTTACGAAAACTGGCGTAAAACTAAAAACGAAAGCCGCGTTATAAATCTTACACGTTCATCTTATATTTCAGGGCAAAGATATGGCACTGTTTCATGGTCAGGAGATATCAGCGCAAAATGGTCTGTTTTAAGAAAGCAGATTACAGAAGGAATTAAATTTTCAATGAGCGGTATGCCCTATTGGACATTAGATATTGGGGCGTTTTTTACAGTAAAGGATCAATGGGAAAACAGAGGTTGTAATTGCAGTGACAATACCAACAAGCTATGGTTTTGGGACGGAGATTATAATGATGGTGTTGATGATTTGGGATATCGGGAGCTCTATGTGAGATGGCTTCAATATGGTACATTTTTACCTATGTTCCGCTCACATGGAACTGATACGCCTAGAGAACCATGGAGATTTGGCAAACCAGGAGATATTTTTTATGAAGCAATACTTAAGTTTATAAAACTACGATACTGGCTGCTTCCTTATATATATGGGGTGGCAGCAGAAGTGCATCAAAACCATGCAACAATTCTTCGCAGTTTAATGTTTGATTTTGCTGAAGATGAAAATGTGAAGGAACTAAGCGGCAGCTTTATGTTTGGTAAGGCATTCCTTGTTTGTCCGGTTACAGAGCCTATGTACTATGAAGTAAATAGTGTGCCGTTGTCAAATGTTAAAAAAACAAAAGATGTATATTTACCTAAAGGTACTCGGTGGTTTGATTTTTGGACGAATACTATGCATGAAGGGGGGGAGACTCTCACGTGCAGAGCAACGTTGGATATGATGCCGCTGTTCGTCAAGGCAGGTTCTATTGTACCGGTATCTGAACCGATTATGTATGCAGACGAAAAAAAAGGTGAAATATCCGAAATCATTATTTATAGCGGTAAAGATGGAGAGTTTACCTTGTATAACGATGAGGGAGACAATTACTCCTACGAAAATGGGAACTTTTCAGCTATTGCTTTGAGCTATAATGATAACGAAAAAACATTAACGTTTGACAAGGCATGCGGTGAATTCAGATACCAGCAAAACTTCAAAATAAAATTAATTAAGAATGAAGAAATCCCTAACACTATTGAGTTTATATACAAAGGAAAAGAAGAAACCATAAAGCTTGAGGATATGTAATAAATGTAAGTGTTACAGATATTACTCTTTTAATAAAAATCGGTCAAACGATCAGCCTGAAGCCCATAACATCAATTATCAATTCGGTGAATGGGCTACTGCTCCCGTTCTTGAACGATTTTTTTAAAATTTTTTGCGCAACTTTGTGCAACCGATTGCACATGTTCTGATTTTGAGATACAATATAAATAGAAGAAAATACCATTTAATTTTAAGGAGGTTATTTTTATGGTTACACGAGTAACACACACCAAATGCAGTAGAGTTATACTAAGCTTTGCATTGATTCTGGCACTGATGTTAACAGTGGTTGCGCCAGTACCAGCATCAGCAGCAATGGAATCTGATTATAAAGCTTATGTAATGGCTCCATTAGAAAAAATTACTGACTGGAATGCATTTAAATCTCAACTTATTACATTAAAAAATAATGGTGTATATGCATTAACCACTGATGTGTGGTGGGGGGATGTTGAAGCAAACGGGGACAACCAGTTTAGTTGGAACTACTATAAAACTTATGCAGATACTGTTCGTGCTGCCGGACTTAAGTGGGTTCCAATTTTATCTACGCATCAATGTGGTGGGAATGTAGGTGATAATGTTAATATTTCACTACCATCATGGCTTTGGTCGAAAGACACTGCAGATAAAATGCAGTTTAGAGATGAAAATGGTAATTGGGACAAGCAAGCTGTTGCTCCATGGTGGTCGGGACTTGCTCAACAATACGATGAACTCTATGCCTCATTTGCAAGTAATTTTAGCAGTTACAAAGATATAATAGCTAAAATATATTTATCAGGTGGGCCTGCTGGAGAATTAAGATTCCCATCATATAACAAAGCTCATGGCTGGGATTATCCAGAAAGAGGAGACCTTGAGTGCTACACAGATACAGCAAAAGCAAGTTTTAGAAGTGCAATGCAGGCAAAATACTCAAATGTTTCTGCAGTTAACAATGCTTGGGGAACAAGTCTCACAAGCTTCTCACAGATTAGTCCTCCTACAGATGGTGACAATTTCTTTGTAAATGGATATAAATGCACTTACGGAAATGACTTCCTTACATGGTATCAGGGGGTATTAACTTCTCATTTGTCAAGTATTGCTTCTAAGGCACATGCTAGATTTGATTCCACATTCGGTGTAAGAATTGGGGCGAAGGTTTCAGGCATTCATTGGAAATATAATGATCCTTCAATGCCTCATAGTGCAGAATACTGCGCAGGTTATTATAATTACAGTACAATTCTTGATCAGTTTAAGAGTTCGAATCTTGATTTAACATTTACATGCTTGGAAATGGACGATTCAAATGCATATACATATCCATATTATTCTGCACCAAAGTCTCTTGTAATCAAGGTTTCTAATTTAGCAAAGTCAAAAGGTGTTAAAATTAATGGGGAAAATGCTCTTGCCATTTCTAATGACAATCAGAAATACCAGAATTGTGCCGAAATGGTATACAACTATAATTTCTCTGGTTTTACACTTTTAAGGCTTGCAAATGTTGTAAATAGTAATGGAAGTGCAACCAGTGAGATGGCATCATTTAAAAATGCACTTGTAAAGAAGCCTGCAAAGGTTACTTTTACAGTACGAAATGCTAATGCTAGCAGTAACCAATCAGTTTATATTACAGGAGGTGCTTGGGAACTGGCAAATTGGACTACAGGATTTTATCCACTTCCATTAACTAATTCAAGCGGAGTTTGGTCAGGAAGCTATTACATTGGGGAAGGCTGTACGTATGAATTTAAAGCAATTAAAAAGAATAGCAGTGGAAATGTTACATGGGAAGGTGGTAGTAATAAATTCTATACAGTTCCTTTAAGTGGAGGTTCATATACCTGGACTTGGGCTAATTAAGCCACATTACACATAAAATATTCAAAAACTCCTTTTGGTTAAGAAATTAAGTATTAACCAAAAGGAGTTTTCTGTACAATTCAATAATGCAAGGAAATAATCTCATATTTTTATCACTGTTTAATTGTATCTATATTTCAAACATATTTTATTATATGGTTTTACTCTTGTACATTAATTTCATATTCAATAAAATCTGGTTGATATGAATAAGGGTCTGAAAATATAAGGGTATACTTTCCAGAATTTATCGGTGTAAATGACCATACTGCTTGGTAAAGTACATCAAAAGCATTAGGGGTATAATTGTATACTTTTTTTGTAATATTATAAAAATTGTTTTGTCCATACGTAGAACAAGAGTATGATGTACCTACAAAACCACCTTCCGACAAACATATTTCGAAGGGTTCACCTACTTTGACATTTATAGGAGTTTTAGGGTCGGTATATAAATGTTTATGAGGAAATTCATATCTTTTGTCAAGGAGAAAAGATTTCATTATTGCGTAATCTATTGAATTAACATCTCCGTCACCATCTAAATCTGCTGTCTCTGTATTAATAGTAGGTGTTATTCCTAATAAAAACATATTCATACTCCCAAAATCTAAAGAATCGACAGAACCATCGCTGTTAATATCTCCGACTTTAATTTGGGTACTTGTGACAACATAAACTTTTGAAAGTGTGGTTACAGTTACAGGATTACTCCAATTGGAGCTTGCATTTTCGCTAACCGCCATGACTCTAAAAGAATATGTTGTTCTAGGTTTAAGTGACATAACAGAACGAGCGGTAGCAGGAGCAAAGGCAGTGAGGGACTTTCCACCAATCTGCTCAATATTGTACTTTGTTGCTCCAGCAATAGTATCCCAATAGAGTGTAACAGAATCACCTGCTGGTATTGCCTTCAAAATGGTGGGTGTGGCAGGAGTTACTGATGTCGCTATAGTAATAAGAGCACTCCAATCTGAACTCCCTTGATCGTTAACCGCCATAACTCTGAAAGAATAAGTAGTTTCAGGCGTAAGACCTTCAAAAGTATAGGAAGTATCAGGAGCATCAACAGTGAAAGACTCTCCACCAATCTGTTCGATATTGTACTTGGAAGCTCCATAAACAGCATTCCAAGTAAGGGTAATGGAACTACCTGTGGTTGTTGCCTGTAAGTTGATAGGTTTAGCAGGAACGGCATTCAAAGTAAGGGTATTAGAATTACGTGTAGCTGTTGCCTGTAAATCAGTGTTTATGGCAGAAATCGAATCAGCGAAAGCTTGAATAGTCATAGTTGATAAGAAAATCATGATGATCATTATTGTAGAAAGCATTCTTTTAAGATTTTTCATAGTCTTTTATACACCTTTCGTTATAAATTAATTTACTGAAGCAAACTGCCAAGTAAGTAGTGGGTTGTAAGAAGAGGATGTATAAATAATACATACAGATGTTTGAGTTGCATCAGTAATTAGTTATATTTTACTATATTTTGGAGAAAAGTACAATGAAACCCTAAAAAACGAGAAATTAATTGTAGAAGATTCTCTCAATATAATGGTAAATTTTCTTTAGGAAAAAATAATTCTCCTACAGAAAATTGTGGGGAATTAGACCCTCAGAGAATAAAATATATTATTAATATTATGTATAATATTTGAAATATTAGAATGTGTTGGTCATTAAATACAGAATAACAATCATATATTATATGTATGATTATTTATTTTAAGGAGGGTCTAAAATGAATAAAGAAGATTTTGTTTTAGATGGCTGTTACTATCAAACGGAAGTTGATGATGTTTTAATTAAAATTCATAAAGATTCCATGAATAAAAACACAGTAGGTTATGCGAATAAAATATTTGAACTTTATTTCTACAAGAAATCTGAAATACTAGAATATGTATTAAATTATCGTGTTCTTGATTTTTACGGTGGCAGTTATAAGAAGAATGAAATAGTTGAAAAAATAAAAGAAGCGGATATAGAAATAATCAATGAAAGATGGGGCTACTTAACGTGGAGAAATCATGATTTAGATGAACATATCATACAAGTTGAATTTAATGACGAAATGCAATTATCTTATGTGAGTATAGACGGTTAAAAACTGAAGTGCTTGAAACCTTCTAAACAAGTATTGTTACCTTGTAAAGACCTGATTTGATTATGCTCCCAGAAAGTTCAATATAATTAACTTTTCTAGTTGAAAATCGTAGGTGTTCAACTTATCAATGGAAAGTTGAGTTAAAAATAATTGCTTGAATTAGTTTGGTGAAAAAAGCTTGCTGAATGAATACAAGGATTTTAGTATTAATGAAATGACGAAGGTAGTATTCATGTATGTTTACAATTGTTCAGCAAGCTCTAAGCTTCTTTAGCCGTAATAACAACACGATGTTGTTTTAGGGAGCATATCATTCCAGAGTCTTGATGATGCAAATACCAATACTGAAATAAATCCTTTTATTAATCAAAATACATTTATTGTACAAGCTTAGTCTAAAACTTTTATGTGTTGATACTGTACAGATATGGTTTTTTGTTAATGTTTTAAAGTAAAAATATTTAATAGGAACTGTAAATGTAGAATTTGACAAGTCCAGTTGAATAAATAATCTCTATAGTTTATACTAAACACGAATATAATAGTAATTAGATATTACTAAAATTATTTTTTCAAAATAGGCTTGAAGCTTAGCCTAAAAAATGCGAAGTTTACAATTTGTGCATTCATCGTTCTCTTCGCATATAAAATTAAATTTATTATTAAGAGGGTGGGAGTTAATGAAAAAATTCATATCTGAATTTAAGGATTTTATTTCAAGAGGTAATGTTATTGATTTAGCCGTCGGTATTATCATTGGTACTGCGTTTACATCTATTGTAAACTCATTGGTAAATCAAATTGTTATGCCAGCTATTAGTTTTATAATTGGCAAAATTGATTTTACAGGGCGCAAATTTCCTCAAAATGCAGCTGAAGGTGAAGCGGCAATTATGTATGGTGCTTTTATTCAGCAGGTTATTAATTTCTTAATAATTGCCTTTGTTGTATTCTGTATGGTCAAGGTGATAAACAGACTAAAAAGTATAAAGGGTGAAGAAATTAAGGAAAAAGAGGAAAAAACACCTGCTATATCTGCTGAACTTGAAATGCTGACTGAAATAAGAGATTTACTTAAGGAAATGAAAAGTGAGAGTAATAGTGAAAGCTAAAAAATTAAACCTAATAATTAGAACTTGACTTGAAATTAAAACTTAAAACCGACAATCAAAACTAAAAATTCAAGCTCATAGCTAAAACTAATAGCTAAAACTAATAAATAAAACTATAATTAAAACTAAGAATAATGAATAAAGCTAATTAATAAGGATAGTGGTGTTTAATATATGGAATGGTTAAGCAATCAGAATCATGTGTTGTTAGCATTTATAGCTACATTAATAACATGGGCACTAACAGCGCTTGGAGCTAGTATGGTATTCTTTTTTAAGGAAATTAATCAACGAATTCTTAATACTATGCTGGGATTTGCAGCTGGAGTAATGATTGCTGCTAGTTTTTGGTCACTGCTGGCACCAGCAATAGAAATGGCAGAAGCATCTTCATTACCAGCGTGGCTAGTGGCAGCGATAGGCTTTGTTGGTGGCGCGGCTTTTTTAGGATTGGCTGACAAATTTATACCACATATGCATTTAAATTCAAAAGAAGGAGAAAGTGAAGGAGTTTCAACACATCTCAAACGTAGCATATTATTAGTTTTTTCAATAACATTGCATAACATTCCAGAAGGGCTGGCTGTTGGTGTGGCATTTGGAGCAGTTGCAAATGGAATAGGCGATGTATCAATTATGTCTGCAATTGCTGTTGCACTTGGAATAGGAATACAAAATTTTCCGGAAGGTGCTGCCGTTTCAATTCCTTTGAGGCGTGAGGGGCTGTCTCGGAGAAAAAGTTTTTTGTATGGACAAGCTTCAGGTTTAGTTGAGCCTATTGCAGGAGTAATAGGAGCACTTTCGGTTACACTTATTAAGCCTATAATGCCATACGCACTTGCCTTTGCAGCAGGAGCAATGATATTCGTTGTAGTTGAGGAGTTGATTCCAGAGGCACAGAGCGGGAACCATGAAAGCACTCATCTTGCTACTGCTGGATGCATAATTGGTTTCGCAGTTATGATGATTTTAGACGTCGCATTGGGATAGTTGAAGCCTTATAATGAATTTTTGTTGTAATTAGTTTAAATCTCATATGGAATTTATGTTGCAATTAGTTGAAGACTCATATGGAATTTTTGGCGCAATTTTTTGAAACCTCATATGGCTTTTGCATGTAACTATTGAGTGACATATTTCTAATTGGATTGTAATTATCGAGTGGAGTATTTCTGAAAAAAACAAGAATTAGCATGAACGTTACATGGACTTTTTGATTTGCGATTTTAATAAAAAAATTGCTAATATAATACAACTAGTATTTAAAAAAAGAAAAAATTAGTTTATTATTATATGAGTAGGTTCAGAATATTATTTGTGGGAGGATAAAGCCTTGAGTATTACGAAAAATCACTTTGGCACATTGCCAGATGGTACTGAAGTAGATATTTTTACATTGACAAATTCAAAAAATGTATCTGTAGATATCACTAATTTTGGTGGAATAATTGTAGCAATACTTGTTCCTGATAAAAACAGTAAAGTAGCGGATGTTGCATTAGGATACAGAAATCTAGAGAAATATTTTGATAATGGTGATTACATTGGTGCTTTAGTAGGAAGACATGCAAATAGAATAGAGGATGCAAGGTTTGAACTAAATGGCAAAGTTTATGAGCTTTTAAAAAACGACGGAAGAAATCATCTTCATGGTGGAACTATAGGTCTTCATAATGTGGTTTGGAATGCAGAAATATCAAGTCAGAATGGAATAGAAAAATTAGTTCTCACTCACACAAGTCCAGATGGGGAAGAAAACTATCCTGGGAAACTAGATGTTACAGTTGAGTACTCGTTATCAGAAGAAAATGAACTTAAAATAGATTATACTGCTGTTTCTGATAAGGATACTGTAATAAATCTAACAAATCATGCTTACTTTAATCTAGCTGGTCATAATTCAGGAGAAGCTACAAAGCATCAGTTATTTATTAATGCTGATAAATTTACTCCAGTTAATAATGAATGTTTACCAAATGGTGAGATTAAAAGCGTTAAAGGTACTGTAATGGATTTTACAAATATGAAGTGTATTGCAGACGATATAAACAGTACAGATGAACAAATTGCAAATGGTAAAGGTTACGACCACAACTGGGTTCTAAACACTAAAGGAGATATCAATGAATTAGCAGCTGAACTATATGATCCAGAAAGTGGACGAGCTATGGAAGTATATACAACAAAGCCAGGGATACAATTTTATTCAGGTAATCATCTGAGCACAAAGCTTGTTGGTAAGGATAATACGGTTTATGATGCAAGAAATGGACTTTGTCTAGAGACTCAATATTTTCCGAATGCAATGAAACACAAGAACTTTCCTTCACCAATTTTAAAAGCTAATGAAAAGTATCATCATATAACAGTTTATAAGTTTATAAATAAATAGACAATTTCTAAAACTTATAGAAATTGAAAGTATAGCATCCAATTACATAAATTAAACCAAAAACAAAAGCCCCTTATATTTAGGGGCTGTCTTGTTTGATTTAACAAAAGCAACATTGGCTTTTGAACTTGCATTCATTATCCTCTTTTATTGTATCCGCCATTAAAACTTTTTTGAGAAGCTTTCTTAGCTTTTCTACAATCAGGACATCTAGCAGGTTCGTTTGTAAATCCTTTTTCGGCGAAAAACTGTTGTTCTCCAACAGTAAAGGTAAAAGTTGCACCGCAATCTTTACAAGTAAGAGTCTTATCTTCCATGAGACTACCTCCTAAAAATTTTATTGCTGAGCATATAAAACCTTAAACATTACGGGACGAAAAAGGAGGTTATATCAGAATAAGAAATTATAAGCCTTAGCAATTTTATTATACTATCGTAAATTGTAAAAATCAAGAAATTTTAACAAGCAAGTGTATAAAAAAATAAAAAAATTAAAAATTTCTATTGACAAATATAGTGTTGTACCGTAAAATATCAAATGTGCCTAGCGGAACAGAGTTCTGAGACACGATAGATGGTGGATATAGTTCAGCTGGTTAGAGCGCCAGATTGTGGTTCTGGATGTCGTGGGTTCGAATCCCACTACCCACCCCATAAAAGAATAAACATTTTGTTTATTCTTTTTTTTATCTAATCAATATATGTTTTGTTTTTGCTCATAATTAATTTTCTCTTTTATTTCCTTTTGAATGACAGTACGTTTATGAACTATAAATTTTATAAAATGTGGAACTTTTTTGTTTTTTTATCGTCTAGAGTTTATATAATACACAAAATTTGGGGGGATAGATTGTGAATAAAAAACTATTAGTGGGGTTTTTAGCAATAGTAATATCTTTTTCAATGGTTGGATGCGGTAAAAGCAGTGAAAGTACTGCTGATGTTCAAAATAAAGAAGTTTTAGTTCGTTTCAATCAACCTGTTGAAGCTGAAACTGAAAAGCTTGATGTAACATTTTCAGGAGAAAACCCTACATTTGGCACTCAGGTAGTAAGTAAGAGCTCAAATGGCCAGAGCTTATATAATATAGCTAGTGTAAGCCAAAAGATTATTTACACAGGACAAGTTAACCTAGAAACTATCGAGTTTGAAAAAGATAAGACAGGTCTGTGCCAATACATATCATCCATAGGGGGCTTTATACAAAGTTCAACAGTCCACGGAACTGGTATAGGCTATGAAGGTTTAAAGAGCGCCGAATATGTATTTAGAATTCCTAAGGCTAAATATAGCCAGTCATTTATTGATTTAAGAAAATTTGGAACAGTTGTATTAGAACAATCAAATGGGGAAGATGTTACTGAACGCTACTTTGATACTGAGGCACGATTAAAGTCATTAAAAATCCAACAGGAGCGTTTGCAGGAGCTTCTAAAGAAAGCTGTAAAGATGGAGGATATATTAAAGATAGAAAAAGAGCTCCAGACAACATTATATGAGATTGAAAACTATACAGGAACACTCAAAAAGTGGGATTCTCTTGTAGAATACTCAACTCTATCGGTAAATATATCAGAAGTTGAGAAAATTAAGCCTATAACACCTAAAGAAAAGGATGGATTCTTTGAAAGAATAGCACTTAGCTTTAAAAACAGTGTAGTAGATTTAGGGGAATTTTTACAGGATCTTGTTATAGCTTTAGCTACTGCACTTCCAGCATTTATACCATTAGGTTTAATTGGATACTTTATATATAGAGTTATGAAAAAGAAAATTAGGAAAATAAAGAATAATAGAATTAAAGTAAAGAGTGATAATGTTAAAAATGATGATGATATTAATGATAATATTAATGTTGATATTAATGATGATAAAGATGAAAAATATGATGAGAATTAAGGAAATTAGCTATTTAGAATAGTATACGTCAAATTCATAAATCTGGATATCGATATTAGCTATTTTTAAAGTGTATTAATTAGAAATAAATTAGGGCTGTTTATAATCAAACCACACATATTGTTCAAATTACTAATCAAAGAGCAATGTGGATAAGGGACATTATAAACAGTCTTTTTATAGACTTTTTTACCTATCTGTTAAGTACAGACACAGGTATTGTTGGGATCGCATGTGTGCTCAATCTAATATCAGGCGGCTGGAGGCTTAATGATATAGTAATTCCTGCACAGTGTGTACTGCTGGATTATTGCGGCTGTAAGAACCATTGGAATAAGGAAGGCGTACCTACAGAAATCAACTTCAATAGATTGAAAAAATTCTAAATATTTAATACATATAAAACACCTTGATAGATACTTTTTTCTTTGATGAATCGGAATTAGCTGCAAAGCTGTGCTGTGGATTCAAGAATATAGGCAATAGGTTACTTGTGGAATAATAAACAATACTTAGGCATATATTTAGATTATGTAATTTATGGTATTTGGGTGAAATTATTGTTGTAAAAGGGACTCAATTGTATTATAATGGTAAAAACAAATTCTTACAAATATCACATATATTGATTTTAAAATTAATTCTTAGAGATGCACATATATTGAATTAAAAATTTAACTCTTAGAGAGGCACATATATTAATTAAAAAAATCAACTCTTAGAGAGGCAGATATAATGTGCTAGCATTCTAGGTTTGATTATATATAGGATATTGTATTGTGAAAAATATTGATGCTAAAGCTTAAATTATATAATCCGAATATTAACAAAAATTATTAAAATTTACATATTTCTAACTAATATTATCAAAAGTTTAAAAAATTAAAAAGGATAGGGGGAATGAGAAGTGAAAAGCTACGGTTACGATTTTCTGGTACAGGTAGACGAGAGGCTTTTGAATAAAGGAATGTCTGCCCTGTTTTATACCGGAAAGCTCAAAATATCGGGTAC
Organism: Bacillota bacterium; assembly: GCA_023444055.1. Classification (GTDB taxonomy): domain Bacteria; phylum Bacillota; class Clostridia; order Acetivibrionales; family DSM-1351; genus Ruminiclostridium. The sequence goes on from JAEZRV010000024.1 coordinate 82,206, forward strand.
ATATGCATTTGTAGATGGAATACCCGATGAATTAAAGGGTTTTACTGAGGTAAAATACAAAGTCCGGCTACGAAACGAGCCTTATGTCGATCTGAAAGGGCAGGTGGAAAATGGACTGGGAAAGTTGGGCATTAGGTTTTCTGTGGAAGCCGTGTTAACAGTCCTTACCGGTGTTGATATTGAACTAGATGTGGACTTCGGTGCTACTGCTCAAATTAAATTCAATCCCATTACAGGACAGCTTTCCTATAATTTATCGGAAACAAGCATTTATGATATGTACATAAATGACAAGTTAAAGTTTCATAAAAATGTTCTTGACCGGGTAAATGAAATAATAAAAATATTGCTGAAGCACTATATGTCTGAAGAAATTAAGGAAATAAAGCTTCCTATAACACTAAATCACCTAGAACTGCCAACCATGCCTGATGGTGAAGCGAATTTATTGACTGTTAGGGAAGCTGATGTGATTATATTGGATAACCGTATACTTGCAGCAGGCATTAATTTCTTTGAACATACAGGAGGAAGTTTTGAAGGTATGGTTAATTTGACCAACGGAACGGGTATATTTGCAAACCTTAAAACTGATGTATTGAAAGATATTTCGAAGTTTTGGTGGGAACGGACGGAATTGGATAAGAAGAGGGAATTTGATGGTAAACTTTCTGTTAATGCAAAGAAGCTTTTGGCAAAAGGTATGGATTTGTTTTTGAGAGGTATAACGCTGGGCTTTATTCAGCCTGAAACTGAGATTAAAAATTCTGAACTTATATATAACGGCAGCGTAGAAGTGCTGGAATTACCCGAGTTTGTTTTTATGGAGGGCACAAAGGCTCAAATTAAAAACCTGAAAATCAATGTAGAGGTTAATGCCCACATAGATATCGAATCAAGTCGTGTTATTAAATTAGATACAAGCGGGCCGGTTCCGGACAAGCTTACACCATGGGAAGATGACCGGAAGCTATCAGACAATACAAAAAAGGAATCAATTCTAAAGATTGATGATACCATTGTGGTTACAATAGAAACTGCAACATGTGCGGTTACAGTTGATGATAAAAATCGGCTTGCATTAAAGGTTGTTGAAGCTGACATAGAACTAGACTTCGGAAAGCGCTGGTATGATAACTTCACTGAACGTATTATGAATAGCTTCCTGGACTTTTTAGAAAAAAACATAGTGGGCAAAATCCCGCCTATTGCAATATCTCCTGCTCTGCTTCTTTCAGATGTTAATGTCCTTGGATACACCTTTGACCTCAATGTGGCGAGAGTTGAATTGAATTCCGACGAAGTAGCTTTCTGGGGGGACATGAAAGTACGGGAGCTAGCTGAAAAATCTATTGCTGTGCCTCTTTATATTGGTAACACGAAATCTCAAAGACTTCACAGGTTTGACTGCCAGGTGGTTGAAGAAATTGATTTTACACGCCGTGTGGGTTATCATGGGGTTTATGAAGCTATGACAGACGGATTTAAGCCTTGTAAAGAGTGCTTGAGCGGATATGGACAATAGGAAAATTTGAATGGATTGGAGTGATTAATATATGAAAACAGCAGGTTACGATATAGCCTTGCTTATTAACGATCGGTTTTTAAACCAGCTGTCCGGAGCTCTTTATTACAGTGGCTTCCTTACTGTAAATGGGTCTGTTGATTTTTATAACGGGACGATATGCCTTGAACATCAGGTTAAGGATTTTGATAAAAAACTGCCTTTATCCTTGGAAGGCAAAATTACAGATGAAATAAAGCCTTTTTTAAATATTGATTTCCGCTTCAAACTAACACAGGAACCCATGATACAGTTTGTTGTGGCTGAGGGAAATCAAGCACAGAAAGTCCGCATAGATATGGGGATGAGAATATATTTTTGGTTGTGGCAGGGCATAGAAGTGAAGTTTGATGCAATTATATCCATAGCTACACCTATAAATATCGGGGCGGACATGAAGTTTGTTGTTGACTTGGCAAATGCTTCTGTGGAGAAAATGGATCTTAAGTACGGAACTAAAATTCAGAATGAAATGGTTGAAAGTTTAGATTCTATTGTTGAGAAGGCTCTGAATATGTATTTCGAGAACCATGAAATATGCCAGAAAATAGAATTGCCAAGCATCAGTTCGGTAGTAAAGGATGTGGAGTATTATATACAACCGGGGAAGGATTCTTCAGGCAGAGATTTAGGAATTATTCCGGTAACTGTGGCGGCAATCAAAGTCGTATCTCCCGGAATACTGGCCGTAGGTATAAATTTAATGGATTACAAAGGCGGTAATCCTAATGAACTGCATGAATTTGCAAGAAATTGCAGTCTGGCTGTTGGTGTTTCCGAGACAGCAATGTTTAAAGTATTTTCATATGTTTGGAAGAATTCAAAATTTGCAAGGGAAGCGGGTAACGATGGTAGTATTTTCCTGTTAAAGGATACCGATTCCTTGTCAGTTTCAAAAACAGGGTCTTTTAATGTAAAAGCAATCGATGTCTTTTTCACAAAAGTAAGTGATATAGCTATGTTTATTCAGAATACCGCTACAAAAGCGCTAACTGGAGGATTTATAGAGGCTGGCGTATCTTATAAGAAAATGGAATTTAATTATAACGCAAACGTAACTTTGAAAAATGAACCAAAGTTTGACCTTCTTGGAGGAAACCGTGTGTCGTTTTACAATATGGCATTATCCGTATTCCTGAGGCTTGCATGTAAAGTCACGATAGAGGTTGAGGTGGAGGTTGATACCTCAGGATGGATTCCCGACAGTTGGACACCATGGGATGACGATATTACGATATACAGAGAAGAAAAGACGCTTAAAGTATTTGATATGGGAATATTTCTGGACAATCTGGAACTAAGATACGGAGAGGGTTTAATTGTCTGGAATGAAGCAAAGAAATCATTGGAACTTGAAGTTAAGAAGTTGAATTTTTACTGGAACTTTCATAAGAAAGGGTCACCTTTGTTTGAACTACCTGAGAAGCTTGTTAACTGGATAATCGACCTACTTGAGGATGATATTGTTAAGAAGATTCCTAAGATTTCTGTATCTCCATCCCTTTCATTTAGTGTGCCGTATATACCATGGCCCCTTAAAACAAGCAATGAAAAGCTAGAAATTACAAACAGCGAAGCTATAGTTGCAGTGAATTTGGGAATTGAAGAGATGGAGAAAAGTTCATATCCTGTACCTAAATATATTGTAAACACCAATAATGGAGAGATACACAAGATAGGATGTGATTCAATTACCGATACATATGAGGTTCATCAGAGGAGTTACCATCTTTTGAGTGAAGCGCTAAAGCATGGTTATGATGGCTGCAAAAAATGTTTACCTGCATTCCATAAAAGATAAAAAAATATTTAAAACATATTGAAAATTTGGAATAATATGATATAATTAAATTACAAGTTGGAATCCCCAGTGGGTTTGTTCGTTACCAACAAACGGCGGTTTGTTGTTTCGGATGGGCAGAGTGTTTGTTAGCCGGCTTAAAAAGGTGGGCATTGCGTGAGCGATGTCGAGAAACTTGAAAAAAAATACGACGGTTGTTTACTTGTTAGCTCCCAGCTTGTAACCTTGAATATTAAATGCGACAGGAAGATAATTCCTTTGTCGCATTTTTATTGTTGTAGACGACAATAAGCCCCGCCTAAATTTGTTTTTATAGCCATATGCAGCTATATTGCAGGTGTTGAGTATAATTACTTTAATTTTTTGTTTTTATGCCTGTGGAAATTATTGTTTGATTCAAAGATATGTTTTATTATACTGTATTTAACAAAATAATAAAAGATTGTATTCTTTGAGATAAGTGTTTATCAACATTTGATTGATTGGGTGTTATTTTCGTCAGGAATTTAGAAAAGAAAAGGATAACAAAAAAACCTATGATAATTTATATCATAGGTTTTGGTGACCCATCGCAGATTCGAACTGCGGACACCTTGATTAAAAGTCAAGTGCTCTGCCAACTGAGCTAATGGGTCAAATGGCTGGGATGGCTGGACTCGAACCAACGCAATGCCAGAATCAAAATCTGGTGCCTTACCAACTTGGCGACATCCCAACGTCAAGCGCAAGACCTATTATAAAGAGGTTTGTACTTTTTGTCAAGCGAAAAATAGAAAAAAATTTTAAAAATATTTTCTGGAAAACAATGAATTGTTGGAAGACTTGATATTACTGGACTATAGCAATATTATCAAGAAAAAATTGTAAGGGGTAAAAATAAGAAGCTTTTTAGTTGAAATTGTGTTCATCAAAAAATATAAATCATTTAGTTCAAAAATATTTTTTTATATAAAATTAGCAAGCCTATTCACTTTTCATGAAGTAAAATCAGCTTGCTAATCTTTGAATTATACCTAATCGAATTTTATATGTTGTTCAATAGTATTAAATCTTAAAGTCTTGAGTTGCTATGTCAATAAGTTGTAAATCCTTATTTCTATCTTCAGCCATCCTTATTGACCATTCGTTTTCAAACAGTATAGAATTTCTGCCAAGCTTATCTTCAACAATGATAGCTGTACTAGGTAAGTTGAGTTTTCGTGGATCTAAACCTTCATTTTTTATCCATCTTGCATGTCTGAAAGGAAGGTTTTGAACCCGAAGCTGTACACCATACTCGTTCTTCAAACGATATTCTAATACTTCAAACTGAAGTGCACCGACAACACCAACGATTAGTGCTTCAATACCTATATCAATTTGTTTAAATACCTGAATTGCTCCTTCTTCAGAAAGCTGATCAATACCTTTTAAAAATTGCTTTCGCTTCATTGTGTCAGCAGGAGTAATTCTTGAGAAAAATTCTGCAGGGAATATAGGAATACCTTGGAACTTAATATTGTCATTACCTTCGTATAATGTATCTCCTATATTGAATATTCCAGGGTCAAATAAACCAATAATATCACCAGCGAAAGCCTCTTCAACAATAGTACGTTCTTGTGCCATGAACTGCTGTGGTTGTGAAAGACGAACCTCTTTTCCAGCATTTACATGTTTAACTGACATACCCTTTGTAAATTTACCTGAGCAAATTCTTAAGAAGGCAAGTCTGTCTCTATGAGTAGGATTCATATTTGCTTGTATTTTAAAGATAAAGCCTGAAAATTTTTCACTTTCAGGATCAACATCTCCGCCAATTGCTTCAACTACTCCAGGTGATGGAGCAAGCTCTAAAAATTCTTCTAAAAATGGTTGGACTCCAAAATTAGTCATTGCACTTCCAAAAAACATAGGAGTGAGCTCACCATTACGAATTTTCTCTTTGTCAAAATCATCTCCAGCCATGTCTAGAAGTTCAATATCCTCACAAAGCTTTTCGTGATAGTGACTCCCTAACAAATCAGCAAATATTGGGTCATCTACTTTTCCAACCTGAGATGAAACTTGGGTTTGACCATGTTCACCACCGGTAAAAAGTTCAATTTGTTTAAGATTACGATTGTATACACCTTTAAAATCACCATCAATACCAATTGGCCAATTCATAGGATATGAACGAATGCCAAGAACTCTTTCGATTTCTTCCATCAATTCGAATGGGTCTTTGCTGGCACGGTCCATTTTATTTACAAAAGTAAAAATAGGTATACCTCTAAGTTTACATACGTGAAAAAGCTTTATTGTCTGTGCTTCAATACCTTTTGCACCATCTATAAGCATAACAGCACTATCAGCAGCCACAAGCGTTCTATAAGTATCTTCACTAAAGTCTTGATGACCAGGGGTATCTAATATGTTAATGCAGTAATCGTTATATTCAAATTGCATAACACTAGATGTAACAGAAATTCCTCTTTGTTTTTCAATTTCCATCCAATCGGATACTGCGAATTTGTTTGCCTTCCTTGACTTTACAGAACCTGCCATTCTGATGGCACCTCCATAAAGCAATAGTTTTTCAGTCAATGTAGTCTTACCTGCATCAGGGTGAGAAATAATGGCAAACGTTTTTCTCCGTGATACTTCTTTTTTGATTTCAGATTTTATATCTGGCATATTAACCTCCACGCCCACTTTGGGCATAAAATTATAGTGAAATACATAGTGAAGAGCCGCTACTTTAAAGACATATGTAAGTTCCCTTTAAAGCTTCAATTACACTGCAAAAACCATTTGTGATTTTTGGGGCTCGAAAATGTACCATGTTTACATAAATTTTGTTTTTCAAGCTTCAATTTAGTGCTAACCTCTCATAATTCTTTAATTAACACGTTTTCCACGTTTTATTGTATATTATAGCCAAAATGCTGTCAAATACCAATGCTATTTCGTATTTAAAAATAGAGGAGCTATTAATAGCATTGAACAACATTTGCGGACTACGTCCCGTCGCCGCAGATGCGGCTATTTAAAAATGTGATATCACATTTTTAAAGCAAATTAGTATAAAAGAATAAATATCTACTTTGTGTTTCAAAGCTTAAAGTCAATAGCTTTGGCTAGAAAACATAAAAAATATAGAATTCATAACATTAAAAGGATATTTTACTTTTGGTATGGAATATTATAAACTAAATAAAGGTAGAAAACTGAAAAAAAATCTGAATACAGGTGCATGAAAATAAATTTTAATAGTATGTTTGGCAAAAATCACAGAGATTAGATGGAGGACATATGGACAATAAAAAAATTATTGTAACTGTAAATGGTGAAAAGTTCGAAATTGAAGATAAGGTGACCCTTTTAGAATTAAGTAAGCACTTTGAAAAAAACTATAAATATTCTATCGTTGCAGCTAGAGTCAATAATGATATTAAGGATTTAAGTTATGAGATAAGTGAAGATGTAGAAATTAAATTTATTGATTTAACCGATGAAGATGGAATGAGAATATACAGAAGAAGTTTATATTTCATTTTTATTAAAGCGGTAAATGAAATTTTTCCTGACAGAAATGCGGTAGTAAGCCATCCAATGAGTAATGGAGTTTATTGTGAAATAAATGGAAGTGAAGCATTAACAGAGATTGACGTTGAAAAAGTTGAAAAGAAAATGAGGGAGATTGTTGAGGCTAACTTGCCATTTGAAAAAAAGGTTATTTCTTTAGAAGAGGCAAGGCAGCTTTACAAAAATACTGGAAGACTTGATAAATATGAAGTGCTCGAATATAGAAAAAAATCACATGTTACAGTTTATAACTGCGGTGGCTATGAAGATTATTATTATGGCTATATGTTGCCCAATACTGGATATGTAAAATGCTTTGCTCTTAAATTTTATCAGCCTGGTGTTGTTATACAATTTCCATCAAAATCAAACCCAGAGGTTCTTCAACCATTTGAGGAACAGAAGAAGTTGTTTAAAGTTTTTATTGATTACAAAAAATGGGTGAGAATATTAGGCGTTCAAAATGTAGGAGCATTAAACGACATAGTTAATGCAGGCGAAATAGGAGACTTAATACGGGTTAGTGAGGCTATTCATGAGAAGAAGATTGCGGAAATAGCTGACAAAATTACAAACCATGAAGAGGAAAAAAGAATAGCTCTTATTTCAGGACCGTCTTCATCTGGAAAAACTACCTTTGCAAATAGGTTAGGCATTCAGCTTAGAGTTAATGGTTTTGTTCCTCAGACCATATCCTTAGACAATTATTTTGTTAATAGAGAGAAAACACCAAGGGATTCAGATGGAGACTATGATTATGAGGCGCTAGAAGCTATTGATGTTAATTTATTTAATAGGCATCTATCACAATTACTAGGTGGCTTTGAGGTTGAAATACCTATTTTCAATTTTGAGACTGGCAAAAGAGAGCCTGTTGGACAAAAAATGAAAATGAAAAAAAATACTATCCTCGTCATCGAAGGTATACATGGATTGAATGATAAACTTACTGCATCTATATCACCAGAGGATAAATTTAAGATTTATGTTAGTGCGCTGACTTCAATGAATATTGATGATCATAACAGGATACCATCTACTGATACCAGAATATTGAGAAGAATTGTAAGAGATAACCAGTTTAGAGGATGTTCTGCAATTAACACGATAAATAGATGGCCATCGGTACGAAGAGGCGAGGAGAAAAATATATTCCCATATCAAGAAAATGCTGACATTATGTTCAATTCATCACTTGTATATGAACTATCCTTGCTAAAAACATATGCAGAGCCGCTTTTATTGCAAATAGGTCGAGAAAATGAGAAGTATTCTGAAGTAAAGCGGTTAATTGAATTCTTAAGTTATTTTTTGCCAATAGATGCTAAAGATATACCGAATAACTCAATTGTTAAGGAGTTTATAGGTGGAAGCTGCTTCTTTTAGGACTAGGGCACAAATATAAGTAATGTGAATATTTAATATGTGATTCCACATTTAAATATAAATTAGCATAAAACCAAGTATTGGAATAAGCTGAAAATAGATTCTGGCAACAACAGACATAACAAACTCTATAAGGGGTGTGGAAAATGAAGCTGTATGATGTGGCTCAAATATTAGATGCTCAAGTTATTTCAGGTAAAGAGTTATTGGAACTCGATGTTACAGCGGCATGTGGTTCTGATTTAATGAGTGACGTAATGGCATATGTAACTGAAAATGTCTTATTACTGACTGGGCTAATAAATTTACAGGTTATTAGAACGGCAGAAATGATGGATATAAAAGTAATTGTTTTTGTTAGAGGAAAACAGCCTATTGACAGCATGGTTGAATTAGCAAAAGAGAAAGAAATTGTTTTGATGTCGACGAAGCTATCAATGTTTATATCGTGTGGAAAGCTTTATAGTGCTGGATTACAAGGTAAATATTAGTTTGCCATCGCTTATTTCAAATGAAAAGGAGGGGCAAGTCCATGCGATATTTTAGTGGGTAATTTGCTGAGGCATGGACGAAAATATGGGGACTATTAAGCTTAAATATGACATATCTGCAAATGATTTTGTAGCGGCTGGAGAGGCATCAAGTAATGTTAAAAACAAACTAACGCAAATCGGTATTTCATCCGATATTATAAAGAAGGCTGCTATATCTATGTATGAAGCTGAAATAAATGCTGTTATTCATGGAAATGGCGGATATGCATACGTTGAAATTTCCAGCGATAAAGTTGTTATAAATATCGTCGATTTTGGGCCCGGGATTCCAGATGTGGATTTAGCTATGAAAGAGGGCTATTCAACAGCTCCTGATACTGTCAGGGAGATGGGTTTTGGTGCTGGAATGGGTCTTCCCAATATGAAAAAGTATGCAGATAAACTAGAAATAGATACTGAGGTGGGAAAGGGAACGCGAATAATAATAACTGTTAATTTCTAATATAATATAGCATACAGGTAATTAGTTGCCTAAAAAGTCTTATATGAATGTATAACATAATGAGGTAGGGGGGTTAATATGAAAGAATATTTTCATTCTGTTAATCTTGACAAAGATAAATGCAGAGGATGTACTAACTGCATCAAACGATGTCCCACTGAAGCTATTCGTGTACGAAAGAGTAAGGCTCAAATAATTAATGAAAGATGCATTGATTGTGGCGAATGTATACGTGTTTGTCCCTATCATGCAAAAATTGCAATAACTGATAAATTAGATTTAATAAATGATTTTAAATACAAAGTAGCCTTGCCAGCACCATCTCTTTATGGACAGTTTGATAAAAAATATACTAGAGATAATATTTTGTTTGCACTTAAATCACTCGGGTTTGATTTTGTTTATGAGGTCGCAATAGGTGCGGAAATTGTTAGTGAAGCTACTAGGCAATTGCTGAAAAAGCCTAATATTAAGAAGCCGATGATATCATCAGCATGTCCGGGGGTAGTAAGGCTTATACAAGTTAGATTTCCTAGCTTAATTGAGAATATTGTAAAGCTTGAGTCCCCCATGGAGGTTACAGCCAAGATAGCAAAAAATGAGCTACATGAAAAACACAATATAGCTTTTGAGGATATAGGTGTATTTTTTATTTCACCATGTGCCGCAAAGGTAACTAGTGTTAAGTCTCCATATGAAAAGCAAAAATCAAATGTGGATGGTGTAATATCAATTAAAGATATTTATTTAAAGATTTTAGCAGCATTAAATAATGTAGATGAAAGTGCTAAGCTGGCTGAGGCTGGGGCTGAAGGCATAAATTGGGCTAATTCCGGCGGTGAAAGTTCTGCTTTGGGAACAGAAAAGGTTTTGTCTGTTGATGGAATTCATAATGTAATAAAGATTTTTGATGAAATAGAAGAAGATAGGCTTAGCGATATAGATTTTGTAGAAGCACTTTCTTGCATTGGAGGTTGTCTTGGAGGACCTTTAACATTAACAAATGCATTTATAGCTAAGACAACTCAAAAAAAACATATGGATGATGCTTCGAAAAAAAGTGTTTCTAGCAATTTTAAAAAAAATTACGAAGAATTGGTGTGGACATCAAATGTTGAATATAAACCTGTTTTGAAGCTAGACCAAAATGTTTCAAAGGCTATAGAAAAATTAGAAATGCTGGAAAAGTTTTATGAGGAACTTCCTGGATTGGATTGTGGTGCATGTGGTTCACCAAACTGTCGTGCACTTGCGGAAGATATTGTAAGAGGAACGGCAAATGATACCGATTGCATTTTTAAGTTAAGGGAAAAGATTAGATGTTTAGCAGAAGAAATGGTGGAATTAGGAGGAAAAATGCCCCCTGTTATGGATAAAGACAAGTAGCTTTGCTGCTTGTCTCCGATAAATAGCTCATCTATTTATCTTTGCAAATAAGCGGAGCTTATTTGTGTTTACATAGACGAATTTTTCATATTAACAAATAAGCTTTACGAAATTGTCCCTGTATACATAAAAGCGAGTAAATTTATGAAATAACAGAGAATATTATATTGAAAAATAGCTTTGCTAATTAATATAGCTGGATTTTCGTCGATAGAGCGAAGTACGTAAATGTTGTATTGTTCGTTATAAACGAAATAATATTATTCGGGAGGCTACATGGGAATTGATGAATTGATTACGAAAATTGATGGTAAGTTATTAACTCAGACTAGAAAGGATTTAAAAATAGAAAACGTATATATTTGCGATTTGCTTAGCTGGGTTATGTCTCATGCACAAAAAGGTGATGCTTGGATTACTGTCTTAACAAATGTTAATGTGCCGGCAGTTGCGATGATGACTGATGTGGCATGCATAATTATTCCAGAGGGTATTGAGGTTGAAGAACTTACTCTAAAAAAAGCTAATGAAAATGAAATTATGATAATTAGCTCAAAGTATAGTTCGTTTGAAATATGTAAAAGAATAATAACCGCAAATGGGTGATGGAGGCGAATGTGAGAGCTGCATATGATTTCCATATACATTCATCTGTATCTCCTTGTGCAGATAATGATATGACTCCGAACAATATAGTTAATATGAGCATACTAAAGGGGTTGGATGTCATAGCTATAACTGATCATAATTCATGTGCGAATGTTCAGGCTATAGTTGATTGTGCAAAAAATACTTCGTTGCTTGTTATTCCAGGCATGGAGCTAGAGACTGCAGAGGAAATTCACGTATTATGCTTATTTCCTGATACGGAAAAAGCAGCAGAAATGCAGAAGATAGTATACTCTAGGTTGCCGAATATCAAGAATAAAGAGGACATTTTTGGCGAGCAGCTTATATTTGATGAGAAGGATAACTTGATTTGCAAGGAAAATAGACTGCTTTTAACTGCGGCCTCTATCACCGTTAATGAGGTTTTTGAAATTATGAGTAATAAGCTAAAAGGAATAGCGATACCGGCACATATAGATAGACAAGCTAATTCTATTCTTTCAAGTTTGGGTGTTATACCTCAAGATATAGATATAAAGTGTGTGGAATTTAGCGATAAAAATGTAGAGAATATTATTATTGACAACAATAAATGTTTAAAAAGTACTAATAGGATATATTCATCTGATGCACATTATTTATGGAATATTCATGAGATGGAGTATTTTATAGAAATAGAGAGCATGTCGGTAGAAAATGTAATCAAGGCATTAGGAGTCAACAAATAAAAAATGATACGACGGAGCTACTATTATAGATTTGTTCCTAATGAAAGGAGCTAAGGGAATGACATTAACTAATTTTTTATCATTATCATTTTTAATTTCCTTTTTTGTATATGTTATGTTAGGCGTATACATTTTAATTCTGAATACAAAAAATATATTAAATAGATTATTTTTTATGGTTACATTTTCACTGTCCTTATGGGCTTTTGGTTTTTCTATGTGTTATCTTACGATGGATTATAATACAGCAGTGCATTGGCGCATGTTTTCAGCTGCTGGTTGGACAACCATGTTCAGTTTTTTATTGCATTTTTTTATAATTTTAACAGGAACGAAAGAAATATTAAAAAGAAGATGGATATACATACTTATTTATTTGCCAGCCATAATATTTCTTTTTGTGTTTAGCCTTTATACTGATTTTGCATCAAAGCTTTACAATTTAGGGTATACGAATTTTGGTTGGATAACAGTACAATCACAAAGTATTTGGAGCCATTTTTATAATGTTTACTATATGGGTTGTGCATTTATTTCATTATTACTTCTTCTAAACTGGTGGAAAAACTCAAAAGAGCAAGATAATAAAAAACAAGCTTTAATGATGATTACTTCTTTTGCACTTTCTATTATATTAGGTACTTTAACAGAAAGAGCTGTAAACATGTATACATCGATGAAATGTCCGCAGTTGGCACCGTTTTTAGCTTTAATACCTATGAGTGCTGTATTTTTTGCTACTAAAAAGTATGGACTAATGGTTCCTAAAAGGACTTTTACTGCAGAACCAGGTAAAATACTGAACAAAGAAAACAAAGGCAGAATCCATGAGCTTATGTCTACGGGATTTTTCGTTGGAGCTATGTTAAATTTTATAGCACAGGTGTATTTTAACAATAAAGAAATAAAACCCGTAATGTATTTTAGTGTACTTCTTATAGCTATTGGAATATTACTTAAAATAATTCGAAAGATACCTATTAGGGAGAGCTTTAGAGGGCTATTATTTACTATTACTATATGTTTAACTGTTCCACTTCTATCATTTCAATTTATAAGTACTGGAAGTACAACTATTTGGGCAACTCCTTTCATTTATGTAATGATTTGTGTTTTATTTAATAGACGCCAGCTTATGTATGCCCTAGGTGTCTCTGTTTTAATTACACAAATAATTGTTTGGATAAAAGTGCCAAATGTGATTGTCAAAATTGATGGCGCAGATTATATTATAAGATTAGCTCTCATAAGCTTAGCTATCTGCGTTTCTCATTATATTAATCAAGTATATATTAGTCGCCTTGTAGAAAATGAAGACCAAATTAAGTTTCAAAAAATGATTTCTAATATTTCAGCCGATTTAATAGTGGTAAATGAGGCCAACATAGATGAAAAAATAAATTCTTTTTTGAAAATGAATGGAGAGTATTTTGATGTAGATAGGATAATTTTTTTTAGTTTATCTAAAACTTTTAAAACTTGTGAATGGCATAAAGAGGGAATGCATTCTTCAGCAAACTGTATTAAAAATATGGTTGAACAGGATTCTAAATGGTGGAAAAAGCAGATGGTTAATAATGATATTATTAATATATCCAATGTAGACATGTTGCCAGAGGATGCTCAGTATGGAAAAAAAATACTACGTGACCTAAATGCAAAGTCTTTTATTGCCATTCCTTTGAAAAGGAAAGGGAGAGTTTTAGGAGTTTTAGTATATATTTCGGCTAATGAATCACTAAAATTTAAATATGATCATAATAAGCTATTAAAAATATTAACGAATATATTATCTGATAGTTTAACAAAGATGGAAGCTGAAAAAGAAATTGCTTTTATGGCATATTATGATTCGTTAACAGGAATTCCTAATCGAACATTATTTAAAAATAGATTGGAACAAGAAATAGCATTGTCAAAACGAGATAGAACTTTAGTTGGTGTGATTTTTATTGACTTAGATTCTTTTAAACTAATAAATGATACAATAGGCCATCTTGGCGGAAATGAAGTTTTAAAGGAAATTTCCAATAGGGTATCAGCATGTATACGTAAACATGATTGTGTTGCCCGTTTTGGCGGTGATGAATTTTTGGTTCAAGTTAATCAGGTTACCAAATTAGAAGACATAATAAAAATTTCAGATGATATACTGATGTCTATATCAAAGCCAATAACTATAAATGAACAAGAACTTTTTACTACTGCCAGTATGGGGATTGCAGTATATCCTCATGATGGTGATGACACTGAAACGCTTATTAAAAATGCAGACTTAGCTATGTATGCATCTAAAGAGCATGGCAAGCATCAATATACCCTTTGTTCAGAAGAAATCAAAGAAGAGGTATTAAAGAAAACAAAAATTACTAACCATCTGTATAGAGCTATAGAAAAAAATGAATTTATTTTATATTATCAACCGCAGGTATGCACTGCTACTAAGAAAATTGTAGGTGTTGAAGCTTTGCTTAGATGGAAAAATCATGAATTTGGAATGATTCCTCCAAAGGTATTTATTCCTTTAGCTGAACAAATTGGCTTAATAGATTCGATTGGCAAGTGGGTGCTTGAAAATGCCTGTCGCCAGAATAAGGAATGGCAGAATGCTGGAGTGCCGCCTATTAGAATGTCTGTTAATTTGGCTGCCGAACAATTTCAAGACAAGAAACTTATTGGTTTTATTAATGGAGTACTTAATGAAACTGGATTAGATCCGAAATATCTTGAATTGGAAATTACTGAGAGCACTGCTGTTGATAAAGATTACTATAAGTATACTATACAGATGCTGAATGAACTAAAGGCACTAGGCGTTTCAATTTCTATTGATGATTTTGGAACGGAGTATTCATCTTTGGGAAGATTAAAGTCATTACCAATAGATCAACTTAAAATTGATATGCAATTTGTTCAAAATATTTCAGAGAGTAAAAAGGATGAAGCGATTGTAAAGACTATAATTCAGTTAGCTAAAAATCTTGAACTCAATGTTATTGCTGAAGGGGTTGAAAAAGAAGAACAGTACGAGTTCCTAAAAAAGGAAATGTGTGATGAAATACAGGGATATTACTTTTATAAACCAATGCCTGTAGCTGAGTTAGAAACAATTCTATATAATAAAGAGAATGTTAAAAGCTTATCCAGATGAAATAAATAATATAAGAGCTTTTGTACCAAAAAAATCTATACTTGCTATACTACAGAGCGTATACTGGGTATAAATAAAAGTTTTTGTACCAAAAGTAGGTGTGGGGGTTAGTGTGATGAACTATATACAAAGCAGTCAAAACAGCATAATAAAAGAGATTAAAGCTTTACATTTGAAGAAGAATAGGGATTCGGAGGGCCTTTATTTTGTTGAAGGAATTAGATTAGTAAATGATGCCATAGATAATGGCCAGAATATTATAAAGGTAATTATATCTGACAAACTTGAAAGCCTAAATGGTGGAAAAGAGCTAATTGATAAGGTCACTGCGTTATCCAATGAGTGCTATCTTGTAAATGAAAAGCTATTTAAGGAAATATCAGATACAAAAACACCTCAGGGAATTCTGGTTGTATTAAAAAAGAAAGAATTTATTTTTGATAATATTATTGAACAAGGTAACTCCATAGTAGTATTAGATAGCCTTCAAGATCCCGGAAATGTTGGAACTATAATAAGAACATCGGATGCAGCGGCTATTTCGGCTGTCATTTTGACTAAAGGCTGTGTTGACCTATTTTCACCAAAGGTGTTACGATCAACTATGGGATCTGTTTTCCATATGCCAATATTTGAAGGTATGGATATGAATGAAATTATTTTACAGCTTAAAAAGTCTGGTTATAAGATAATTGCATCACATTTGAGAGGACAAACCAATTATTATGACGAAGATTTAACCGACAAGATTGCAGTTATTGTTGGGAATGAGGCAAATGGGATAAGTGATGAAACAGCTAGATTATCAGATAGTCTTGTTAAAATACCAATGCCGGGCAAAGCCGAGTCTTTGAATGCATCTGTTGCTGCATCTATAATGATTTATGAAATAGTGCGACATAAAACTAAGTAAAGTCTTGTTTCTTTATTCGAATATAGTATATAATGGTGATGGGTGTAATATTTTTTTGATTTATTACATTTTATGATAGCTATATTTTCCGTATTCTGGTGCTGAAAAAACTTGAAAAGTGTGTTTGTACTAACATTATTCATTTCAAGTTAGTGAAAAGTCACAAGTGCCTTTTCCTAGAAGAATAAAGCATGATGCGTACCGCCACGAAAGTTAAACTATATTCTAATGCCGAAGTCGGCGTGGAGGTTAGCTTTTGAGAATTAATACAAAGAATAAAGCATGATGCGTACCGCCACGAAAGTTAAACTATATTCTAATGCCGAAGTCGGCGTGGAGGTTAGTATGAGTAATATTTTTGATATTGCTAGATTGGCAGGAGTCTCAAAGACTACTGTTTCAAGAGTATTAAACAATAGTGCTGATGTAAAGGAAGAAACTCGTATAAAGGTTCTTAATGCAATAGAACAGATCAACTACGTTCCGAGTCAAGTTGCTAGAAGCCTTGTGTCAAGAAAATCAGGTGTTATAGGAGTTATTTACAATGTTTTTAATGCATCTGTGTACTTAAACTTAGCTAATTTTCTTGAAAAATTTGCTACCCAATATAATTATAATGTTGTTTTTTGCAGTACAAATGATGACTATAATGCAAAGCTAAGATATGTTCAGTATTTTACAAGCGGTGCTGCTGATGGACTTATTTTATTTGGCAGTGACAGCAGGGATTCTGAGATAGTACAGAAAATTGTTGACTCAAAATATCCTCTAGTAGTAATTGAAAATTATTTTAACGACATAGAGGTAAATGATATTATAATTGACAATTTTACAGGAGCAAAGAAGGCCGTGCAGTATTTAATTGATTTAGGACATACTAAGATAGCCCATATAACTGGTAACATAAGCCATAAGGTAGCTTCTGAAAGATTAGATGGATATAAAGCAGCACTTGAAGAAAATGGCATTGCGTATAATGAAGATTATGTAATCTTTACTGATGCAGGAGAAAGATCTGGCAGCGAAGCTATTGAAAAACTTATCTTTATGAATGAACCACCGACTGCAGTGTTTACATTTAATGATATGCAGGGGTACGATGCTATACAGAAAACAGTAGAATTAGGTGTTCAGGTTCCAGAGGATTTGTCGATTATTGGGTGTGATAATATACATGAGGTATTGCGCTATATTCCTTCAAGTGTTAGACTTACATCAATAATGCAACCAATAGAAAAGATCGCTGAATCAGCCATTAAGTTATTAATGGCCAATATAGACAATAAGGATTTGGAGCCCAAAACTATTTCATTTAATACCGAATTATATAATGGAGAATCATGTTGTAACAGAGAGTTGAATTGTGAAGATTTATAAATCGTAGATTGATATCTGCAAATATTTAAGTTGTTGAAAGTTGACAAAAAAACGTATATATTAAGAAAGTGAATATTTTTTTGTCCAATTTTGGTAACGTTCCCAACTGTTGCCGATATATTTTATTTTAATTTTATGTGGAGGAGTAATTTAATGAGGTACGGGTATTTTGATAAAATGAATAAAGAGTATGTAGTGACTAGGCCAGACACACCAACACCTTGGATAAACTATATAGGAAGTGGCAATTATGGAGGTATTGTATCTAATACAGGAGGAGGTTATAGCTTTCATAAAGACCCTCAAAATAGGCGTGTAACAAGATACAGATATAATAGTATACCTATGGATAGACCTGGAAGATATATATATATAAGAAATAAAGATACTGGAGAGTACTGGAATCCTGGCCATCAGCCGGTACAAAGGAAGCTGGACAGCTATGGCTGTAGACATGGTATGGGATACACTACGTTAACGGGAGAGTATCAGGGTGTAGTTGGTGAAGTAACATACTTTGTACCAGACGATAAAAATTTTGAAATATGGCATTTTAAAATATCAAATATCCGTGGGATAGCTCAAAAACTCCAAGTTTTTGCATACTCTGAATTTTGTTTTTGGGATGCAATAATGGATCAACAAAATGTTGACTGGGCTCAACAAATAAATCAAGGAAGATTTGATGATGGAATTATTACATATCATCCACATCATATAAGTGATAATGCTGCTTTCTTTGCTACTGGTGAAAAGGTTAGTAGCTTTGACACAAATCTTGAAACATTTATAGGTAAATATAGATCTGAGAGTAATCCAATTGCTGTTGAACAAGGGGGATGCAGTAACTCTATTTCACGAAGAATGAATGGTGTTGGTGCTTTCTGTATAGATGTTGATTTGCAGCCAAATGAAGAAAGAGAAATGGTTTTTGTACTTGGTTTTGCCGAAGAGAAAGAAGATATTAAGAATGACATTAAGGAGTATTTATCACCTGAGAATGCAAAAGCAGCTTTATGCCGCTTGAAAGAGTATTGGAATGATTATACTGGTAAATTGAGTGTAGAAACCCCTGATGAAGACATGAACTTATTTGTTAATGTATGGAATCAATATCAGTGTAAAACTACATTTAATTGGTCACGTTTTGTTTCTCTTTATCAACTAGGATTAGGAAGAGGAATGGGAATACGTGATAGTGCGCAGGACACGTTAGGTGTAATGCATACAATACCTAGTGAAGCAAAAGAGCTTATTATAAAGCTGCTAAAGTGCCAATTTACTGATGGCAGAGCATATCATTTATTTTTCCCACTCACAGGTGAGGGAGGACAAGGTGATGCACCTGTCAAGAAATTTGACTGGTATTCAGATGATCATTTATGGCTGATATTGGCTGTAAATGCTTATGTAAAAGAAACTGGTGATTTTGAATTTTTAAATGAATCCATTTTATACAATGATAAAACTACTTTAGATACAGTCATGAAGCATTTAGACATGGCTTTAGAATTCACTCGCAATAATAGAGGACCTCACAATATCGCTTTGGCAGGACGAGCAGACTGGAACGATACACTGAATCTTGATACAGGAAAGGGTGTTGCTGAGAGTGTATTTACATCAATGCTGTATTGCAGGGCCGCATTAGAGATGGTTGAATTATGTGAATACTTAAAATATGAAGAACTTTGCTCAAAGTATAGTCATATGTATGAAGAAATGAAGGATGCTATTAATCAAAGCAGTTGGGACGGAGAATGGTATAAACGTGCATTTGACGATAATGGAGAGCCTTTAGGATCTAAAGAAAACAAATTTGGCAAGATATTTATAAACTCTCAGTCTTGGGCTATTCTAGGCAAAGTTGCTGATGTTGAAAAGGCTGAAAAATGTATGAAATCAGTTGACCAGTATTTAAATTCTAAATTTGGTGTAGCAACAATGTATCCATCATATACTGAGTACGATGAGACAAAGGGTGGAGTTACTACTTACCCTATTGGTACAAAAGAGAATGGTGGAATATTCCTACATACAAATCCTTGGATGATGATTTCAGAAACACGTCTAGGCAATGGCGAAAAGGCATTTGAATACTATAGTCAAATACTTCCTGGCAAGAGAAATGATGATGCTGAGCTTTATGAAGTAGAACCTTATGTATATTGCCAAAACATCTTAGGAAAAGAAAATCCTCAATTTGGTGTTGGCAGAAATTCTTGGTTATCGGGTACAGCAGCATGGAACATGGTCGCATCAAGCCAGCATATTCTAGGTATTAGAGCAAACTATGACTGCTTGATAGTTGATCCATGCATACCAGCTAACTGGCAAGGCTTTAAAGCAAAAAGAGTATTTAGGGGTGCAACATATAATATCGAAGTTCAAAACCCAAATGGTGTTTGTATGGGGATAGAAAAAATTACAGTGGATGGTAAAGAAGTTAATAATATACCTGTATTTGAGGCAGGAACCACTCATTCTGTAGTAGTATTAATGAAATAGGCGTTAACACATAAAAATGGGCTGTAGCGGAAATTTGTTTTCTCCTACAGCCCTAATTTGTATAACGACATTGTATAAAAATGCCATAATGAAACCCAATTTATTGTTATTATTTAGCCATTGACAATACGATATTTAGCTCAGAAAATGCTTTTACGAATTCATAAGTTATATATTATAGGTGTTCATACTTATCAATGGGAAGTTGGGTTAAAAATAATTGCAGAATTAGTTGGGTGAAAAAAGCTTGCTGAATGAATACAAGGATTTTAGTATTAATGTAATGACGAAGGTAGTATTCATAATTTTATATTTGTTAAGTTTTTATATTATGTCTTTATTTTTGCATAAACTTCATTTATCCAATCATTAAACTTCTGCTTTTCTTCAAATTGAGGATAGTGGGCAGATTCATCAAAAACCACAAATTCCTTAAATGGTGCGCTTATCGAATCAAAATAAGCTTTTGCGGAGTTTACAGGTGTTAAATAATCATGCTTGCCCATTACAAAGTAGCAGGGTATTTTTAACTCAGAAACTTCATTTGGAAGATTACTTTGCATAAGTTCTGTCCAAAGTATTTTACTTGAAATTGAGCGACCCTTTCCAAAACGAATAGTATCAAAGAAATTGTATTCAGGATTTAGCAATATGCCTGAAACGATATCATTTGCATCATTAATTAGACGAGATACGCCTCCATATTTTCTGGTGAATTTTCTTGGTAAAGATAGCTTGTGAGTAATGACATTTTCACGATAAGACTCAATTTCCTTAATATCTTGCTGATTTTTCTGCTCAATAGCCTTCTCTAGACAATATTCAAGTGATTCCAGTTCTCGGCTCCAAAAATCACCTATTTGACTTATGCCAATATAGGCTAAATACTTCTCAGGAGCTAGATTTGCTGCCTTTATGCCAATTACGGTACCAAATGAATGTCCAGCTAATATTATTTTATTTGTATTTAGTTTCTGGCTAATATAATCAGTCAGTGCACTTAAGTCCTCTGCCAATAAATTAATAGACAGGTTAGAATAGTCCTCTAAAAAGTGATAGGACTTACCGGTAGCTCTTTCATCATAATGTACAGTAGTGAAATTCTGTTCCAATAAATCTTGGTACTTTCTAACGTATGGAATTTCTGTTGTTCCTGGACCTCCATGTACAAATATGATTACAGGATTATTCTTGTCATTGCCCCTAATCATGATACAGTGTTTTGTGCCATTTATAGGTACTTCTGCAAGAGTGCTTATGCTATTTTCAAAACCTTTTATTGCAGGTGTCCATGTTTGAAAAGGCAAGCCCTTAATTGTGATTTTTTTCTTCATAATGAAATGTCCATGCTGTGTTAGGCAAAGCCTGCAAATATTGTTCAATACTATGAGTCACTCCCTGCGCAGTGAATCGCGTAAGCAGTGTTTAAAATATGTCTTTTTATATTTTAAATGCAAAATAGTAGTATACACAATATTCTTAAAGTTCAGACATGGACTGCACCTCCTATAAGATATTTAGTTGAAAACGAAAGCCTAAAAATCTATTTCATAAATCGACTTGATTAAATCAGTGTCCTATATTTTAATATCATTAAGGTTTCTCAAAATTACCACATAGCGTTAGTGCTTCCTCTCGCTATTTAAGCACATTAATCTTGTTTTTACTTGTGCATTTCGGATATATTATTACCAAGTGGAAAAATATCATGTTTTAACATACCAACTTATTCAAATGTTTCTGCATACTTTATTTTATGCATAAAATACTTTAATAATTTATATTAAAATTACGTGTATTTGCAAAGCATGGGAATAGTAAAATAATTAGTGATAAAATTATTGGAATTAAACGTCTATAGCTCATATATCCCTCCTCGTTGAAACGCCGCCCATGTAATGAAATTTTTCTGCAATCGAAAAATTCCATTTTGAATCTAGGCGTTTTAATATATTGTATTATTTGCTGAAATTATCGTCAAGTGAGCAGTTTACAATTTCGTTTTGTGGACATAATAAATAAGCCTTATATTTTTTAAAATATAGTAATTTATATATTTAGAATTTTAGTAAGAGACATTTACAATTCAAAAATGTAAGTACATTAATAACATTTCTAAGGAGGTGCAGTCCATTTTTTCTTTCATTTTATATTATTATATTGGAAAGATAATACATGGACATAAATATGAAGCAAACTAAAAATCCAGATAACCGTGCAAATGAAGAGGAAAGAGTTAAAACAAAAATTAATAAGACTATGCACAATGCTGAGGTCGCAAATGAAATACTTGAAAAAACAAATGATGATGTATTGAAAAAAAGATTAATCGAGAAAAACTCCAGAAGACAGGATGCAGTCAACAAAATGAAAGAGGAAATTACAGAGGATAAATAGCTTGTATTTTGCTCAAATCTTTTGCTGGAAAGCTGAGTAAAAAAATAATTTGTAAAATTCCACCTTGAATGTTTTAATCTATATTGCTATAATAACTAACATATAATCTAGTTTGCAAAAAATACCGTTTTGTTGCAAGCTTGTATGATTAACAAACAAATAAAAGCAATGATGGAGAAAAGTAAGCGAGAACAGGATGTTGCAGAGATAAGGTATCATCGGCTGAAAGTACCTTTAGCAGACTACTTGCCCAAGTTCCCTCTTGAGCTGTGACTCTGAACCGTTTTATGATTAAATGAATGTGTATCTCTAAGAACATTTACTGTATTGATGAATTAATAAATACTGTGTTAATTGTTAATAAATCTTTACAGAAAAGTGGAACAGGCAAAAAGTATACACTAAACAAATCAATGTAGGAGTCGCCGGTTAATACCGTTAAAATTTACAAGAGTTTAGTTAATATAGGAATTCCTAAAGTCAATTACATTGACTTTTGTAGGAAGGCTAAAACCAAAGGTAGCTTGAAAGTATAGAGTTTTCTTTTGTGATTATAGCTCAACTATATGCTGAAAAATCTGGGTGGTACCGCGAAGAATGCCTTCGTCCCTTTTGTTGGGATGAGGGCTTTATTTTTTGTCTAATAAAGATGTTAATTGAGTTCGTGTCGGTAATTTATGGAGTTTTATACCTATGGAGTGGCATGGACATAAATAACGAAAGGAGATAATAGACGTGATTGAAAAAATCAGTAATTTAAGAGATGCAGCTCTTAGCAAAATAAAAGAAGCTGCCACAAGCAATGAGGTTGAAGAGCTCAGAGTAAAGCTTTTAGGAAAAAAAGGTGAATTGACAGAAATGCTCAAGGATCTCAAAAACATGGCTATTGAAGAAAGAAAGCAGTTTGGACAAGAGGCGAATGAGCTAAAAAATGAATTAAGTGAAGTTTTAGAGGCAAAATTTAAAGAAATTAGCAATAATGACGTTAAAAAGTCATTAAGCAAAGGCTCAAACTTTGATATTTCATTGCCAGGTACGAAGTTCCAAGTAGGTTCACTGCATCCGGTTACTATCGTTCAAAAGGAAGTAGAAAGAATATTTACCGGTATGGGCTTCAACATTGTTGATGGACCTGAAGTGGAGGAGGAATTCTTTAACTTTGAGGCACTAAACATACCTAAAAACCACCCTGCCAGAGATATGCAGGATACTTACTGGCTTGAGAACGGCTCACTACTTCGAACTCATACTTCACCATGTCAGGTAAGAGCTATGCAGAAGTATGGAGCACCATTAAAGGTAATAGCACCAGGTAGATGCTTTAGAAATGAAAGCACTGATGCTTCACATGAAAATACTTTCTTCCAGCTTGAAGGAATGATGATAGATAAAAATGTTTCTATTGCAAATTTAATATATGTTATGAAAATACTGTTGTCAGAAATTTTCAAAAGAGATGTTAAAGTAAGATTGAGACCAGGATTTTTCCCATTTGTTGAACCTGGATTTGAGCTGGATCTTAACTGTATGATATGCGGAGGTTCTGGCTGTCCTACTTGTAAACATTCAGGCTGGATAGAATTGCTTCCTTGTGGAATGGTTCATCCAAATGTTCTTCGTGCAGGAGGCATTGACCCTGAAGAGTATACAGGCTTTGCATTTGGTGTAGGACTAACAAGACTTGCAATGATGAAATATGGAATTAGTGATATTCGTGTTCTCAACTCTGGAGATTTGAGAGCATTAGAACAATTTTCAGTAAGATAGGGGGGAAGCAAATTGAAAATTTCATTAAATTGGATAAAAGATTATGTTAATTTAGATGGTATAGATATAAAAGAGCTATGGTATAGATTCACAATGTCTACAGCTGAGGTTGAAGAGGTAGAGTTTGTAGGTCAAGATATTAAAAATGTAGTAGTTGGTAAGGTAATTAGCGTTGTTCCTCATCCAGAGTCCAAAAAGCTAAAAATTACTCAGGTTGATTCAGGTGATGGAATACTGCAAATAGTATGTGGAGCACCCAATGTTACTGAAGGTATTTTAGTTCCATTAGCAAAAATAGGTGGTTCAGTTAAGAAGCTTCCTAAGCTTGGAAAAGTGAAGCTAGTTGGAGTAGAAAGCTTTGGTATGTTATGTTCAGCGGAGGAGCTGGGTATTAGTGATGATCACAGCGGGCTTCTGATTTTAGAAGGGGATTATGCACCTGGTACAGACATTAAATCAATAATTGACATTGATGATGTTATTGTTGAAATAGATAATAAATCTCTAACAAACAGACCTGATTTATGGGGACATTACGGAATTGCTCGTGAAATTGCTGCTATTTATGGCAGAGAGCTGAAGCCAATGCAATTAGACAGCTTAGCAGGCTCAGAAGGCAAGAATAAGGTTGATATTAATGTTGAAGATACAGAAAAATGTCTTAGATATTCCAGCATAAAAGTAGATGGTGCAACTGATTTGCAAACATCAATGAACATGAAGGTAAGGTTGTTCTACTGCGGAATGAGGCCAATTTCACCATTAGTTGATTTAACAAACTACTTAATGCTTGAACTTGGTCAGCCAATGCATGCATTTGATAGCAGACAGGTTGAAAGTGGAATTGTTGTAAGATCTACAAAAGAGCCAACAATGTTCAAGACACTTGATGGTTCAGAAAGAAATCTTCCAGAAGACGTTCTGCTTATTTGCAATAAGGAAAGACCTGTTGCAATAGCTGGAATCATGGGTGGAGAAAATTCTGAAGTATTAGAGGACACAACATCTATTCTATTAGAGTCAGCTACCTTTGATGGCCCTTCTATAAGAAAGGGTTCAACAAAAATTGGTTTGCGTACTGAGGCTAGTGCCCGTTATGAAAAATGCCTTGACCCCAATATTACAGTTATTGCAATACAAAGATTTGTTAAGCTGTTAAAGGATATGAAACAAGACATTACATTTGCATCAGCTTTGTCAGATGTATACTGCAAGAATCTAGAGCCAATTGACATTACAATTACAAAGCCATACATTGACAGATATATTGGAAATAATTTATCACAGGAAAAAATGGTTGAGGTATTGAGGTCATTGGAATTTGGAGTTGAGGTTGAGGGCGATACCTTTAAAATAAAAGTTCCAACCTTTAGAGCTACAAAAGATATTACAATGAAGGTTGATATAATCGAAGAGATTACCAGAATATACGGCTATGACAATATAGTTCCACAGACTTTGGATATTGCATTAAAGCCTCTTGAATATAATGAAGAAAGACTTACAGATCACAAGATTAAGGAATTGTTATCCGAAAGATTTGGCGCAAGTGAGGTAATGAGCTACATTTGGTATGATAACACTTATAATGCCAAGATGGGAATTGATACCAACGGACAGGTAAAAGTTCTAAATCCTCAGGCTCAGGATGCAAATACTTTAAGAGAAAGTATGGTTCCTGGTATGATTGGCTTTGCGGAAAAGAATGAAAAAGTATATGATGATTATTCTATTTTTGAAATTGGAAGTGTATTTAGTGCTGCAAATCCAAAAGAAAAATGTGAACAGCACAAGAATATTTGTGTGTTGCTAGGAAGCAAGATTAAGAGTGAAGAAGAGTTGTTCTATGATTTAAAGGGAATTATGACATTTATCTCTAAGACACTCAGAAATATTACTCCTGAGTTTGCTGCATGTACAAGTGGATTCAATTGGGTTCATCCTATGAAATCAGTTGATATTAGTTATAATGGAAAGCTTATGGGATATATTAGTGTTATTCACCCAGCTATAAAGAAGAATATCGGTAAGAAGGTTAATGTAGCTGTATTAGAAATAAACAGAGATATTCTGCAAGCTATAGATTTTGAAGCAATTAAATATAAAGACTTATCCAAATTCCCTGAAGTAAAGCTGGACTACAGCTTCTTGGTTGACAATGAGGTTACATTTGAGAAGCTGCTTGAGGATATCGGTGGCTTTAAGTCAGAACTTTTAAACAGCTTTGAGTTTGTGACTATTTATACAGGCAAAGGCTTGCCAGAAGGTAAAAAGAGTATGACGTTCAGATTTATTATTGGCTCAAACGAAAAGACACTAGCCAGCGATGATATAAATGGCTTTGCAAAGAGCATAATAGATTATATGGATGGATTGGGTTATACGTTGAGATAGCGATAGAAAGAATATAATACTATTTGAAAAAAATATATTAGGGGCTGCTACAAAACTAGTAATTAAAAACCTCCAAATTGATGTTGAAATATACATCATTTGGAGGTTTAAATTTGTTGGAAATTAACTACAATAGGCTCAAAGAACTATAGTATCTTAAGTTTATCTTACTGTCAAAGTTTTTCCCGATGGAGATATATTACCGTAATAATCACAAATATTATAATCTTGTCTTACCGTAGTTTTTGCAGGAGTATTGTCTGAATTAGCTTTTATAGATAATACTATTTCATTATTATTTGCACCATTTGAAATAGATGTTACAGTATATCCCTCAACAACATAAGTAAGAATAGAAAGTGAATAAAGATTAATCGCTTCGCTGTAGGATATAGTTATTGTTCCCGTTGTATCTTTAGCCACCATGCCATCTACAGTGGAAGTTAAAATATCACCTGATGCAACAACCTTTTCTATTGGCTCTGTTAAGTCATTAGAATCATGGTCATAGGTAATAACCTCTGGGGCAACCTTATCATTTATAGGAATTATTTGTGAAGGCATTAAACGAGTTCCGAATACTGACTCTGATCTTGGATTTTGGCTGGTAGTTGCTGTTATAGCAGAGCCATTGTACGTAGCGTCAGTACCCATCTCTTTATCAAGAACTAATACTATTTCGGTGTTATCATTGCCGTTAACTATTATTGATTCTATATATGCAATTCTTATTGCACCCTCAGTGACTCCAGTTAATGATATATCAGTGTTGGAGTATACAGCCAGCTTACTGTTAAAAGTAACCTTAACCTTATTTTTTGCAATTAATTCAGCAGATTTAATTAATACCCGACCTTCAGAAATTGCATTTAAATTAACTTTCTCAGTTGAAGCATTCAATGTTTTACCAGATAAATCTGTAATAGGTGATATCATGACGTTTGGCTTATTTACTGTTGTTGTCATATCAATGAGAACTGACTTGTTAGATATTTTAGTAACTGTATCATCAGTTCCCAAAGGAACGCATATTGCACCTGATGTTGTCGCAACCATGTAATTTGATTTATCAAGCATCTGTGCTTCATTCATAGGCTCACTAAAATTTATGATTATTTTACCAAATTCATTAACAGTAAAACATTCAAATTCTTTGACAAACGGAGCTGTGCTATCTCCAGTCGTAAATGTAAATATAATATCAGAATCTATTTTGTCTCCATTAGCATCTTTAGCATCTTTAATAATTACCATATGCTTAGTATTATCGAGTAAAATCGTATTGACATGTAATGTAAGACTTTTATTTACTGAGTCTAATACTGGTGTGAAAGGTATATAATAAATATCATTTACTGCCTTAATCTCGTAGCTTGCTGTGTCTAGTGCAACTGTACTGTTAATGGTATTTATTCTACCAATTTTTATAGTAGAATATGAAACTAATTGTGAATTTTCATCTGTATCATATGAGCTAGTATTACTAGAGTTGATGGCATCTCCATTAATTAAGCATTGAATCAGATTACTATTTTGACCAATTGTTTTTGCACTTTTAGAAGAGCTACCTGCTTGCTGGGCATTAATTGGAGCTGAATAGGACAATACAATGCTTATTGCGAGAAAAAGAATTGCTATTTTCTTTCTAATTATGTACTTAATAAAAATCATCTCCTTTTGTTTTTGTGTAATCATGTACTTGATAAAAATTATCTCCTTTTGTTTTTTTGTAATCATGTACTTAATAAAAGTATCTTCCATAATATTAATATTATATAAATTATACTAAAATAAGAAAAATAAACAATTGATATTCAAAAGCCTCCAAATGATGTTGGATAAATGCATCATTTGGAGGCTTTTGTAATGTTAAAGGTTGTTATGGATATAATTGTATGGCATTCTTTTTATAGGAAAATGATATGTTATACATGGCTTTTTTATTTCCAGAATAATCCGTTATAGTGATATTATCATCTGTGCTCTTGTTGTCGATAGTTATGCGTATTGTACCATCAACCAGTTTTTCTGTTAAAGTAAGAGTTATGGTGTTACCTGATAATTCAGCATTTTGTACGAAATATGGTATGGATTTTGCATCGGCATCGGCTTCGGCTTCGTCTATGGCTTTCTGTATGTCACTAGAGGAGTCAATATTAAATAATTTATATTCATAATCTGATTTTAAAGTCTGAATCTTTACACTGAAGATTCTATTATCAAGAATATTGTTATCAGACTCAGTATGTACTAGTTCTGAAAATGTTAGTTTAATAGTATCTTCGCCTATTACTTTGGCACTTGAAATTATGGGTGATATTGTATCTGATACAGGAAATTCAACTTCTGTATCTTCGAGAAGTGCCCCACCATGTGCTGTTTTAATGCCTTTTCTAATTAGTAGTTTTGCAGTTGCCCCATTAGTAAGGTTTTGATTTAAAGTAATTTCAGCGGTTTTTGAAGAACTATCGCCGAATGCATCAATTGGTTGCAATTTCTTCACTGTATTATCGATTTCAATGTGTCCAGAATAGTTAGAAAAATATTTACGTGAATCTTCATTGTAATTGATACCACCAGGAATAGGAGATATTAAATCAGTACCTTTATCTTTTATTTCATAATAGATTATGTTTTCTGAATATACTTTGTCCATTTCTATAGGAAACTTAACCTCTATTTTGTTTAGAGAGAGTACCCGCACTGTAACTTCTTTTGAATAATTAAAGATAAATTGTTTAGAAGGAACTTTGTTGCCAGCATAATCCTGTATAGCATTAGAGGCATTAGTGCTTGCAGCATTGACAGTGATACTGTACATCCCTTCAGGCAGGACTTCATCTGATGTAAGCACTATAGTATTATCAGAAAGCTTTGCACTTTTTACTTTAAATTCTTTTGTAATATTAGTTTTGTCAATTACAATAGGATTGTATGTAATACGGAAGTTTTCAGGATTAAGTATGTCGGTATTAGTTCCGTCATAAACAGGTTCTGAGAAGATGATGTGTAAAGCTTTATCACTAATAATTTCTACATGTGAAAATTGGGGTATATTATTATCCAATACAGTAACAAATACTTCTTTATCCTCTGAAAGTGTTTCGCCATTGAATGCTTTTATTCCCTTTTTTACTTTTACCTTTGCAGTTTTCCCCTTTGTTAATTTAGTACTTATACTATCATTTAATGTTATAAGTGCTGTTTTTACATCTTTGAGCTTTATAGATTCAGATGTAATAGGCATAGTATTTTCCAGATTATCTTTTATTTCATAAAAATCGATGTTTTGAATTGAGTCTTTATCCATTGCTATGTTGAAATTAATACTAATCTGCTTTGCATTTACTACTTGAATGGAACTGACATCTGGTATAGAAGCGTTGTTTCCAAATATGAATGATAAGTAGCTTTCTGTTAAACAATTATCAGCATAATCTCTAATTATATTTGTTGTACTCTCAATATTGTTTTTTAATTTGATACTAACAGTACCTTCAGGCAAGCTTTTGGATAAAGATAGGAAAATTGCATTATCAGATAGTTTAGCATTACTAATTCTACATTCCTTACTTAGAACATAAACAATAAAGTTTTCTACAGAAAGAGTGTCAGAATTGCTTCCATCATAA
The DNA here is from genome assembly GCA_023444055.1 of Bacillota bacterium. Classification (GTDB taxonomy): domain Bacteria; phylum Bacillota; class Clostridia; order Acetivibrionales; family DSM-1351; genus Ruminiclostridium. The sequence continues at coordinate 112,364 of JAEZRV010000024.1, forward strand.
ATAGGTTCAGAGAATGTAAGCTTAATATTTTTTTCGTCTAGTGCTTCTGTAGTTAAAAGCACAGGACTCTCAAAATCCTCAACCTTTGCATCATATTCAAGATTATTATCTAATACTTTTCCGTTGGAAGCTTTTATTCCTTTTTTTATTGTAACCTTAGCGGTTGTTAGGTTTGACAACCTGTCATTAATATTATTGTTAAGTGTAATTATTGCGGTTTTTGTAAGCTCATCATATTTTACAGAACCTTCTGCAAGGTTAATAACATCTGTTCCTTTATCCTTTATTTCATAAAAGCTTATATCCTCAACTGATGTTTTATCCATAGATGTATTGAATATTACTTGAAGTTGCTTTGCATTCAAGGATTTTATATAATTGACATATGTATCTGGATTATAAGCTGTTTCATACCCCAAAGACTTTGCAATATCTGCGTTGATAGCCCCTACTTTCTGGGCATTAATTGGAGCTGAATAGGACAATACAATGCTTATTACGAGAAAAAGAATTACTATTTTCTTTCTAATTATGTACTTGATAAAATCATCTCCTTTTGTTTTTATAAGTCAATTATGCTTCAAAGCTTTTTCTACAATGTCGCTTTTTGGAAAGAATTGTAATTTAGTATTGGTTTTTTTTCTTCAGTATTACTGAGAAAATCATTGCCTAATAGGAAAGGAAATGAAGTAAAATCTTTAGATAATTGGCTTTACTAAATTATAACATAATTTTTAAAGCGTTCAAAATATGAAATAACAAAATTTTTATTCTCTAATTCCAATATTGTATCCTATTTATTTAAGTTCTAGAATGACGTAAGTCCAAGCATTTATGGATAAGCAATGGGCAGTTACAGGTGTATTGTTTGTTTGTATTATTATTACAAATTATAGTAAATTCACACAATAAGTCGAAAAAACAAAGAATTTAGTTTGCAACAAATAGAAAAATATGATATAATTTGAAATATTATAAAGAAAATACGAAATTCCTTGGAGCTAATTACTATCGGCTAAATATCCAATGATATGAACCGTAATTGACTTTAGTATCGGAAAACGATTTTATGAGCAGAAAGGAAAATTTCTAATGTATATTTATACTATTGAAGACAAATGCACGGGATGTAATAAATGTATTCATACTTGCCCTGTAATGAATGCTAATTCTGCCTACATTAAAGACGGGAATAACAAGGTACATGTTAATTCAGATGCCTGTATCACTTGTGGAGAGTGCTTGATTGAATGCGATCACGGAGCCAGAGAATATGAAGATGATACTATAGAATTCTTTTCTGATCTAAAAAAAGGTAATTCAATTTCTATACTAGCTGCTCCAGCTATTAAAACAAACTTCAAAAACTATAAAAAATTATTAGGATATCTAAAGTCTCTAGGTGTAAACATATTCTATGACGTTTCAATGGGGGCAGATATTACTACTTGGGCTTATTTAAGAAGTATTAAAAGAAATAACCTACATAATGTTATAGCTCAGCCTTGTCCAGCTATTGTTGGTTATATACAAAAATACAAGCATGACTTGATAGAAAATCTGGCACCAATTCAAAGTCCTTTAATATGTACTGCAATATATGTAAAAGAATATTTGAAAAATAACGATAAACTGACTTTCCTATCGCCTTGCATAGCGAAGAAATTAGAAATTGAAGATAAAAATACAAACCAATATGTAAGCTATAATGTTACATTTTCAAAATTGGTTAAGTACATACAAAAAAAAGGTGTAGATATTGAAAGCTTTAATGAATGTGAATTTACTTCCCCAGCCTTTACATTGGGAGAAATATATTGTATGCCTGGAGGGTTAAAGGAAAATATTAGACACTATAATAGTGAAATGTGTATAATGCAAGTTGAAGGAACCGAAGTTGTATATAATTTTTTTGATGAGTATTTAAAAAGAAAAGATTTAAATAAAGACTTACCCGATGTTTTAGATGTTTTGAGCTGTAAACATGCCTGCAGCTTGGGCAGTGGTTCTTGCCATGAACTAGAAATTAGTGATATTGAATTATTGGCAAATAATATCAGACATAAGAAAAGAGGTAAATACCATGATAAGCCTGAACGGCTTTTAAAATATTTCGATAAAACATTAGATTTAAATAAATTTACAAGAAAGTATAGGAAAGAGGCAGTTAAAGATTTAAGAATTCCAAACGAGAGTGAGCTAAATAAAATATTTGATTCAATGTTAAAGAAAACCGATGAATCAAAAATAAAAAACTGTAGGGCATGTGGATATAATACATGTAATGAAATGGCCATTGCTATACATAATGGCTTAAATGGTATTGAAAATTGTATGGATTACAATTTAAATGTCGCATTCCAAAGCAGGCTTTTGTCACATGAAAATGCAAAAGTAACAAATGCATTATTGGATGCTAAGAAATTAAGTGAAGAAAAGGAAATTAAACTAAAGATTCTAAAAGATAGACTTAACGAAATAACAGATTCTATTGAAGAAGTTACCAATTCAAATAATGAAAATTCTAAAAGTGTTGGCAATATAAGTGAGGATATTGGAGCACTAATGAACATTTCCAATTTACTTAATGAAAAAATAAGATTGATGGAAAATAATATTAATAATTTTGCTAATGTTTCTAACGAAATAGTACAGATATCAGGTCAGACAAATTTATTGGCATTGAATGCAGCAATAGAGGCATCAAGAGCTGGAGAAGCTGGAAGAGGGTTTTCAGTAGTATCTGATGAAGTTCGAAAGCTTGCTGAACAATCAAGGCATGCAGCAGACTCAACTGGAAATGACCAGAGTCAGCTTCATAAAAATATTTCTGATATTGTTACTATTTCAGATGAAATGAAGAAAAGAGCAACTAATATTAGCAAGGATATCATAGCAATATCTTCTACAATTGAAGAAACAACGGCTAAAAATGAGGAAATTTTATCAACAGCAGAATTGATTTTAAAGGAACAGCAGTAAAAAGGGGCTGTTGCAAAGCCAAAAAATATGATATATCAACGGTAAACTGCTTAAATAGTACTCCCGTGCAGTATATATCTATGGCTAGCTCACGAAATTGACGCTGAAATAGTTGCGGTTCAGAACAAGCACTTCCGCCGACCGTAT
>JAEZRV010000038.1 GCA_023444055.1 Bacillota bacterium
GTTATGAGCTCCGTCCTTCAATGTTATGTAATAGAAGTTACCCATTCTAAGATCTGCTGAATAAACAAACATATCAGTAAGTTTCTTCATTTCAGCAATCTGGGTATTCATTCCATTATACGCTAAATCAGCTGTACCTGTTGCACAGAAGATTCGTATATCATCTTTTGTATAACCTGCTTTTTTAGCGATTTCAGCTAGATATTTAGCTTTGATTTCGTCATCGGTTCCTGTGAAACTATATCCTTCTTTCTTTATTGAGTCTACATCCTGCCAGCACCATAAACTAATTGGAACATAGTATTTAAAGTAATCTATGCTATAAATGTAGTTATACCAAGTGCAGGCGGAACCCATGGAGAATCCAGCAACAGCTCTGTGATTTCTTGCTGCAAGCAAATCTTTTTCACTGCTAGACTGAGCATATACATTAAATTTTCCTTCTATTGTAGGTATGATATCCTTTACTAATTCATTATGGAAATTCTTAATACGGAACAGTCCATCCTCCAGCTGTCTCTCAGGAGTATATGGAGCTGTATCATACCAGGTAGGAGTAACGATAATCATTGGCTTCATCTTGCCGGCAGCAATCAAATTATCAACTGCTCTCATAAGCTCAGAATTCTGATCAACACCACCAAAAGCAGTATTCTGACTCTCAGCATTTCCATGAATCAGGTATACTATATCATATTTCTTAGTTTTATCGTTGGCATCATATCCGTGAGGAAGATATACAAGCATATACTTGTCTAAAGCCTTTGCGTCTTGATCGTAAGTGTTTGTTTTGTAGTCAACTCTTACGATAGATCCTCTTATGCTCTCAGGATCTGACGTCTTGTATGCCTTAGGTATATCTCTACACTCTTTTTCATCAAAGGACAAGTCGTTATGTACCAAATTATCAATGGCAGCTTGTAATCTAATACGTAAGTCGTCAAATTTTGCTTGTGTTGAAGCTTTGTCAGCAATGGCAGCTTCTGAATCTTTAATTAGTGTGTCAACTGCACTTCCGTTAGAATAGCGTTGAAGTTCGATATCCTTTGCACCCATGACTAAGGATTTCAAATCATAAAAATTTGTTTTTGGCACAGAATTGAGACCTTTACCTGTTAAAAGCATTTGACCAAACTTCTTTGTATCCTGATAAGCAGTACCCGTAGTATCAAATATATTCATAGTAGCTATTCTTTTACTTCCAGTTGCATCATTGATCTGACCTTCTACACCCATTACCTTACCATTGGACGGGGTCTGAGACAATGCAACGCGGCCTTCAATTATATAACCGCCTGCTGCCGTCTTTGCAGCTGAATACAGATTTGTTAAATCACCATGGTCAGTGGATCTCTCATTTTTATAATTAATTCTAAACTGACTATCATCGCCTTCATATATCCCACCTCTCTTATTATCTTCGTCCAGGAAAAATTCTACACTGTCTTTTTCATAAACATTACCGGAAGCATCGGAAAGGTTAGCATCCTTTACTTCTGCAAGGAAATACACAGCATTATCATCCCACAGCACCCTCATGGTTGCTGTTGTACTTGTACTGCCGGAACTTATTTTTGTAAACTTTACCGGTTCAGCAAGCTTCCAAGCATCTTCAATGTCTCCGTCAATACTATCAGGTGAGCCATAGTAAGCAACAACTCTTCCGCTGGCATCAAAACCATTGGCATCTACTGGGACCCTTTGAGTCCCTTGGTCACCATTAGTTGCCTTATCATAGCCGAGCTTCTGACCAAGAGTCACTGTTCCGCCGGAAACTGGTTTATCAAGAACTTCCATAAGCGCAGTTACCAAATTGGCATTGCTTATCTGGCCTTTAACATCACTGATCTTGGTAAGACCCTTTTCAGCTGCAAACTTAATCGTGTTTGCATACGTAAAGTCCTTCCCTATTTTGTAACCCAATGCTTCAAGCATTATCTTGTAAATAACCTGAGCGGTAGCCGGGCCGTTAGGATCAAATCTGTCTCTGCCTATACCAGTCCATCCCAACTGAGGATTAGCCTTGAGATATGCTAAGATATTTCTTCCTTTTTTCCATGCTAACGAATTAGCATCAGCAAAGTTCTCTTTAGATGAAAAATTTAAAGCATCATCCTCTAGTCCACACAATTTAAGAAAGATCACTGCCGCCTGAATTCTTGTAGTTCCTTTTGCAAGGTAATCGGCATTCACACCATTCCCATCACCTATAATCACATTAAGCTTTTCCAAATACTGTGCATCAGTCTTGGCATTACCATCAGCATATGCAGGTATCAATAATGTTGCGAGTACACATATTGCTAAGACCACTGCAATTAACTTTTTGAGATTTCTCATACTCTCAAATCCTCCTTGGTATAATAAATATTAAGGTCACCTTTTATAGCCTTAATTTTCATTGAACATCAAAACTATATGGTTCTGTTGCAAAAATTTTTGCCTACTCTGCAACACCTATTTAAAAATTATATCCAATTGTTGGTAAAGTGTAAATGTCATATGGGGGGATAAAATTTGTTAAAATACTAAATTAATTTGCTGTATTCCCATCAGTATACTATTTGTGAACCAATTCACTTAATCATACCTAAACTGTACCAAATTTCGAACCTTTCTCAGTAATTCAAAGGATAATTTGTATTGTTAATCATTTCGATTACTATTTGAGACAAATCGAAATCATCAATTGTTCCATTTCCATCTTGATCAGCATCATATTGGGATGTATCTGTGGAAGAAGCCACATCACCATAGTACCAGGCATCAATCCCCAAATCAAGAAGCGTATATTCTCCCGAACGGTTAACGTCTGTTGTTGCAGGCTCTATCATTATAAGCTTTTCACCACAATATTCTTCTTTTACATCTTCTTCAAGTGTTGCATTGTCTGCTATACGCCCTTTTGTTATATCAATCTTTGCCTCACCTTTTGCAATTGTTTTGAATTTTAGTTTAAGCAGTATTTTATCGCCATTTGCGGCATTTGCTTTTCCAAGGCTCGCCGTTATGAATCTTTTAATTCCAGTCTCGATATCAGCTTCTTTGAATATTTTTATTCCATCAGCAGCTTCAGCACTAACGAACTGTAACTTTGCAGTATCAAAAGATATTATTAAATCTTCTGCACATATCTTGTCCGCATTATGTATTACAATGTTGGCTGTTATTTCGTCTCCTAGCTTTACTTTATCAACAGATGTGACCTCAAGGGTTACAGAAGGATTTTTGGGAGTTGCTGATACTTCATTTGAGTTTACACCTTCACCACCAGCATTTACAGCAGACACAACATAGTAGTAAGTTATACCATTTGTTACCTTGTTATCAGTATATATAGCTGCTGAAGTTGTTGCTATTGTTGTGTAATCCCCATTAGAAGTAGTAGCTCGCTTTACATTGTAGCTTGTAGCTGCATCAACTTTATTCCATGATAAAGTTACTTCAGCATTCCCACTATTAGCGATTAAGCTAGTTGGTGCTTCGGGTTTAGCTACTTGTGGAATGGCAGAAGCTTCGTTTGAATTTTTGCTCTCTCCTGCTGAGTTTAATGCGCTAACCACATAATAGTAACAGGTACCATTTGTTACATCATTATCTATATAGGTTGGCGACGTAACAGTGGCAAGTGTTGTGTATGGTCCACCTGCGGTCATAGAACGCTTAATGGTATAACTTGTTGCATTATCAGCAGTATCCCATGCTAAACTTATTTTTGAATTATCGCCAGTAGCTCTAAGATTGGTTGGTTCATTACAAGAAATATCCTTATCATATATTTTAATATTGTCTAAATCACCTAGAAAATAATTTACACTACTAGCATTGTGACAACCAATTTCCAAATTGTTATCTACATGACCTGATAAGCGTGTATTTCTGCCTTCACCAACTATTTTTCCATCTATATAAAGCTTCATTCCATTGGCATTAGTAGTCCCATCATAGGTATAAACTATGTCATGCCATTTATTATCACAAATAGATGAAGGAGAATAAATATTACCACCAGTTTCAATTACTACTAAATGTCCATATGTACCATTACTAACAGCATTACTTACTGGACCAAGTATTGCAATACCTGTTCCATTTGGGAGTTTACTGTTTCCATCTAAAGTATGCATTATCCAACTATTATTTATAGTTGGCATTGAAGGAACTTTTACCCTAAAACATATGGTTTTTTTACCTGTAGGGATGATAGAGCTTGTAAACTTTATTACATCACTTGTTCCATTAAAATTTCTATATTTTTGTCCATTATCAGTTTTTATATTATTTCTTGAGCAAGTGCCATTTATTTTTCCGCTAGCTGCCGTATCCAAAACCGTTGTTCCACTGTCATTATCAAAATTATACTCGTGAATAGGTGTAAAAGTTGTAGAGTCTGTTGCAAAAACACTTGCTTGTGTAAAAGAAAAAATACTGACTAATGCAAAAACTAAAAATAGAAACTTAACAAAATTTTTTCTCATGACAAAACCTCCATTAATTTAATTAAACACCAGTATTATACAATTTTGCTTAAAGAAACAACAGTCTGATATTTAAAAAAATAGTGAAGTACAATGAAAGGTTAAGAGAATAGCATTAAAGCAACGAGGCATGTTGTTCAAAACGGACATTATCCGTTGGATTTTATGTAATCTTTTCCATGAATAATTATTATTTTATCAGCTCTTCTACAGTACAAAAAGTATATCCCTCTGCTTTTAATGTCATTGCAATTTTCTTTATTGCAGTTAAAGTATCTCCAGCTTTGTACATTGAATGTAAAAGAATAATAGAACCACATTTTGCATTGTCAATCACATAGTTGGCAATTTCATCTGGCGAGGATTCACCCCCCAAATATGTTTCAGGCTCAATATCCCATGTTACCGATGTTATATCAGAATTTTTTATGTATAAAGGCACATAAATAAAAATTTTTTACTATTACTCCACCAACTTAATCCTGTCAACTACTATTTCTGCAATCCTTTCATCATCCCCAAGATGCTTGCTCATAATAATTTTTATATTCGGGTATTTTTTTTTCAAATTGTCGATTTCACGAGGAATGTCAACATTAACATGGGTACCGTCAAATAAAAACATCGGTATTACTTTTATGGTATCTGCCCCTTCTTTTATAAGGCAGTCTATCCCAGTTTCAAGGTTCTGTTCCGAGAATTGGTAATAGGCAGGATAGACCAGTGTAAGACCTGTTTTTTGTTTAACCTTACTTATAATTGAGTCCAGCAATTCCTCAGCTCCCTGCCTCTTACTGCCATGAGCCAGTATCAGTACACCGTCCATAATTATGCCCATGCCCAGCATTTCGCACAAAGAACATCAAAGAAATGTACATTTCTCTGACAGAAATGGCATGGGCTCGGTACCTCCTTAATTTGTTTTTGTATTTATTTCAACCTTATAACGAGGCAAGAAAATGTCCCCCACTTCTATAAGTGGCGGGTATCACTTTGGTTATCAGGCGGTGAGAATATCTCCCGCCTCGATGAAACGCCGCTGATGTAATGAAATTTTTCTACACTCGAAAAATTTCATTTTGAATCTAGGCGTTATAATCCCCCTGAAAAAGCCAGTTCAATAGCTTCCTTTGTCTTTTCAATATCTATATCGTCATGCACGCTTGATACAAATATTGCCTCAAACTGCGATGGAGCAGCATACACACCTTGTTCAAGCATTTCTTTAAAATACTTTGCAAACCTTCCGGTATCCGATTTTATTGCAGTACTATAATCCCGTACGTCCTCTGCGGTAAAAAACACGCTTAATAATGAGCCAATCCTATTTACCCTTATTGGTATGCCGTATCTCCCGCTTGACTTATAAAAAGCCTCCTCCAATTGTTTACCCTTATTGCTTATATCCTCATATATAAATGGATTGTCCCTCAGTATCTCCAATGTCTTAATTCCTGCGGACATTGCCACCGGATTGCCTGAGAGTGTTCCTGCCTGGTAAACAGGTCCTGACGGAGATATCCTCTCCATAATCTCCCGTTTACCGCCATATGCACCTACCGGCATTCCTCCACCTATAATTTTACCGAATATGGTTAAGTCGGGTTCAACACCATAGTAGCCTTGCGCTCCGCTATATCCAACCCTGAAACCGGTTATAACTTCATCAAAAATAAGGAGGGTCTCATATTTATAAGTGAGTTCTCTTAATAGTTTTAAAAAACCTTCCTCCGGCAGAACAACGCCCATATTTGCTGCAACAGGCTCTATAATTACAGCTGCAAGCTTATCACCGCAAGCTTTAAATATTTCTTCAACTCCTTGAAAATCATTATATGTTGCTGTCAGTGTATTACGTGCATAATCAGCCGGAACCCCTGCACTGTCCGGCACCCCGGTAGTCAAAGCCCCTGACCCTGCCTTTACAAGCAGTCCATCGGAATGTCCATGATAGCAGCCTTCAAATTTCAATATTTTATCCCTGCCAGTATATCCTCTTGCCAGCCTTATTGCACTCATTACCGCTTCAGTACCCGAACTGACCATTCTTACCATTTCCACCGAAGGAACAGCCTCACATACCATAGACGCCAAACAGACTTCCTTCTCAGTAGGAGCGCCATAGCTTGTCCCATCGTGAACAGCCCTTATAATTTCTTCCGTCACTTCAGGGTTCGCGTGTCCAAGGATCATAGGCCCCCACGAACATACGTAGTCTATATATTCATTACCGTCTATATCAAATATTTTAGATCCTGATGCTTTTTTTATGAAAGCAGGGTTCATACCTACTGATTTAAAAGCCCTTACAGGACTATTTACACCTCCGGGTATATACTGTTTTGCTTTTTCAAATAATTCCGAAGACCTCTTGTTAAGCATATAATTACCTCCAGGTTAAATTTCGTTAATCTTTAAGCCATTGTGCAATTTGCTTTGCATGATATGTTATTATAATTTTTGCTCCTGCGCGCTTTATGGCTGTTATGGATTCAAGCACTGCCGCCTTTTCATCTATCCAGCCATTTATAGCAGCAGCTTTAATCATCGAATACTCTCCACTTACATTGTAAGCTGCAATTGGAGCATCGAACCTTAGGCTTATTTGATTAATAACATCCAGATAAGCCATTGCAGGTTTTACCATAACTATATCTGCTCCCTCGAGTATATCAAGCTCTACTTCACGCACAGCCTCTTTAATATTTGCGTAATCCATCTGGTATGTTTTTCTGTCTCCAAATACCGGTTTTGAGTGGGCTGCATCCCTGAAAGGCCCATAAAAAGCAGAAGAATACTTTGCACTATATGCCATAATGGCTTTATCCTCGAAACCGTTTCTATCGAGGGCTTCCCTTATGGCACCAACCCTTCCGTCCATCATATCGGAAGGAGCTATAATATCAGCACCTGCTTCGGCATAGCTTAAAGCTGTTTTTACTATAAGCTCTACCGATTCATCATTTATAATTTTACCATCCCTCACAACACCGCAATGTCCGTGACTTGTATATTCACAAAGGCATACATCGGCTATAAGAAGCATATTCGGAAACATCTTTTTAGCTTCATACAAAGCTCTTTGTATTATCCCGCTGCTAACAAAAGCACCTGACCCAATCTCATCCTTGCTTTCAGGCACGCCAAAAAGCAAAACCGCTGGTATACCAGCCTTTTGCACCTCTTCAAGCTCTTTTAAAAAATTATCTATTGATAAATGGTATACTCCCGGCATTGAGGGAATTTCAGCTTTAATGCCTGTTCCTTCAACTATAAACAATGGATATACCAAATCATTTACCGAAATTTCTGTTTCCCTTACAAGCTTCCTCATTCCTTCATTAACTCTAAGCCTTCTTGGTCTTCTTATAATATCCATTGCTATCCCTCCGAGATTTCCAAAAGCTTTTTCAAAAGTCCGTCAATGGTATATTCATCAGCCACACCACTGACTTTAATGCCGAATTCCTCCGCTGCTGAAGATGTAACCGGTCCAATGCAAACAACCTTGGATTTGTCGAGAATTTTGATATTTTCCATGCCAATAATTGATACAAAATTACTTACTGTCGATGAACTGGTAAAGGTAATAAAATCCACCTTTCCATCCTGAAGCATGTTTGCTGCATATCCAAGGCAACTGTCATCAAGTATGGTTCTGTAAACAACCAAATCATCCACATTTATTTCATTTTCCATAAGCACCTTGTAAAGGTCTGGATTAGCAATATCAGCCCTCGCCAAAAGCACCTTTTCTTCTGGCTTCAAAATCTCAAGCAATCCTTTTAAAAGCTCATCTGTCGTAAATTTTTCGGGCATATAATCAACCGTAAGCCCAAGCCCCTTAAGTTCCTCCCCGGTTGCCTTTCCCACAGCACACAGTTTTACTCCGTAAAGACTCCTGATGTCCACACATTTATATTTCATCCTGTCAAAAAAAGCTTTTACACCGTTTACACTGGTAAAAACTAACCAGTTGTAGTCATTTAATTTATCAAGAGCTTGATCGAATTTTTCAAAACTTTCCGGCTTTTCAATTTTAATTGAAGGAATCTCAATAGCCTCGCCGCCAAGCTCCTCAATTTTCTCTACCAGCTTACTAGCTTGTTCCCGGGCTCTTGTTACCAGCACCTTTTTTCCTGCCAATCTCCCCTTCGGAAACCACTCCATTTTATTCCTTAAAGACACTACATCCCCTATAACAGTAACAGCTGGTGACTTTATTCCCTGCTCCTTAATTTTGTCAGCAATATCCTCAAGTACTCCAATAACAGTGCGCTGTTCGCCTGTAGTACCCTTTTCTATGACAGCAGCGGGAGTCCTGGGATTTTTACCGTTTTCAATTAGATTAGTACATATCTCTCCAAGGTTCTTTACACCCATCAAAAATACAAGCGTTCCGGTGAGCTTTGCCAATAAGTCATAATCTAAAAGGCTGTTATTTTTATCAGGTCGTTCATGTCCGGTAATGATATGTAATGAAGAACAGTAATCCCTGTGGGTAACTGGAATACCTGCATATGCAGGCACAGCTATTGAAGACGTAATCCCCGGAACAATCTCAAATTCAATGCCATTCTCATAAAGGCTTTCTATTTCCTCTCCGCCTCTCCCGAATACAAATGGATCTCCTCCCTTAACCCTTGCTACTACTTTTCCCTCTTTCGCCTTCATAACAAGGATTTCATTTATTCCATCCTGAGGTACCGCATGCAAGTCAGGCATCTTGCCCACATATATCAATTCAGCATTTTCCTTTGCAAAACCTAGTATTTTTCCGGCAACCAACCTGTCATATACAATAACATCAGCCATCCTAATACATTCAATGGCTTTTAAAGTAACAAGCTTGTAGTCTCCGGGTCCTGCACCTATTATATAAACCTTGCCTGCCATTTTTACCTCCTTATAAGGGTAGTTATATTATACTGTGCCTAAGAAACCTCTATGCTCTTGGCCATTACACATTACATCTGATCAATTATCATTTCTGCCAATTTCCGCCCAAGGCTTTCCGCATCATCTGCCAGACCTTCAATGCAAGCCTTGTAAATTACTGTTCTATCCTCGGAGGCAAACATTCCGTTTAGCTTCATCACATTGCCTATTATGACTGCATGAGCCGCAATAGGTACTGAACAACCACCATTAAGCCGTTTTAAATACTCACGTTCAGCAGCAACGCAAAGGGCTGTTTGCCGACAGTGTACACTTTCTAAGAGGATGCTTATTATATCGTCTCCGCTACGTGCCTCTACAGCAAGAGCCCCCTGTCCTACAGCGGGAATAATATCCTCCAAACTCAAATACTGACTGCAATATTGATGAAGTCCAAGCCTTTTTAAGCCTGCAGCAGCAAGTACTATTGCGTCATATTCATTATCAAGGAGCTTGTTTATTCTTGTAAGGACATTCCCTCTAAGAGTTTTCACTCTAAGGTCAGGTCTTATTTTCAATATCTGAACCTCCCGGCGCACGCTGCTTGTTCCTATTACAGAACCATGAGGAAGCTCCTCAAAACTGCCTCCTGTAGTAGTTACCAGTACATCCCTAGGATCTTCTCTTTTGCATACAGCAGCGATTGTAAGCTTATCAGTAAGTTCAGCCGGCATGTCCTTCATACTATGAACAGCAATATCTATACTTCCATTTATTAAAGCATGTTCAATTTCCTTTATGAAAAGACCTTTTCCGCCTATCTTATCCAGCCTGGTATCAAGAATTACATCACCTTTTGTTTTTATTCCGATAATTTCAAAAACAATATCAGGAAACTTTTGTACAATTTTTTCTATAACCCATCTAGTTTGTGTCAATGCAAGTTCACTTTCACGGGTTCCGACCCTTATTACCTTATTCATAGCAAAACTCCTCTAATATTCCATCAATTCTTTTTTGGAAACACTGCAAATCCATATCACTGCAAGAAAACAGTTCGTCCGCTACCCTTCTTAAAACCTGCTTTTTAACATCGGCATCCTCTATTTTATTTATAACCTTCGCCCTATATTCCTTAATAAGGCCTATTAGAGAGCCTATATCCGGGGGAACGGACTTTTCTATTTCTTCCTTTACCTTTTTGGATAATACAGGGTAATTACCTGATGTAGAAATCCCTATAACCAGCTCATCCCTTCGTACAACTGAAGGAAAAATAAAGGTACATTTTTCACTGCTGTCTGCAACATTCACAAAAATATTGTTTCTGACTGCTTCCTGGTAAGCTCTCTCATTAATACTTCCGTCACAAGTTGCAGCAATAACCATATAAGCCCCTACTATATCCCCTTCGGAATAAGATTTGCAAATCCATGATATCAGACCTGCTTCACTCAATTTCCTGATTTTCTCCGTCACATTAGGACTTATTACTGTTATTAAAGCTCCAAAACCGATAAGGGTATCAATTTTTCTTTGGGCTACATTACCGCCGCCTATGATAACACATTTTTTTCGTTCAATATTAACAAATAAAGGAAACGAGGGCATATAACTTTACCTTTCTATAATTAAATTGTTTATTTTATCAGAAATTCAATTTATCGTTAATTGTTTCACTCAAGCATCTGAAGTAAGTTACCAGATCCTCCTTGCTGCTGTTATCACGCACCCTGTACAAAAATGTATCTAAAATGTTGTTTGCCATATTCCTCATTGAAGTTCTTACTATATCCTTGTCTTCTTCACTTGCCGATTTCAATTTGGAAATTGTCTGTGTAACCTTGGCATCCAGAAAATCATCGGTATATTTCTGAACCCCCCTTATTACAGGAAGAACTTCCCTAGACATATACCACTTCTCATAACCATTTATATATTCATCTATTATCTCTTCAGCTTTTTCCGTTTCCTTAAAACGCCGGTCAAAGCTTTCATCTACAGCCGACTTAAGGTCATCTATATTATAATACCATATTCCAGGTATTTCTTTAATAGAATCATCAATGTCCCTTGGAACAGCCAGGTCAATGAAAACCCTTTTTCTAAAATCGGTAACAGTCTTCTCAACCATATCCCTAGTTATTGTATAATGGGGACTTGAGGTTGAGCTTATTACTATATCGGCTTTATTAATAACCGAATACCGCTCATTATAATCCACATAAATAATATCGCTGTTATCTTTTAAAATACAGTCCAATTCACGATGAGTTCTGTTTGTTATGTAAAACCTCCCAACACCTCTACCCATAAGGTTCTTCAGCGTGATAGACCCTATTTTCCCCATACCGATAATTAAAACAGTTTTATCTTCAAGGCGGCATTCAAAGACATCATCAAGCAGCTTCACAGCAACAGAACCTACTGAGACAGGGCTTTTTGAAATTTCTGTGCATGTCTTAATCCTTTTTGCAGCAGTAACCGCTTCCCTGAAAAGTGTATTTAACACAGCAGAAGTTGTTCTCATACAGTGCGCAAGCTCATGTGAACTTTTTACCTGACTGAGTATCTGATCTTCACCGAGTATCAATGAATCAAGACCGCAGGAAACCTTAAACAAATGCCTTACAGCTTTTTGACCCTCGTAGGATATGAAGTATTTTCTATAATCATAAATATCAGTATTTTTTAAAGAACAAAGTAGTCTTTCCACTGTATCAAAATTGAAGTGTTCCTTTTCCGAGTAAATATATATCTCCGTTCTATTGCATGTGGAAAGAATGACACACTCATTGACATCGGAAAGATTGAATATTTCTTCAACAGCAACTTTAAGCCCCTCAGTATCAAAGCTCAATTTCTCACGTACTTCCAAAGGAGCAGTCTTATAGTTTATTCCAGAAACAAATATATTCAAATTTTTCCTCCTCCTTGGAAAACATAGCTTCACATTTTAAGGTGAATATGAAGCTACCAAAATATATTACATCAGTTCCTATAACGAAATTACTGATCAACATAAAATATTTCAACACCTGTCCAATATTTTGTTTACTTAATCATGCTATATCTAGTATACTCTATTACCAATTATATCGCATAAAATAATAAAATAAAATAAATATTGCCTAAAGCTATTATTTTATGCTAAATTATTGATTATAAGGAACATTTTTTTCATGGCATTTCACTCATATTTAGATATTACTTAAACCAATACGGTTGAAAGGAAAAGAAAAATGCTAGGGATTACAAAATTATTATGCGGATCTGAAAACTTTGGAGATAAACTTCGATATGCAGAAGGTGCAGCTCACCAAAAACATGGGGTAAGGGATGGCTTGGGACCTGTAGTGGTTTGGAATTGTACCAGAAGCTGCAATCTTAAATGCATTCATTGCTATGCAAAGTCGGAAAACAAAAAATATGCTTCCGAATTAACTACGTTAGAAGCAAAAAAACTGATAGATGACCTGAGCGATTTTAAAGTTCCTGTCATACTGTTTTCAGGCGGAGAGCCGTTAGTCAGGGAAGATTTGTTGGAAATACTCCAATATGCCGGGAGCAAAGGCATTCGATGCACTATTTCTACTAACGGTACGTTGATTGACAAAGACCTTTCTAAAAAATTCAAGCAAATCGGTACTGGATACGTAGGTATCAGCCTCGATGGTATAGGGCAAAAGCATGATAACTTCAGAGGTGTTAATGGAAGCTTTGACAAAGCCCTTGAAGGAATAAGAAACTGCCTTGAAGTCGATCAGAGAGTAGGGCTTCGTTTTACAATAAGCAGTTATAACTACGACCAGCTTGATGACATTTTTTACTTGATAAAAGAAGAAAAAATCCCAAGAGTTTGTTTTTACCATCTGGTATATTCCGGTAGAGGCTCTGATCTGATTAAGGATGATGTCACCTTGGAACAATCCAGAGAAGCCATGAATTTGATTATTGATAAAGCAATAAAACTTGGCAGTACCACCGAAATATTGACGGTAGATAACCATGCTGACGCTGCTTATTTATATTTGCGTTCACTCCATAAGTACCCCCAATTATCTCAAAATATACTTGCCGGATTAAAAATGAATGGCGGAAACCGTTCAGGAATAGCATTCGGAAATATTGATTCACAGGGTTATGTGCATCCCGATCAGTTTACACAGCATCATACACTTGGCAATGTAAGAGAACAATCTTTCGGAGAAATATGGACAAATATGAAAAACCCCGTACTGGCAGGTCTTAAGGATAGAAAACCTCTTTTAAAAGGACGATGCAGCCAATGTAAGTGGCTTGACATCTGCAATGGAAACTTTCGTGCAAGGGCAGAGGCTGTTACCGGAGATTTTTGGGACTCAGATCCTGCATGCTATTTGACAGACGAAGAAATCGGGATTGCTAAATAAATCAACACCGGTTTAATTTGTATATAGGAGAAAAATGTTGAAAGAAACTAAAAATATTTAGATTGGAGGTGCCGAGTCCATGTCATTTCTTTCAGGGAAATGTACATTTCCCTGTGGTTCTTGTGTAGAATGCGGGACATGGACATAATTATGATAGTGTCATGGAATACCACAAATAAATGTAATATGTTCTGTAAGCATTGTTATAGGGATTCAGGTCCTGAGTCCCAAGGAGAGCTATCATTTGAAGAAGGCAAAGAACTTTTAAAAGAAATAGCAAAAGCAGGATTTAAAATTATTATTTTTTCAGGCGGAGAACCTCTGATGCTTCCATACATTTTTGATTTGGTCGAACATGCCAGAAGCCTTGGATTAAGACCTGTGTTCGGAACTAACGGAACTCTTCTGACCGAAGAAGTTGCGATAAAACTAAAAAAAGCAGGCGCAATGGGAATGGGTATTAGCCTTGACAGCCTGGATCCTCAGAAACATGATACCTTCCGCGGGTTAGAAAATGCATGGGAAAAAGCCGTAGCAGGTATGAATGCCTGTAAGAAGGCCGGACTGCCCTTTCAAATACACACGACAGTAATGAATTGGAATCGTGAAGAAATACTTGACCTCACTGATTTTGCGGTAGAAATAGGTGCTGTTGCCCACCATATCTTCTTTCTTGTACCTACGGGAAGAGCTGTCAGCATCGAAGATGAGTCCCTAAGGACAGAACAATATGAAGAATTACTGTCTGAAATAATTAAAAAGCAGCAGCAGGTTAAAATTGAACTTAAGCCCACCTGTGCTCCCCAGTTTATGCGAATAGCCAAGGAAATGGGTGTAGATCTTAGGTATTCAAGAGGCTGCCTTGCAGGGACACATTATTGTATAATAAGCCCTACCGGAGAGGTTCAACCCTGTGCATATATAAACCAGCCGATAGGAAACGTAAGAAAAACCCCATTTAGTTCCATCTGGGCGGACAGTCCTGTCTTTAAAGAGCTTCGGACTTTAAATTATAAAGGCGGTTGCGGTGTGTGCAAATACAAATTTGCCTGTGGCGGATGCCGGGCAAGGGCTGCATTTTATAATAACGGGGATTTTATGGCGGAAGAGCCATGGTGCCTTTTTAGATCTCTCGGGGAGGCGTAAGCTTTATGGATACTATTGACAGACAGCTTATTAATTTACTGCAGGAAAAGCTTCCGATTGCCTGCCGCCCGTTCTTAATTTTAGGTGAGCAGCTCGGAATTTGTGAGGATGAGGTCATAGCCAGGATTAAAGCACTTAAGGAAAGCGGATATATACGCAGACTAGGCGGAATTTTTGATTCAGCACATCTTGGGTATTCCAGCACCCTGTGTGCATTAAGTGTACCCTCAGCTAGAGTTGATGAGGTCGCCGCAGTTATAAACGGTTACGATTGTGTTACACATAACTATCTAAGGGATGACCACTTTAATATATGGTTTACACTTATTGCTCCATCCAAAGAAAAGGTTGAGGAAATTTTAAATGAGATAAGGAAAAAGACTGCTATAAATGAATTTTTAAGCCTTCCTTCTCAAAAAGTATATAAAATCAGGACAAATTTTAACATTAAGGGGTAGATATGTTAGACAAATTTGATAAAAATATAGTAAGGAGACTCCAGGAAGATATCCCGCTGGAAAAAGAACCGTATAAAACAATTGCCGAAGAGCTTGGAATTACTGAAGATGAACTTTTTAAAAGGATTAATAATCTGCGTGATAAAGGAGCCCTCAGAAGAATTGGAGCAATATTGTACCATAGAAAAGCAGGCTTTTCTCATAATGCAATGGTAGTGTGGACAGTTCCTGATAACAGAAGTGCAGAAATAGGCTCATTTATGGCTTCTTTGCCCTCAATAAGCCATTGTTACAAGAGAGTAACCCTCGATAATTGGCAATATAACATGTATACAATGATTCATGGCCAGACCACGGAGGAATGCGAAGCAATTGTGTCTACCATTTCAAAACAAACCGGTATTAATGAATATAAAATATTGTATAGCATTAAAGAGCTTAAAAAGACCAGCATGAAATATTTTACAGATTAAGAGCTCTTAAAACCTAAACAACTGCTTAGTCATTCCATAACATCTTGTGTACCCTTTGTAACCTCTTCAAGCAATCCCATATCATTGCAGTGGTCGGTTACTAAAAAGTCTGCTATGATATAGCTTTTACTGCCAATCTGCCGTTTGTGTATTATAGCAAACCTAAAAAGAAATTGTTTTATGTAAAATTCAGTAAGTAAAAATTTCGTTCATCTATAAAATTAAATCCCACCCTTACTGCAGTTTTTTCAGAAGCTATATTTGACTTCATACAATTCCAATAAGCAGTAATGTTTTTATTCTTACAGCTATTTATTAGAAGTTCTGTCAATTTTGTTGCTATTCCTTTGTTTTTATATTCCTCTAGTGTTTCAATATCAATAGCAAGCTTCTTATCATAAAAGGCTGTCCCTAAAATAATAGAGATTATTTTATTATTTTCTACTGCTATAAAACCTTTTCCATGCTTTAGATACACTTCAATACTTCCCCAAGCCTCTAAAATTCGCTTGGTCATGAACTCTATATTTACGAAATCACTGGTTATGGTTTTTTTATTAACTTCTAAAAATTCATAATTTGGTGCCTTATTTATTATTTTTTCTTCTTGCATAGGTAATCTCATATATGTAAGCTCTTGTTCAATGTTAATATCATATTCATCAAATAATTTTAATATATCTTCTTCTGCATCAATTAAATCTACTGAGAACTCAAAGGTTGTTGTACGATTTTCTTTAAGTTCTTTAAATAATTCACCTTCTAAAAAAGACTTAAACGATAAATATTCTTCCTGATTGTTTAACTTGCCTAAGATACTGAAACCGCCAACAGGTTTAGAATACACAAGTGCAAAACATGGATTATCCAACTTATTAATCCAAATTTCACCTGATGAATTTCCAGCTAAAACACTTGTAAAACTTGGACAAGAATTTTCATTAGCAATTTGTTCTGCCCATTTTGAATTTCCCCTTTCTACCTTAAACATATCTTCCCTTTCGTCTCAAAAAGTAATTTGTTATACTTCAATTTATTATTATCTCATAAGTAGCTTCTAATTGATTTTACTCTATACCAAGGTAATTAGTTTGGGCAACTTACTTTAATCGGTATCGTTTCATATAATTTTCTACCATTACTCAGTTTCCCATAGCGATTATCACCTCAAACCCAAACAGTGCCGTCCTTTCCTAATGCCATTGTACAACCCGCATTTAATGATATAATTGGTTATTAATCCTGCTGTTATTGATTTTATCTATTGATGTTAATTTTTCAGGTACCGGATTATTATAATTTGAACCGTTACCCAGTTGTCCGTAATAATTTTCTTCCCAAGCCCATAACGTACCGTCTTTTTTTAATGCAACATTAAAGCCCAAACCAGCAGACACTGCAGTAAATTTAGAGTTATGAGTTTCTGAAGTTGCTGATGCATTTAACGGGAAAAGTATAATTGAGTTTAGAACTAAGCATACCGTCAAGAAATATAAAGCTTTTTTCAAAATACTTTCTTTCTTTAAAATCTGGAGGATAAAATCATTACATTTTTTCTCGTAATCACCTGCCTAATTTGATACTATAAGTATACCACAAAAAGTGCTTGCAACACTAGCAATAACAATGCTCCTGGCGTTTTTTACAAAGAAAAGCCGTAGGCTATTTGCTATACCTACGACTTTTCCAAATGCTGCCACTAAGTGACTTTTTTAGTGCATCCAGTATCTTACACAGTTAAATTATAATATATGCTTCTGAAATTAGTTTCCAAGTAAAATCATTTTCAACTTTGCAAAGTCAATGGCATTGATATCTCCATCCAAATTAATGTCTGCATTCTTTTTATTTATGCTATTAGATGAGTCTAGCAAGTATTTTTTTAACAATGCAAAATCTATTGCATCAATATTGCCATCTGCATTAACATCTCCAAGTTTTTCTCCAGTTTGTTCTTCTGGTAGGCCAATCAACTTAATATTATCAATATTTAAAGTGCCTGAATTACTGTTACCATACATAAAATGTAAAGAACCTACTTTGTATACGTCAAAAGTTTCACTGTTATCCTGTGCAGGTGGCTGATAATCCATTCTTCTTGTAAAAGCTGAAAATGGAATTTCAATTGTAGTCCAAGAGGTACTAGGTTTTATGACATAAGTCCAGTGTTCTCCGTCTTCTCCTTCAATCTTACTTTGTTCAGCTATAAGTAGTCTAATTTCATTTGTGTTTGAGGATTTGATATCAAAAGATATTTTTTGCCATTTCTCCCAATCTTGATTTCTATGTTTATTGTCTACAACACCCCAGTATCCATTTGATGAACCTGCATATGTTATTTCCAAACCTTTATTAGTTTTGCCACTAGAAATCTTACAGGATGCAGTAGCTTCAACACCTGAATATGCCGCCCACTGCAAATCACCTTCAAAATCTTCAACAAGCTGTTCCCCATAAGCTGGTGTTGCAGGTATATGAGGAGGATCTGGATCTGTTTCAGTTGGAGGAGTCCAAGTATAGGTTGTCCCAGTAGTTAATATTGAATTTAAGATTTGCTGGTCAAACTTTCTGGTATCTCTATTATAAAATGCCATATCATTGTCAACAGAACCAAATACTCCATTATCCCAGGCTCCAGAAGCAAATCCATGTGATGTGGCCTGATCGCTAACAAAATCCCACCATTTTATAGCAGAATTTCTATCGGAATGCCCCATTACACCATATTCTCCAAGATACACTGGTATGTTAGTTTTATCTGACCATTTTTTAACCTGGTTAAAAACCATATTTATGGCGTCCATATCATTTTTGGTTCCCCATGTACCCTGCCACTGGTGAGTGAAAGTGTATGGATCATAGTAGTGAAAAGTTGCAATAAGATTTGGGTCGTTTGGAATTTCCAACAAACTTAATGTATTATAGCTATTCCAGAAACCTGATCCAAGAATTACATTTCTAGTAGGATTAGTCTTTCTTATTATACTTAAAATCCTTCTGTTCATATCGTTTATCTGGCTATCTGTTATATTACCATGTGGCTCATTTAATATTTCAAAAACTAGATTTTCTGACTTGCCTTTAAAGCGTTCTGCAATTTGTTTCCATATTTTTTCAAAACGTCCAATATTTTGACTATAGTTATCCATAAGCCAAGTATCATGATGTGAATTAATTACCGTCACAAATCCACGAGAAAGTGACCAATTTACTACAGTTTCAATTCTATCTAAGAAGCTTTTGTCAACAGTATAAGGACTGTTTTTTTGAGTATGCTCATCCCAACGGATTGGAATTCTAATATGCTTGAAACCAGCCTGTTTATAATCATCAAAATAGTACTCCTGAGCTGCCTTCGACCAAGAGCCTTCCGTTGGTGCGTCAAACGTATTACCGAGGTTCATTCCTATTCCCATCTTTTTTACCATATCCTGAGGACTGGTAGCGCCATAGACAGTCATAGGTAATAAGCTCATAATAATGCTGAGCGATAAAATAATTGCTAAAACCTTTTTCATTAAATTTCCCCCCTGTGTAAATTTTTACATAATATCTAATTAAATTATATAAACTTACATCTTTTATTTCAATTGTCACATAGCACTCAATTGTACTATATTACTCAAACATTAAAAAATTTTTATACATAGAAGTACCTCTATGTGTTATCATTATAATGTCTAGAAGCATTCGAGGCATAGAACAGGAAAGTGCATTTTTAACATCATGAAAGAATAAGAATTAGTACTGTTTAAAAGCACTAATAAGGGAGATTTGGTGTAGTATGATTAATGACAAGCAATCAATATTTAATCCCTATATTATTGAGGTTTTTTGCATCAATGAAAAAAATGTCCCCTATCCTGTGGGAACACATTTTGAAAAGAGAGTTGTCAGGTTCTATGAGCTTGAACTAATTACAGGAGGAAGCGGAACTATTATTACCAACGGTGAAACTGCTAAAGCCTCAAAAGGTGATGTGTTTTTAAGAGAGCCTGGCACAATAGTCGAAGGATATTCCGGTTATTATTTTATTGTCATCGTGTTTGACTCTTTTTATGATATCTCCAGCAAAGATATTTACGCAACCTCTTCCCCTTACTGGATTACAGATGAAAAAGAAATGCTCTCCAATACTGGATTTTTTAACGACATACCTTATAAACTTACAACTTATAATTATGAGATTGAGTATTTATTCCAATCCGTATTCAATGAGTTTATCAAAAAGCAGCAGAATTGCCAGTTGATTTTGAAGGCGCACCTTATGAATATACTAAATCTCTTACTTGTTTCCCCCGAAGACACCATTAAAAGAATCAATACACGGTCTTTTGAAAATAATTATGAACTAATAAAGTCTTCTCAAAAGTACATAGATAACAACCTACATAAGGATTTAACCTTGCTAGACCTCGCCGAAAGGTGTGGAGTTAGTAAAAATTTCTATTGCAAGATATTCAAAAGTATAATCGGACTATCACCATTTGATTATATTATTCAAAGCCGGATGAATACCGCAAAAAGATTATTGACTACAACGAATATAAAAATATCGGATATTAGTATTATGTGTGGAATAAACAACATAACATACTTCCATAAGCTTTTTAAAAAACATGTTAATATGACTCCTGCAAATTTTCGTGAAAGATTCGGTTTCATGAAAGCAAATTACAAATTGTGATTCTCATTTTCTGTATCAACGGACTTAGAATATAGCAAGGAATTAAAAAATATACCCATAAAAGTAAATTCCAAGGCAGAATCCCCATATATTTTAGCTTTTAATCCTTATTCTATTTATCACTTAACTCTTTACAGGATAATTTATATTACCAAGTATCTGCTTAACTATCTCTGAAAGGTCATCATCATCTATTGTTCCATTCTTGACAATATCAGCATCATACTTTGTTGTATCTGTATCAGCTACAGCATCCCCATAATACCATGCATCTATTGCCAAATCTAAAAGTGTAAATTCTCCGGAACGGTTTATATCACTTGTAAAAGGCACTATTTGGACAATCTTTTCACCACAATATTCTTCTTTCACATCTTCTTCAAGGGTTGAATTATCTGCAATACGCCCGTTTGTAATATCTATCTTAGCTTCGCCTGTTGCTTTAGCTTTAAATGTCAGCTTCAATAATACTTTATCTCCGTTCGCAGCATTTGCTTTACCGAGACTTGCTGTTATGTAGCGTTTTATACCTTCTGCTACACTGTTTTCTTTGAAAATTTTTATTCCATTAGCCCCCTCTGCACTTATCTTTTTAAATCTTTCATAAAGTCATCCTCCAAATTGTATTTTTATCCTCTAGTTCCTTTAGTTTAGTAGTATTTAGATAATTTAAATTTACGGGTTAGTTTGTAGAATATAACATGATTTCATCAGTTTCATCACACCCGGAGATCGAATTAACTAATTTACTATCGTTTTAAGAATCTCCATTTGCCTTTATAAAAAACTTCTCTATCCGAAGCAGTGTCTGACACTTTTCTTGGTTTTTGAATTTCAACCGTATTCTAGATAATCTTTAGAGTATTAACGATACCATATGAGGATTTTTACTATGAATTTGCAAAGGAGCACCGCTTGCTACTTCTTTAAAGTAGTCTTGCGACACTCCCACTTATTTAGTACGGATGAATCAACACGTTGGGATTTAAACTTTGATACTATTCTAAAAAATAAAACACCCCTAAATTAACGTATGAGCCCTCTTTTTTAAACACTAATATGCTTTAAACCATATACCACTAGTACCATTATCTTGTGTACCATATGTAATTAAAGGTTTTTTATCATCAGATTTTACTTTAAATACTGCCCAGCCTTCCTTCGATTCACCTTTATATAATGCTTCATTTATAGTTGGTATGGGTAATTCAGTTATTGACATAGGTCCATATTTCTCTCCCTTTTCAGATACTAATGTAAATGATCCGTTAAAAATAAATAGGGCTCTATTTTCTTCAATGTCTTTAAGATCAAATTTAATTTTTGCAATGATAAACTCATACCCTTTTTCTGGTTGCAATTTATTACCGTCAATCTTTTTTATTAAATCCCAAGCCTTGTCGCCTCTAACTAATTCATTAATTGTAATATCAGCCTTGTAGAAGCTTGCATATAGTGTTTGCTTTGTTCCTATAGAAGCCGGATTATTCATAGAGTACTTATTTGCTTCTGAAGCTTCACCTAGATTAATCTTTTTGCCTTTAGTATCCAATACATACTTAATTCCTAAATTGTCTGCCAGCTGTTTCATATTTGCATAGTATGTACCGTTAATAGTAACAATATCTTGTTTTACTTTTTTACCATTTACTGTAGTTAATATATTGCTTTTAATTGCAGTTAAATTCGCTGCTGCAAATGAAATAGTACCAGTTAATAGTGCCCCAACAACGAGCCCTGCTATAAATCTCTTCAAGCTAATCACGCTCCTAAAATTTTTGTTTTAATATACCACATATTGTTATTTATTGCAATACATTATAATTTATAAAACTTATGTAAGTTGAATAAAAAAGTAAATTCCACTAATTCATATAAAATTAAAATTGGTTTATATTGTTCTTTCGTAGCTGCAAATTGATGTTAGTTTATCTAAAATCCTCGAATGAAGTATTATATACACTAATTTTTTTATATTCTTTAAATTTTTCTTTTGAGTATCATAACTATATTTTTATAGTCCATGGTTAATTATCATTGTACAATGTTTTTATAAGATTCTCGATTTATTCTTCCTATAATATAGAAATCCTACAAGCATGATGAAGAGGCAAACTAGGAAATAATACATGAATAGCGGATGCGTTATACTTCCTGAGATGATTACCAGCGAGCCAATGCAAGCCAAAATTGGAATAAGAAAACCCTTTATCTTACTCTTTATCTGTCCCTGTTTTGAAAGCTTCATAACTGCAAAGTAGAGTACGATGTAATTTAAATAGCTTACGCCGATTGCAATCTCAGATACATCTCCCTGTATACCGTTTTTCTGGGTAATATAGTGGATTGCTAACCATATTAAAGAAAGTAAATATGCAAATATCGAAGAATTAAAGGGCATGCCAGCAAGCTTTGCATTCTCTTTCTTAAGGACTTCACTCCCCGGTATCATATTCCGAAGCGCCAAAGAATAAGGCATACGGATAAAGCCAAGTGTAAGGCCATTCACTGTACCAAGAACTGAGATAACCACAAAGATGAGTATGAATTTTGCTCCAATATTACCAAACAGCATGGTGGCAACTGTAAAGACTGAGCTATCTCCCTGTTCCAGAATTTTATCAGGACCAAGTAATGCTGTAAGTCCTACAAAGTACATCACATAGGCAATCAGTATAACCAAAGGAGAGATAGTAAGTGCCAACGGCAGATTTCGTTTACTGTTCTTAATCTCGTTACAGATAGAAGTTGAAACAATCCATCCGTCAAAGGAAAAAGCAATTGGGGCAAAGGCTGCCAGCCATCCACTGGTCTTTGTAGCCTGACCAAAGCCTGCCACACCTTCCGTTATTAGCTCCTGAGGTTTCCCAAGAAATAATCCTACGAGAGCAATAATTAGCAATGGAATTATCTTGATAATCATTGCAGTATTTTGGAAATACCCTCCAGCTTTCGCTGATATTGTATTGATGGTAAACAACAATGTAAGGCAGACGAAGCCGATGATCGTCGTGCGTTCCAAAGTTATTTTCAAGCCGAATAATTGGCTAATATAAATTCCTGTTACCCATGAAACGACTGCGGCTAGGGCGGGTAGATATAAAAAGGTCTGAAACCAACCAAAAACACAGGAAGATCCAACACCTACAAATTCCTCTGTGTAAGCAATCAGTCCGCCGGGCTTGTCCGTTCGTGTAGCAAGCTGGGAGATAGTCAGACATCCGAATACAATCGCTATGGCCGCAACAATGAATATAATAATTCCTAATAAAACATTTCCTTTCGTATAACTAAGTACATTATCCGCCTTAAAAAAAATGCCTGATCCTATGACAACTCCAATAATCATTGTAACCGCTGTAAACAAACCATATCTTTTCTTATCCATATAAAATTTTTCTTCTCCTTGTTATAATATTAATTTCCTTATAATCAATAATTTATGTGATTTCTTAGTCCCAATTTTACAGCAACCTTAATGATATATATTATTATTGACTAAGTAGAAGAAGAATTTTTTATATATTATCGTGTAATACATCTTTTCAAATACATATTAATTTAATATTTTAAAATAATATTGCATTATAAAAGAGCATTACTTCTGTTTAAATCTATTTCAACAAATAAAAAACTAGAGTATTATTGCTTTGAACGGTCTCTGAAGCAACTGTAATGTCCATCGCAATATATTACAGCATCACTGTAGAACAACCCGTTTGTATCAAAGGAATTTAAGAAGTCTAGAAGCTCCTTTT
The DNA here is from genome assembly GCA_023444055.1 of Bacillota bacterium. Lineage (GTDB taxonomy): Bacteria > Bacillota > Clostridia > Acetivibrionales > DSM-1351 > Ruminiclostridium. Next base: position 24,291 of record JAEZRV010000038.1, read on the forward strand.
CCACCGTTTCACCATTATATAGTACAACGAGCGCAAATTTCCCTTCTGAGTAGGGATTCCTGTACTTTAAGAATGCAAAATAGTTACCTGTGTATTCCATATTACCATACTCAAGATTCATGGGTCCTGCATGAACGCCGAGATCATCCAGCACCGTTCTCTGCTTTTGACTAATATTTCTGGTATCCATGAAATAGATAAAATTACTCTGTCCTAGCTTTTCGGCTTCGGGCTCGCTTTCCTTGTACAGATCATATCTGTAGTTTCTCTTTCTTTCCTTCAAAGGCTGCCTTAGTGATATAAAAAGCCTTTTTTCAAAGACCTTTCGGCCTTCCTCAAGTTTATCCGGTCTTACTATAATACACCTCTTTAAATAAACCTGTCTAATTCCCATCAGATTTTCATCTATCGATATATCATTATACATGTTGTAAAACTCTTCAGCAGTCAGAGTTGTTTCCCGTATTTCTGAATTCCCACCGTTTATCTCAACAGTCAGCTTCGAAAATTCAGGAAGACAAATTCTCTGAGTACTGTCATTTACAATAAGCTCAATTTCTCTTTCAAGGCCAAACATCCCGGCGTTTACCATTAAGCTGAATTCCCCGATATTCTCCGTATGTACCCGTATCACATCACTGCCTGCAATTTCGGCATTAATTATCCCCTTCAGGCTTAAGTCTTCAACAAATTCCACCTGCACCCAATAAGCTTTGTTAAATATAGGTTCGCAGACATTGAAATTCACTTCTCTAGGGTATCTAACAGTCCTCTCACAGGTTAATTCTTTTACAAGCTTCCTGTAATCTATCATCATATCCGCTTCTATATGCGAGAAATTGTAAAAACTCCAGTACTTGTAGCTTTTGAACTGCTTGAGTGTATAAAGGAGTCTTGAATAGTTGAATATGCTGTCCTCAATTGATAACAAATGGTAAGTCATTACGTTATCCGCATTATGAAGATAGCTGAAATCAGGATCAGCAAGATCCAGTTTGGGTGTACTCCAGTTTCCTGCAACCGCAGCAAAAAGATGTGGCATTTTAAGCGTAAGTCCAAAGCCTTCCATAGCCCCTGTGCAGGAACCGACAATAAATATTTGTTCTCTGTCTATGCTGTAGTTTTTTATAAGTCTTTCAATAATATTAAAATAATTGACCTCATTTATGTAATCGCGGTTCAGCCCACCCCTCGCAGGTATGCTTATCATTACTGAATCAATAAACTCCTGCCTTTCAGGATACCTTTCAAGCACCAGATCAGGATAAGTTGATAGTCCAAAACCATAAAACATAAAAATTACGAGCGGGTACTTCCTGTCTTTGCAGAAATTCTTGGGCAGATAGACATTGTAAGCAGTAAAGCTATCGTCTATTTCACTCTTGTCAAACTGCATGAAGCTGTTACCTAAGAGTTCTGTCATATCTTGATTATTGCAGCATTTGTCTGAATTTAGGGTCATTTCAAGTTTATAAATCCTCTTCATTACAAAAAGAAGCATATCTGAAAACATGATTTCCTGAGAACCTTTTATAAATCCCGTTTTTAGATCAATCGTTTCTAAAAGGTTTTTTATGTTGTATAGAACCTCTTCTCTTAAGCCCACCTTCTTTTGAGCCATTTCCATCAAGACATTTGTTTTGTCTTCAAAAATTCCTCTGAAAATGTACAGTTCTGAAGTCCTTTCGGGGTTTTGCACACCTTCTGCTGTTATTCTGATTATTCCTTCAACTTCCCTGTCAATTTCAAGGCAGGTTCTTTCCATTATCCCTGCGGTATAGCAGCATAATTCTTTTCCTTTTGTGTCATGCGCCTTTATTCTGACTGTCTGAGTTTTATCTGAAATGTAATACTTAGGCAGAACCGTAATACCTATATCACTTTCTTGATCAAAAAATGGACAATCAGGGAAAATGGAATATGAGTTTCTCTGGTCCTCAAATAATTTCTTGTCAAAAAAATAGTTAGCCTTATCATTCATAAGAAAATCAGATGGCTGAATTTTGATTGTAAATTCCTTTGGAAGTAGGTTTTTTGAGATATCTTCCAAAAAAGATGTCTGTTCAACAAGGATACTGTTGTTTCCTTGCTTCATGTAGAACGTAAAACAATAAGGTCTTGTATGATATTTAAAGTTTCCTGTAAACACCAATTCCCCGTTTACCCACATTCTTAAAGGGGATACCGCAAAAATAAAAAATGTAATTTCCCTCTCGTTCAAACAGTAGACATTGCAAAGAGAATATATTACCTTATCTGTTTGTTCAGAAAATAACTTGCCAAAAAAGTTGTATTCATAGAAAGTCCTTTGGTTTCCCAAAAAGAACTGATCATCACTTATGCAATACCTCCAGGATTTCTCAATCTTCTCCTGCGACTGGAAGAGCAGGTCATTTTCAGGCAAAACCTTTCCCTCTGTACTCAAGACAGGATTATTATCAGTATAATCAATACAGGTTCTCCACTCACTCTTTACCATCCAGCGGTTTAGAGCATTTGATTTTTCCCCAGAAAATGTTATTGGCAAATGAGTGGTGTTAATTAATCCATCTATGTATTCAGCAAATCCATTCATTCTCGCTTCTCCTATAATATATTAGTTAACTGTATCCACAATTTATTTGCTTAAATTATCGTTATCTTTTCCATCGAAGTTGAAAATTATTTTATACTTCAACATATTATTATAACATAAAATTTATAGAAAAACAATAAATAGACTTTTTGAGCGTGTCCCTAGTTCTAACCTATCTTCCCATGAACTTGTATTCATTTTTGTACCTTCATTACTACAAAAAACTGGTACATTATCTTTCCAATTTGAATGACGTACTTCAATTAAATGATTAATTGCATTTACTGAAAGAACCCATACTTTGTATCAAAGTATGGGTTCTTATGTGTCCCGAGTTGATGGGAAGTACAACAAATGCTGAATTTTAGCAATTTTTACTCGTTGTCCGTTTGTGGGAACATATCCACTGCATTTTATCGATATTAGAAAACATGTCTACTGGTTATATTTATCGAAACAAGACTCATACGCATTTCAATAACCTTATAACTAAATAACACTACTATACTTAATTTGGTTACCGTGAATCGGGTGGAATCTTACAAACTCACCTACTAGGTTTCGACAGTGTTTACCTAGTTTTATCTGAACCTATTTCTTAGCGGTACATTCTTTAGCAGTATAATCGCAAGTTCTGTGAATATAGTTCTCCATGTGCGAAACAGGAAGCGTAATTGCATAGCCAATGGCAGGGATTCCAACAGCACCCGCTACGGCCAAGCCTTTATTCTTGTTTTCTTTTCTAACCTGTGTGCATTGCAAGCAGTATTTCCCGTCAAGTACAGGATTATTGCAACCTTTCGTTTTGCATTGAATTGCTTTCCCATCAGCCATTAGATTTTCCCTCCAAGAGTTTAGTTGCGCTTTCGCTGTTGCCCTCTATAAATGCCGTACAGCTTTCAATCAGCTTTGCCGGGAGTTTCCCAAAATCATGTGGAGTCTGTCCGCTGTTTCCAGAGGAGCAAATCAATTTCCAAGCGGGATGTTTGTTTCCCTTGTATTCGATTTCCTTTAGCAACACTTGTTTGATAAATGTCTCATGTTCTTTTACTACTGCAAGCTGTGCGTTGCGTTCGCCAAAAACCTGATATGTATACAAGGAAAGCTGAACGGAGTTATTAATCGCAACTATGGCTGTGTTTATGTCACAGACTATCCTTGCCATATCTTGTGATTTAAGCTTTTTATCGTTACCAAGCAAAGTGATATCAGATTTGATTTGAAATGCAAGTTCTGCTCGAGCCGAATTGGCATCACAAACTGCCTGTATGAGCATCTGCCTTTGTAATGGTTCGTCTGACATGGCAAGTGCCTGAATGAAACAGCTTCTGCTACTAAATAATTTAGCAAGACGGTCGTCGCGTTGCCCTTGAATTATTCTGCTAAAATTACGTTCACAGGTTTCAGAAATTTCCTTAAGTCCTTTAGCTATTTGATTCAGCTGATTTTGCATGGATAGACACTGCATAGCTCCAGCGACATCAGCAGGGACACTTTTGGTACCTAGAGGAATATCCTTGATTTTTCTGTTCTTGCCATACTCTTTCCCGCTAATCACAAGATTTTTAACAGTAGCCCTAATCTGGAGAAAAAAAGCATCAGTAGAATTTTTGCATGGAATCATTTCAGCTGTTCCATTCTTCAATGCTTGTTTAATTTCTTCAGATATTAGGTCAAGCCTTGGAGAATATTCAGTTTTGCTTTGCACATAATCTTTGGCTTTTTGCACCGCAGGAACAGAATCCATAAACTGCTTAACTTTTATAAGCAAACCCTCTGAAGTTTTGTTATGTATTTCTGGCGTTAATGCAAATACAGCACTGTCATAGCTATACAAATTTTCATCTAAAACGTCTATGTTAGATTCATTCTTTATCACAAGAAATTGTTGCTCCTCCATTTAAAACCTCCTTAAATAATAATATTAGCAATGCAAATTGACAATTAATAACCAAGCTTTGCCTATCGCCCCATTTCTTTTGTGAAACATTACCACGTTTTTTTTTGGATTTTAGATATGTCTTCAGCTAAACCTAATATACCAAATAAGCTTTTCTTTTCTGAATCATGTAGTCCCACTAATAACCCCCCTCAAATTCTTCTAATTAAGTTATAAACAATAATTTTACAAATCGTTCCAGAAATCTAGGCATAAAGTCGTTTATAACATTGCTTATAACTGTTCTCGGAAACAAGTCAATATAATATGGGTTCAAATCCTGTAACCTCTGGTGGCAAAGTAACTAACTATTGATACAATGCACCTCCGCAGTTTCGGGAATCGTTAAAATTTGCACACCCCTGACGATAGCCGTTTCTATGGGTACTTGTAGTGCAAGGAAACATTAGCTATTATTTACCCATTGTATTTTTTACTGATTGATAATCCCAGTAATGTTTACCGTCTTTCATTTTCTGCATTGGAGCGTGTGTGCCGTATGCCTTGATTGCATCAGGGCATTTGCTCTTATCCACTGTTGCAGCGTTATACAGAACAACGAGTTTTATTTTTTCAATGTCACGTACTGCCTTTTTACACTCGTATTCAATGTAACTGTCATTGCTAACAGTATGACCCGTTTTACATTTCCCGTTTTCATATGTTTCCTAAATGATAGGGACATCATATCTAGATGGACTTCTTGGGCACACGTCATCCTATAGGAAACTTAAGCCTAAAAAGCTGAATGTTTTTTGTTTGCCGAATACTTGGAAATTCAACAGAGTAGGTGCATCTTCTTTAACAGGTTATAATGCCATACACTGTATATATACTGAATATACCACTAATTACATCGTACCATAATATGAATTTCAAAGCCCACCAGTCCTCATCAAGTTCGGCAAAAATCTCGGCAATTTTACGAAACCAATCAAATGGTTTACACAGATAGTACACTAATAGCGATACGAATATGGTAATAAAAAGAACCACCATTTTTTTTACGATATTACCCATTCCATCAAAAAATTCAGAAAATGATTTTAAACTTTCTGGCATATTCAAGTTACTAAATACTTCATTTGCTAAATCTTTTTGTTCTTCCACCTTTTGACTTATAACAACTTTTGCCTCATTTGCTTTATTAGCGCTGTATATGTTACCACCTATGTTAATTATGGTCATTAAAACGCACAACACCATTATAAACTTTGCAAGACCAGAAGTGTCATGAAACCATTGAATTTTTTCAGATACAAATTCTTTTATTGTTTCGAATATACTCTTAATTACTTTCACTCTCCCTTATATTTTCTAATCGTAGTTTTTCTTTACCTCTTTATGATGGTACTATCAGTTTGCAAAGTTTACCGAGTTACTGCAGGTCCATCTGATATCGTACTTCTTGGGGAAGGATTGCATATAACCCAATCCATTTTGTTTTAAAATACAGATAACCATGCTCTTTCAGAAGACTACCACAACTCTTATCATTCGACATTGCTATGTAACTTTCTGGACTAATCTTCATAGCAAGTCCACTTCCAATCTAATATATATTCTATCAGAATTTACTCTTTTTTCAAAATTATTGAGATTAAAGATGTCTGAAAATATGGTTTCAGAACGAAAAAACACCGTACATTTATGTAAGATGTCATGGTTTGAAGGAATTCGCTATTCAGATATATCTCTTCACATTTACATTCATACCGGATTTGATATCTCTGCTTGTCATGCTGTGGCAATCTACTTTTGCCATTTTTGCTATGCATACATAAATCTGTCAAATAACCTCCAAGAGACTTTTGAGAATCCGGATATCTGTTGTAAGAAGTAAAAGCTTTCAATGAGGAATCAAGGGCTCTGGTTGAATGTAGCACTTGTAGAAGTCTATATATAGTTTCAAATATCTGGAAATAATTTAAATATAATATTAAATTTAAAATTTTAGTACTTAGGAAATACTTAACCCAAAAGAGTTAAAAAGTAATTCCATACACAAAATTAATTACAGTCGGTGGTGCGGACATTTTTTTTGACCTCTAAACAGCTAAACCCATACATCTCCTATAGTCTAATGAAATCATTACTGAATTCCCAAAACATCAGTCTAATACATAAAAAATAAGAAACAAGTTTGAAGAAGTCAAATTTGAAAAGCTGTTGCACAACATTTCTCAGTCACAATACATGTACTAACCCATTCCAAACTTAGAGGATATAATGTGGTTGATTAATACAGCGCAACAGCCTTTTTTGTAAAAATAAGTCAATTACTACCAGCTAAAATATTCAATGCTATCGGACGATAGATTGGGTTTGATACTCCTCCCACAAACACTGATAAAGCACCATATTCGCACAAAGTTGTTAATGAAAGCTATAGTAGAAAAATATTAAAATTTTTTATATTTCCCATAAAATATATTTATAATAGTCCCGATAATATTATTGGAAGCTTTAATAATATTTGCAGGGATTTGTATTTTTATATGGTTATGTCCATGATCTTCGTTTGGAAAAACAACATAAAAAGTGGTATAGATTTAGCACCTCCTTAAAAAATATTTTTATTTTCTTTCAACCTTATAAATAGGAATTTGTCATTTTTATGAGAATTAAAAGTCAATTATGGTTGAAAACTTTTTAGGCGGACACGTGCTTTAAAGTATTTATTTTGAAAGTTTCAACAGTTTATGTTTTAGAATGTTGTGCTTCAGGAGACTTTAGCTAAAATTTACCACCAAATAGTAATTGATTTTATTTTTATAGGAGGCAGATTTATAAAAAAATACGAATTTGGAGTTTTATATGGATTTAACAAGTTGCTATTCTGAATTAAAAACTTCGCTTGAAGCATTGAGTAAGGAAAATATAAATGATTTATCATGCTTACATGATAGAGTAATGGTCAAGTTGCAGTTATTCATTTATACATATAAGATTGAAGAGGCCGATCATAATAAGCTAAAAGTTACACTGTCATCTGAAATAGAAAATTTTGATGTGGATGATTCCATAGCCAAAGGAAACGAAATGTCAACATTGACTATTTCCGGATTAGCTTTTATATTTATTCTGCTATCATTGATGGAAATTGGCATAAGCGCAATATTTGTGTATCTTATATTTTTCGGAGGTCTAGGATACTTATTATGCTTAATGGATATTTCTTCAACAGAACAAAGACTTGATATGCGAAAAAAAATTATTTTTAAAATGTGTTTAGAGATACTTGATAGAGAAAATTTAGATATAAATTAATAAAATATATATTATCAATGCGTCTTGACATAGTACCAATCTACATTTTTAACTTCGAACTCTCGTACTGTTTCTAGCATGGTAACAGTATTTCTCACAAACCTTGATATGGATTTTTAATAATGCATTTATTTTTTGATTTTAGTTCTTGGAGCTATTCTGAAAATATTTAGCGTTTTAGCACAAGCACTTTTAGGTACATCCAAATCTTATAGACAATCTCTAAAAGCACTAGCATTTCTGCCATAATAATCTCATTACAGATAAATCAAAAATTTCATAAAATGCTTCATGTGATATACCCTGTATAACCTTAGAAATAGCTTGTTTAGACACTGTTGGAAGCTTTAATTCAAGAAATTCCATCTTAAATTGAGAATAATTAATCGATAAAGATTTCTTCGTGGAATGCATTATAAAATAAAACAAATTGGTAAAAGAAAGTTTTCTAGACCGGGTAAATGAATTTCCAATACGATGAGTATTTATAAAATCTTTGGATTTAATCAATGTCTTCGATTCTTCTATAATAGATTTAAGTAAAACTCTAGCTTTCATTATATGTACCTCGCAATCAAATATTTATATTCAATTGCAAGGCAACATTTTAGGGTTACCTTTTCAAGTATTTTTTGATATTTATTGAATTTTTCTTAAGTTGACGACATTGCACGTAGAACGTGTGGTATTTGTTACACAACAAAGTAGGGGCTGTCGCATTAGCTATTAAAAAATAGCTGTGCGAGGCTCCTTTTTCATCCCTAAAATAGCTTGTTTTAGGCTATTTCTGTGGATAAGTATTTATGATTTTTAAAAAAATGCACACTTAAATAAGCCATTTCTAATAATAGCTTTTTATCACTTTATTTATTTATTTCAACTTTTTAAATTTACGCCGTTTCTTTTAGTGGATAAAGATACGTTTGTGTTCGCTCTGATTGAATTTTATTGTGAAGCTTGTTTATGTTATGAGCCATTGCCAAAAGAATACTTTCAGCTAAGATGTTTTGCTTGCCCTTACATAAAAATCTACGGAATCCCATATCCTGCTTTAGCTCTCCAAAGGAACCTTCTGCTTGAATACTTCTATTCATTCTTAATTGACAGCCTTCGGAACTTGTTATCCTTTCAAGAGTTTCTTTTCGGTACTGCTTGAACTCTTTTGCAACTTCAAGTCTTTTAACTCTTTCTTCAAATGAGCCTTTAAAGTTGTTACCTTTGATACAGCTACTTTTGTAAAGGCAGTTACTACAGTCATTACACGTGTATATTGTCTTAGTACTTCTATATCCTGTTTTGCTTTTTCTTGAGATAATATTGCATACCTCAAGGCGTTTTCCATTCCTGCATATGTAGTAATCTCCATCCTCATTGTATTCCATGTTATCTATCAGACCTATATCTGCTTTGTATTTTCTTGTTTTAGATATTTCATAGTTTGAGGGCTTGATAAATGCTAACCGCTTATTACTCTCAAGAAATGCATAGTTTTCTTCGCTTTCATAGCCGGCATCTGCAACTATCTTTTCATATTTGAATTTTAGATTTGCCTCCATACTTTTTAAAAATGGGATAAGTGTTGTAGTATCGGTAGGTTGTGGCCCAACAGTAAGCCATGTTATGTACTCCGAATCTACTCCATGCTGGACATTATACCCTGCTTTGAGCTGACCATTACCCATTGCATCTTCTTTCATTCTCATAAACGTAGCATCATTATCTGTCTTAGAGTAACTATTTCGGTTACCACAAATATTTACTTTTTGAGTGTATTCCTTAAGCTTTTCAACATATTCTTCCAACTTTTCAATAGATCTTTGCAATGGAGATTTTCTCTTACCTATACCATGTACAAATTCAATTCCCTCCGAAAACTTTAAACAATATAGCTTTTTGCGGAGTTTTTTAATATGCTTAACTTTTACAATGTTGTGGTAAATGAGCTTAATGCCATATTGTTCTTCACATTCGGCAACAAAGTTTGCCAACTTTTCAAGTAGCTTAGCTTGATTTTTAGTAACTGATTTTTTCCATACAAAGGTATATTTGTTGGCACAAGCTTCTATTTTAGTTCCATCAATAAATATGGCTTCACCTGATACTTCTCCCAAGTCATGTAGAATGTTAGACATTTTAGTAAGAATACTTTCTGCACATGGAGCAAAATGCAGACTTCTAAACCTTGCAAAGGTTGAATGGTCTGGAACTGTAGCATCTTCTAAAATATACATAAAGTTGATATCTCTCCTGCAAGCAGTTTCCATTGAGCGGGATGAGTAGTTATGATTCATGTAAGAGTACAGCACAATCTTAAGCATCTGTCGCGGGTTTGCCTGATTTTCTCTAATACGAGAATAAGTCGCGTATAAATCTTTTAGATCCATCTCCTCTACAAATTGACTTAGCAGACGCACTGAATCGTTATCTGGGATTATGCAATCAATATTTAACGGAAGTTTTAATTGATAAAATCCTTGATTAACAGTATAATTTTTGTATAAGTTAATGTGTTTGGTCATACATTAATTTTACCATAAATCCCATTCTCTGAAGAGTTTGGGGTTTATTTTTTTATATAAAAATGAAAAAGATTGAAAAAGGAGCCTCGCACTAATTTTTTATTTAGTGCGACAGCCCCTTCTTATGTGTCTAATCACTATGATTTTGATACAATTTAGCGATAATTGAATTACGCTAAAAGGTTTGAATAACGTTAAATTGTATAGGGTTACCGTAAAATATTCAACGTAAATATTACAATCCGAATATTCCAATTTTCTAGCAAAAATCTTCTCGCTAATAGACAAAATACTACTCTCTCTTAATTAGATTCTAGTTGAGAAAAACTTTGGCTTTCTTTTTTGCTTCAAATTATATTCCGTCTGTATTGCAACCAGATCCACAAGCTTAACCATCTGTCGGTCATAGTGCTTGTTCAATCCTCTTAAGGATTTATTCCCTTCATCAACCCTGCTTACTGCCATTATAGCTTTTTATGTGTCGCATCAAACGTATTCCATACATATTTGTCTCCTAGTACCAACCTGACTATGCCCCATGGCTTTACTTATTCCAAATAGATTAATCCCCCCTTATATTTGCACTTTAAGATAAAGGCACTAGATAGCACCTTCATCTTATTATCGAGCATTACCTCTACCTTCGCTTTAGCATTCTCATTTTGAAACTCCTGATTCTTACCATATATCTGCTCGTATAAATCACACCAAGGACTAACATTCCAAATGAAAACCCAAGTGCAAAACTTGCAACTGACTCTGTATATCCGCTATCAGCAAGTCCCATACTGTCTAGAATAGCAAATACCATAAAAGCTACAACCCCTACCAAAAATAAAATATGCATTCTTTTTGTAAGCCGTTTTCTTTCATCGTTGCTATAATCCGCTACCTTAAGTACAGTTTCTTCTAATTCTTTGTTCATTTTCTCACTTTTCCTTTCCCCATCAAAAATCTCTCTGATTTCTACCTCATAGTAATCTGCAATTTGAATAAGAATATCCAAATCAGGCATATTAGAACCAGTCTCCCATCTAGAAACAGTTCTACCTGATACACCGATAATTTCTGCAAATTGTTCCTGTGTAATATTTTTTTCTTTGCGAAGTATCTTTAAAAAACTTCCGATCTTTTTCTGTTCCAATGGATTTCCTCCTTTTATATTCAGATTACTATCTATACCGATAAAAAAACATGACACAAAGCGAGAAATGCCGATATTTTCTTTGCTAGACATGATGTGTCTAGTCAACAAACTCAAATCTAGCTATCATTATATCGAGAAATCTATTTATTATTTTGTTATTTTCAATATATAATTAGCATATTAGCTGTCACAAAATTGTTATTGCTTATTTTTCTGCTTATTTTTTTTAATATAAGATTTTAATTTACTCAATTCTATATCTGGGAAGCCTCCCCATTGTTTTTCATAATTCTTATCTTCTTTCTTTTGATTTCTAATTTTTTCATATGATTTTGCAACTTCTTTTACAAACCCAAGAAAATCACCAGTAGTTTCAAAATCAGTGCAATAGATTTCTTCATCTTCAAGATGTGCCCTCTCATAGGGACCAATATCATATGAATCCTTTTTTGCAGTATAAACATCAATTAATATTTTTTGGTTATGCCTTTCTAATTTCCAAATGTAAGCACCGGGTTCTTCATCCCAACATAACCATTTGGTTTTTGATATGTCCTCTAAATTGACTGAACATAAATCATTAATTGCAACAAGAAACTCATAAGGAGCATCATTACTAAGATAAGCAGAAGCAGTAACTGTTATGTTTTTAGTTCTATCGGCTAATATAACATCAAACCAACCCGCTTTTACTTCTGATATATGGAAACCTGGATAATTGATATATTGCATATCTTGCAATAATTCTTGTGTGAATTCGCATCCATAAGCTGAATTATTTTCAAAAGTCAAGTTCTTGAATTGCACAAACTCAAATTCTGTTGCATCATGGCAATTGTTTTCGAACACTGAATTATCTAGGTTGCAATAGCTAAAATTACACGTTTTTAGATTGCACCTATCAAATACAGTTTTTGTTAGATTTGCTCCAGAAAAGTCGGCAATAAAAAAACATTTTTCAAAGTATAAATTACTTAAGTTATCATTAATAAATGTACCTTCAATGTCAAGCTCATAAAATTTGTTTTTCCCTGATTCAATTAGCACTAAAAGTTCTTCTGAAGTCATAAGCGCTCCTTTACAATTAACTTACTCGCAATAAAACTATTTATATGGATTATAATCTTCAGTAACACTTATAGCCAATGGTTGAACTGCTAAGTTTTCAAGCTTACTCCCTTGGTTCAGTGCGTCATTGATTGCTTTAAATGTTGCACTTTGGAAAAGAATACGATTATATTTGTCTTTATCAAACCCAAATTGCAATTTTTCTCTTACTAACCTTTTAATAAGTGCTAAATTGCTTAGCTGTGATAAGAAAATGTTAGTTCTAGACCCATCAGGCTTAATTAATGAAATTTCATCTGAATATTGGATCTCAGGTAGAGTAATTCCACAGTATATTTCCGGAATAAAAGAATATAGTTCAATAGCTAAGTCTAGGTCGCCAGTTAATCTAGCTATCCTTTCAAAAAGCAAATCATATTCTGCTTGATTTGAACAATTCTCAAATAATTCTATTGCCCCAAATACATATTTTTTCAGATTTCCATAATTATATTTTTCCTGTCTCCACGTCTTGTCACATTGTCTAATTATGATAAACTGTTTTTCCCCTTTAAATTGATTCCTTGTATTCCAACTTCGTGCATACTCCTCCATCTTTTTTTGAGCTTTCAAAAATGGTTCATTGTTGAATGTACATTGGGTTATGATTTCACCATCCGGTTGGTGCGAAACATATACTTTGATCCAGTAAAACCTCTTAGTCCCTAATATCGGTATAATTTCATCCTTTAATATGTTGAATATCCTAGTTTCATCAACAGTATTTATGTCACAATATCCCTGTGTATGTAATGCCCCTATTTTGGGATGCCATATTTGAGTGTTACTTCCTAATATCGTCTCAAAATCTAATTTTGGATCATGTCTATCATAAAACGCCTCAATTATAACTTCCAAAACATTGGAGACAAAAGTAGATACTCCATTTTTTATTGATTCATTAATGTCATTACCCTTTCCAATTCCAGCTAAAGATTCAAAAATTTCAGTATCAAAGTTTTCTTGTTTAATTATAAAATCCAGCTGGGCTATTAATGCATCTGAATGCAGCGTTTTATTGGCAACCCTTGCCTTTATGGACATTTTATATTCGTGTATTATCAGCTCATGATTGATAATTTCAGATTGAATGTTTTTCAAAACACTTTCTTCCTTTAAAATCTGAAGGATAATATCATCACCTTTTTGCTCATAATCCTTTGAATTATCCTTTCCACTAAAAATCCTCTTTAAAAAACTCATTTTCCCTCGTCCTCTCGGTTTATGTATCAGCAAGGTCTTATCCTATTATCCATAGGAAACCACCTTATTACTTCTCTTGGTGGAGAAGCAATTCCTTCTTCAAAAGTTCCTTGCCATCGAATATCTCCCGGTCCATCCATTGTATCTCCATTTTTAATCACAGGACCATTCTTCATAAGATAATCTGAAACATTTCGTAAAAAATTTGCAACTTCATTTGCATTATAGGAATTCTTTTCAAATAGTGCTTCTTGATCAACAATGTCTAGTTGTTGCATACCAACAGTATCCATTAATGTCCATTCATTATCATCTGGGAGATTAAAAAGACGAATATTTGACCATATTTCTAACGGTGCAAGCCCTATTTGGAGATTCCTTTCCAATAGTTCGGCAATTTCTTGTGATGAAGCAAGAATTTCGCCATTAGGATTGAAATAGCAAAGTGTCTCAGGAATTTCAAGTAGTTTTCTAATCAGTTTTGTAATAAAAATCATTTCTAACATAACATCATATCCATTGGGAATACAGGGCAAATTTTTGTCTACTTGACCAAAAATGTAGCTTGCTCGGATTCTAATAAATGCTTTATGTACCTCAGAATCTGTTTTCCCATTTGGATATCTCCAACATTGTTGACTTGCTCGTTCGAGATTACCAGGGTATGTAAAAGGTCCAAAGTGCCCCATTGACCATGCTCCAAATACCATGGCATCATTTTTAGGATCTCCCATATCATCAGGCCAGGGTCTATCAACAATATCAACTGAAATACAGCCATTTATCTCTGGAAGAAAAGATATCGTTATACTGGGTCCACCAAAAACCCAGTCATTTGATTTATCAATTCTTTTAACAATCTTATAGTCTTGAATTAAAGTCTTTTCAATCATTTCTATTGATATAGTATTGGCTAATAAGATAACAACCCCTTGTGAAAATAGCCCTTTTGTAGGCATATTTATTCCCCCTAAAATAGTATAATAAAACTCTTAACTACAATTTCCTACCATTATATCCATTGTCCCACAAACAATTTTTCCCTTCAATTTTAGTTTCACTCATTCTCTATCTGAGCATGAGCTATCTCTATAGTTTTGTTTTCACTAGCCAAATCAAGAATATACATAGGTGGAGAACAAGGTAAAACATTAACTATCGTTCCTACCTTGCCATTCTTCAATTTGACTTCGGTTAATTCATTAAAAGGATTAATATTTTGGCTTTTTCCACACGTATAATGGTATAACCAAGCATAAAAGTCCTGCTTATCATTACAGCCAGGTAGTCCTGAAACCTGTCCATCTCCAATTTCAACTATTATCCAGACTCCATCTTTTCCGAAAGCATAGTCAACAGTATAGAAGTTACTATTGATATTTGAAAACTGTTTGATAAACTCATCATGCCCTTCAGAATCAGAACCAGTATAGTTAACTTCATCCCAATAAGGAAAAGAACAAATCCATTTTCCATTAACGAAAAATGCCCGGTACTCTCTAGTCAGAGGCATGCCACTTTTGGGATGGATACCAATAGATTGGAATTCTATGAATTCTCTAAAGACCACCCCGCCAATCAGGTCTTCTCCTTGTCTAGTTATGAAATTATTAGTCACTCTCTTTACCTGTTCAGGGTCAGAGGCATCTGGAATATAGCAAGCATCAGCCCATTCATGCTTTCTGGATTTAACATAATCTTTAACTATCATCGGCTTATTTCCGAATATCTTTAATTGCTCCATGACTCCATCAAACTTTAAATAGAAGTCTTCAGGAGGTATACACAAGCTTTGGGGAGTAACCTTCTCTACCATGTTATACCACCCAGGCAAGTGATGTGCATTCTTATACTGTTCAGGAGTATTTATGAGCTTTATATTTTTATTCATTAAAACGCCATATAGCTCTTTATAATGGTCTGGCTTCATCATCCAGCCTCTATAAATCGCAACCTTCTCATACTCAGCAACTGAAACTTTTCTTACGGCTTTTTTTGCATCATTTTCATTTACCAATGCATCTAAGTCAATCAATTCGGCTTCAAACAAACCACAAGAAATTGAAGCAGTATATTCATCCTGATAATCAATATCCACTTCACTTGGAGAGAATATACTATTACAAAAAAGGATTAACATCGGTTTTACCTCACTTTCATTATATATCAAACTCACCAATAGCTTCTTTCGCAATCCTTTCATAATCTGTTTGTGATTTATCTAAATAGCCAACCGGAGAACGATACAATTTTATGTTTTCAATTTCGAGAAAAAGCTTTTTGTGCCTATGCCCACAAATAACATTTACATTCCTGCCTTTTGAAACACTATTAATGAACTCCCCTATTCGACTACTTCCCTCGTAAGCATCAAAGGGACATGGGATATCTTTAGGTAATATACAGTCTTTGAACGGCGCTGTATGCAATACTATTAACAATTTCTCTGCACTCTCAGGTATCTGCTGAACAACTGCTTTTAGTTCATCAAATAGCAGTTCAAATACTTCATTATTGCGAAATCTTTTAAGTCGTTCCTTCCAATTTGGCGAGTTTGGTTCCTTCAGCCATACAGCATATTTAGAATCATTCCATTCACCCTCGTCAAATGTTCCTCTCGCATAATCCATAAAGCTATATTTAAGTGCCAACCTTGAATCAGTCAAACTGAAATCGTACCAGCCAATGTTCCCAACGATTGCAGTATTATTTATAATGTAAGGCTCAGTTACAGGATACAAAAAACCATTGTTTTTACATATCTGCGGGATGGCTTGCCTATATTTATAAAAGCTATCCTTACTCTTCCGTACTGAATTATTTGATTCTATCCATATATCATGGTTGCCAGGAATCATAACTTTAAGGCACTCTAATTCGTCGAATTGCTTTAAGGTGCTATCCAGGTTATCAAGAGAGTTGGAAACATCACCTGCAATTACAAAAACATCAGGTCTTATCTCTTTAATTCGATTAACCAAATGCGGGATAAGTAGTCTATTATTCATAGTTATATCAGAATGCATATCAGAAGTATAAGCTATCTTCATAACAAAATTATAATCACCTTATAATCAAAAGTATTTAATTCATTTTCTTAATCCTCATTTATTACCCCATTTACCTTTAACCTCAAGTTTTATGTCCTCACTACACAAAGCCTATTTGATGAACAGTATATAAAGAATACGAATTAATATTTAACATATAAAGAGTTGTGGTTTAGGCTAAATTCCATCTAATCATTCATGCCTAGCTTTGCAATTCAGACCAAAACCTAATATCCTTTATTGAGTCAAAGTTTATATCTTCATATTTTTTTATGCGAAATTCTATCTGTAAATATAAAAGTAAATCTTCCCCATAATATATAATATCGGTTTGATATACTGAAAAAATTGGGTTTCCTATTTCTTGTGGCTCTGATGGAATATATCTATGGGAGCATATTGGTATAAGCTTAGGTGCTTTTTCCATTTCATTTTTACATATCTTAATCGCTTCATTTACGTCATTGGGTTGAATACCCCATCCAGAATACCAAAACTCATTATTTTCAATATCAAAAATCATACCTTCTAATGGCCAACTCAATCTATCTTTTATACTTCTAATATTGCCTTCACTCATATTTCTCCAATTAACAAAATTATTTGAAACTGGAAGTGCAATGGATAAGAATTCTTTTAGGTCAGGAGGAAACTTAATATCATACATACATACTTTCTATCCTCCTAATTTCTTGTAAGTTTAATCCATTTTCAAATAATACGCCTTTTTCTTTAAGAATATCTATTATTTTTCTTGCATCCATTTCTTAACCCCACTATTTCGCATTTTAAAACAATTACACAACAATCTAATATTCCACATTTAATTACTATTTCCTCTAATATAAAATTGATAAAGCAGAAATAATTACATCCTACCATAAAAAAGTTACTCTACACACAAAAAACCACAAAGCAAGCATTTCTGCTAAACCTTGTGGCTGTAATAATTTATTTAGATATTTGTTTTAATTTCCATAACATCTTTAAAAACATAAAACCAAATTTTAACTTCTGATGCACATTTGGGCAATATCTCTGACATTTTTCAAAGCACATTTCTTAAGAAATAACAAAAGCCGCTTCGCTGCTTTCTTGTTATAAGTTTTGTTTGATAATATTATCCAAAACATTCACATAATCTACAAAGGCCTTTTTTCCTTTTTCAGTCAAATTATATCTGGTTCGTGGTTTGTTGTTAAAGAAGTCTTTATTGATGGATAGGTATCCCGCCTCTTCTAATTTAGATATTTGAACACTTAAATTTCCATCTGTAGAATTTGTCAACTCTCTTACTTCCTTGAAGGTTTTTTCTCCTGTCATTAAGCAGGATACCACAGCAATTCTCAGTTTTGATTGAAATATATCTGGAATCGAATTTACGTCCACATTAATCACCCCTGACCTGACGTGATTTCAGGTAAAATCCTGTGTATAGGAATGAAAAGGGTAAGGCGATAGAGTGAATTAAATAAACAAAACTATCGGATGAAAAGATTTCTAAATTAGTCATTGAATATAGAACAGATATTATAATATAAATTATACCTAAAATTTTCAATTGCTTAAAACCAGTAAAAAGGTAAGTTGTGATTAATCCTATGGCAAAACTGAAAAGTGCTGTGGATAAACTATTTGTATGTACGCTAATACGTTCTATAGTACCTAAATAATCTGGTAAATCTATAGTAATTCTATTAGGTATTATGTTCATTGCCAAAACTAATAGCCATACCATCATCAAATGCTTTTCCAAACCAATTAAGGGGTTTTTCTTCGATACCCTTAAGTAAATAACAACCGCTACTAAGGCAACAATCCCCGTAGGAAATATATAGCCTAATACAGGTGAAGCTTCATAAAACGGTGTTATTTTTTCGAAATTAGAAAAAATCAATAGCTGTACAATACTGCTGAAAACAAATAATATACCCCAGTAAATAAACAACCTACTAAAGGCTGCAAATGATTTGCTGGTGCGTTCCATGAGTCCTTTTATTAGGGAAATGTTTTCAACAGCTTCATTTAGAACCTTATCATTCATACAATCATCTCCATTAATAAATTTAAAGTACTTTATAATATAAAGTATAAATAAAGAATCAGGTATTGTCAATAAAAAATTGGTAAAAAATCAAACTATTATTTCTTTTACAATTCTTTTTGCATTTCACCAATCATGTTTGTGGGGTTAGATTTGCTGAGAGAGGTACCTGTACCAAAACACTTTTAATCATATTAATCTCCTTCCTCTCTGCCAGAATTACTGCTTATGCTATTTTTATATTTTTGCAAGCCTGAGGAAGTTTTTTATATAGGAATTACTTCATTATTTGATGTATTAATACAATTAAAAAATAAAGTTCCTGATAAAAGTCGGTCACTTCTAGATATTCTATTCCATCCATAGCCATAAAATAAATCTCTTAATAATATTTCCGCATTTTTAAGATTATCTATTTCTTTTTTTGCAATATCTTGTAGCTCACTAACATTTGACATTTTATTAACCCCCATAAAACAATAACAATATAAACATATTGCTATCAAAATTGTATATCCTTAGGATATTTTTTTCAACAAAGTATACACATTTTTTACCAAAAATTATTTAATTCCCATATGCTGATATTAATTGCAAATACTAAAACCATCAGTGTACTAAGGATATTAGTATTAATATCTTTTTGGGTCAGGCACAGTAATGCTATGACTGTTCCCACCTTATATCTTGCTCACAATATCATATTCTGTTTCATCACAAAGCCGGGTTATAATTGTATTTAAATCATATATTCGCTTATAACCTTGATACTCTCAGCAACCTTCGTCCCAGATTGTAAAGTCTATCGTTTCAAAAGATATCGAAAGAAGCAAAGGGATTACTTGAGGTACCTACTATTAAAGTACTGGCAGATAAGGGATATGACAGCAATCAAGATATTCTGGACTGCTTGATGAATGGAACGATTGCAAATGTTTGTATAAAAGAAGAAAAGGATGAGAGGGTTTTTACAATTGAATATGTAACTAATGAAATTGATGAAAAGACAAGAAAATCGACTGTTCCAGAAGATATTCAAAAATGTCTGCATGCTGGCGTTTTACCAGAATGTTATTAAGGCACATCGGTTAGTGTAGAGTTTCAAAAAAATGATGAAAGCATATTAAGCTGTTTCACCTTAAATGATGATGGAAGTGTAACCTGTCCGATGGGGAATAAACTTTTCGCTGCCAGAAAGAAAGGGAAACAAACCTATTATTCGAGCAAATTTGCTTGCAGGTTTTGTAGCAATAAATGTACACCATCCAAGTTTAAGGTTGTCGCATTTGGACCAAATACAAAATATGTTCCTATCAGAATAAATTCATGCAGTAAGCGCCAATTGCCAATCATGCCAAGTGGTATAAAACTGCCAAACAACTTCAAGAAGAAAAGTGACACGAAGGTTCTAATAAGGATGAAGCACACCGATGAAATGACGACAAAACGAATGTGCCTTTCAGAGCATCCTTTTGGAACAATTAAATGGTACAATTATGGACATTATGTATTATGCAGAGGAAAAGAAATGGTGACAGCCGAGCTTGGTCTAAGTTTTCTTGCCTATAACATAAGAAGAGCAATCAATATTGTGGGAATAAAACAGATAATAGCAGTGATGTGATACTGCTATTCAATTAGTTATATTAAAATCTTTTCATATAATTCAATTTTTC
>JAEZRV010000058.1 GCA_023444055.1 Bacillota bacterium
ATAATCAGGATAAGTTTGATAAGCTTAATAAGAATGAAAAAAAAGCAACATTTAGAAGAAATGATTCATTCAGCTATCTTAGCGAGGATAGCTTTATACGATTAGTACAGCTAGCAGAAATTAATGATATAATTGTTGAAAGAAACAAAATTAATAATATAAATGCTAATTCTAGTTATGATTTTTATCTTAAATCAACAGAGCAAGCAAAATCTCAATTAAATAGAGCTTTGGACGGAACACAAGCTATACTTGATGCGGGCGGCTTAATCCCAGTTTATGGAGAACCAATTGATGGGATAAATGGACTTATTTCATTAGCCAGAGGTAATAAAGAAGATTTTGCATTATCTCTTGCTGCAATGGCACCACTTGGAGGCCAGGCGGCTACAGTAACAAAGCTTGGGAAAAAAGGTAAAGATCTTATTGAGGGTACAATAGATTCTTATCGTGTTCTTTCGGGTGTGGGTGAGGCTAAACTACTATCAGAAGCAAGAAGTGCTACGGCGATTAGAAATTCTCAAGGTGTGGTTACAGGAGGAAATAATCTGTCAAATGCTACACGAATAATGCGTGGAACAGATGGAAATATTGGTGTGGTTCCAAAAGAAATTACCGATAATTTAAGAGGTAGGACATTTAA
The DNA here is from genome assembly GCA_023444055.1 of Bacillota bacterium. Classification (GTDB taxonomy): domain Bacteria; phylum Bacillota; class Clostridia; order Acetivibrionales; family DSM-1351; genus Ruminiclostridium. Next base: position 644 of record JAEZRV010000058.1, read on the forward strand.
CAATTTTGACGAATTTAGAAGCGCATTCTGGCAGGAATTAGGTAATTCAAAATATGCAAGTGAATTTAATTCTTCCAATATTTCAAGAATGCTAAATGGTAGTTCGCCAATAGCACCAAAGTCACAGCAATATGGAAAGATTAAGAGTTATGTATTGCACCATAAACAACCAATACATGCAGGTGGCGGGGTGTATGATTTAGATAATCTTATGATTAGTTCGCCTACAATGCATCAATCAATATTGGAATCAAGCTATCATTTTGGATGGTAAAGGAGGTGCTATAATGGCTGACAAATTAACTAGAGAAGAATTAATAAAACTTGTTGAAAGAATGTGTAATGGAGAAGGTTCAGACGATGAAATAGGAGAATGGATTGAAATTTTGGAAAGAAATGTACCAGATCCCAATGTCAGTGACCTGATATACTGGAATAATGAGGGCTTGACTCCAGAACAGATTGTAGATAGGGCTATGAACTATAAACCAATTATATTACCTTATTAGGTTATATAACAACTGAAGGCGGTTATCTACGGATAGCCGCTTTTTCCATTTATAAGCGTCAACCCGCTTACAGATATTCCTTGGAATAGTCAGTATCAGGATTCCAAAATTTCGAAAAAATGTTCGCCTACAATTTTTAAGAAAATATTGCATTAATTTGGAGGAAATTATAAAATAGAGACGTTGTTATGATGTAAAAGCCTTACAAAATTGATAGGAGGGTATAAAAATGGCACTTTTCGATAATTTGGGAAAGAAATTAGGAGATGTGGCTCAGAATGCGGCGAAAAAATCAAGTGAGATGGTGGAGATCACAAAAATTAACATGAGCATTAAGTCGGAAGAGGATAGTATCAATAAGATTTATAATGAAATAGGTAAGCACTGCTTTGGTAAATTTGAAAATGGTAATGAAAGTGATAGTGCAATAATCGAGTTCTGTGAAAAAATTAAGAACCATAAGGCAAATATTAATGGCTATGAGGAAAAAATCAACGAGATAAAGAATATCAGAATTTGTGAGGACTGCGGGAACGAAATAATAAGAACAAGCACATTCTGTAGTAAATGTGGCGCTAAAATAGAAAATAATGATATACATGAAGCCGATAATAAAGAAGAGAAAGATATTATTTGTCCAAAATGTAATATGAAGGTTGAAGAAGACTCTTTATTTTGCCCTGGATGCGGTACTAAGGTTAAAGAGCAATAATAGCACTTTTATAGGGAGTTGGTTAAAATTTTGACAACAAGAATATTGAAAATAGTTTCTTTAATGGTCATTCTGTCTTTTTCAACAATCCTTGTTTCCTGCGGTGAGAAGAAAACAAATGAAGTTGTTGTTTATGTCTCAGTTGATCAGGTTTTTTCTGAACCGGTGTTAAAAGGATTTGAAAAGAAAACTGGTATAAAGGTTCTGCCTGTTTATGATGTTGAAGCCGCAAAAACCACAGGTTTAGTAAACAGACTGGTTGCAGAGAAGGATTACCCGAAAGCAGATGTATATTGGAACAACGAATTTGCCCAGACGATTTCCCTTAAGGAAAAAGGGATATTAGATCAATATAAATCGCCGAATTCAAGTGATATTCCGGATCGCTTTAAGGATTTGGAAAATTACTGGGCCGCTATTGGTGGCAGAGCCAGGGTTTTACTGGTTAATAAAAATCTTATTAAACCAGATGATTACCCAAAAACATTGGATGATTTATTAAATCCTAAATATCCTGCAGATAAAATTGGGATCGCAAATCCTGTTTTTGGGACAACAGCAACACATGCCGCAGCTATTTATGCTCAAATAGGCAAGGACAAGGGCTATGACTATTTTAATAAGCTTAAAGAAAGAGGAGTATGTGTAGTAGATGGTAACTCCGTCGTAAGAGATATGGTTGTAAGCGGTCAGCTTATGATGGGATTGACCGATACGGACGATGCCGGTACTGCAATAAAAAAAGGCCAGCCCGTAGAAATGGTCTTTTTGGATCAGCAGGAAGGACAGATGGGAACCTTAGTGACGCCAAATACGGTCGCGAAAATTAAAAACTGCCAGCACCCAGAAGAAGCTGAAAAACTCATTGATTACCTGTTGAGCGTGGAGACGGAAAAGGAACTATTAAAATCAGGATGGTTTGACTTGTCCTTACGAAGTAAAGATTCAAGCAGCCCTCAAGTAAAAAGCATGAATCTGAATTTAAACGATGTATACAAGCAGTTAGAGATTTCTAAGCGGGACATGACTGAGATCTTTGTTAGATGATAATAATTCAATTATAAATAGAATTGGATAAAAATGAAATGCTACGGAAATTACATAATGTACTGAAGAAAATAAATAAAGCTCATCTGATGGGCCTTCTAATGTATCTTATACTCGTATTAGGCCCATTTGTTTTCTTGCTGTTTAATTTAGCCCGTGATTTATTAATAGGCAAAAGTGACTTAATAAGCTTGATAAATTATTCAGAGAGAAGAGCTATTCTCCTTGGGAACAGCATTAAGCTGGCTTTAGGTGTATCTTTTTTGGGGTCAATTATCGGGATTTTAATTGCAGTTGTTATTTGGAATTCCAAAAGCAATACAAAAAGAAACTTTTTCTGGTTATTTATCCTGATAGTGCCTATTCCTTCATATATACATGCACTTTCGTGGATGTATTTCATAAATGGGGTTAAGTATATCGCAAAGTCTAACTTTGATTTTTCAGGCTTTTATGCAAGCTTACTGGTACAGCTAATGTCATTTTTGCCGCTGGCCATAGCATTAGCTTTAGCCGGTCTTGAGCGTATTGATAAAAACCTGTTAGATGCCGCAAGAGTTATAAGAAAAGATAAGGATACGCTGTTTAAAGTGGTGATACCATTAGCGGCTCCCATGATAATAGCATGTGCAGGAATAACATTTGTATTAAGCATAATCGATTATAGCATACCTTCCTTATTTCAGTTTAACGTGTATTCCCTTGAGATTTTTTCGGAGTACAGCGCATCGGGGAATGCCGGTAACGCGTTTCTTTTATCACTGCCACTATTGCTTATCACACTGTTTATATTGGTGTGTTCTCAAAGTGATATAAAAAACGTGGCTCTTGGAGCGGATTGTGGCAGGAAAAATGATGATGATAGAAGCTATATTGATGTGTTTAAACTTCCCGGCTGGTTCAAAGGTTTACAAGGTATGGCTTTATTAATTTTTAGTCTGCAAGTAGCAATACCAACATTAATGCTGGTATTGCAGGCCGAAGCATGGAAAGCGCTTTTTTCTTCGTTATCCGCCATAAACAATGAATTAATGGTTACCTTTAAAATTGCCGCAGTTACAGCTTTATTGTGTTTGTTTCCGGCATACAGTGTAGCGTGCCTGCTAAAAAAGAATGAAAAATATTCTATACTGCTGTGGGCGGTTATGCTGGTTTCAGTGGCTACACCTGCTTCTTTGTCGGGAATAGCGATCGTGAGTATGGTTAATCAACCCATGCTGCATCATTTATCCGGGTCAATTATTATGCCCGTCCTGGGCGCTGCCTCAAGATTTATTCCTTTTTCCGTAATTATCTTACTCGCTCAGCTTCGCCGCATTGACCCTCTTTTAATAGAGGCAGCAAGCATATTGCACAACAATCCGCTGAAGATTTGGTGGAAAGTAAAGTTGCCCATGATGCTTCCCGGTATTTTGGCATCAATTTGCCTTGTTTTTGTCCTTACTTCCAGTGAGCTGGGGGCTACTCTGCTCTTGATCCCGCCGGGAGTTGAAACAATAACAATCAAAATATACAACTATCTACATTATGGGGCCACCGAAGTTGTTGCCGGGCTGTGCCTGTTAATGATGATAACTATATTACTATGTGGAGCCGGTATAATAGCGATGATTAAAATGCGAAGGAAGTGGCTAGAATGACTGAAACACCTGGAACGAATAAGGAAATGATTGCTTTACACGGTGTATCTAAGAACTTTCAGGAAGTAAGTGCCGTTAATAATGTCAACCTGACAATACATAACCAGAATACGGTAGTAATATTCGGACATTCAGGAAGCGGAAAAACAACTTTACTAAGATTGATTGCCGGATTGTTAATGCCCGATTCTGGTGAAATTTATATTGATGATCAAATTGCGGGTACTAATCAATTTAATATGCCACCTTATGAACGAAAAATAGGTTATGTCTTTCAAACTCCCGCCTTATGGCCTCATATGACCATAAAACAAAATATTATGTTTGGTATGGAGGGAATCTCCCCAAAGGAATCTGAAGAGAGATTGGAAGAGCTATTAGAAAAGCTGGACATTCAAGGGGTAGAGAAAAAGTATCCAGGACAGATTTCAGGCGGACAGGCCAAAAGGGTAGCCTTGGCTAGGACACTTGCTCCAAAACCTAAAATATTGCTGCTGGATGAACCTCTATCCAATATCGATATGGAGCTTAAAGAAAAAATATTAGACTATATAAAAAGAGAAGTTAAGAAAGATACAAAAGCCATAGTTTATGTAACCCATGATCAAAAAGAAGCGGAAGAAATCGGAGACAGGATTGTCAAAATGAGAGGTGGGTGTATTGAGAAATAATAGCGAACTCGGAATAATCAATAAGATAAAGAAAAACGGAAAATCCATAGTTTTGATAATAGTAATAATTATAGCGGTATTTTTTTTAAATAAGGCTATAACTGCTTTCAACAATAGCAATAATAAAAGCCCCATACTTCCTGAAGGATGGAAAATTATCAGACCCCCCCATGAAGTTTCTGCTATCGTCAGGCAGGGGGACATTATTTGGGCCGGTGGAGTTAACGGGGTATTTAAAGTCCGGCGAAAAGAAGCGGTACTGGATAAAAAGCTGGAATCCGACTTTCCCATTGCCTATGTAAAAGCTATGACTGTAGACAAAAATAATGTCTTGTGGATTGGGCACGAAGGTGGTCTGGCGAAATACGATGGAAAAACACTGATAAATCTTACGACGGAGGATGGATTGCTGGACAATAGGGTGAACGCTTTGACAACAGACAAAAACGGCGATGTCTGGGTAGGAACCTGGAAGGGTGCCTTTAAAATGAGTTTGGGGAAAATCAATCCGGGGAAATGGAGTATCCTATCTGTAGAAAATGGGCTTAAGGATGATATGGTCAATGCCATATTATGCGACACTAAAGGGGGAGTCTGGTTTGGTTCATATGTTGCACCGCAAGGCGGAATAAGCTATTTAAAGGATAATAAATGGTATTATTTTTCCACAGAAAACGGGCTGCCCCATAACAATATCAATGCATTTTGGGAAGATAACAACGGGGTATGGTCGGCTACAGGTTTTTCCAACCAAGGAGGAGCCTGTGCTTTTACCAATTTAGAAGGCAAACCTGCCATATCTAAAATCATGAATAAATCTGATGGACTGGCCGGTAACAAAGTCAGATCCGTTTATCAGGATAACTCCCAAAGATTATGGTTTGGCTCTGAATATGACGGCATTGCGGTATTAAATGATCACAAGATAAACGTTTACACTACAAAAGATGGTTTGTCAGATAATGAAGTGAAATGCATGCTACAGGATAATGACGGGAACATGTGGCTGGGAACGCGGGATGGCATTACATATATATCGAACGAGACCCGCGGAAGATTACCAGAAACATTAGGAAGGGGGAGAAATGGACAATAATGTTCAACAGAAAGAAAATGAACAAAAGAAACAGAACAAACAGAACAAACAGAAGATGCCAACCTCATTATTTGAGCTGTTGATATTTTTGATAAAGAACTTTATCAAGACCCTGCCTCAAAGGCTTATTTTCGCTCTTATTACTGGTGTGGTAGTTTTAATAGCTCATACCTATTTAATGGTTGTACTGAATGAAGGTTTTTCAATAGATTACAATACAAAGCTATTAAAGTATATTTTAATGACTAACGGAAGCAGTTCCGTAAATGTCACTCTGTTCTGGATGCTTATTTCTGCTTTGTTTTGGGGAACCATAGCTCAAATCCGGGGAGTTGGGATTAAAGTTTTCTTTTTTAAGCAAATTGACAATTTTGCCAAGTTGATGTCGGATATATTTGAAAAGTTTGGGTCAGTCCAATTATCCATGTTTTTAGGCTCTATATGCACCGGTATAGTTATAGGAATTATCTTATCCAATCCGGCTATGAGCATTCTATTGTCAATATTTATATTCATGGCAGTTAGTGCACGTGGGACTAGCTTGTTAATTTTAATTATTTATCTTACATGGTCTGACTTACAAAGGCTTTTTAGGATTAAACCTAGAAAAGCATTCTACATAGATATTGTCTCGATGATCTTAAGGGGAATATCAATTGGCCTCTTGCTATTTGCATTCACTCCGTATGTTAAATACGGAAATGTTGTTCAATACATAGTTTTACTTGCATTTTTAGGCCTTCTGATATTAAATATAATTAAGAAAACGAAACCAAATATTGCCTCGTTTTTATTATTGCTAGGCGGTGCATTTTTAATAACATCAACGAAGGTGTTTGCCGATGACGGAGGCTGGACGGAAGGCGGCGGAACATTTGGAAGCTGGGCAAAAACCGAAGGGGCATGGGAAGCCATAAAACGAGCATTTAAGCCCATGTTAGGGGCAATTTCCATAGGATTAGGCTTTGTCCCGGTTCTTGGCGATTTAAAAGATGCTCAGGAAGCTTTTACCGGAATTGATTTGGTTACTGGTGAAAAGTTGTCAGTTAAGGATAGACTCATAACTGGAGTTGCGATGATTGTTCCAGTGGTAAATGGTAAGGTGCTAAGAAAAGGCATAGGAATAGTTGCCGATGGAGTAAAGAATATTGCAAGGCACGGTGATGAGGCTACCGATATAATAAGGCATGGTGACGATATTCTTGATAGTACCAGAGCAGGGGAGAAAGCTATTGATGGATATGAGTCAGCAGAGAAAATAGCTAAAAATACTGATAATATAACTGACGCTACTACGGGAGTAAGTGAGGTTAACAAGGGAACGCCTAAGACTATTATAAGTCCAGAAATGGAAAATAAAATTTTATATGGAGAACGTTCTGATGGAAACAAACTAAAAGGTGGACATTCTCCACAGATTAACAATGCTAACCCCAATTATGCAGTAGAAGTAAAGTCAGAAAATGCGGATGGAACAAAGATAGTAAAATTTACAACTCAGTTCTCAGATGGTAATTTAGCAAATATAAAGACAAGTACACTTTTTCCTGAAAATTGGAGGAATCAAAATATAATTGATTCCATAAAAACTGTTGGTGATACCCCTACTATTGGTGTACGTGATAATTTAACCTTACATAGAGGTAGTGTAAATGGTGTAGAAATCGATGTTATAAAAGAAGGGAATAAGGTTATATCTGGTTATCCTACAGGAGGAAAATTAACTCCTGGATTTAACCCAGTAAAGTAGGTTTAGAAAATTAAGAATGGAGGTTGGACATGTATAAAAACTTTGTTGAATTTATGAAGGACTTTTTAGATGAGGATAGTTCCCAAGATTTTTGGTATGATATTGCATCTGAGGATGCTAGAAAGCTATTGTTGAGGTTTTCAGAAAGTGATTGGTTAGAAATGCTAAATGAATTAGATTTTCAGCCATTAGAGTTTAAAAAGAAGCTAGCATATTGCCTTGATAATATAGAAAGCGCGCAACAACTAAAAGTATTGTTGCAATTAGCAAATACTCAAGATAAAGAATTATTTGAAGTATGTGTAGATTCTTTAAGGAATTTTATGGATAATGATAGGGATGAAATTCTACAAAACAAATTATTAATTAATAATATAAAGCAGATGCTACCTGATGTTGGAATTGCTACTAAGAAAGTTTATGAGGATTTTCTTTATAAACTTGAACGGGACTAATTAAATATCAAAAAGTCATTTCGGTTGATATGGTCTTTTGTCCACCTGCTAAATCCTTAGTACAGGGCGTTATAAGCTATTCCACACCAAAATCAATGGAAGGGTTCAGCACAATTTGTCCTGAAAAGTATCGAGAGGAAAACCAGTAAGAAGAAGTTTAGAAAGAAATGCAAGGAAGTACATGCTCAAATAAGAGAGATACGACATCAGAAGGTAGAGGATACATAAAGAAGCTGAATCAGATTCTTATAGGATGTTTCCATTACTATGGCATAACGGACAACTCACGAAGTATTAATGCCTTTCGTTTTAGAGTGATAAAAAGTTTATTCTTTTGGCTAAATAGACGGAGTCAGAAAAAGAGTTATACATTGGAAGGATTTAACGAAATGCTTAAAATCTACCCAATAGTAAAAGCTAAAATATATGTGAGTGTCTATGCATGATAATTGTAGAATAATTAAACTTTGCAAAGAGCCGAATAGGTGAGACCGTTAATTGGAGGATAATATCTTCTGGTTGACGGTTTTTTTTATTGAGTCGGATACGGAGCAGACAATCTCATTTCAATGAGAATTTGGATATTTGTATCAGTAGTATAGTTTGAATTTAGCTTGATTTAAAATGTACGATGATTCTAAATGGTGAATATAAACAATAACATGAAAATTTGGGTTACATTTTTTATTTATACAATTATTGACATAAATCGCCAAATGCTTTAAACTATTATAATAAATTGGAAATAACAGCAATAATATTCCAACTGTATAACTAATACAAAAAGGAGAATACAAATGAAATTACAAAAAAGGTTATTTGCCGGCATTCTAGCGTTGTTTTTAGTAATTCAGTGCTTTTATGGCACAGGTTTTAATCTGCTTAAAGTACTGCCGGTTTATGCAGATGATACACAGGTTGAACACCTATCAACACCTGCTAATGTAAATGTAAATGTATATAATAATAGCGCATTTGTAGTGGGCTGGGATTATGTAAGTGGAGCAGAAAATTATGAAGTTTCCTTGGATAACAGCATTTATACTACTTCAGCGAACATGTATACCTTTAGTGATTTAAGTCCGAATAATCCGTATACAGTTAAGGTAAGAGCAATTAATTCAAGTGGCTTCAGTGAATGGAGTACAGAAATAGTTAAGTATACCTTACTAGATACTCCCACAAATCTTGTTACAACTACTGCCTCAAGTATTTCCGTGGGTTTAACCTGGGACGCTGTATCAGGAGCAACAGGTTACGAAATATATCGTGATAGCACTTTAGTTGGAACTGCTGACTCAAATACATTTATTGATAATGGTGTATCAGCCAATTTAAGATACAAATATAAGGTGAAGGCATTTAATGATACTGGAAATGTATCGGTATTTAGTGCTGAATGTATTATTTATACCACTACAGAAATTCCTCCGATACCTAACTATATAGATGCTTTAATAACTGACAAAAGTATGATGGTTACATGGGGTTCTATTCCAATAGCAACTAGCTATGAAATCTCGTTTGATGGAAATGTAAGAACTACAACAATGCCATTTAGCTTATATAATGATTTAGAGCCAAATACTCGGCATGTAGTCAAAGTAAGGGCAATTAATTATAACGGAAATAGTGACTGGAGTTCTGAAATAGTAAAGTATACCTTACTTACTGTGCCATCTAATCTTGTAGTTAGACCAAGAAGTTCATCTGCATGTTTAACATGGGATGCTGTATCAGGAGCAACAGGTTATGAAATATACCGGGATGATATTTTGATTGGGACTTGCAATACAAATACATATAACGATAATGGCTTGATAGCTGGAAATACTTATGTATATAAAGTAAAAGCATATGACAATGATGGAAATTCATCAATATTAAGTGACCCATGTACTGCTACAACTGTAATAGCTGTAGCTCCAGCTGCCCCTGAGAATGTTAAGGTAGAGACTACCAGCAAAACACTCACAATAAGCTGGGATTCTGTAAGTACAGCAGAAAGCTATGAAGTTTCGATAGATGGAAATATAAATAATGAAACATCAACCAGCCACACTTTTAGTGATTTAGCACCGAATTCATGTCATAAATTAAAAGTAAGAGCAATAAATACTGCTATAGATGGTGCTTGGAGTGAGGAGATAACAAAGTATACCTTGCTTGAAACTCCTGCTATCTCTGAGGCAACTACTACGTCAAGCATTTCAATTGATTTGGCGTGGAATGCTGTGGATGGGGCAACCAGCTATGATATAGAAAAAAACGGTGAGTTATTTAGTGGTATAACAGCTACAAAAAATTTATTTAATAATTTAACTCCTAATACAAGCTATGAATTTAGAATAAGAGCAATAGGTGAAAACAACGAAAGTAATTGGAGTAACAAAATTTCTGTAATGACAAAAGAGTTCAGCATAACGAAAACAGTATCCTGTACTGCAGGTAATACATTCAACTTTGTCATAAAGCTAGAAAACACGAAAAGCATTACGGGTCGTACCTTTACAATTACATATAAGTCTAGCGATATAACTAGTGTGACTGACCTGTGCGGTATGACATATCAAAAGGAAACTACGACAGGTGTTATTACGGGAACAGGAATCACGATATTACAAAATACGCCTGATAACATCAAATTTACTATTGATAAAGCTATCCCAGACGGCAATTCCTGGTCTGGCATAGTTAATATTATTAAATTTATACCAGCTGTAAGCGGCCAGGTTACATTGACATGCAAAGTAGAATAGAAATCATATGAAAGAGTAAGAAATATTTTATATTGATAAATTACAATATAGAATAGAGTAAAAATATAAAACGCTTACTAAATTGAGAATATACGTTTATTATTTTGTGAGGAGATGATATATAGTGAACAGAGTAAAATTTACAGCAGTAAAATTGACTTTAATACTTCTGATTGTTTTCTTTGAATTTGGAATTTTTTTATACAGCCCCATACATGCAGAAATGAATCATAACCATAGTTGGGATAACTGGAAGGTTACAAAGCAGGTTACATGTACAGAAGATGGAACAGAAATACGGACCTGTACTGCATGTAATTGTATACAAACAAGAACAATTGAGGCATTATGGCATAACTGGAGTACACCTACATGCACACAACCTGCAAAATGTGAAAGGTGTGGAATTGAAGGAACTCCTGTGCTTGGACATAAATGGAATGTAATGGCAGCTTCGTGTACTGAGGCTGGTACTAGAACATGTGCTAGAGATGGGTGTGGGGTTACTGAGAACTTACCTGCTCAAGGTCATGATCCGTGGCCAGCTACTTGCTTGCAGGCAGGGTACTGTAAGAAATGCCACGAGGTTATATATTCTAAACTCAGCCATGTCTATACCGGTTGTACAGACTCAACATGTAACAGATGCGGCACATTTAGAGACGCAGGAAGTCATTACTATTCGAATAATTGTGATGAAAGCTGCAATTATTGCTATTCGTTGAGATGGGTACCCGGACATAGGTACAGTAATGCCTGTGATGATTCCTGCAATTACTGTGACTATCGCAGAATCGTTTCTAGTCATGTGTATAGCAATGATTGTGATCCATACTGTAATGAATGTGGTTATCAGAGATATGTTTCTGCACATAGATACGACAATGACTGTGTGGATAACATCTGTAATGAATGTGGTTATAGAAGGTCAGTTCCAGGTCACATATACGATAATGCATGTGATGCTGACTGCAATAACTGCTCTGAATATAGATCTGTAAATAGCCACGTTTATGATAATGATTGTGATCAATACTGCAATATCTGCCGTGAATATAGATATGTATTTAATCACATATACAGTAACGCTTGTGATGCTTACTGCAATATATGCTCTGCACAAAGATCTGTTGGGGGACATTTGTATTCAAATGCTTGTGATGCAACCTGCAATATATGCGGTGCAACTAGATATGTTCCAGGACATTATTTCGTAGATGCTTGTGATACAACCTGTAATATATGTGGTGCAACTAGATATGTTCCAGGACATTCCTATTCAAATGGTTGCGACGCAACCTGTAATATATGTAATGCATCCAGATATGTTGCTGGGCACTCCTATTCAAATGCTTGTGATACAACATGTAATATATGTGGTGAAACTAGATATGTTTCAGGACACTTCTATTCAAATGCTTGTGATGCAACCTGCAATACATGCGGTGCGTATAGAACACCAGGGTCACATTTTTACAGCTATGATTGCGATTCTTCTTGTAATATTTGCGGTGCGTACAGAACAATACCTATGTGGTATCATACCGACTTATTTAATGACCATATATGCGACCGATGTGGAGCAAGTATTTACTAATAGAAAAAATTTTTATGGAGGTGAAATAATGGAATCAATAATTAGATATTTGAGAAAATCAATAATTTTAGTTTTAACTATAACTCTTTTAATAGTACTAACAACCAGCACTGTTCTGGCTCAAGAGGGTTCACAAACGCTGGATACCAATAAGGAAAATATACAGATACTAGTCAAATACGGCGATGCCTATGATCTTGATAGCATAAGGAGTTCAATTTTAAGTAGCTTAAGCCTCTCAAAATTTGAATTAAAGAAAAATATTAAAATCTTTAATTTAGCAGTATATGAAATAAGCGAGGACGATGATATAAATAAAGTAATAACTTCATTAAAGGAAAATCTAGGAGTTACATATGCTCAACCTAATTATAGGTTAACAAAAGCTACTGTACCAGATGATGCAAGATTTGACGAACAGTGGAGTCTATTAAATAATGGACAGGCTATTCAAGGCAAAGCTGGAACTTCTGGTATTGATAGTAATATAACAGATGCATGGAATATCACAACCGGTAACGATGACGTAATAATTGGTATTCTTGACTCTGGAATAGATATAAGCCATACTGAACTGACCGGAAGTATTTACAATAACCATGATGAAATACCTAATAACGGTATTGACGATGATAATAACGGATATAAAGATGACGTAAACGGATGGGACTTTATTAATGATGATAATACAGTTTTCGATTCAGCAATATCAGATACCCATGGTACGCAACTTGCCGGAATTATTGCAGCAGCAGACAATGAAACAGGAATAATGGGTATTGCACCTAGTGTAAAAATCTTACCATTAAAATTTTTAGATGGAGATTATGGTTACACGTCGGATGCAATTGAGGCAATATATTATGCAAGAAAAGCAGGTGCCAGAATTATCAATTGTAGTTGGGGAAGCAATCAGGATAATTTTGCACTTAAAGAGGCGATGAATGAGAACAACATCTTATTTATATGCTCAGCAGGTAATAGTGGGAGTCAATCTCTGTATTATCCTGCATGTTTTGATTTTCCCAATATTATTTCAGTTGCAGCAATAGACAACACAGGAGAACTTGCTGACTTATCTAATTATGGAAATAATACACTGTTAGCTGCTCCGGGTGTAGATATACTCACAACAGTACCTGATAATGGTTATGGTTATAAAAGTGGAACTTCATTATCAACTGCACACGTTTCTGGTGCAGCAGCTCTACTACAAAGTACTAAACCAAGTATAAAAGTTTCTGAGATTATTGCTACTTTAGGAAAGAATACAACAAAACTTGATAGTCTTGACGGAAAAGTTCTATCAGGGGGGGTATTGAATGTTCATTCAGCATTAACCAATATTATCATCAATAAGAATGAATTAGAAAACCAAAAAGTAATTGAGTCTGAGGTCAGTTTTTTTTCAGCTAGTTCTATAAATGCAGATGATTCCAGTAATGGACTTCCATTGTTGGAAGAGCAGATGCAATTTGGAACAAAGGGTATAAATGTAGCAACAGGAAACTATTGCAATACATTTACCGATTTATCTAATCCTACATCTGGATTAGCTATTGAAGCAAGCAGAACGTATAATTCAAAAAATACTGAAGCTGGTATACTCGGCAGTGGCTGGACCTTTGGATATGAAGGAAAGGTTACAGATTATGTAGATTACGTTAAAGTAAAATATGGAAACGGTAAAATTGAAGTGTTTACGAAGAATACTGATGCAACCTATACTGGGTATAATACTCGAAATAAACTTGAAAAATTGAGTGACGGATCATATATCATTGAAATGAAAAGCCAGAACTCCTACAAGTTTAATTCATTAGGGTATCTTACCGAAATAAAGGATAAAAACGGAAATAAAATTGAGATTGTAGTGAACGATTTAGGTGAAATAAGTTCTGTAAAGGATATTTCAGGAAGAATATATACTCTATCCTATCAAACATATGAAACTCAACGCCTTTTGAAGACTTTCAGTGATGATCTCGGTTATAGAACGATCAACTATGACTATGCACTTAACAGCGGCACTGGACAATATACACTTTCCACTGTGACCGACTTTCATAATAATATTGTAATGCGCTATTATTATGATGCAAACGGACTTCTTAATGAAATCGGTGACAATGATGAAAATAATATTATGCAGACTATTCAATATTACAGTGATGTTACGAGAAGAGTTCAAACGAGTAAAGATGCACTAGGAAATATCTGTACATATACATATTATGACACTCCAGATGCTAATAATAAGAGAAAAGTGACTGTTGTTGATACTCAGCAGAAAGCAGAGTCGTACTGGTATGATAATGAGTATTATATAACCGATATTCAGGATGCTGAAGGCAAGGTTACAAGTACAATATACAATACTGATGAAGATGGCAGAAACAGATATGGTGAAGAAGATACAAAAATAGATAGATATGGGAACAAAACTATATATGTTAGGGATGATAGAGGGAATATCACCAGGATTATCAATCCAGATTTAAGTATTAAAAGCTTTGTCTATGATGAAAGAAACAATATGATTGAAGAATGTGATGAACTGGGCAGGCATACATATAATATTTTTGATTCTAATAAAATCAATCTGCTAAAAAAAGTTCAACCTCTGAATGGTACGGATATATATAGTGGTGAAGACAGGACTTCACCTAAATTTGCTATTACCACTTATGAATACTATTCTGATACTACTTATTCCGTGAAAGGCCTTTTAGCGAAATTGATCGACCCTGAAGGGAATACAACTGAATACACTTACCTAAATGATGGTAAATTGAATACTGTTAAACAACCCGATGCTTTAAATGCAACTATATATAGTTATACTGTAGCAGGGTTCAAAGAAACGGAGATATCTCCTGAGGGTGCCCGAATTGACTACACATATGATAATAACGGCAGGATTGAAAAAAAGGTTATTAACAATCTTATTGATGCTACAGAGAATAGCGTTTCCAGAATAGTGTATGACGCAATGGGCAGAAAAATTAAGGAAATTATGCCTGAGCAGTATAAGCCAAATCTGGATGACATCGCGAATCATGTTTATGATGTTGAGAATACAGATAAAGATAACTATTATAATTATGCATATTATCCAAATGGGAAATTGAAAGCCGTTACAGACCCAGAAGGCTATACAACTACCTATGATTCATATGACAAGTATGGAAATGTTACTACTGAGATTAAGCCTAATGGTGCAGTATATGAATACGAGTATGATTTATTAAACAGGCTGATAAAGGTTTATTTCAAAAACAGTATAAATGAGCCTGATACTACCAGAGTGTTACTTGAGGAATACTGCTATGAAAAGTCCGGAGAAACAAGAAATATTAAAATACATATTAAGTACCTAAATGACACTGAAAAAGCCATAACCGAATTTGTATATGATTATGCTGGAAGATTGATAATCCAGAAGAATTCTGATGGATCTGAGTTAGAAACGAACCTTAAGCCGAACGGAAATATAAATTACACATCAAGCCCTTCAGGCAAGGAGTATTACAGGTATGATGGATTGAATAGGCTTATTCATACATGGACGCCGATTGAAGATAATAACGGTGAAACAGTTTATTCCTATGAAGGGTTTGTGTATGACAAGTCTGGAAATATAAAGGTTAAAAAGAATTCAAAAGAAAAGGTTGCACTATTTGTTGAACCTGAAGCTGGAAATATCATTTCAACTTTCTACGAATATTATGGTACAAAGAAACTGAAGACAGTTTCTGATAACTCACTCAATAAGCTGGAGGAATACCATTATAATGAGGATGGAAATGTCGATATTGAATATATTTATTCTGATACAAACAAGTACACTAAAACAGAGTATTATTACAACCATCTGTCGAAGGTAAAGGAAAAGCTTCAGTATGTAATGGGGGGAGACATATACGGTAATAGCTTTTTTAATGAGAATTATGTTGTTCTCACGACAAAGTACACCTATGACAAAAACGGAAATTTAAAAACTGTGGTGACACCGGATCAGATAACAACTACTTATAGTTATGATAAACTAAACAGACAGAAAAGCATAAGCAAACCAAATTATAATGAAAACGGTGTTCTTGTGTCAGATATATCTGTGTCATCTTTGCTGAACTGGGAAGGCAAGGTAGTGGAAGCCACTGATGCAAAACTGAACAAGACTTACTACGATTATGGAAAAAGAGGATTTTTAGAGAAGATCAGAAAACCTGTTACTGTGGATGGCGTTTTAACTGAATATACAAATGCTTATTATTATGATAGAGCAGGAAGAAAAATCGCAGAGGTTTCTGCAAAGAATTATTCCCCTGCCCTAACTCTCAATCAAATGAACAGGACAGAATATAACTATGATCTGATGGATAGACTTAAGCTGAAAAAGTATGTGTTTGAGGAAATTAGCTATGATCCGATAAATCTGCAGGAGGTAAGGAATTGGATATCAATAATTACTGAAGCAAACAAATATGATGATAGAGGTAATATTGTCAAGAAACTTGATGCTACGGGCTATGAGAGCAGCACTGGCAGTACCCCTGAAGAGAAAATTGATTCGGGCTACGGAACTGAGTACACCTATAACTTCTTAAACAAAGTAATAACGTTACTTGATCCAGTTTCAAAGGAAAGAGGACTGGGATATTCGGAAAGAAACGAGTACGATGCCCTTGGCAATAAAATATCAACAACTTCGGCAAAAGGGTATGGCACTGATAGTTATTATTCATTTACAAAATATCAGTATGATAATGCTGGAAATATAATACAAACATCAGTAAAGAAGAATATAAACGATATAACCTGCTTAGAACAGGTTATAATGAGCAGTACCTATGATTTACTTGGAAATCCATTAGTACAATATGACGGGAATAACAACCCTGTAAGGTATGAATACAATGATTTCAATAAAGTCAGAAAGATAATCTACCCAGCCGACAGTTCCATCATTGACGGCCAGGTGACCTACCAGTATGATACATTGGGTAACCTTAAGTATGAATCAGGTAGTGAAGGAAATGTGAAGCTTTATACATACGATAATGAAGGCAGGCTTCTCTCTACAACGGTACAAAAGCAGGATGGTTCGGAGAGCGTAACTACATCCACAATGTATGACATAAATGGAAATAAGAAAAAAGAGGTTGATGGAAATGAAAATATAAAGGAAAATTTGTTTGACGAGCTTAATAGGCTGATTGCGACAAGTGATACAGTAACAAATGTAAATGGAGTTGCCATTACAAAAACAACACAATTCAAATACGACCCCAATAATAATAAAGTACTTGAGAAGGACTGGAGAGGGAATGAATATGTAGATGTATATGATCCTATAAATAGGCTTGTTGAAAAGAGAGATCCGTATACATCCTTACAAAAAATTGAGTACAACCATAACAGTGCCCAAGTGAAGTCATATGATGCACTGGGAAATCTCACAAGGTATGAGTATGATAAAAACGGCAGGCAGGTAAGTACTCTTGACCCTGAACTCCATAATGAGTCACAGGACTATGACAATGCCGGAAATATAAGAATTATAACGGACGGAAGAACTTATTCGACAATTTACAAATATGACGAATTCAACAAACTCGCTGAGGTAAAAAATGCCAAGAATGAAACAACAAGTTTTACCTATGACTTGAATGGCAATATGCTGACCCAGAAGGATGGCCGAGGAAATACCACAACATATGAATACAATGTCAGAAATCTGGTTACAAGAAAGGTAGATCAGGGGGGGATTACCCTTATCAATAATATTCCTGCCTATGATTTGTCAAAAACAGAACAATATACATACTATCCAGATGGGAATCTCAATACCAAAACGGATAGGAATGGAAAAACTACCGTCTACACATACTACGCAGAGGGTTGGCTCAAATCTAAGACCATTGATGACAAAACAATATCCTATAAATATGATGGTAATGGAAACCAACTGGAGATTAGCGATGAGACAGGAATCACTAAACGTGAATATGACGAAGAGAATAGGGTGATAAAGAAAACCGTTCCGGAAATAGGATTGAGCACTTTTCTCTTGGATATTACGGAAGGAATAGATTTTGGATGTTGGGCCGAAACAACTACTGATCCTAAACAAAACGTTACTACAAAAGTTTATGACAAAGCGGGAAGGCTCTGGAAGGTAACCTCAGATGGAAAAACCTCGACATATACCTATTATAATAATGGTAGCAGGCAGAGTATTGAATACACTGGAGGTACAAGGGAGGATTACACATACTATAAGGACGGCTTATTGTGGACACTGAAAAACTATAAGAAGACCAACGGAGCAGAAACTCTTATTGATTCCTATGTCTATGAGTATGATGCTGCACACAACCAGACATCGAAGGATGAGTGCATAAACAATGTTTCAAAAGGCGTAACAACCTATTCTTATGACTGCCTCAACAGGCTAGAAAACATAACCGAACCTAATAGCACCAAGACAACGATATATACCTATGATGCCGCAGGAAACAGAGAAACGGAAACGGTTATATCGGGAACGACGAAGAAGAAGACAACTTACAGCAATAACGAACAGAACAGGCTAAATAGCACTGTTACAACATACAACGACGGTAGTGAAAAGACAGTTAGGTTTACTTATGATAATAACGGCAATATGATATATAAAGGCTGTGAGGTAACGAAACCTGTTGGAGAAACAGAAGTAGAAACACTTGAAGCATTTGTTGACGGTGAGGGTGACAGCGACAATGACGAGAATGTTTCATTATTCTATTATGATGATTGGAACCAGTTAGTCAAAACGACAACAAGTTCAAAGACCTGTTATTACACCTATAATGGTGAAGGTCTTAGGGTTTCCAAAAATATTAATGGACAGATAACTAAATACCTTTATGATTATGACAAAGTAGTTCTTGAACTTGACGATGCTGGTGCCCAGCTTGCAAGGAATATTTACGGTATTAACCTTCTGATGAGGAATGTAGAAGGAGACACTCTGTTTTATCTTTACAACGGACATGCCGATGTAACTGCCCTCATAGATACGTCAGGAGCGATAGTAGCATCATACTACTATGATGCGTTTGGAAACATATTGGAATCGACAGGAGATATCAACAACAGCATAAGGTATGCGGGTTACCAATATGATGAAGAAACAGGACTGTATTATTTGTCCTCCAGAATGTATGATGCAAAGATAGCAAGGTTCCTACAGGAGGATACCTATGGTGGCGACTTGAATGACCCTCTTAGTCTTAATAGGTACACCTATGTTCAAAATAACCCAATTATTTATTATGATCCTACTGGTCACTTCTTTGATGTTATTTTTGATATAGGTTCTATAGTGTATGACGGATACCAGATATATAAAGACCCTTATGAATGGACGAACTGGGCAAGCTTAGGATTGGATGTAGTGGGTGCCGCTATTCCATTCTGTACAGGACTGGGTGAAGGTTTTAGGTTATTGAACTATGGATACGATTCATTTAACTATGTATACGATGCATTGAATTATGGATACGATTCATTTAACTATGGATACCATGCATTGAATTATGGATACGATTCATTTAACTACGGATACGATGCACTTAACTACGGATACGATGCACTTAACTACGGATACGATGCATTTAACTACGGATACGATGCATTTAACTACGGATACGATGCATTTAACTATGGATACGATGCATTTAACTATGGATACGATGCACTTAACTACGGATACGATGCACTTAACTATGGATACGATGCATTTAACTACGGATACGATGCATTCAATTATGGATACGATACATTCAACTACGGATATGATGCATTCAATTATGGATACGATACATTCAACTACGGATATGATGCATTCAATTATGGATACGATACATTCAATTACGCAACTGATGCATTTAACAATGGATATGATGCATTTAACTACGTAACTGATACATTCAATTATGGTTACGATACATATCGTGAATTTGATAATTCATATGATATAATTGGTGATATAGGAAAATATTCTGATGATCAACTTGGTATACAGTATGAATTTGCTACTCAGATGAGATTGCCGGATGTTAGTACGGGAGTAAGTGAAGTTGAAACTATTGCAAACGAGGCTAAGTCATTTGATGTAGTTAAGTATGGGGATAGGGCTACTGGATTTGAAAACCATCACGGAGTACTTGATGTATGGGCAAAACATAATATACCGGGCTATGTTTCAAGAGACCCGGCATCAACATCAATGAGGTTGACAGCAGGCACAGCAGGGGAACATGCTGCTACAAAAGAAATATACAGAGATTGGTTGTTTGAAAAAACAGGTAAGAAGGTCGGTGGCAAGGTGGATTGGACAACAGTTTCTCCGCAGGAAATACAAAGTTTATCTGAGAAGATGATGGATGCTGCGAAAGTGCCTGAAGCTGCAAGAAGAAGTTATTACCAAGAATTTCACAAATATATTTATAATCTTAAATAAATGAGGTGAGTACATATGACGATTAAACAGTTAGTAACAAAGATTGAGACATTACCAGATTGTATAGTCTATCCATCTAAAGGTATTCCAGCTATTGAGGAAGCTTATACCTTACCTGATGACATTAGGGAGTTTTATGATTTGTGTGGTGGAGTTAGCTTATTTGCAAGTGCTGAAAATGTAGTAAATATTGTGCCCCCCGATGAATTTATTCTTGCAAATCCAGTAATTGTTGGTGAAAGATGTGAGGAAGACATAACTGCCGATTGGTACATAGTTGCTAACGATGGAAATGGTGACTACTTAACAGTAGACCTCAATAAAGATAGGGTTGGGAGATGCTATGATAGCTTTTGGGATAGACACGGAGTAGTTGGAGAGTGTGCTATTATTGCAATATCATTTACTGACTTGTTAGAACGTTTAGTAGATAATAAGGGACAAAGATGGTATTGGCTAAGGGATGGATTTAATTCACTCGGGGATGCTTATGATGAGGTGTAAATCGCGATATACAACGAGTTATCAAACTAATAGTAAAAACAAAGCCTAGAAAATTTATAAAATCAGGTCTTAATGGAGATATATATTCTCTGTTAAGACCTGATTTAGTTCTGTTTTGTGAATATGTTTTGTGAAAGCTTTGAAAATATTTAGGTTTAATAACATAAAAGTATTTGCGGTTACCATTGCAACAAATTTGTATTTAGCAAGGTTAGTTGTATTTTAATGTTATAAAGCTATATTATTAGTGTATAATATAAATATTATTAATTAAAAAATAAAGCATGGCTTTTAGTTTACAAATGTTGTATATTTGATATAATATAAATAAGAAGAGTTGAGAGGGTGACAATTATGGCTAAGATAATTGACTTTAACAATATAAAAGCGAAGAAAGATACTTTTATTGATAAGAAAAAAATAAATAATAATATAGATAAAGATGAAAATCTTAGAAGTCAGGAATATCTCCTTTTTGATGATGAAGACATTATCTCAAAAATATACTTAAAAGAAATGTAGCGAGGTATTAAGTGAATATAGATGATTTAAAGTTTAATAGTACAGTATTAAATGGATTTCAATTTGTTGAACAAAATCCCTTGGGGTTTTTTGAGTTTGATGATGTGGACGATAGGGAAAAGGTTTTTAATAATAAGGTTTTAGGATTTCAAGCCAATGGTAAAATAATTGTTAAAGAAAATGGGTTTAAACCAATAAAAGATGATAAAGGCAATAATATTGCTTCCAAAGATTTAATGATTGTTACTAGAGCAAAGTCTCGACCGGTTCTAATTTTTCAAGATATAGAGTTTTGTAAACAGTATCATAATAATGTTTTTATAATTCCAATTCAATCACTTAAAAAACCTATCGAATCAGATTTTCAAAATCATGACGAATATGTTAAAAGGTTAGACGACTACATAAAAATAAAAGATAAATCACATGACCAATACAATCTTTATTATATACCAAAGAAAACAGATACAGGCGTTTGGGAAAGAGCACTAATATTAAATGATGCAAGATTTGTACATATATCTACTTTGTATGGTCAAATTGAAGAAAACCAAATTAGTCAAAAGGATATAAATGAAATAAGTGTAAGATTAAGTAAAATGACAAATATTACTAGTAAAAATGACTGTGATAAATGTGAGTATTTTAGAATGTTTGAAGCAATTAAAAAAGTTATGAATAGAGTTGAAAGATTTGAAAAAAATGCTTAATCATGATTTAAGACCCTCTGTTTTGGATGGTCTTTTTTTATGTTTAAAAAGTATAAATGTAACCCATCAAAACCTGATATAAAGCGGATTATAGAGCTTAGAACGGTATAATAATATCTTGCTTCAGTAGGTAAAACGCGTTATTATGTGTATAGTTCATTTTTTCGGGGGTAAGTTTTAATTGTAAATCAACAATTCTGATGATCAACTTGGTATACAGTATGAATTTGCTACTCAGATGAGATTGCCGGATGTTAGTACGGGAGCGGGTGATGCTGCTAAATGGTCTTCGGAGAAAGGAATATATTCAGTTGGTTTTGAGGCAAAATTGCCGAAAGATATGTATCCTGATGTAAGTTCTCCAAGGCATTTCCAAGAGGCTAATAAGCAATTATATGAGACTTTTCAAAAGGATTCAAGGTTTGCACAACAAATGGAGGAGTTATACCCCGGAATTAATAAAGGAGTTGAGCCAGGAGCAAGAGGAGCTTTTTCACGTAAACCTCCAACTGATGATGTTACTTGGCATCATCATCCTGACCGAGAAGGAGTAATGCAATTAATTCCTTTTGAGCAACATACTGCTAAAGGCCCAATACAGAGTATCCTTCACCCTGGTAGAAAAGGTGGAATGGAAAACTGGGGTGGCGGAAGATAACAATATGCGAATATAATTTTGAAAAAAGGAGCGACCATTATGCAAAAAATAGTAAAACTCAGAGATGTTTTGTTAAATCTTGATGACTTTGAACGTAGAGATGCATTATTTATGGTAAGAAATGAGGAATGGGGGTTAAACACGAAATGTGCAGTTCTTGACCCTGATGATGTAGAAGATGATGCAGATGAAGAACCAAGATTTGCAATGGATAATAATTTGAAACATGTGTTAAATATGCGGGATATAAGAGGAATCGTAATGAATGCATATGAGCAAAAAAGTAATTGTACTGGGAATGATTTGTTAGAAGCATTTTTGTATTATTATAAGAATGACGCTTTCATTGAATTTTCAGATTGAGAAACACCTTGTTCAAAAAAGGGTAGGTGTAACAGCCTGCCCTTTAATTTTATTGCGAAGTAGACATAAAATAACAATAGAGAACCTATGTCCTTGTTAATCTTTTTCAAATGCCTGTATATAGCCTCTACAGATTATCATGACCACCTACCGACACATTTGCGCTCATGATGCATTTAACTACGTAACTGATACATTCAATTATGGTTACGATACATATCGTGAATTTGATAATTCATATGATATAATTGGTGATATAGGAAGATATTCTGATGATCAACTTGGTATACAGTA